>JAZRYP010000001.1:0-33713 GCA_045600825.1 Bacteroidaceae bacterium
CCGTGTTCGATGTCAACTGCACCACGCAGAACGGCGAGTCGCTCATCATCGAGATGCAGAACGCCGAGCAGGGGGACTTTGCCAACAGGATGGTCTATTACTCAGGCTTTCCCATCCGCCAGCAGGTCCGCGCAGGAGAGAGGAAATACAAGTTCGACCCCGTGTATGTGATAGGCATAATGGACTTCATAATGCCCGGTGTGGAGCCCAACGACCGGGTGATAAACCGCTACAGCATCCGCAATGACGAGCATCCCCACGGGATGCTGTTCGATGACCTGCATCTGATAACAATCGAACTGCCCAAACTTGGCAATGACCCGGGCCGTCTCAATATTCTGGAGAAGCAGCTGTACGTGATTCAGAACGCCGGCAAGATGTCTGCCCGCCCGAATGAATTCAGTTCCGAAAATTTTGATAAGTTGTTCGGTGTGATTAACTTTGCCAGTATGAACGAGGAAGATCAGGAAATGTACGAGAGCGAACTGCGCTGGATTCTGAACCGCAACAGCGAGTTGGACACCGCCCTGGATAAAGGCATCAGACAAGGGCGCGAAGAGGGTCTTGCCAAGGGGATTGAGCAGGGCAAGTTTGACGCCGCCTGCAAGATGAAGGCCGCAAACATCGCAGACGAGGTAATCAGTCAATGTACAGGCCTGACTCTGGAGCAGATTTCGGAACTGTAAACGTCTGCACCGCATACACTGGACAAGTCCCGCCCTCTGCAATTGACATGAACCCGAAAGTTGAACAAAAAACTTTCGTGGTTCATGTCATATATAGTAAACAGCGTCTATTTTATTCTATTACCCGAAAAGAGACTTACGGATTAATTCACCTTTAATTTTTGCTTGTTCCAGAATGGAGATGAAATGATCTACATCGCTTTTTGAATTAAGCACAAAAGCATATCCAAATACACAGACACCGTTAAAAAAGTCAGAGCCACATCTGACGGTAATATTATTGTTTATTTGTTCTTCAATGCTACCGGATAAATTTAAACTTGCTACAGTTTCCCATCTATTCCAACCTTGTAATAGACACTTTATCATTTCATCAACTTCTTCAGGACATCTTAAATGATAGAACGAACCATTATACCTTAAATCTGGACCTGGAATATAAAAGTCCAATTGGACTCCATGCTTAGAAATACTTAATTCTCCATACCTACAAGGCAGAGATTCCTTGTAAGTTCCACTAAAATCAATAGGTCTATTAGTTAAATTATTCATCTCGTCTGTTTTGGATTGTTCAGGTATTTTTTCATCTGAGTCATAATTTGTACTCGAAAAAGAAGGCTTATTGATAAATTCGTTGATATCAGCAGCCGGAGTGGTACTGCCATTTTGCTTTTCAACATCATTATTCGTATTTGGTTCTATAGATTTTATAAACGGCTCATCACAAACCGAAGCGTTTAGTTCTGTACCTTGTACGACTTTTTCTTTCGAACAAAATCTCGACCAAAGTATTAGCCACAAGACCCATATGGCTAATGATATAAAAAAGAAAAGCCACATTATTCCACCTTCAAAAATAGCGTAGGAAAACAAAAGAAATGTCGTAAAAAAAAAGGCCTTAAAAAACTTATCAAAATTTCGTGATTTATTATCATGTTGAACGTCTGTAAAAGGAGAATTTTGTTTTTTGCATTTTACATGAACTTTCTCACGATAAGAAAGGCCTGTACCAGGAATACCTACATTAACATAAGTACCTTTCTTTCCTTTGGTAATACTTGCACCTTTTACGCCAAATGAAGTACTGACTCCGCTCCCGCTGAAATTCAGATGTACTCCAGGAGCTATTTTAACCCGTTTTCTATATCTTAATCCCACGCAAGTGTTTAATTAATCTACATTACTACAGCAAATCTGTCGTTTATTCTTGCAAAAGCTCGAACCAGAAAAACTGACTCTGTCCCCTCTCATATCCGTCTGCCAGTCTAAGTTCTGGAGAGTTCGATATTCCACAAAAAAGCTCAGGACACTGCCAGACAGACGCCCCTTATTGAATCTCACCAAGTATGGCATCAATACATTTGTTAACCTTCTTCCTTATGTAGCCATCTCTGTAGCCCTACCTTAAAATGTCAATTGGATAGTTTTTTTATACAATATGTAGAACTTTCGGCTGATTAACAACGGCAGAACTTTCCACCCCGCTCGTAGTACCCTACTTGTCCCGCTAAAAGTTTGTAACTACAAACATAATAATTTGTAACTACAAACTTTTCTCTGCCCAGTATAGTATTCTTTCTCTGCAAGTATATCTTGTTATATTTCATGGTATAAAAGCAAAAGAGCCGCCCTGGTACGCTGTTCAATACGGGAAGCGTGGCGACTACTGTTGCCACAAAGGTATATATTTTTTCATTACGCAAGTGTTTTTCCAAAAGAAATTTCCACGTCTGCCAGTCAATACTTTCCATAAAGCATTTAGAGCATTTGGAAAGATTATCGTAACTTTGCACCTAATTAATTTTTAGGGCAATGAAGAGAAATTGTTTTTTCAATCCGTTACTGATTATTATGGCTATTCTGACAACCGTATCGACAGCCGAGAGCTGTAAGAACGACAAGCATCAGCCGGTTATAGGCAAGACACAAATACAATTGGCTGACGGCAGGCTTACGCCGGAGGCACTCTACGCAATGGGAAGAATAGGTGCCATGGCGGTATCTCCCGACGGGAAGAAGATTGCATACGAGGTCTCGTATTACAGTGTGGAGCAGAACGGCAGCCACCGCGTGATATACATAATGAATGCAGACGGCACTTCAAACCGTATGCTGACCACATCGGGCGATAACGAGATGGCACCGGCCTGGATAAAGGGCGGCAACAGAATCGCATTTCTGAGCAACAACTCCGGATCGTACCAGATTTGGGAGATGGATGTGAACGGAGGACAGCGCAAACAGCTGTCATTTACAGACAAATCCATTGACGGATTCATCTTCTCGCCTGACGAGTGCCAGGTACTGATGGTAATGGGAGTAAACAATCCTCTCATAAAGGTCACCCAATATGAGGATCTGCCCAAGGCTACCGGACGCATAGCTACTGATATGATGTACCGTCACTGGGACAGCTGGGTCGATGAACTTCCCCACCCCTTCGTCGCTCCGTTTGACGGCAAGAGGGTATCCGATGTCACTCTCGATATACTCGCAGACCAGGCATACGAGTGTCCTATGCTGCCTTTCGGCGGTACAGAACAGCTCTGCTGGAGCCCTGATTCAAGAGGCGTGGCATACACGTGCAGGAAGAAGAGCGGTCTGGAGTACGCCAAAAGCACAGACTCCGACATTTACTATTACGACATACACGACGGAAGCACAATCAATCTGTGCAAGCAGGAAGGTGCGGAGGACCGCAACTTGGGATATGACGTTAATCCGCAGTATTCTCCTGACGGACAGTACATTGCCTGGCAGAGCATGGAGCACGACGGATACGAGAGCGACCGCAACAGGCTCTATGTGATGAACCTTGCCACAGGCCAGAAGAAATCCGTATCGGAGCATTTCGACAGCAATGTGGAATCATTTATATGGAATCAGGACGGCACCGGCCTGTTCTATATCGGTGCATGGCACGGCAGACTGTCAATATTCAGGACAGACCTCAACGGTATAACGAGCATAGTCAATGACGATACCTGCGACTACCAGTCAATAGCTCTGGCCGGCAGCAATATGATTGCGGCACGCCAGTCAATGACAAGCGCGACAGAAATCTATTCGCTTGACATTGCACACAATTCGGCCACACGCATCACCAAGGAGAACGACCACATATTTGGTCAGCTCGACGAGGTCAAGGTTGAGGAACGCTGGATAATGACGACTGACGGACAGCAGATGCTGACCTGGGTGATTTATCCGCCCAAGTTCGATCCGTCACAGCAGTATCCGGCACTCCTGTTCTGCGAGGGTGGCCCGCAGAGCATCGTATCGCAGTTCTGGAGCTATCGCTGGAATCTCAGGATAATGGCTGACAACGGCTACATCGTAATCGCTCCGAACCGCCGCGGCCTGCCAGGTTTCGGCAGCGCATGGAACGAGGAAATCAGCGGAGACTACGGCGGCCAGTGTATGACAGACCTGCTCACCGCTGTCGATGAGATAAGCAAGGAGCCGTTTATAGACAATGACCGTCTGGGATGCGTAGGTGCAAGTTTCGGAGGATATTCCGTATATTGGCTCGCAGGACATCACGACAAGCGTTTCAAGGCGTTTATCGCCCACGACGGAATATTCAATCTCCAGCAGCAGTCGGTCGAGACCGAGGAACTATGGTTCACAAACTGGGATTTAGGCGGAGCATACTGGGAGCAGAATGACAAGACCGCACATTCATTCAGCACATCGCCACACCTGTTCATTGACAAGTGGGATACTCCGATACTCTGCATACACGGAGAGAAGGATTACCGAATACTCTATTCACAGGCTGTATCGGCATTCAACGCCGCAATAATGCGTGGCGTACCGGCGGAACTGCTCTTGTTCCCGGACGAGAACCATTGGGTACTCAAGCCCCAGAATGCCATCCTCTGGCAGCGCACTTACTTTGATTGGCTGGACCGCTGGCTGAAATAAATGTCAGAGAGGATATACATATTCGACACTACCCTGCGCGACGGAGAGCAGGTCCAGGGCTGTCAGCTGAACAGCGTGGAGAAGGTCCAGGTGGCAAAGGCACTGGAAGAACTGGGCGTCGATATAATCGAGGCCGGTTTCCCCATCTCCAGCCCGGAGGATTTCAAGAGCGTCGTAAGCATATCGCAGGCTGTGACCGAGCCGGTGATATGTGCTCTGGCACGCGCCATTCCAGAAGATATCGATGCCGCCGCCGAGTCATTGAAATACGCAAAGAGAAAGCGCATACAGACAGGTATCGGCACATCCGATTTCCATATCAAATACAAGTTCTGCTCCAACCGGGAAGAGATTCTGGAGCGTGCCGTAAAGGCCACCAGATACGCCCGCAACCTTTTTGACGAAGTGCAGTTCTATTGCGAGGACGCAGGCCGTACCGACAATGAATACCTGGCACGTGTAATAGAGGCCGTAATCAAGGCCGGAGCCACTGTCATCAACATTCCGGACACTACAGGATTCTGTCTGCCGTCCGAATTCGGGAATAAGATAAAATATCTGAAGGAGCACGTTGACGGCATTGACAATGTCATACTGTCGGTACATTGCCACAATGACCACGGACTGGCCACCGCCAATACGCTCCAAGGTATGATGTACGGGGCGCGTCAGGTCGATGTCACGGTCAACGGCATCGGTGAGCGCGCCGGCAACACAGCTCTGGAGGAGATAGCGATGATCCTGAAAGGCCGTAACGAACTGGGCTTCACCACAGGCATAAACACCACCAGGATATATCACACCAGCCGTATGGTATCGAGTCTGATGAATATGCCGGTACAGCCCAACAAGGCCATCGTGGGCAGGAACGCCTTCTCGCATTCATCGGGCATTCATCAGGACGGCATCATCAAGATGCGGGAGACCTACGAGGTCATCGACCCGAAGGACATAGGTCTTGGCGAGAATTCCATCACGCTGACAGCCCGCAGCGGACACGCCGCATTGAAATACCGTCTGGCAGCATTGAACATTGAGCTGACAAAGGAGGAACTGGATCTTGCATACAGCAAATTCCTCCGTCTTGCAGATGTCAAGATGGACATCACGGACGATGACATACTTCAGATATGCGGTATCAATCCGGTGAATATCAATCCGATACAGCTTGTATATCTGAGAGTTGTGTCTGGAACCGGCGTACAGACACGGGCTCACGTCCGCCTGTCCGTCCACGGCAAATGCAGATCGGCCATATCACGCGGCAACGGTCCTGTCGATGCCGCCATAAAATGCGTGAAGAGAATTCTCGGACAGAAAATGATGATCAGGGAGTTCTTCATCCAGGCTATGGACAAGGGCTGTGACGATATAGGAAAAGTCCATATACAGGTAGAATATGACGGCAACCAGTACTATGGCTTCGCAGCCGACACCGATATAGTCAAAGCCACAGTACTGGCATTTATCAACGCCGCCAACCGTTTCATTGAATAATTACCGCTATGCGCAACCGTAATACAAAGAATTCCTCAGGTCATCTGACCGCCGACAACATAAAGGGTTTCAAGGTGACAGAAGAGACTACCCTACTTCCTTTTCTGTTCAAGATTATGCCAGACAAGAGCCGCACGGAAATCAAGTCACTGCTTAAATACAAGCACATCGCAGTCAAGGACAAGGCCACTACACAGTTTGATATGCCGTTGCTGCCCGGCGATGAGGTCAAGGTGAACTTCGGCCGTTCATTCTACAAATTCAACAACCCGCAAGTCAAGATAATCTACGAGGACGAATGGATGGTGGTGATTGAGAAAGCCTCCGGCCTGCTCTCCGTGGCCAATGACACATCGAAGGACAATAACGCATTCGTCATTGTCCGCGACTACATCCGTCACGACAACAGCGATGCAGAGCTGTATGTATGCCATCGTCTGGACCAATATACTTCGGGTATCCTGATGTTCTCAAAGAACCGCGACATGCAGCAGGAGCTCAGGGAGAACTGGGATTTCTACGTGAAGGAACGCAAGTACGTATGCGTCACCGAGAGAGTCCCTGAGAGACCGGAAGACGAGATACGCTCACTGCTTACAGAAAACGACCGTCTGCAGGTACACTCCACTGACAATGAGGAGGAAGGCAAGCTTGCAGTAACGCATTACCGCCTGCTTCAGTCACGCGGACGTTACGCACTGCTCGACGTTGAGATATTCACCGGCAAGAAGAATCAGATTCGTGTCCATATGGCTGAAATGGGCTGTCCTATAGCCGGAGACATCAAATACGGGGCCGAGACCAATCCTGCACGCCGTCTGATGCTCCACAACTACCGTTTGAGCATAGTACATCCTGTGACAGGCGAACTGCTGCGTTTTCAGCTGCCGTTCCCGCAGGTATTCCGCAAACTGACACAACCCGACGACCTGCGATGAAGAAAGACTGGAAGCCCGGCACTATGATTTATCCGCTGCCTGCCGTTATGGTAAGCTGCGGAGCCACCCCTGACGAGTACAATGTGCTGACAATCGGATGGACCGGCACGATATGCAGCAATCCCCCGATGTGCTATATTTCAGTACGTCCGGAGCGCTATTCCTACGACATAATAAAGCGTAACGGATGCTTCGTGATAAACCTTACCACAAAGGCATTGGCAAAAGCCACAGACTTCTGCGGAGTCCGTTCGGGACGCGACTGCGACAAGTTCAGCCTGATGGGACTCACCCCTGGCAAATCGAGTATAGTGAATGCCCCGACGATAGAGGAATCGCCCGTATCCATAGAATGTAAGGTCGTTGATATCAAGCCGTTAGGTTCTCACGACATGTTTATTGCCGAGGTCGTGAATGTCCAGGTAGATGAGAGATACCTGCTCGATGACGGCACACTGGATATGGCCTCAATGAACCTTATTGCATATACGCACGGCCAGTATTTCGACGTGAGCAATCCTACGGGATTCTTCGGCTGGTCAGTACGCAAAAAGAAAGTGATCAGACGCGAGAAGCGCTGACTCACTTATGCACCTCGAAGCCTTGTACGGTAATGGCTTTCTCCGGGCAGCGGTACTGGCAGGCACCGCATCCGATACACAGATCCGGATCAATCTTAGGATATACCCTGTAATGGGCACGGGGACGTTTTGTGCTTGACGGCAGTTCCTCAAGCTGTCCTATTTCCTCATCGTTCAACGGCTCGTTATAATCAGGTACAAGAGTTATGGCACTTGCGCGACAAGCCCTGAGACAGGCCTCACAGAACAGCTTGCCGTTATGCATTGCACAATCCTCCTTGGTAAACAGCGCCAGACCGACCTTGACAGCGTGTTTATCATCCCACGAAAGCGGGCTTATCGCCCCACTCGGACAAATCTCCCCGCACAGCGTACAGTCATAGTCGCAGAAGCTTCTGGTATAGTCCATCACAGGCTGCATGATACCTTCCAGACCATATTCATTGATTGCAGGACGCAGCACTTTCATAGGACACCTGTCAATGCAGAGATGGCACGCCGTACACTTTGCGTTCAGACGCTTGTGGCTGACACTGCCGAACGGAGACACTGCAACGTGCTTTTCCTTAGGCTTATTCTCAACCAAATCATCAACCAACTCAATTTTGTCACGGGCCCACGCCTTCGAGCCGGCCACTCCTGTCAGAGCAAGTATCGACAGGAATTTCCTGCGTGACTCATTATCCGGTCTGTTATCGTCATCCATAGCCTTCACCTTTTCCTTTGGCGAGAAATATATAGCCCCGGTACCACAGTTGTCAATGCAGTCAAGGCAATCTACACAGCAGCTGTAATCGACAGTCCTGTTTTTCGTATCTATACAACTTGCCCTGCATTTTTTTCCGCACAGTCCGCATTCCACACACTTCGAGTCGTCAATACGCACCTTGAATACGGAATGTCTGCTGACAAGTCCCAGCAGCGAGCCTACCGGACAGACTGTATTGCAATATGTACGTCCGCTCCGTACAGCCAATATCGCCACAAGCAGAAACGTGACGATGGCTACAGACAATGCCAGCGAATTTATGCCTACATACGGTTCAATCAGGAACAGGTCAGATACCGAAGCAAGCAGATTGTTCAGGTGAACCGACACAGGGACAAAGATATGGGTCATTATGCGACCGAACGCCGCATACGGATCAAGCAGGGCCATAAACGAGCCAACTCCGAAGATGACTGCCAATGCGTACAATGCCAGAATAACATAGCGCAGCACATTATGCGGCCTTGAATAGCTGAATCTGGCCTGTCTTTTCTTTCCTCCTATCTTCTTTGCAATCCAGTTGAAGAAGTCCTGCAATATACCCAACGGACATATCACGGAACAATACAGCCGTCCGAACAGGAAGGTCAGGAGCAGCAGACCCAGTAAAACCGCGATATTGGCAGAGAGCAGTGCCGGAATAAACTGGACCTTTGCCAGAAATGCCAGCCTGCCGCCGAGATAGCGGCTCGCAAACAATGCCGTCATCAGGACGACAGATACTATAGCCAGCACTATCCTGACTATTCTCAACACTGATTTTCTGCGTCTGGCCATATATCTCTCCGCACCTATTATTATAAGAAATTATCCCTTCTCAAGTACGGAAACGAGATCCCTTATCTTATTCAGCTGCGTAGGTATGTCAATGTGCTGCGGACACTTTGACACACAGGCGCGGCAACTGGCACATTTGTCGGCACGGGCCGAGGCATCCAGGGAATTGTACTTGTTCAGGAATGCACGGCGGTTCTTGGCATAGTCCTTGTCGTGCTCTCCGTCAGGATTCGGCAGGCTGTACTCGTTCGCGCTCTTGTCATAAATCTGGAAGTTTCCAGGAATATCCACGCCATATCCGCACGGCATACAGTAACGGCAGGCGGTGCATCCTATAGTGGAATTCTCACGCTGCATTCTTGCAATCTTCAGCAGCAAGTCCCTGTCCTGCTGTGACAGAGCCTTGAAATTGGTGAATGTGGCCACATTCTCGGTCATCTGCTCCATATTGGACATTCCGCTCAGAACGGTCATAATGCCGGGGTACGATGCCACAAACGACAGGGCCATACCGGCAGGACTAAGCTCAGGATGTGCCTCGGCCATCATCTCACGGAACTTGTCGTGTACATTGGCCAGTGCACCGCCACGTACAGGCTCCATCACAACGATAGGAATACCGAGCTTGTAGATTGACTCATACAGGTATTGTGCATCCGCATTACGGGCACTCGCCGCCTCCCAATCGACATAATTCATCTGGATCTGAATGAAATCCCAGTGATATTTGGAGTGGAGTGACAGCATATAATCCATATCCGATCTGCTTCCGTGGAACGAAAATCCGATGTGCTTGATACGGCCGGCTTTTTTCTCACCCTGTATGAAATCCATTACGCCATTGTTCACGAAACGGTTATCCATATCGCGTTTGCTGCTTGCACCATGCAGCAGGAAATAGTCGATATATGTGGTCTGAAGGCGCTCCAGCGATGTGTTGAACATCTGCTTTGCAGCATCGGCCGTACCGCCGTTGAAGTTTGACATTTTGGTAGCCAGCAGATATGACTCACGCGGATGACGTGCAAGGGCTATTCCCATAGCAGCCTCCGAGCCATTGTATGCAGGTGCGGTATCAAAGTAATTGATTCCGTGAGCCAGAGCGTAATCGACCATGGCATTGACCTGCTCCTGGTCTATGGCACCGCCACGTCCGAAACCGCCCTGCTGACCACCCTGCTGCGGAAGTCTCATACAGCCGAGGCCGAGCAGACCTACGGTATCGCCTGTTGAATTCCAATGCGCTGATGAAATCTTGTCATTTGCACCTGCTGCCAATTTCGGAGCAGTTGACGCCTTTGCGGTATTACCTTTGCAGGATTCAAGCAACGAGCCGCTGAACAGCACTCCGGCACCGCCGGCAGCCATTATCTTCAGAGCAGTTCTTCTGTCACATTCCTTATTCAGGATATTATCTATCCCCTTTTTGTTTTCAGCCATAATTAAAGCGTTAGTTAGATTGACATTATTAGTCCGCTAATTTAAGAACAATACAGATAGATTTTGCTATTTTTGACAAAAAAATGGCATACAGCACACCTGATATTTTCACACGCACCGAGAGGCTGGCCGGAAAGGAGGCTCTGGAAAGGCTGGCTGACGTGAAGGTTCTCATCGTCGGAACCGGCGGTGTAGGCAGCTGGTGCGCGGAAAGTCTTGTCCGCTCCGGCATAACGCACCTGACGATAGCGGATTCGGATGTGGTCTGCGCATCGAACATCAACCGTCAGCTTATGGCCACCACGCAAACCTTAGGGATGCCTAAGGTCAATGCATTGCGCGAACGCCTGCTGACCATCAATCCTGATGCCTGCATTACCGCCCTGTATGAGAGATTTTCAGAAGATACGGCCAGTCTGTTTCATCTGGAAGAATACAACTACATCGTTGATGCCATAGACAGCATTCCGGACAAGATGACCCTGATACTGAAATCCCTGGAAACCGGTGCGGTATTGTTCTCGTCAATGGGTGCGGCACTCAAGACCGACCCGTCACGCATATCTGTGGCCGAATTCTGGAAAGTCCGCGGCTGCCCGCTTGCCAGAGCATTGCGTACGGGATTCAAGAAAAGCGGCAGATTTCCCTCCCGCAAATTCCAGTGCGTGTTCAGCGAAGAGCGGCTGGAGAACAAGCCGTCAGCGGACGAGAGCGGCAACGGCGTGACCGTACATATCACGGCATCATTCGGTTTCCGTATAGCTTCGCTTGTATTCAATGATGTGACAGGACTTGCAGGACATTAGCGGCTGCTGCCGGCCAACGCGTCATACACCGCCTTAAGCAGCGTTCCTTCCTCGTCATCGCCGCTGTTCGGCCAGCACATGGCACCCTTTATACCTTGTTCCTTAATGAACTGACCCTTATAGCGTATCGATACCGTATCATCATACGAATACATGAATGCGCCAGCCTTGTCTGTGAGGTACGGGACCTTTGACTCCTCGTCCCAGTTATAGAAATAGTTGCTCAGAAGGTGCGCTTCGGTGTTTTTCACACTTTCCTGAAAGTTCTCCGCGCCACGGCCGTAGAACGGTATTCCCATCACTATCTTGCTTTTAGGCACACCGGCTGAAAGGAATTTCGCTATAGCCTCCGACGCAGAAATATCCCTCACGTGCCCAGAGGGGTACAACGGGGAGTTATGGTATGGAGGCTCTCCCATATCGTATGTCATCACATTGTAATAATCCACATATTTGTCCACGTCGCTGAAATTGACATATTTCGCACCGGCAATGACAGCTACAGATACAGTACGCTTCGGTCCTATGGCTATGCGTATCTCCTTCAGGAGTTTAGTGAGATTATCAATATCGTCAGGCGATGCCGTTATTCCCGACTCATCCTGTGTGGGATATTCCCAGTCAATGTCAATACCGTCAATACCCATATCCCATATCAGCCTCCTGCAATGCCAGGCAAAAGCCCTGCGCTTCAGGGCATCGGCCGCCATCTCAGAGAATCCTCCGCTCCCCCATCCGCCTATGGACAGCACCACCTTCAGATTACGGTGGCTTTTCTTCAGTTCCAGCAGCTGCCTCAGCCTTCCCTCATTATCTATGCAGACGCTGTCGAAACTCTCGCTCACGTGACCGAAGGCATAGTTTATGCAGCTCACCCGGCTCACGTCCGGCACATCGTCAGTCCACGACGTGACATATACGCTCACATACGGAGCCGTCTCCGCCGCTATGAGATTGGTCCCGGCAAAAATCACAGCGCACAGCAGTACAACCGCCTTCTTATATTTATATAAGGTTTTCAGCATCTCACCCCTGATGATTTCCAATGCGCAAAGTTATACAATAATAATGTAATGTAACAGACCTCAAATATCTTATTCCCAGGAAGTGGTCCGGATGTGTACGGCCATTGGTTTACTACTGGTATCTGTGATGCCTACGGAACAGGCGGCGGGGTCCAGGTAATTGCATTATTGGTGGAAACTCTCGCAGAATCGGGAGATTTTATGTATGTTTGCAGTTCTAAAGATTGATTAACAAACTGAATCACAAAATATGAAAAGACTTACATTGTTTGCTGTCCTGGTGATAATGCTGGCTTCGTCCGTATCGGCAGCAAAGAGAAAAGCCGCTGATGGAGAGATAATAAAATCCGGTTGGAATTTCGGCCCGCTGCCTGTAGTGGGATTCGACTCTGACCTGGGATTCCAGTACGGAGTATGCTGCGACATATTCAATTACGGAGACGGAAGCTATTACCCCGAATACAAGTTCAAGCTGAATGTAGAGGCATCCACATACACCAAGGGTTCCAGCATTCTGCGCTGCTACGGGGATTTCAAGAATGTCATACCAGACGGCAAGCTGTTCTTTGACGTGACGTTTCAGAGTGCCAGAAAATTCGGTTTCTACGGATTCAACGGATTCGCATCGCCATATTCGGATACCAGTGTCGTTCCAATGACCGGTGCAGAGATTGCCGAAGATGCGAAAAGCGGATTCAATTTCATGAACCGCAACCAGTTCAGGGCACTGGCCAGCATACAGAAAAAAATAAGCGGTGACCTCAGATGGGCAGCAGGACTGGCATACTACAATATCAGGACAGAAGCTTTGGACAGGGAGAAATTTGATGCATACGCAGGTCAGCAGACCTTGTATGAGCTATATCGCCAGCACAATCTGATCAGGGAGAACGAGGCTGAGGGAGGAAACGTGCTTCAGCTTCGCGCCGGAATCATATATGACAGCCGCAACCACGACAGCGATCCTACCAGAGGATTTAACATAGAAGCCACACTGACAGGTTCTCCGGACATTGAGGGTAAAGGATACGGAAATATGGGATTCACATTCCTCGGCTCACAATA
Organism: Bacteroidaceae bacterium; assembly: GCA_045600825.1. GTDB lineage: Bacteria > Bacteroidota > Bacteroidia > Bacteroidales > Bacteroidaceae > Colenecus. Next base: position 13,512 of record JAZRYP010000001.1, read on the forward strand.
TGTACCGGTAGTATCCGAGAAACTGACTTTCGCATACAGACTCGGCGTTCAGGCAAAGATATGCGGAGAGATTCCGTATTATTTCATTAATAATGTGAATACGATGTTCTTCCGCAGACTATACACCGAAGGTCTGGGCGGCAACACATCGGTCAGAGGTCTTAACCGGAACGGCGTAATAGGTAACGGAACAGCGTGGCTGAATCTGGAGTTCAGATGGAGAATCTTTCATTTTCAGTTGATAAAGCAGAATTGGGAAATAGCCCTGAACCCGTTCTTCGATGCCGGCCAGGTAATACAGTCATACCGTCTGGAAGAGCAGAAACAATGCGGAGAGCTCGTTTACTCTGGTGATAGCGAGACACCACACTGCTCCGCCGGACTTGGATTCAAACTCGTGATGAACCACAATATGGTAATCTCCGTGGAGGCTGCCAAGCCGCTCAACACAAACGACGGAAGCCGTCTGTGGACAAATGTAGGTTTTAACTATATGTTCTGACGGAGAGAGTATGTCTGAAATCCTCAACGGATCTCAAACATCTCCTCCATAGCACGGTACTCGCTGTGACGCGGTGACGGGACAGCGTCTTCTGCAGCATAGCCGAAAGGCATAAGAAGCACAGGATGCATATTTTCAGGCAGTCCGAGCTCACTCACGGACTCATCAGGATTGAATCTGCCCACGAGACAGGTACCGACACCCAGATTGTACGCCTCCAGCATCATGTGCGTAAGGACTATCGAGCAGTCTATATCGCCATAGTTGCCCTCGTCGCGCTTGCACACACGGTTGTCATCATAGCACATAAGAAAAGCCTGCGGAGCTCCGTAGATGCAGGGTGACAGTCTGTTGGCAATCTCCATAGCCTCCTTCGACTGCAGCAGGTAAATCATCTGCGGCTGGCTGTTGACAGCCGTAGGTGCGAGTTTTCCGGCCTCCATAATTTTGTCAATGACATCCTGCTCTACAGGTTTGTCCGAGAAACGCCTTACGGAATAACGTCCTGCGGCAAGTTCAAGAAAATCAGCATTCATTTGCGTGTTGTTTTGACTGTTTGTATTGCAACAGCCGCCTGTCATTACAATCATAGCGGCCGACAGCAACGATAATAAAGTTTTCCTCATATCACATATTGATTTTAAATGATGGCGCAAATAAAGCAAAATAGATTCTAAAATTGTACTTTTGTAATTGATATTCCGACACGGGTACCCATTTATTATGATATATCCGGACAATTTTGAGATAAAGACAGGTTTCAAGGAAATACGTGAAATGCTTTCTGAACGCTGTATCTGCAACCTGGGGATACAGCGCGTCGGCGAGATGTCCTTTATGACGGATTTCAATGCGATTGCCCTCCAGTTGAATCTGACATCCGAAATGATACATATCATACAGGAAGGCACCGCATTCCCCGACAATGACTTTCACGATATGAGGGAATCGCTTGCCCACATACGTGTGATAGGCACCTGGATTGACGAGGCCGCACTGCTGCAGCTATGGCGCTCACTGGATACTATATGCGGAATAGTCGGCTTCCTGCAGAGCGATGAGCACAAATCCCTTTATCCCAACCTGTACGGACTGTCAGCCGATGTAGCGGTCTTTCCGCAGATATCCGCATCCATCAGCCGTATCCTGACGAAATTCGGCAAGATCAAGGACAATGCCTCTCAGGATCTGTACCGAATAAGGATGGATCTTGCCAGCACCCAGTTCAGCATAGGACGCATTCTCAACAACATTCTGAAACAGGCTCAGGCCGATGGACTTGTCGATAAGGATGCGGCGCCCGCAATGCGTGACGGCCGTCTGGTATTGCCTGTGGCTCCGGCATTGAAAAGGAAAATACAGGGAATCGTCCACGATGAATCAGCCTCCGGCAAGACTGTCTTCATTGAACCTGCCGAAGTCGTAGAGGCAAACAACCGCATACGTGAGCTTGAAGCAGAGGAGAAGCGCGAGATAATACGCATACTCTCCGCCATAGCCGACACAATCAGGCCGGAGATTCCGGTCATACTCCAATCCTACGAGTTCCTGGCCGACATCGACTTCATACGCGCAAAGGCAAGGCTCTCCATTGACATTGATGCCACCTGCCCCACTCTGGAGCATAAGCCGATGATAGACTGGGTACAGGCCATACATCCGCTTTTGAAAATCTCACTGGCCAGGCACGACCGTCAGGTTGTCCCACTTGACCTGAGGCTTGACTCAAAGACAAGCATACTTCTGATATCCGGTCCGAATGCAGGAGGAAAGTCCGTGTGCCTGAAGACGGCAGGTCTGCTGCAGTATATGCTTCAGTGCGGCCTGCCCGTACCTATGCGTCACAACAGCCATGCCGGAATATTCAAGAGCATCTTTATGGACATAGGCGATGAGCAGAGCATTGAGAATGACCTCAGTACATATTCAAGCCACCTGCTGAATATGAAGCAGATGATGAAAAACTGCGACCGCAACAGTCTGGTTCTGATAGATGAGTTCGGCAGCGGTACCGAGCCCAACATAGGAGGCGCCATAGCCGAGGCTGTACTGATGCGGTTCAACCAGAGCCATACGTTCGGCGTCATTACCACGCATTATCAGAACCTGAAGCAATACGCAGACTCGCACGAGGGCATCATAAACGGTGCAATGCTCTACGACAGGCATCTGATGCAGCCGCTGTACATACTTCAGACCGGTAATCCGGGCAGCTCGTTCGCTGTTGAGATTGCCCGTAAGATCGGGCTTCCGGAAGATGTCATAGCCGATGCCTCCGAGATTGTCGGACGCGAATACATCAATGCTGATAAATATCTCCAGGACATCGTACGCGACAAACGCTATTGGGAGAACAAGCGTCAGAACGTTCACCAGCTGGAAAAACATCTGGATGAGCAGATTGCAAGGCACGAGAAAGAAATCGGAGATTTGCAGAAAGAGAGGAAAAGCATTCTGAAAGAGGCACGCGAACAGGCCGACCAGATGCTGAAGGACTCGAATGCGGTTATTGAAAACACCATACGTACAATCAAGGAATCACAAGCCGAAAAGGAACTGACAAAACTGGCCAGGCAGGAGCTGTCGGAATTCAAGGACAAGCTGGAGACAATTTCCGATGACACTGTGAAGAACAGGGAGATAGACCGGCAGATGGAACGGATACGCCAAAGTCAGGAACGTCGCCGCAAAAACCGCGAGGAGAGAGCCCGGAAACGGGACCTGCAGCCAGGCGGACAGGCATCGCAGTCGCAAGCTTCCGAGAACAGGAGCAGCCTCTGTTCCGACAAGTTCAAGGCCGGCGATACCGTACGCATAAAAGGTCAGACAGCCGTAGGAACAGTAACGTCTGTTGACAAGCACAATATATCGGTGGAGTTCGGCAATATGTCCTGCACCCTGAAAAAGGACAGGCTGGAACATTCCCAGCCAGTAAAGTCCAGCGCTCTGAACAAGTCCTACACTTACGTCAGCGAGCGGACATCCCAGGAAGTAAGCAAAAGGAAGCTGAACTTTCATCCTGATCTGGACGTCCGCGGTCTGCGTGGAGACGAGGCGGTACAGACTGTGATGCACTACATAGACGATGCTACGCTTATCGGTATGTCACGCGTGAGAATACTTCACGGGACAGGCAACGGCATACTGAGAAACCTCATAAGACAATATCTCAATACCGTACCGGCCGTCAAGTCATTTCACGACGAACACATTCAGTTCGGAGGAAGCGGCATAACCGTCGTCGATATAGGCTAAACGTCTGTCCCGGTTTTACCCGCACGGCTCTTGATATACTCAGACGGAGTCATTCCATAATAATTCTTGAACGCTGTAGCAAAATGAGCGGCGGTATTGAAGCCTGACATATCGGCAATCTCGGATATGTTCACCCCACCCTGCTCCAGCAAAGTCGCAGCGTGACGTATGCGTATGTTATAGATGAAACGTCCGGCTGACAATCCCGTCATATTCTTCAGTTTACGGTGAAGCTGGGTACGGCTCACCCCTACCAGGCCGGCCAGCATCTCCACGGACAGCTCCGGATTGGACATATTCCTGTTAATCACATCCATAATACGATCCATAAGCTGCCCGTCATTGGACTGCAGCTCCGGCGTCTCCAACCTGTCTTTCTGCTCCTGCTCCCCCGAGAACTTTCCCCTGACAATCAGGCGGTTATTAATCAGGTTTGCAACCTGTATCTTCAGTTCATTCAGATAGAAAGGCTTCGGCAGATACACATCGGCTCCCGTCTCCATTCCATTCATACGGTCCTGAAGCTGATTACGTGCCGAAAGCAGAATCACCGGTATATGACTGACATTAGGATTATTTCTCAACGCCCTGACAAAACCTATGCCGTCCATCTCCGGCATTACGACATCGGATATTATCACATCAGGCATCTGCGATATTGCCAGACGCAGTCCCTCCTTTCCGTTTCGGCACACTATGACCTTGTAATACGATGCGCGCAGGCTCTGGCCTATATAGTCCAGAATAGACTCGTCATCGTCAGCCACCAGCACCTTGTATCCACTGGCGGCACTCGTATTGTGTGCTGCAGGCTCTGTGACATCCGCACACTCACACTCTCCAATGACATACGATGCCGGAACGGACATATCCATCTCATCCTCACGCAAATGGCTGTTGCCCAGAGGCAGGCGGAACCAGAACTGGCTGCCTTGCGAGTCATCGCGGTTTTTCGCCATAATCGCACCGTGATGCATCTCAACGAGTATCCTACTGTAATTAAGCCCAATGCCCAGTCCCAAAGTCACAGAGGTCAGTGCATTGTCAGCTCTGTAAAAACGCTCAAACACATTATTCACATCAGCCACATTAAGACCTATTCCTGAATCTGTCACAACCACCTCGGCATAATGATGCAGAGGGCCGTCGGTCGTATCGTCAGTCCCACTGCGAAGTTCTATGCGTACTTCTCCTCCATCCGGAGTGTATTTGAACGCATTTGACAGCAGATTTGATATGATTTTCTCTATGCTGTCACGGTCTATCCATACAAGAAGCTCATCCTGGGAATGACTGAAAGAATAGCGTATGTTATGTTGTCCGGCACTGTACATGAACATCTCATACACGCCCTGCACGAAAGACACCAGATCCGTCTCCTTACATTTCAAATGCATCTGTCCTTCATCGTAACGACGTATATCAAGCAGCTGGTTCACAAGATTCAGCATTTTCGTAGATGCCCTGTGCATCATCCTCAATGAACGGCGGGAGGCATCGTCAATACTGTCACTTCGAAGCAGTTCATCCAGCGGAGATATCATCATAGTCAGAGGTGAACACAGCTCGTGAGCGACATTGGTAAACGACTGAAGCTTCACCTCACCGAGTTCCCTGATGTGACGCTGCTTGTTGTTATATGCCAGTATCATCACTACGCACAAGGCGCAGAATACATAAACTATTATCGCCCATACGCTCAGGTACCACGGACTTGCTATGTATATTGTGTATGTACTTGTCTCTGAAACGTTATTATTACTTATGGCACGTACATTCAACTGATGCCGGCCCGGCGACATACGGGTAAATGTTATCCGGTTCACTCCGGCCGGAGTAGAGTTCCACTGATTGTGGTTGAAGGAATACTCGTATGTGATGCAATCCTGGTTTCCGTAATCAAACGTACTGAACTCCAGAGTAAAGGAATTGTCCTTATACGACAGATGGAACTCCTCCGATACGGACACCGGGGCTTTCATGACGACACGTCTTCCCGACATAGTCTCGGGACCGGCCGGCGTATCGTTAAGATAGAATCCCGTCAATACCACATCGCCGAAATTATCCTGTCCTGTAATATCCGACGGAACAAAATATGTTATTCCCTGTCTGGAACCCCAGAACAGCATACGGCCGGACTTGTCGCTGACGCATGCCCTGGTATTATAGCTTTTGTCCAGCAATCCATAACCGGAATAGAATCTGTCAATCTTCAGCGTCTCACAGTCAATACGGTTCAGCCCTACCCTTGTACTGCACCATATATTTCCGTCCGCATCCTGCAGCAGACCGGATATTGAATTATTGGAAAGGCCATCGGCAGAGGTAAGACTCACGCACGTATCTGTCTTTTTATCATATATTGTCAGGCCATCGCCGGTACCTATCCAGACTTTTCCCGTCCTGTCACACAATATGACATTACAAGTATTCCCTGAAATCCCGTCATATTGTGGTGCCGGCACAAACTGGGCGGTCCTTGTATCAAAGCAACTGACTCCAGTATTATGCCCTATCCACAACATCCCGTCAGAATCTGCCGACAAGGCATTGATCCAGTCATTGTCAGGCCTTGAACTACCTTCGGAGGAATACGATGTGCCGCTCCAATGTGTATTCCCGCCTGTCCGTGGGTTGTACATACCGAATCCGGTACCCCTTGTGGCATAATACAAATTGCCTGACGCATCCTCTGCGATAGATATTATCGCGGCATTGTCACCATCCAGACTTTTAATTTCAAGAACGTTTTCCGAAGTGTTCAACAAGGCTATATCTCCATTGTACAGTCCTGCCCACATCCGGCCGGAGCCTGACAGGAACAGACAGCTGGCGTATGGCTGGTCCTGCAACTGCGCGGCAATTCTGCCATTTGAGTCAAAGCAGATTACAGGGTTATCCAGAAAACCGCACCACAAATTGCCGTCGCCGTCAATAGCCATAGTCGTGACACTCCCGCCCGGGAAGGACACGTAATCCTGAAAGCGCCAGGACTTGAACTGCGTCTGTCCGTTCTTTATCAGCATCACCCCGTTAAGATAGCATCCTAACCACAGATTACCGTTGCTGTCCGTATAGAATGCCGAGACATCCATACGCAAGAGCCCCGGCTCACGACTTTTATCATCGTATCTGACCAGACGGTCCTGTTCCACATTATACCATCTCAGTCCATCACCTCTCAATGCCACATACAGCACTCCGTCGCCATCCATAAACAAGTGGGTTATGATTCTTGAAGAATGCCTCATGGACAGTTCTGTCAATGAATCCGCATTCCTGTCCCACTTATAGACCCTACTATTTGTCGATATGAATATATATCCGTCCCTACTCTCACATACACCGGTAATGTGCGAGTCAATTATATCTGATGCAAATCGGACAACACTTTGCGATGACGGATTACATTGATATATTCCATTGCCTGTACCGACCCACAGAATTCCCCGACTGTCCTCTTTAATACACGTCAGATTCGACGTACCAGTCATACGGGAAATAAAATCCACACTCTCTGCAACATACGTCTTATCATCCGTCACACGACAAACACCTGATCCCGAAGCAAGAAACCAAATCCCGCCATTACTTGATATTTCTATCTGATTGATATACGGCTTTCTGCCGGACGGCATCGCTACTGTAAGGAATTCTCCGCTATCAGGATTCATAAGCTGTAATCCGCCTCCTGTGCCGACCCAGATTTTCCCATCAGGAGCATTTCGCATACACCTGACATAATTATTCGCCAGAGAGCCAGGCCGGGACTCATCATGAAAATATGGTGAAAACTGGTAGCCGTCAAACTTGTTCAATCCATATTCCGTACCAATCCATATAAAGCCCTTTGAATCTTCTACAATACACTGAATCTGATTGTTAGTCAGCAACTCACCGGAATACCAATGACTGCGTTGCGCCATAAGCGCAGCAGTGCTTACAAGTACCGCAGTAATAAATGTAAGAAATCTTTTACACATTACACATAGCACACATATTCAAAGGCGAATTTAGTCAAAAAAAACATATTCTGAATATGGTAATTGATGCAAAAAACGACAATCAATATACTACAGACAAAAAAAAACACAATAAAATTAACGCATTAAAAAAAAAAAATCTATCTTTGCATCAAGATTTGTCGCGCAACTAAGGTTTGCAAGAGATAAATCATTGGAATTGAGTATTTTATTTTTATTTTTAAAAATTATGAAGAGATTTTTTACTTTCGCGGCTTTGATTATTGCGACAGCATCTGTATCATTCGCACAGACTGTCCAGAGTTCAAAGTTTTTTGAGAACATGTACATCGGTGTCAACGGTGGTATGGTGACTCCGCTGGAGAATTCAAGCGTACACGGACTCGTAGGTCTTGAGCTCGGTAAGGATTTCACTCCTGTCATTGGCGCCAGCATTGATGGCAACATTACTTTCAAGAACGGTAATCAGGATGCCACTATTCAGAGAGGTAATGCAAACGTTAACGCCAAGGTTAACCTTTCCAACTGGATTGGCGGTTACAAGGGTTTCCCGAGACGCGTTGAGGTTCTGCTCGTTCCAGGTTTCGGTTGGGAGCACAATCGCGAGAACCTTTCTTACACGAACTATGACAAGAACTACCTCACAATCAACACATTTGCACAGATTAACTTCAACCTTGGCCAGAAGCGCGCATGGTTGATCAACATCAAGCCGGGTGTTGTTTGGGATTCATACAACTTTGCAGGTGAGTATGCTAACGGTATCTTCAGAACATCAGCTGCTGACTTGAGAATCACAGCAGGTGTTGCTTATCGTTTCGGTTCAAAGAGAACTGGCAGCCACAACTTCATTCTCTGCCCGTATTCAGTAACAAAGGCTGACTATGACAAGCTCGCAGCTGAGAGAGATGCTCTCCAGGCTGAGCTCAACAAGGGTCCGAAGGTTGTTGAGAAGGAAGTGATCAAGGAGAAGAAAGTTGAGGTTCCTGTATATATGCCAGCTAACTCATTCGTAACATTCTCAATCGGCAGCGCATTGGTTACTCCAGTTGAGAAGATCAAGCTGAAACAGTGGGTCAACAATGTTCCTGCAGAGAACGCTATCACAGTTATCGGTAGCGCAGACAGCAAGACCGGTTCAAAGGCTACAAACGACAAGCTTTCACAGAAGAGAGCTGAGGCTGTCAAGAAGATCATCGTTGAGGAGTGTGGCAGAGACGAGTCAAAGGTTAACATCAGCACACAGATTGATATCAATCCTGAGCTGAATGCTGCCAGCAGAGCTGCAGTCATCGAGGTTATCAAGTAATTGGGAAAACAATTCATAGAAAGGAGAGGCGTAACTGCTTCTCCTTTTTTTATTTTATAATCCTATAAAAGTATATATTTGCATAGACAACAAAACATAATAGAATATGGAAAAAGCCAAGATCAAAGCAATCATCACCGTTTTAATGTTTTTATTCATAATGACAGACAACAATATCAGCGCAGGCAAGCACTGGGTAGCCACCTGGGCTACGGCCGAGCAGATTGCTGAACCTCATAACAATCCCCCATTGCCACTGACCGGCAATTCCATCAGGCAGATTGTACAGACGTCCATTGAAGGTGACAGGTTAAGAGTAAAACTCTCAAATGAATTCGGCAAGGAAGCTGTAGAGATAAAAGGCGCCGAGATTGCCATTGCCCTGACATCTGGCAACAGCCCTCTCGTTGATGAGCAGACCGACACCAGACTCACATTCAACGGCAACAGTTCAATCACAATCCAACCGGGTCAGTTGGTAATATCAGACCCAATATTCCTGAAAACCACCATAAGGCAGAATCTGGCAATCACACTTCATTTCGGAGAATTTCCAGCAGACAATATAACTAGTCACCCAGGATCCAGGACGACATCCTACATTTCCATAGGCAACACTTCCGACTTCAACAACGCCACCACCACCGCACACTGGTATATCATAAATGCCGTTGAGGTTGAGGCAAAAGGGAAAGCCGGAGCCATTGTCATTTTAGGAAATTCCATTACAGACGGAAGAGGATCCACCACAGATGTACAGAACCGTTGGACAGACATTTTGTCAAGACGGCTGCTGGCCAACAAAAAGACGCAAAATCTCTCTGTGCTAAATATGGGACTCGGAGGCAACTGCATTCTGCAAGGAGGTTTAGGACCGACAGGACAAAGCCGGTACCCCAGAGATTTATTCGGGCAGGAAAGCGTAAGATACATCATACTGTTTGAAGGCGTGAACGATTTGGGCGGATTTGGCGATGCAGTGCCCAAGGCCGATAAAATCATTGAGATCTACAAGCAGATAATCGACGAGGCCCACAAAAAGGGCATCAAGGTAATCGGAGGCACAGTAATGCCATTCAAGGGCAATAACTACTACAGTCCCAATCACGAGCAGGGCCGCGACAAATTGAACGACTGGATACGCACCTGCGGACTTTTTGACGGAGTCATTGACCATGCAGCATCAATGTCCGATTCCGATGACGAGGAAAAGATGAACCCAGCTTACCTGTTCGAAAATGACTGGCTTCACCCCAACGCAGACGGACACCGGCATATGGGCGAAAGCATTGATCTGAGCCTGTTTGAGTAAGCCGTCAATGAATTCCAAGACATTGCCTGTGAAGCAGGCATATCAGCAACGTTACAAGCAATTCTGCCAACGGCACTGACAGCCAAAGGCCATCCGTTCCAAGCAGGATAGGTAGAAACAGGAAAACGCATACAGGCAGGACCATTCCACGCATAAGAGTCAGCAGCGTAGATATAAGGGGCCTGCCTATGCTTTGGCTGAATCCAATAACAGTCTGAGAGAAAGCCATGAACACGAATCCTGCGGCATAAAGCGGCAACCCGCCGGCACAGATGTCGTACGCCCCTGAATTTTCATTCAGAAAAACGCTTACAATAGGTTTAACAAGCAATACCAATATCGCCGACACGGACAAGCCTGTTGCCAATGCTGCCGCAATTGCCAGCCGGAACGTTCGCCGTACACGTACGTACGCTCCTGCACCATAATTGTAGCTTATTATCGGCTGGGCAGACTGTGATATTGCCGCATATATCATATACACGACAGGAGCGATATAGCACGCCACGCTGAAAGCTGCCACTCCGTCCTCTCCCAACATTCTCATAAACATATAATTGCCCACCAGAGTCAGCACAGACATAGAAAATTCCCCTATGAAGCCGGAAACTCCTACCCTGGCCATATAGGCTATATTACGCAATGTAAGGATCAGACTGGTTAAAGTACGTTTCAATCTATAGAGTGTCAGGGTCTCACATTTGAAAGCCACATACCAACAGACAATTATTACTCCTGAAAAGCTTCCCACGGAGGTGGCAAGTGCAGCGCCTTTCAGGCCCCACCCGACCGGAAATATAAAAAGCCAGTCCAGAAAGATATTCAGGCAGGCCGGTATAACCTCCACCATCATTGAATAGCGAGGATTACCATCAAGCCTAATAAAGAACTGACCTAATATCTGAAGCATCACAAACAATGCGCACGGTATAAACCACAGATAGTACTCCCTGCACATTTCCATCAATTTATCTCCACACCCCAACAGCAGGAGAATCCGGTCGGTAAAGGCATACAATAGCACGCCAAGCAGGACTCCTATAACCGTTGTCGCCATAAATGCCTGAGTAGTGATTATCCTTGCCGCCTTGACATTATCCTGAGACAGATGTATTGCCGCTATTACGGACGAACCTATGCCGAACATCATACCAAAAGCTGTGGCCAATGTGAACATAGGCATTACAATGTTTACCGATGCCAGCCCATCACTCCCCACTCCATGTCCTATGAAAATTCCGTCAGTTATACAGAAAAGTACGCTGAACATCATACCCAGCAACGTTGGAACAAGCATTTTGGTAAACATACGCGGAATACTTCCGTTCCCAAAGTCGATTATATCCCTCTTTAGATTTTTCATTGTGGGACAAAAGTAGTATCTTTGCGCATTATTTTAATTCGCGCACGCGTTTATAATATCAACAACATGAGAAAAATCATAGTCCTTACTGTCATTGCAGCAATGCTCGCATCAGTTTGTCACGCCAGTGTTGATTTCAAGAAAGCCGATGATCTTTTCAATAAGACCGACAACCCTACCGAATGTCTGACATATCTTGAATCCGTACTTCCTGAGGCTGCAAAGGGCAAGGAAAAGGCTGAAGTACTCTGTCGGATGGCCAAGGCTTGCATTATGATAGGTCAGAAAGAGACAAGCAAGGAGAAAAAAAGGGAAATATTCGGGAAAGGCATAACCTACGCAGAGCAGGCAATCGCAGAAGATCCGCAGAATCCGGAGGGATATATGTGGCATAGCGGAAATGTAGGCAGAGAATGCCAGACACGCAGTTTTACCGAGCAGGCCAAGAAACTCTCCGTCATTATGGGCGACATCACCACGATATTGGACAAAATGGGCATGACCAACTATTCAGCCGCCTGGCAGGCTATGGCAGAAATCTATTACAACCACCCGATGAAATCCAATGACGATGCCATCAGTTTCACACGCAAGGCTATTGCAGACATACCGGAAAATGAGATTCGCATATCCACATACACATTGCTGGCAAAACTGCTATACGAGCGCGACTGGAATGAGACGAAAAGAGCTGCTGCAATAGGCAAGAGCGAATCAAAATTCAAAGGCAGTTTCTCTTCTGTAACAGACAAGTACGCCTACTACGAAGGGTCGCTCGGCACATCATACATTCCAGTCTGGTCCAAGAAAAGCCTCGGCACAATGACAGACCGGGAAGAGGCAAGGGCAATCGTGGCATACGTCAGATCAATCTACAATAACGCCAGAAACAGGACGCCTTACGACACTGCCGATATGAACGAACTTTCATCAATGAGCAGGAACTGGTAATACATACTATATGGACAACGAGAAAGTTTTGTACGGATTCAACTCATCTCAGGATATAATACACCTGCAGACCAAATACACACTTTTCAAGAGAGTTGCAAACATAGTATTCTCAATGGTCTTGGACAACGGTCTGAACAGAGACCTGATGACAAAAGCTATTAACAAGCTGTTTGAGAGAAATGACTGCCTCAGAATCACATTCGTCAGGAAAGGTAAGGAGATATTTCAATATTTCGCGCCTGAGCGCATATTGTCCGACATACCATATTACGAATTCAAGACACAGAAAAGTCTGAAAGCATTCCAGAATAAGTTCCGGAAGAAAATGCTGGACTGCGCAAAGGGAGAAACACTGCAGGCTGCGTATGTCAGGCTCCCGGATGGAAAGGATGCCGTATTCTTCAAGATAAGTCATTACATAGCAGACACATACGCAATTGGACTGATAGTCAACGATTTGTTCGCAATATACAATGCGCTGCTGAACGGCACGGAAATTCCTGAGGCCAGTGGCAGTTTCGAGGAAGTCCTGAAAAAGGATATGACATACAAGGATAATCAGGAAGCCACTGATAAGGATGAGGAATTCTTCAAGGAATACTTCAACAAACAACCTGAACCTCCCTTGTATTGTGGAATACACGGAGACAGCAGCGACCGATGGCTGAAATACAAGAATAAAGGCTGTTTCTATCTGCCGTATCTCTTTGTCAAATGCGACACCGAGGGCTACAAGCTGTGCATTCCGCCATCAGTCACAGAAAAAGTCGCCGCGTGGTGCGAAAAGAACAGCATTACAATGTCCACCTTCTTCTTCTACACCTGTTCCATAGCGGCTTCATTAATCAACAACAAGGCAAGATATCAGGCTCCTTTGATGTTGCTCGACTGTCGCGGCACTGTAGCCGAAAGAAAGGCCGGAGGCACTAAAGTCCAGAGTATCAGCATATACACCACTGTAGATTACGACAAGACATTCAATGAGAACATAGCTCTGGCATACGCAGACCAGAACCAGCTGTTCAGACACACCAGGCTGTCCTATCTGAAGTGTGAAAAGATACAGCACGACATGTGGAACTATCCTATTACAAGTCAGGTTATCAATTTCTGCTACTCCTATATTCCGTTCAGTTCTCCTGACGGTGCGACACTGCAAATTCTCAGCAACGGGAAGGGGTCATTGGTAACGTATATGGCACTTATGCATAATGTGAAAACAGGAATGATTGATGTCGCATACGATATCCAGACAAAGATGGTTACTCCGGCACAGCTTATGGATTTCCACAATCTGTACATAAATGTTATTGAACGTGTGCTGGCAGAACCTGACAGACAACTGTCACAATTATTTTAAAGCTGATGAAAAAAGGATTCTTTTCAGAGAGAGAGATGCTGGCCGACACCCTGCTTAAAGAGGGTAACTACAAAAGTGTCAGACAAGTAGTTGAGAGGATAAACAGGTTGATTCCTGACAATCAGATACTGGCAGAACTCGACAAGGACAGCAACATAATATATCACACTTCACGCGACATATACAATGACGTGATGAATCTTGGCGATGGTCTGTACGATGCAGGACTGAAAGACGCGCATATCGCCATCATAGCCCAGAACTCTTACAGATATGTCATATCGGATATTACCATATCAAGCGGTGTCGGAGTAGTGATCCCGGTTGACAAGGACGCTCCAGTTGACCTGCTGACAGCATTGCTGAACAAATGTGATGCAGATGCAGTCATCTGCAATGCCAGCTGCGTGAAAAGGGTAAATGACGCAAAAGTCGGCTGTGAGAGGCTGAAGACCTTGATTACCATCGACAAACGTATGCCGGACTGTCTTTTCTATGACGACATCGTAGAAAAGGGAAGGCAGTTCGGAGACAAGGGCGAGTTCAGGAATATGACACTCAATCTGGACGAACCGGCAAAGATACTGTTCACCAGCGGTACCACAGGCACCAACAAGGGTGTGTTACTCACAAACAGAAATCTTGCAGCGAATGTAATGAACTGTATGGATGCCATCAGAGCCGAGAAGTACAACACCTCCATGAGTGTACTGCCTATGCACCATGCTACGGAAATAAACACACATATTGTAGTGAGGATAGCCTCAGGGAGGCTTACATACATCAATGACAATATGCGTAATATGATGAACAACATCAAGATATTCAAGCCGACCATCATAACCATCGTTCCTATGATTGCAAATGCTTTCATAAAGAACATCTGGGCAAACGCATGGAAGAGCGGGAAAGCCGGGAAACTGGCAAAAGGCATAAAGCTGTCAAACTTCCTGAGAAAATTCGGCATTGACAAAACTCACAAGATGTTTGCCGAGGTATTTGCCCCGTTCGGGGGTAATCTGAATATGATTGTATGCGGAGGCTCCATGCTGAACCCTATGGTCGTAAAGGGGCTTAACGACCTCGGAATCAGGATGGAGAACGGTTACGGTATCACAGAATGCGGTCCTCTGATTTCAATAAACGGAGACACTCTCACAGAGCATCTCAGCGTCGGAAAGCCTTGCCCCGGCATTGAGGTTAAACTAAAAAATATTGACAAGGACGGAATCGGGGAACTGTGCGTCAGAGGTGAATGCGTGGCCAAAGGATACTACAAGGACGAGGAAGCCACAAGACTGGCATTTGACGGGGACGGTTTCTTCAACACCGGCGACAGCGCCAGAATTGACGCAGACGGAAAGATATTCCTTATGGGTAGGAAGAAGAACACGATAGTGCTTCAGAACGGAAAGAACATCTGCCCGGAAGAAATCGAGAACATCATTGAGACAAATATTGACTATGCGACCGATATCGTAGTATATCAGGCGAAATATGAGGACGGAGGATTACACGAGGATCTTCTGTGTGCAGGTCTGTACATAGAGGACGAACAGAAGAGACAGGATCATGATGCCATCATTGCAGACGTCAAGGCTATCAATTCGAAAATGATAGAATACAAGCACATAGACTTCATTGAACTTGTCAATCAGGAGTACGAGAAGACATCAACACATAAAATAAAACGTAGCACATTGCCTCCGGTATGTTCAAGCCGGGGAATAAGAATATTTTAATTATGGACGTAAAAGAGGAACTGCTGGATATTGTAACAGAATATATCGACACTTCAAAAGACAAAATAGACACTTCTGTCGGATTGAAATTCATCGGATTGAACTCATTTGTAATGCTGTCGATGGTGGCGGAGATTGAGGAGCACTTCAACATCTCAATACCGGATACCAAGTTGTCGGAATTCAATACGCTGGATGATATCATTAGATATATTGAACAAGTGATATAACACATCTGAGAATATGGGACAGGCTAAACTTTGGAACAGCAATTATCTGAAAATATGGTTTGGCAATTTTCTTGTCCATTTCTCTTTCACGCTGATAGTACCATTACTGCCCCTCTACCTGTCCGAGACATTCGGAGCTGACAGGCAGACTATAGGGCTATGTCTTGCAGGATATTCCGTAATGGCACTGATTATCAGGCCGTTCAGCGGGTATATGGTAGATACGTTCCCACGTAAGACGGTACTGATTGTCTGCAACTTCTTTTTCGTGGCACTGTTCGCCGGATATCTGGCTGCGGGCTCGCTGACTATGTTCACGATATTCAGAACCATTCACGGGGCACCTTTCGGTTCCACCACTGTAGCTACGAGCACTGTCGCCATCGATGTGCTTCCAAGCGAGAGACGCACCGAAGGAATCGGATATTACGGTCTCAGCAACAATCTGGCTATGGCATTCGGTCCTATACTGGCAATATATCTGTTGCAGGCATTCTCCAACAACTTTCAGGCACTGTTCTGGATATCGCTGTCTGTATCGCTGTTCGGATTCATACTTGACACAACAGTCAGGATGCCTAAAAAAGACTATGTAGTCGGGAAAAATAAGATTTCACTGGACCGTTGCCTGCTGATAGACGGATGGAGGGAGGCCCTGGATATGATGTGCTACTCGTTCTCGTTCGGGATAATGTCAACATATGTGGCAATATACGGCAAGGAAGAACTTGGGATTACAGGTGAGACAGGACTGTTCTTCTCACTCCTGGCCTTAGGTCTGATCATATCACGTCTGACAGGTGCCCACGCGCTGAGGAACAATCAGGTAAGCCGTAATGCTACAATCGGTGTACTCACCTCGGTATGCGGATACTTCATCTTCGCAGCCATACACCAGCCTATAGGGTATTACCTGGCAGCACTGATCATAGGTCTGGGCAACGGGCATATGTATCCGGCTTTCCAGAACATGTTCATCAACCTGACCACAAATGACAAACGTGGCACGGCCAACTCCACCATCCTTACATCCTGGGACGCAGGATTCGGAATAGGAGTCCTTGTCGGAGGCTTTCTGGCAGAGTACAGCGGGTATCATGCAGCATTCTGGGGTGCTTTCATCGTCAATGCCATAGGCGTGATATATTATTTCACCAACATAAGAAATCATTTCGAACATAACAAGCTCAGATAAAGAATGAAGAGGATTGTCATCAAGATAGGCAGCAACATACTCACACGCGAGGACGGTAATCTTGACACTACCCGCATATCGTCCATTGTTGATCAGGTCGTGGCCATCAGGAACAGCGGATGTCAGGTTCTGCTCGTCACAAGCGGTGCAGTAGCCTGCGGCCGCGGCATATTCAATGACGTAGGCAGACGTGACAACATACCAACCAGACTAGACACCGTTCAGCAGCGTCAATTATATTCCGCCGTAGGCCAGGTCGAGTTGATAGGCATCTACAGCAGGCTGTTCTCAAGCTGGAATGTGCGGATAGGCCAGGTTCTTACAATGAAGGAGAATTTCTCCACACGCCGTGAATATCTGAACCAGCGTTCCTGTATGGAGACAATGCTGGCAAACGATGTGATACCGATAATCAACGAGAACGATACAATCAGTGTAACGGAACTGATGTTCACGGACAATGACGAACTGTCCGGACTAGTAGCCTCAATGATGGATGCAGACACATTGATCATACTCAGCAACATTGACGGAATTTACAACGGGTCTCCAAATGACAAGGATTCCCAGGTGATACGTAAAATCCGCATTGAAGATGACCTGTCAAGGTACATCTGCAATGAAAGAAGCACATTCGGACGCGGTGGTATGCTCACAAAGAGTTCCATTGCAAGAAAGACCGCAGAAGAAGGCATAAGGGTAATAATAGCCAATGGCACCAGACAGAATATCATCAAAGATTTATACTACAATCCTGACAATACGCTCTGCACCGAATTCATTCCAAGAGAAGGAGGTTACTCCAGTATCAAGAAATGGATAGCCCACAGCAAGGATTTCACGAAAGGTGCTGTCTATATAGACGATAACGCCAGGAAAATCCTGCTTGGCGATAAGGCCGTGAGCCTGCTGCCGGTAGGTGTATTACGGATTGAGGGGGACTTTGAAGAAGGAGATATAATCAACATCCTAGACGCAAACGGAGAAAAAATAGCAATTGGCAAGAGTTCATACAGTGCCAAAGAGACGCAGTTACTTTTAGGCAAGCACGATTGCCGCCCGTTAGTCAGCTACGACTATCTTTTCCTTGTATGATAATGACGCATTACTATGGATGATTTATTCAGAAAAGTAAAGCAGGCAAGCCGCATTATAGCGATGCTTGATGATGACACCAGGAACAGACTGCTGATATCGACAGCCGACGCCATTGTGACAAATACCGACAGGCTGCTGGCCGCAAACCGGTCTGACCTGTCACGAATGGACTGCAGTTCACCATTGTATGACAGGCTGCTGTTGGATGAGAAGCGCATCCAGGCAATCGCATCGGATATGCGTAATGTTGCATCGCTGCCATCTCCGTTAGGGCGCATCCTTCTGGACAAGACATTGGCCAACGGATTGAAGATACGCAGGATAAGCGTTCCGTACGGTGTCATTGGAGTCATTTACGAGGCACGTCCTAACGTGACATTCGATGTGTTCTCGCTATGTTTCAAGAGCGGTAATGCCTGCATTCTCAAAGGTGGAAAGGATGCCGACGACACAAACCGCGTAGCTGAATCAATCATCAGGGAGGCTTTGGAAAGCAACGGCATCACCAGTGACGCCATTGCCCTGCTTCCAGCCACACACGAAGCCGGAAATGCCCTGCTGAATGCTGTCGGTTATGTGGACGTGGTCATACCGCGTGGCGGACGCAGGCTTATAGACTTTGTCAGGGACAATGCCAAAGTGCCTTGCATTGAGACCGGTGCAGGTGTAGTGAACGCATATTTCGACAAGTCGGGTAACATTGGGATAGGCAAAGCGATAATACTGAATGCCAAGACCCGCCGCGTAAGCGTATGCAACGCCCTGGATTGTCTTTTAATACATAAAGACAGGCTCAACGACCTTCCTGCACTGTGTGCACCGCTGGCTGACAAAAACGTGCAGATATTTGCAGACAAGCGTGCCTGGCAGACATTGAAGCCATCCTACCCTATACTTTCCGAAGCCACATCAGACAGTTTCGGCACGGAATATATGGACTACAAGATGGCTGTCCGTACCGTAGATGATATTCAGGAAGCACTGGCACACATAGAGATCTATGGATCAGGACATAGCGAGAGCATAATCACTGACGATGAGAATGCCGCAACCCTGTTCCAACAGTCCGTCGATGCCGCCTGCGTGTATGTAAACACGCCTACCAGCTTCACCGACGGAGGTCAGTTCGGACTAGGCGCGGAAATAGGCATCAGCACGCAAAAGCTCGGAGCACGCGGTCCTATGGGACTTGAAGAGCTCACGACCTACAAATGGCTCATCAACGGCTACGGTCAGACAAGGCCATAATCAGGCACAGGCAACGTCATTTATGAATAAAGAGGTCAATAGCGGTCTTAAGGAATACGTTGAGGAGCATATCATACCGATGTACGATAACTTCGACAACGGCCATCGCAGGAATCACGTGCAGATAGTCATTGACGGATGCCTGAAAATGGCCGGGGACTACGACATCAACGTAGATATGCTGTATGTCGCGGCCGCGTATCACGACACGGGACTGATTGCCGGACGCGAGACACACCACATTGAATCAGGACGTATTATCCGTGGCGACGTATCGCTCCGCAAATGGTTTTCCAAGGAGCAGATTGAGGCCATAGCCTGTGCCGCCGAGGACCATAGGGCATCATCAAAGGAAGAGCCCCGCAGCATATACGGAAAGCTTGTGGCCGAGGCTGACCGAACCATTGATCCTGAGAACATCATTTTAAGGGCCATACAATACGGACTCGCGCACTACCCTGAACTTGACCGTGAGGGACATTGGACACGTACGCTGAATCACCTGCACGAGAAATATGATTACGGTGGCTATCTGAAACTATGGATACAGAGTTCACCTAATACCGCCAGATTAGAGGAACTCCGGGCAATCATACACGATGAGAACAGGCTGCGGCTGATTTTTGACAAACTCTACAATCTTGAGTG
>JAZRYP010000002.1:0-20461 GCA_045600825.1 Bacteroidaceae bacterium
AGAATCTGGTTCGGTGCAAATGGCGATAGTGTTCCTTCAATTAAACGTTTCTTGTCAGAATTAAAATATGACGGTATGGCTCCGACTTCCATTCTGTTCTATAAGGAAGTTGGTCACAGTCAGGAAGGTGCTCAGGAAGTTGTTTCTCTGTTTGGAGATAAAGGTGTCTTTGATGGTCCGAAACCTGTGCGACTTCTTGAAAGATTGCTCACTCTTGCTAATCTTGGCAATGACGACATTGTTGTTGATTTCTTCTCCGGTTCTGCAACAACTGCCCACGCTTTAATGAAGTACAATGCCTGTAAGTTCAAAGACAACAAGTTCATTCTGATTCAGGTACCGGAAAAGGTTAGTGACAAGAAAAAAGATTTAGGTTACAAAACCATCTGTGAAATTGGCAAAGAACGCATTCGTCGTGCCGGCAGGAAGATTCTTGAAGAGCAGAAAGCGGGGCAGCGTGAAGCAGACTTGTTTACCCAGCAGGAATCGGAGCATAAACTTGACATCGGCTTCCGCGTCCTGAAGCTTGACACATCCAACATGCAGGACGTGTATTACAAGCCGGAAGAATTTACCGAACACACACTCTTCGAGGATAACGTCAAGCCGGACCGTTCGTCCGAAGACCTTCTCTTCCAGGTGATGCTGGAATGCAATCTGCCTCTTTCAGCCAAGATAGATAAGCAGACCACTGCCGGCAAAGAAGTCTTCAACGTCAATGACGGCTATCTGTTTGCCTGCTTCGATGAGGACGTAAATGAAACTGTCATTACCGAAGTCGCCAAGCAGAAACCGTACTATTTCATTATGCGTGACAAATCCCTTTCATCAGACCAGGTTGCCGACAATTTCGAGCAGATCTTCAACGCCTATAGCAAGGACACTATTCGCCGGATACTGTAATTTTGCATTTATGGAAGAATTGATTAATTTCAAAAACGATGATTATAATGGCTTGCTGAATGAAATAAGCACGCTGCTCACCACTGCTCATTCAACTGTAGCTCAATCTGTAAACACTATATTGCTTGATACTTATTGGCAAATAGGAAAGCATATCGTTGAGTTTGAACAGAAAGGTAATGACAGAGCTGAATATGGAAGCAATCTGCTGAACAACATATCCAAGGACTTAACCAATAAGTTTGGAAGCGGTTTCAGCAGGAGTAATATCCATTATATGAGGCAGTTCTATCTGCGCTTTCCAAAAAGTGAGACGGTGTCTCACAAATTGAGTTGGAGTCACTATTTTGAAATTCTGAAGGTTGATGATCCTTTGGAAATGTCATTCTATGTCAATCAGTGCGAGAAAGACGGTTGGAGTGTACGGGAACTGAAACGCCAGATGAAAAGTATGCTGTTTCACAGGATTGCACTGAGTAAAGATAAGTCTGAAGTACTCGAACTGGCAAATAAAGGTATGGACATCCAGAAGCCGGAAGACATCATAAAGGACCCGTATGTGCTGGAGTTTGTTGGCCTTCCTGACAGACTGACATACAGGGAAGGCGACCTTGAAAATGAACTGTGTAGTCATCTGAGCCAGTTTATGCTGGAGCTTGGAAAGGGCTTTGCGGGTGAACCGAATTATTTCCGTAAAGAGGTATGTACAGATGGGGATAATGAACCCATTGGCATTGTACTTGGTGCGAATGCAGACAAACTGACTATGGAATATGCAATGGAAGGAATCTCGAATCAATTGTTCGTTAGTCGATATCAGTTGTATCTTCCGGATAGGGAAAGTTTGGAACGCGAGTTAAGAATGCTGATGGAAAAGGAATAATAGAGTGATAAGTCAGACGTATGAAATTCAATTTCAAAATACAGAAATATCAGACTGATGCAGTTGAGAATACTGTGAATGTGTTCACCGGCCAGCCTTCACGTGACGGATTTCAGTACCGTAGGGATATTGGCAAGGTGAAAGCCGGCAGTTTTGTGTATGAGGAGGAATATACCGGATTCCGCAACAATGACATTGAACTGACCGACCAGGAGCTGTTTGCGAATATTCGCAAGATGCAGGAGCAGAGCGACATTCCACTTTCCGGAGCATTGAGCCATGACCTTGGACGTGTAGGTCTGGACATTGAGATGGAAACAGGTACGGGCAAGACTTACGTCTATATCAAGACTATGTTCGAACTGAACAGACGCTACGGCTGGAGCAAGTTCATTGTTGTGGTACCGAGCATTGCCATACGTGAGGGTGTGGCCAAGAGTTTCAATATGCTGGAAGACCACTTTATGGAGCACTATGGCAAGAAAGCCAGGTATTTCATATATAACAGTTCCAACCTGCAGCAGCTTGATTCTTTCTCCAGCGATGCCAGCATAAATGTGATGATTATCAATACGCAGGCATTTGCATCATCGTTGAAGGAAGGTGCTAACAACAAGGAAAGCCGCATCATCTATTCTGAACGCGATGACTTTGGCAGCCGCAGGCCTATTGACGTTATTGCCGCCAACCGTCCAATCATCATTATGGACGAGCCTCAGAAGATGGAAGGCGCAGCAACACAGACTGCCCTGAAGCGGTTCAAGCCACTGTTCGTGCTCTATTATTCCGCCACACACAAGACAAGTCATAACTGCATCTACGCTCTGGATGCGCTGGATGCCTACAAGCAGAAACTGGTCAAGAAGATTCAGGTGAAGGGCTTTGAGGTCAAGAACCTGAAGGGTACAAGCTCATATTTGTATCTTGACAATATCATTCTGTCTAAGAATCAGCCTCCGGTTGCTAAGATTGAACTGGAAATTCAGGGCGCGGTCAGCATCAGGAAGGATTCAAGAAGGTTTGGCATTCACGACAGCCTGTATGCGGAATCAGGACTGAAAGAGTACGATGGCTTTACTATCTCCGAGATAAATGCCTTCAACGACAGTGTGACATTCACTAATGGAATAACCATAAGGAAGGGCGAGGTGTTTGGCGACAGCAGTGAAGCTGCCATGCAGCGCGTACAGATTCGCGAAACAATTGCATCGCACTTTGAGAAGGAGCGTGAGCTGTTCAACAAGGGCATCAAGACACTATCGCTGTTCTTCCTGGACGAAGTGTCGCACTACAAGAGTTACGGGGCAGACGGAGAGGAAATGCACGGTCCGTTCTGGAAGATATTTGAGGAGGAATACACCAATTTCCTGAATGAGAATCTGTCCCTGTTTGATGACTCATACCAGCAGTATTTGAGACGGTTTGATGCATCACAGGTGCACAACGGATATTTTACCATTGACAAGAGGACCGGGCATAGCGTGAACAGTGAGACAAAACGTGGCAGCGATACGTCGGACGACATTTCAGCATACGACCTGATACTGAAGAACAAGGAACGTCTGCTCAGCTTTGATGAGCCAACACGTTTCATATTCTCACATTCGGCACTGCGAGAAGGTTGGGACAATCCTAATGTTTTCCAGATATGCACTCTGAGACACGCCAGTTCGGCCATTGCCAAACGGCAGGAGGTTGGACGCGGCCTGCGTATATGTGTGGATCAGAACGGCA
Source organism: Bacteroidaceae bacterium (assembly GCA_045600825.1). GTDB lineage: Bacteria > Bacteroidota > Bacteroidia > Bacteroidales > Bacteroidaceae > Colenecus. The sequence goes on from JAZRYP010000002.1 coordinate 3,521, forward strand.
ACAGAATGGATTTGGATGTTCTTGGCGATGATGTTCAGGAAATAAACAAGCTGACGGTCATTGCCAATGAGAGCTACAACGATTTCGTGTCCGGACTGCAGGCCGAAACGCGTGAGGCATTGCGTGAACGTCCGACCAAAGCCGATGCTGACTACTTTATTGGCAAGGTCATTACTCGCGATGATGGCGTAAAGCACACCATCAGTATGCAGGATGCTTCAATGATATATGGCTACCTGTTAGGCTTCGGTTATATTGATGCAAACACCTGCAAGGTAACTCAGACTTACAAAGACGGCTTGAAGAATGGCACTCTTCAACCCGTATTTCCCGGCCTTAAGCCGATAGAATCCGGAATCCACCAACTTATTCAGGCCGTTTATGATGAAAGTATGGATTTGGCAGATATGGTGGAGAGTGGCTTCAAGACACAGACTCCGGAAAACAAGCTGAATGCCAATTTCAGCCGTAAGGAATTTCAGGAACTGTGGAACGAGATTAACCATCAGTATGTCTATACGGTTCATTATGACAGCAGTGAGCTTGTATCCAAGGCGATAAATGCCATTGACCGTGACCTGCATGTGTCGGAACATGTATATAAGATGACTACAGGCGAACAGACAGAAGTCGATGAGTTCAAGAATGAGCAGAATGCAATCAGGCGGCTGTCAAGTGTCAGTACCTCGTCTGTGCGATATGACCTTGTAGGTGAAATTGCACGCGGTACGACACTGACACGTAAAACTGCGGCCGGAATACTTCGTGGTATTTCAAATGCCAGGCTTTCCCTGTTCCGTAACAATCCGGAAGAGTTCATAAAGAATGTCTGCCAGATTATCAGGGACCAGAAGGCCACAATGATAGTTGACCATATCAAGTACGACATAACCAGTCAAAAGTACGACAGCGACATTTTCACGCAGGAAAAGCATTCACAGGATATAAGCAGAGCATTTGAGGCCAGGAAGAGTATCGTGGATTATGTCTTTACAGACGGGCTGGCCGAGATGAGTGTTGAACGCAAGTTTGCAGAGTCTCTTGACACTGCTCCCGAGGTATGTGTGTATGCCAAACTGCCAAAGTCATTCAGAATACCCACACCGGTTGGCAATTACTCACCGGACTGGGCCATCGCTTTCAACAAGGGTACAGTGAAACATGTCTTCTTTATTGCTGAGACAAAAGGAAGTATGAATTCAATGGAACTGAGACCTATTGAAAAGGCAAAGATTGATTGTGCCAAGGCGCTGTTCAACAATATTTCCACATCAAAAGTGAGGTATCACAATGTTACAGGTTATGATACTTTGCTGACAGTAATGAAGGATATTGATTAGATAACGCATAACCGTAGAACTGCCTAAACTTGGCGATAACCCGACGAAACTCAATGCATTGGAGAAACTTCTCTATGTGATAAAGAATGCCAGTAGTATGTCAGAACGTCCGGAAGAATTTCACGATAAAGGTTTGGAAAAACTGTTCGATATCTCTAACTTTACCGCCATGACGTACGAAGAACAGATGGACTACCTGGCCAAGTTCCATGCCGAACTTGACCGTGCAGCTGAACTTGAAGCGGCTATCGACAAGGGGAATGAACTTGGGCGTACCGTTGGTCGCGAAGAGGGTCTCAAAGAGGGTTGTGAGGAAGGACGCAAGCAAGGTCGTGAGGAAGGACGCAAGCAAGGACGTGAGGAAGGACGTGAGGAAGGACGTGAGGAAGGACGTGAGGAAGGCGAAAAAATAGGACGCCAGAAAAAAGCCATTGAGGATGCGACCAAATTAAAGGCTGCCGGTGTTGCGCTTGATATCATATCGCGATGTACGGGACTACCCATTGATGAGGTAGAAAGGCTTTAGGATATAAGAAAAACCCGTAGGTGAAAATCTACGGGTTAATTTATAATGCCGTAGTGCCATTGGGATTGTTATGAATCCCGGAGACACTACGGCAAATTTTATTGACTGTATCTTCTAAAGGAAGAGGTGAGTATTACTTCTGGTTCTCGATAGCACCCTGAGCGGCAGCCAGACGTGCGATTGGAACGCGGAACGGTGAGCAGCTTACGTAGTTCAGACCGACCTTGTCGCAGAACTTGACTGATGAAGGTTCGCCTCCGTGCTCGCCGCAGATACCGCACTTCAGGTTCTCGCGAACGCTGCGGCCGCTCTTTACAGCCATCTCAACCAGCTGGCCTACACCGTGCTGATCCAGGACTGCGAACGGGTCGAACTTCAGAATCTTCTTCTCGATGTACTCCGGAACGAAGCTTGCGATATCGTCGCGGCTGTAACCGAATGTCATCTGAGTGAGGTCGTTTGTACCGAATGAGAAGAACTCAGCCTCGGTAGCGATGCGGTTAGCTGTCAGGGCTGCACGCGGAACCTCAATCATTGTACCTACCTTATATTCTATAGAGTCACCCATCTCTGCGAAGAGCTTCTTGGCAGTTGCATCGATGATGGCGCGCTGAGCCTTCAGCTCGTACAGGATACCTACCAGTGGAACCATAATCTCAGGATGAACCTCTACGCCCTCTTTCTTCAGCTCTAGAGCTGCACCCAGGATGGCGCGTGTCTGCATCTCTGTAATCTCAGGATACGTGTTGCCCAGACGGCAGCCACGGTGACCCAGCATCGGGTTCTGCTCCTTCAGGGCCTCAACGCGCTTGCGGATATAATCAACGGATACGCCCATAGCCTGTGCCATCTCGCGCTGACCGGCATCATCGTGAGGTACGAACTCATGGAGTGGTGGGTCAAGCAGACGGACTGTGACAGGACATCCGGCCATTGCCTTGAAGATGCCGATGAAGTCGTTCTTCTGGTACGGCAGAATCTTGTCCAGAGCGCGACGGCGACCCTCAACTGTCTCGGAGAGAATCATCTCACGCATTGCCACAATCTTCTCTGCATCGAAGAACATGTGCTCTGTACGGCACAGACCGATACCTACGGCACCGAAGCTGCGTGCAACCTGTGCATCGCGCGGGGTGTCGGCGTTGGTGCGGACCTGAAGCCTTGTGTATTTGTCGCAAAGTTTCATCAGCTCAGCGAAGTCATCGTTAAGCTCTGCATCCTTTGTCTTGATCTCGCCCTTGAATACCTGACCGGTTGAACCGTTCAATGAGATGTAGTCACCCTCCTTGATAACGTCCTTGCCGATGGTGATTGTGCGTGACTTGTAGTCAACCTGCATAGCGCTTACACCTGATACGCAGCACTTACCCATACCGCGGGCAACAACTGCAGCGTGCGATGTCATACCGCCACGTGCGGTGAGGATACCCTCGGAAGACTGCATACCTACCAGATCCTCAGGTGATGTCTCAAGACGGACCAGAATAACCTTGTTGCCGTTCTTCTTCCACTCTGCAGCGTCCTCTGCGAAGAATACCACGCGACCGCATGCTGCACCTGGAGATGCCGGCAGACCCTTGGCAATTGCCTTGGCCTCGCTCAGAGCCTTCTTGTCGAATACCGGGTGGAGAAGCTCGTCCAACTTGCCTGCCTCGCAGCGCTCGATGGCGGTCTTCTCGTCGATGATGCCCTGATGCAGAAGATCGATAGCAATCTTGACCATAGCGGCACCTGTACGCTTGCCGTTACGTGTCTGGAGGAACCAGAGCTTGCCTTCCTGAACGGTGAACTCCATATCTTGCATATCCTTGTAGTGGAGCTCAAGGTTTGTCTGAATCTGGTCGAGCTGCTTGTAGATTTCCGGCATAGCCTCCTCCATTGAAGGATACTTGGCTGCACGCTCTTCCTCGCTGATGCCCATGCGCTCTGCCCAACGCTGTGAACCGAGCTTGGTAATCTGCTGTGGAGTGCGGATACCTGCAACGACATCCTCACCCTGAGCGTTTACAAGATACTCACCGTTGAATACGTCTTCGCCGGTAGCGGCATCGCGGCTGAAGCATACGCCTGTTGCGGAGGTGTCGCCCATATTGCCGAATACCATTGCCATGACTGATACAGCTGTTCCCCATTCATCCGGAATACCTTCCATCTTGCGGTAGAGGATAGCACGCTCGTTGTTCCATGAACCGAATACGGCGCAGATGGCACCCCAGAGCTGATCCATTGCGCTTGTAGGGAAGTCGCAGCCGGTCTGCTTCTTTACGGCCTGCTTGAACAGGACAACCAACTTCTTCAGATCCTCAACGCTCAAGTCCTTGTCCAGAACCACGCCGCTCTCCTTCTTGACCTGCATGATGATTGCCTCGAACGGGTCGATGTCATCCTTGTTTACAGGCTTCATACCGAGAACCACGTCGCCGTACATCTGCACGAAACGACGGTAGCTGTCCCATGCGAAATGCGGGTTGCCGGTCTTTCTGCAGAGGCCTTCCACAACCTCATCATTGAGTCCAAGGTTCAGAATGGTATCCATCATACCCGGCATTGAGGCGCGGGCACCTGAACGTACTGATACCAGAAGAGGATTCTCAACATCACCGAACTTTGAGTTCATCAGCTTCTCGATGTGGTGGATAGCCTCTTCAACATCGTCCTTCAGAATCTCTATGACTTTTTCCTTACCAATCTGGTAGTATTCCGTACAAACTTCCGTTGTGATGGTGAATCCCGGAGGTACTGGTACACCAAGCAGGTTCATCTCGGCTACATTGGCGCCTTTGCCGCCAAGCAGATTGCGCATCTGGGCATTTCCCTCAGCCTGTCCGTTTCCGAACTTGTAAACTCTTTTTTCGCTCATAATTTATGTATGTGTATAGTTTTTGTCAAAAAGCGGATGCAAAATTACTCAATATTTATTAATAATAGGAGCTTGCGGGCGTTATTTTTTGTTCCTTTGCACCCGTCAATTCAAGAAGAACGGAAAATGTCCAGAAAAAGGAAGGAATTCAAGATTGTAGAGAATGTTACGATAACCGATTTTGCGGCGGAAGGCAAGTCAATAGCCAGGCTTGACGATATGGTGGTCTTTGTGCCTTTTGTCGTACCGGGAGATGTAGTTGATCTGAAGATTCTCAAGAAAAAACATAACTATGCTGAGGCTGTGGCCGTGAATTTCCACAAGCTGTCGGATGTCCGTGCAGAGCCGTTTTGCGCACATTTCGGTGTATGCGGCGGCTGCAAGTGGCAGAACCTCCCATATTCGGAGCAGCTTCGCTACAAGCAGAAACAGGTGTCCGACAACCTGACCCGCATAGCTAAGGTGGAACTTCCGGAAATCAGCCAGATAATAGGCTCGGAAAAGACATCGTGCTACCGGAATAAACTGGAATATTCATTCAGTAATATGCGCTGGCTTACCAGTGAGGAGATGGAGGCGCTGGACCGTCCTGATGTGACTGAGCAGGAACGCAAGCAGCCCGGTCTCGGATTCCATATTCCCGGGGCTTTTGACAAGGTGCTTCACATAGAAAAATGCTGGCTGCAGGATGATGTATCGAACCGTATCCGTAATGCTGTCTATGAATATGCAGTCAGTCACGGCCTGAAATTCATAAATCTCCGTTCGCTCGAAGGCCTGCTCCGCGATATGATGGTACGCGTAGTGACGACAGGACAGATTATGGTGCTGATCCAGGCCAAGGTGGAGACACCTGCGGATATGGATGATTTTATGGGGCTGATGCAGTATGTGTCAGATAAATTCCCGGAGATAACTTCGCTGCTTTATGTCGTCAACAACAAGGGAAATGACACGTTCGGAGATCTTGACGTGCACGTGTTCCGCGGCGATGACTGCATTTATGAGACTATGGAGAATCTCCGTTTCAAGATAGGACCCAAGTCTTTCTTCCAGACGAACAGCGTCCAGGCGTACAGACTGTATTCGGTCGTCAGGGAGTACGCCGGACTGTCTGCTGGCGATGTGGTGTATGACCTCTATACAGGTACCGGAACCATAGCCCAGTTCGTTGCAGGAAAAGCGCGTAAGGTCGTGGGAATAGAGTATGTGCCGGAGGCCATTGAGGATGCGTGGGTCAATGCCAGACTGAATGGCATTGGCAATGTGGAGTTCTTTGCCGGTGATATGAAGGATGTCCTGTCTGATGATTTTGTGCGTGAGCACGGTGTCCCTGATGTCATTATTACGGATCCTCCGCGTGTAGGCATGCACAAGGATGTTATTGATGTGATATTGCGTACGGCTCCGGATCGTATTGTGTATGTCAGCTGTAATCCGGCTACGCAGGCCAGGGATCTTGCCCTTCTTGATGTCGGATATAAGGTTACGGCTGTACAGCCTGTCGATATGTTCCCGCATACCCAGCATGTGGAAAATGTTGTAAGACTTGAAAAAAGGTTAAAAAACAATTAAAAAGGCGTATGCGGATAAACTCTTGCCTGTTCTGCGCGTCAAATTCAAAATAAACCTTTTTGCAACGCTAACTAATGAAATCTGTGAGAGGACTCGTGCTGCTGGCCATCTTGGCAGTGTGTAATTTTATTCCTGCCGTTGCGCGGGATGTCTGTGCCGGTAATGACACGACCGATGTTGATACCGTGAATGTGATTGTACAGCCGGAGTATGATGGGGGAATGTCCAAACTTTACGACTATATCATTGATAATTTCATTTATCCGGATGAGTGCGAGAAAAGACGTGTCAGTGGTACTGTGGAAGTAAAATTCACTATTGAAAAATCCGGTGATGTCTCTGCCGTCAGTGTCATCAGTGGTATTGATGAGACTATTGATGAGGAACTGGTACGCATATTCAGGGCAATGCCGGTCTGGAATCCGGCAACCCTCAACGGTGATCCTGTCAGATATACACTCGTGATGCCTATCACTCTGAAGCTGTCGCGTGTCAATAAAAACGGTTTCAGATAATCGCAGGTTCTTAAAAATAGATAACTTTGCAGCCGAGACAGTTGGCCGGTCTGTCGCTATCCGTGAGGGTGGAGGAAAGTCCGGGCAACGCAGGGCGTTCCACTATTTAACAGATAGCTGCCGGTGACGGCAGGCAAGCGCAGAAGAGAATGACCGCCGGCAGGTAAGACCGCAAGGTAACTGCCTGAAGGTAAGGGTGAGAAGGTGGGGCAAGAGCCTACCAGGCCTGTGGCGATGCAGGTGCTGTGCGCACTGGAAGTTGCAAGATCATGTAAACCGGCGTCAGAGGGTTGCCCGCCCGAGCCGGAGGGTAGATTGCACGGCGTAAGGCCGGAGCCGTATGGTGACATACGGTCAAGATTGATGACAGACGATGCTGTAAAAAGCATCACAGAACCCGGCTTACAGGCTGACTGTCTTTTTTTGTTTTTACTCACTTGTATTGATATGAAAAGGGTACGCTGCCCGCGTTGTGACAATTATATTCCATTTGATGAGACGCACTATAAGGATGGTCAGTCATTGATGTTCGAATGTGATAACTGTCACAAGCAGTTCTCCATAAAGATTGGGGTGAGTAAGCTCTCGGCCACTCAGAGAGATGCCGACAAGGCTCATAGCACCGAAGACGAAGGCTTCGGCTCGATTGAAGTCGTGGAGAATGTGTTTGCCTTCCATCAGAGTTTTGCGCTTCACGAAGGTGAAAATGTGATTGGCCGCTATAACCGTGGCGATTCTGTAGATATCCCTATTCAGACCTCGGATCGCAGTATGGATCGCAGACATTGCGTGATAACCGTGCGCAGGGAATCGGATGGAACTTTGTCCCACACGCTGAGAGACTATCCGAGCCTTACCGGAACATTCCTGTTCAACAGAATATTGGGAGATAGGGAACGCGCTCTGATTGAAGATGGTGCGGTGATTACGCTGGGCGCAACGACCCTTATCTTCAGCTTCGGAAAATAATTTTCACAAATAGTTATATGAAGAATCTATTAAGCTGTGCCTTCCTGGCCGTAATTTTGTTTTGTGTGGTGTCGTGCTCAAAATATGACACGGTACCGGGTGATCCGTTGAAGACGAAAATCTACACGTTGGACAATGGTCTGAAACTGTATATGACTGTCAATAAGGACGAACCCCGCATCCAGACTTACATTGCAGTCAGATCTGGCGGTAAGAACGACCCTACGGACAACACCGGTCTTGCGCATTACCTGGAGCATATAATGTTCAAGGGTACAGAGAGCTTCGGAACTTCCGACTATGCTTCGGAAAAACCTATCCTGGATCAGATTGAGGAGCTTTTCAATGTGTATCGTACCAAGTCGGATCCGGAGGAAAGAAAGGCAATATATCATCAGATTGATTCGCTGAGCTATGCGGCATCGCTTATCTCCATACCTAACGAATATGATAAGCTTATGGCTATGATAGGCTCACAGGGCACAAATGCCTATACGTCAAATGATGTCACCTGCTATGTGGAGAACATTCCGTCGAATCAGATTGACAATTGGGCAAGGATAGAGGCCGACCGTTTCAAGAATCTGGTTATCCGTGGATTCCACACTGAACTTGAGGCTGTCTATGAGGAGTTCAATATGTATATGAACGATGATCAGGAGAACGCTATGTGCGCTATTGACTCCGTGCTTTTCAAGAAACATCCGTATGGACTCCAGCAGGTTATCGGTACGCAGGAACATCTGAAAAATCCATCAATCTCAGCCATCAAGAAGCAGAAGGCCACCTATTATGTTCCAAATAATGTGGCGATATGCGTGTCCGGTGACTTTGATCCTGATTTCTTTGTCCAGACCATTGAGAAGTATTTCGGGGATTGGACTCCTAATCCGGAACTGCCCGAATTCACGTTTGAGGATGAGGAGGCTATTACAGCGCCTGTCGAGAAGACAGTGTATGGCACAGAGGCTGATTTCCTGATGATGGCGTGGAGAACTCCCGGTACATCATCGCTTGAGAGCGAGGTTGCAGAAATTGCCACCAGCATATTGTACAACGGACAGGCAGGTCTGATGGACGAGGATCTGATGCGTCAGCAGGCGCTGCTGTCATCGGGAGCGTTCAACTACGACCGTACGGACTATGGCGAGGTGATAGTCCTGGGCTATCCGAAAGAGGGACAGAGCCTTCAGGAAGTCCGTGACCTTGTACTCGCAGAAGTTGCAAAACTGCGTGACGGTGACTTTGACGAGCGCCTTGTCAAGGCTGCATACGACAATTATAAGCTGAGCCTGATGCAGTCTATGACCTCCAATTCCGGAAGGGCTGATATGTATGTCCAGTCGTTTATCTCCAGGCGTGACTGGAAAGATGATGTAACCAGACTGGACAGGATGGCCCGGATTACAAAGGAGGATGTGATGAAGTGGGCAGGAAAATATCTTGATGAGAACAGTTACGCACTTGTTTATAAGCGTAATGGCATCAATCCTAAAAACAGCAATAAGATAGATGCTCCTGCCATTACTCCGATAGCAACCAACCGCGATATGGCAAGTGATTTCATCGCAGAGATAGCTGCTGTTGAGGTTGAACCTATTGAGCCTGTGTTTGTGGATTACTCCAAAGATATGTCCGTGCTTACGACCGAATCCGGCATAGAGATGCTGTATAAGAAAAATGAGCAGACCGATATAGCAACTGTGAGCTTCCGTTTCGATTATGGACTGGAGAATGATCCGGAACTGAGCATGATGGTTGATTATCTGGATTATCTCGGCACTGACAGTATGTCTGCGTCGGACTTCGCATTGGAAGAGTATCTGCTTGCCTGCGAACATACTTTCAGCGTGGGTGCCAATACTGTGCAGTATTCGGTATCAGGTCTGAGTGAGAATGTCGGCAGGGCTCTGCGTATGTATGAGAACCTGATTATGAATGCCGTGCCGGATGAGGATGTGCTGAACAACCTCAAGTCTGATGAGTTCCAGGCGCGTATCGTTGCGAAGAGCTCGCAGCGTTCCTGCAACAGAGCCCTGCAGTCGTATGTGCTGTATGGCCCTGAATATGTAAATGCCACTACTATGACCAACGGACAGTTGGCATCCCTGACATCGGAGGAATTGCTGGCCAAGGCCCGTGAGATAATGGGCAAGCAGCACAGAATACTGTATTACGGTCCCGAAAGCGAGTCTGATGCCCAGGCAATGATTGCAGAGAATCATTATACTGCAAATGAACTTCAGCCTTTGGAGAAGAAGCACCGCGATTTTGTAACTACGCCTGCCTCCAAGGTAATCATAGCACCATACGACCAGCGTCAGTTCAATTATATACAGTTCTCCTGCCGTGGTGAGAAGTTCCAGCTGGAGGATGCTCCGCAGATTGAGCTTTACAATGAGTATTTTGGTGGTGGTATGAATACCATCGTTTTCCAGGAGATGCGTGAGGCGCGTGCCCTGGCATATAGTGCCGGCGCTCTTCTGGTGACACCTTCTTATAAAGACGGAACATACGGATTCTATGCAGTAATCGGTTCTCAGAATGATAAACTGCAGACAGCGGTTGAGGCATTCGACCAGATAATCAATGATATGCCGTGTTCCGACAAATCGTTTGACGTTGCCAAGGCATCTGTCGGGACTTCTCTCAGGACACTGCGCGTGATAGGAGCCAATGTGCTTGGCAGTTATCTCAGGACAGAGGAGCTTGGTCTGACTGAGCCCATCGAGAAGTATGTGTATGAACGTCTGTCATCACTCACTATGGACGATATAGTGGAATGTCAGCGCAAGTGGGTGGCAGGACGTACGTATGTCTATGGAATCCTTGGTGACGCGACAGACTTTGATGTGGATTACCTGCGTACGCTCGGACCGGTGGAATATGTTTCGCTGGACGAGATATTCGGATATGAGCATTGATGAATCAATAAGTGTTAAAGCACAGTCCTGTTGGTTAAAAGTTGGTTAAATAGAAGAAATTCCGTGGATAATTAGTGATATGTATTGAAATCGTACGTATATTTGAAATGCTGAAATGTTAAAACGTATGTTTCAATTAACAAAAACACAATAAATAATTATCGATATGGCATACAAGAAAATCTTTAAATCACTTTTGCTGGTGATTGCGTGCGCGGCTTCCGCAGGCCTTGCCGCATACTGTGTGTGTTCACATTATCCGTCTGATAAGGGTGCTGTGGCGTCTTCGTCACAATCTTTCGTTCCTTTTTTGTCAAATGCTTCTTTGAGTGGTGCGGCATACCAGGCTGTAGATTTGACTGAGGCTGCTGAAAAAACCGTTCACGGTGTAGTGCATATCAAGGCTACCGTGAACGCCAAGACCCGGGTCGTTGAGGAGATGCCGGATATATTTGACTTTATCTTCGGCGGTCAGCAACCGCGTCAGCGTCAGTATCAGAGCCGTCCTCAGGTAGGTTATGGCTCTGGCGTGATTCTTACATCAGACGGTTATATCGTAACCAACAACCACGTTATCGAGGATGCCGATGAGATTGAGGTGAACCTGAACGACAGCAGGACATTCCAGGCAACCGTAATCGGAGCTGATCCTACAACCGATCTGGCTCTGATAAAAATTGAAGGCGATGAGTTCCCTGTAATCCCAATGGGTGATTCTGACAATCTGAAGCTGGGAGAGTGGGTGCTTGCTGTCGGAAATCCGTTCAACCTCACATCTACTGTGACGGCAGGTGTAGTAAGCGCAAAGGCTCGTAAGCTTGGAATATACGATGCAAAGGAAAGCATCGAGTCATTCATTCAGACTGATGCTGCCATCAATATGGGAAACAGCGGTGGAGCTCTTGTGAATACGCGCGGTGAGCTTGTCGGAATCAACTCTGCCCTTGAGTCTCCGACCGGTACATACACCGGATACGGTTTTGCGATACCTACGACCATTGTCCGTAAGGTTGTCGCCGATCTGAAGGAATATGGAACTGTGCAGCGGGCTCTGCTCGGTATCTCCGGAGGAAATCTGGCTGATGTCCGCCAGCTGGAGGAAAACAGGAACAAGGATTTCGGCGCTCTTGACGGTGTCTATGTAAGCGATGTTCAGGACGGCGGAGGCGCTTTGGCGGCCGGTCTGCAGGGTGGCGATATAATTGTATCCGTCAATGACAGGAAAATCAAGACTATGGCGGAACTGCAGGAGACCATTGCCCAATATCGTCCGGGCGACAAGGTGTCGGTTACCTATCTGCGTGACAAAAAGGAAAAGAAGGTGAATGTTACGCTTATGAATTCCAAAGGTAATACGGAGGTTGTCAAGAATACCGATATGGGTGTGCTGGGGGCTGAGTTCGCAGAAGTTTCCGATCAGTTGAAGAGACAGCTTAACATCGGCTATGGACTTCAGGTTGCGGACGTAAGTAAGGGCGCAATCCAGAAAGCCGGGATACAGCGTGGGTATATCATCCTGAAAGTGAACGGCGCACAGGTAAAGGAAGAGGCTGATATCCGCAGTGCATACGATGCGGCCGTCAAATCGCCGGAGCAGGTGCTCTTTATCACAGGTATATATCCGTCCGGACGCAGGGCTAACTACGCCGTTGATATATCGGAATAGGATTTGGAAACGAATGGATAATCCGGTGGCGGCAGGGTGACGTATCCTGGCCGCCACTTGTTTCTATCCCTATGTGTACGATAAATCTTGCGAAAAGGTTCGTAATGTCGTAAAAAATAGGTAAATTTGCAGTCCAATTTGCTTAATTAAGGATAATAGGCTGTAATACAGTAATATAAGTTAGACATGAGGCAACTTAAAATCACTAAAAGTATAACCAACCGCGAAAGCGCATCTCTGGACAAGTATCTTCAGGAAATAGGACGCGAGGAACTGATCACGGTTGAGGAGGAAGTTGAGCTGGCGCAGAAGATCAGAAAGGGCGATCGTGTCGCTCTGGAGAAACTGACACGTGCCAATCTCCGTTTTGTAGTATCGGTTGCCAAACAGTATCAGAATCAGGGCCTGAGTTTGCCGGATCTGATCAACGAGGGAAATCTGGGCTTGATCAAGGCCGCAGAGAAATTTGATGAGACACGTGGATTCAAGTTCATAAGCTATGCGGTATGGTGGATCAGGCAGTCTATTCTCCAGGCTTTGGCTGAACAGTCACGTATCGTACGTCTTCCTTTGAATCAGGTGGGTTCATTGAACAAGATAACAAAGGCTTTGTCCAAGTTCGAACAGGAGAATGAACGCCGTCCGTCAGCCGAGGAACTTGCGGATGTGCTGGATATACCTGTGGATAAGATAGCTGATACGCTCAAGGTTTCAGGCCGTCATATCTCCGTGGATGCTCCGTTTGTTGATGGCGAGGATAACAGCCTGCTGGATGTGCTTGTGAATGATGATTCTCCTATGGCGGACAAGACTCTTGTCAATGAATCATTGTCCAAGGAAATAGAACGTGCGTTGACGACACTCTCTGACAGGGAACGTGATATCGTCCGTATGTTTTTCGGTATCAATTGCCGCGAAATGACACTGGAGGAGATAGGGGACAAGTTCGGACTTACCCGTGAGCGTGTCCGCCAGATCAAGGAAAAGGCAATACGTCGTCTCAGACAGAATGCCAGAAGTAAATTGCTGAAGTCATATCTCGGCTGATATAACATTACTCCACAATGATGAGAAAATACCTGTTAGCGATAATTGCACTTGCCAGTGCTTTTCTGTCATCGTCGGATGTGAGCGCGAAGAAAAGCAATCATGGCATGCAGGATATGTATGTCTTTTCCATATCCATGTCTTTCTCGGATTCCGTAATGTACATAAGTACTATCCAAAAGCTTGACGGAATTGTGTTGAGAGACAAATATTTCTTTGACGAGCGCGGCGACTATGCAGCCCAGTTCAAGAAATGGATGGAAGAGGAAACTGCTTCCGAACAGATTGCGGCACTTTATTATTTTGACTCAAAGAGAAAGGCCGAACGCGGGTATGCCAAGGTGCGCAAGCGCGCAATACATAAGCACGGAGGTGAGATAATCACCGTTCCCGATTTCAAGTTCAAAAGGTAACAGGAAAGATTGCAGTCTGTATGTTAGAATTCTACATGGAGTGATATCCTGACTCCGCTGTCCGATGCCCCAGGTGTGTTCCTGTGTGTCAGTCTCATAAAGTAATCCACTCTGAGTATCTTGAATATATTCTCAATACCCAGTCCAAGTTCTGTGTAAGGTACGTTTCCCATTGGTGATGCTATGGCTGCGTCAGGGAATTTGTACAGATTTCCGCTTCTGTCGATATTAGGGTTGTTGTAATCCTGCAAAGTACCCCATATTCCACGTGTAGTTACGACTTCTCTCAATTCAAGTTCCTTTAACAGCGGAATCCTGTTGAATATGAGACCATTCAGAGACCATTTGATATCCCATGCCGCATACGAGTCAAGCAGGAATTCCATCGGAGTCATCAGCTCGAAAGATTCTTTTCTGAGAACTATTGAAAGATTGGCATTCGGTATTGTCATCAGCTGGAATGGAATCTGTCCCCAGGTCTTGCCTCCTTGCAACACAGCGTCAAGGTATCCGAATGGGGTGATGAAGATGCGCTGACGGTATTCGGCTTCTGTATGTTGCATGGAATACTGACTGCCTAAGAAACCTTTGTATGCCATTGTGTGGCTTAGTGTAAATACCGGTTTGCGCTTTGTCACGGTCTTGCGGTTCCAGTTGCTTTGTACGAATTTCTCGCCTGGAGCATATCTGAGTTTGATGGCAAACTCGGTCTGCATGAAATCGTTCTCTCTTGATAGCGTTCCGTCAGGCATCACCCTGTCAAAAGCCAATAGGCTTGAACTTTCTTCTATTCTGTTGCGTATAGTGGCCTCAATAGAGAAATTATTGTAGAATTCTTTGGTGTAAGTCAGTTCTGCCAGTCTTTCGTATGCGGATTTGTTGTCTGCCATTCTTTTGATTGAAAGGAATACATTGTCCTTGTTCGTGTACGAGAATGTCTGTCCGTATTGTATTATGTCGTACTGGTATTTCAGTCGCAATGAATGTATGGGAAACTCATTCCAGCTCTCTTTCTTGGGCTTGAATGAATATTCGAGCTGTCCCATGTATTTTAATTTGTTGTCATTGGTTCCGTATGCCAGGAAAAAGTTTGTAAAAAGATGCGGGTTCAGATATGCGGTTGTCATTCCTCCTGTGCGCAGACGGATGCCTTCCAGATCGTTGTAGCTGATGGTTGTGTTGAGCGGGCCGTAGTAGAACGGCGGTTGTTCTCCGGTGATGGGAATGTAGCCGGTGAATAGCAGCTTTATGATTTTTTCGCTCCAGTAATAGAATCTGTTCTGCCGTAACTGCTCCAGCATTCCGGTAATATTGACATAGCGGTTGTCAATTGTGGTGCTGCGTTCCTGTTCCCAGAACTGCTCGTTCATGACTGTCGATGTTTCATCTTCAATCACTCTCTCCGGACGTTCAAAGATGTCTTTTTCTACCTGATTGTCAAATTTGTATTTGGAATAGTGTACTTCTCTTCTGACATAAAGTCCGTCAATATAGTCGAACAGCCTTAATTCTGTGGTGAACGATTCGTATGTGAGTATTCTGGGGTGTTCGTCGTCTCTCGTGAATTTCTGGTCAATATTCAGATATTGGACGAAGTTCATATTGATGTCGTATGGTACGTTCAATTGCGCCCATTTGATGAAATGTGTGGAGTCTGTAGTCACATAAAGGTGTCCGGTAAATCCGAATGACTCGGAATTGAATGGTACAAAAGAGAGGTCAACACATTCGTCCCCCTCAATATTGACCGTGTCCATTATATAATATTTATAATAGGACTGCGAGAGAACATTGGCTGCAAGCGGTCCTGAAAACTCTCTCTTGAATACTGTTATTGAGTTTTGGAATATATCGACATCTACAATAGCCTCTTCTACGGCAGCCTCTATCTCGCTGGAGGGCATGAAATCGTCAATTCCTATCCAATTGCGGCCTTTTATGTGCTGCTTGTCCCGCTGAGGCCTCTTCTGATAGTAATCTGTGGCTGCCATTTCCCTGATTGAAATGTTCAGGATAGGCCTGCCTGATACGGCGGATGTATCTATGTAGTCCTTGAGAAAGGGAAATTTGCGGTATGGCGATTTGTTTTGTTTCTCCTCATCGAAATTGTCGATGGCGATGTTCAGCCTTTCGTATCTGTCCCTGGAATAGAATTCGTTGTTCCGTATGCTTTCCCTGTCCTTCTTCTCGATAAGCTCTTTTACCAAATCCACGGCTGGATTGCCGCGTCTTACGTATTTTTCTCTCTTCGGCTTTATTTCAACCTCATCTACGGTGTATGACGTCGTGTGCAATGTGATTTTCAGGGGATATCTGGTATTGCTTGTAAGCGTCATCTCGTAATCCTTATATCCGATGGCTGTAATAAGCAGTGTCTGTCCGTCAGGGGAGCCTGTGAAGGAGAAATTTCCGTTGTTGTCCGTTGTACAGCCGGTAGATGTGCCTTTCAGACGTACTGTGGCATACGGTACGATATCTCCATTCTCATCTATGAGCTTTCCGCTTATTCTGGTCTGTCCATATATAGATAATGTACAGGTAAAGAATATGAGTAACAACGGTATTTTCAGTAGGACTCTCGTCATACGGTATGTATAATCGTATTTCAAATCCGCAAAGGTAGCCCAGAAGGCCGTAATCTCAAAATTTTGGATTCGTTTTTGTCTTCAGCAACGGTATTCAAGCGCACGTGACAGGCTTTTTATGGGCAATGTGTGGCGCAGTGCAATTTTTTTTGAAAAAAAAGCAGGAAAGTTTTGCTCAAGTGAAATCTTGCAGTAACTTTGCACCCGCTTTCGGTTTTGAAACACTGGGGCACACAGAAACGATCTTTGAGAAAGTGATACAAACAACAAACAGTACGAGGATGCATTATTTCTAATGTGTCCAAGGGTAAAACTTAAAACGTCAATTTTGAACGAATCAGTTTAAACCGGTAAATCGTACGGAATTCTGGGCAAAGAGAAAACCAAACGGTAAATATATTACAAAGAAGAGTTTGATCCTGGCTCAGGATGAACGCTAGCTACAGGCTTAACACATGCAAGTCGTGCGGGATGTTTCGGCATCCAGCGGCAAACGGGTGAGTAACACGTATCCAACCTGG
>JAZRYP010000003.1:0-20641 GCA_045600825.1 Bacteroidaceae bacterium
GTGGGTGAAGATGGATTCGAACCACCGAAGTCGAGAGACAGCAGATTTACAGTCTGCCCCATTTGGCCACTCTGGAATTCACCCTTAACCAGTATTTCAAATACTTATGAGCCGCTAGTCGGAATCGAACCAACAACCTACGCATTACAAGTGCGTTGCTCTACCATTGAGCCATAGCGGCAATTAAAAGCAGTATCCGCATCTCGCTAGAGCGGAGCGGGTGCAAAGATACTGCTATTTTTTATTCACACAAAAAAAATCGGTTATTTTTATTTCTCACGCTGTTTTTCCTTCGTTTTTTGCAATTGTCTCTCCAATGCCTCAATGCAATCATCAACAGCCTGTTCAAATGTATCGCAGGTTTTTTCAGCATATACTTCACCTCCCTGAATGGTCACAGATATTCTGGCCTGCTTGTTCAGCGACACTTCCGGCTTTACAACCTCCAGCACTACATCAACCTTACCGATGGCATCGTAAACGCGATCCATCTTCTGGCATTTTCTCTCAATGAATGATCTCAACTGATCTGTAGCATTAAAATGCAACGCTTGAATCCTTATTTCCATAATATTTGTTTTTTAGGCTCTAGGATGGGCCTGTTTGTATATTTTCTTTAATTCCTCGGATGTGGTATGGGTGTATATCTCCGTCGTGGAAAGGCTCTCATGGCCAAGCAGTTCCTTTACCACTCCAAGTTCGGCATCGTGATTAAGCATCGCGGTGGCAAACGTGTGACGGAGAACGTGGGGACTGCGCTTATCTGCTGACGACACTCTCCCAAGCAAGTCGTGTACAATACGATATACCTGATGTCTGGGAATTCTGTCACCCTTTGCATTTACAAACAAGGCATTTGAAGATAATGACGGCAACTTGTCCCTGACAGCCTTGTAATCTGACAGAATCACAGCAAGGTCACTGCCAAACGGTATTATCCTCTGTTTGTCCCGTTTTCCGGTGACCTTGATGGTATTCGTATCAAGACTCACATCGTTGTCATCAATGCCGATAAGCTCCGCCAGTCGGATACCTGTCTCATAGAATGTCGCCACTACAGCTTTCTTCAGCATACCTTCAAATCCACTGCCCATATCAGTATCATCAAGCAGCAGATCCATATCGCTTTCCCTCACGAACTGGGGAAGCGGTTTTTTTCCTTTCGGTCCCTTTATTCCGGTAACCGGAGAGGATGCAACAATATTTCCGGCACGCAGAAATCTGTAAAAGGAACGGAGGGCACTCAGTCTGCGGTTAACTGTTGCGGGACGGCAATTGTTCTCCATCATTTCCGCGACCCAGGCTCTTACGGTTCTCTGGTTTACAGCCAGAAAGTCCGAATTCCGGTCCGTCCTGTCAAGGAACGAGCTGAACAGCTCCAGATCAATACGATAACTCTGTACTGTCCTTTCCGAATAATTCCGCTCCAGCTTAAGATAATCACAGAAGCGGTCTATATATGAATCTGTAGCGCCCACCTGAAAAAAATATTCGTTGCCGAAACAATTCAGCAACGAATATATTCAAGAATTCCGGTAAAAACAATACCCGGGATATAATATTTTAGTCTTCTGCCTGCTGCAATTTCTGTACGTAGATAGCATGCTCTATGCGAAGACGCTTGAGCTCTGAAGGTTTGTCAAACTGCTGACGACGTCTCAACTCCTTGATAACGCCAGTCTTCTCATACTTTCTCTTGAACTTTTTCAGGGCGCGTTCAATATTCTCACCCTCCTTTACCGGAACTACAATCATTTTTTGATATTTATTTTTCTATTAAAACTTTCTATCGGCTTTTAGCGGCGCAAAATTAGACAAAAAAAACTCCGATGCAAAAGTTTCTGGCAAAAATTATCAAAATCAGTCACGAAGAACCAATTCAATGAATGTATAGCGGTTCTCACCGAACAACAGCTCATCCTGATAACCCTGATCGTTCTTCTTTTCCTTGTCACCATCCAGAAGCGGCATCTGTTTGTTGAAATCCCTCAATCTGAGAATGCTCTTTGATATCCTGATTGACTTGATCCTTGATACGGTAATCGTTCCAGGAACCTCATACTGACCCTTATGCAGCCACTCTTTTGAATTGTGGACATAATAATAGACCGAAGTTCCCTTGTACTCATTGCCATCAGTTGACATCTTACCGTTGATTCTGAGGATGTAACCTACCAGATCAGTGTTATATAAATCCAGTTCCTCTGCCGTAAGCTCCTCCGGGAATGTTATTGTGGTATATGCGCCCTCCTCGGAAAGCACTGCATTGTCACCCTCTGGAATGATGAGTCCCTTAGGCTTCTTGGCTGCATCTGCATTTGATACCAGTCCCTGAACCATTAAAAGACCCGCTGCCAGCAGCATACCAACTGACAAAATAGATTTCATCTGCTTCATAATATTTTCTTTTTTAATTAGTTAATAATCAAATCAAGTGTTTAACACAATGTAAAAATATACACGTCTGATGTGAATTCCAATTTATACATACATTTTAACTAATTTTAGCATTCTGCTTGAAAAAACAATTGTGCTGCAATGTCTCCGGGAAATATGGGACATTCCCTATGACATTGCAGCACAGAAACTATCTGAATTATAATTCTACAATCAGAGATTCTTGTTCAGAGTCTTCCACTTGTTTACTGCAGGGATGATGCCGAGCTCAACAAGTTCATCGCGCATCTTGCAGAGGTGTGCGTATGATGCGTTCAGAGCAGCCATCTCCTCAGCTGTACCCTTAGGAGCCTTGAAGCTTACACCGTTGGCATCGATTGTGGTAGGCATAGCCATCATCACGTTCTTGTAGCCGCACTTGTCGCAGTTTACATAGCAGCCTGCAGGCAGTTTGAACTTCTCACCGCCCATAGCGCCCTCAATCATCTTGACAGCCTGGTATGCAGGGCTCTGGAATGAGCTGCGGCCACGGAGTTTGATAATGTTGGAACCGCCCTGGATGGTATTCTGCTTGATTGTCTCGAACTTCTTGGCAGAGAGCTTCATTTCTGACAGCGGTTTGCCGTCAATCTTAACCTTCGATGCGAATACAGCCATCTGCTCACCGTGACCACCGTATGTGTGTGCACCGGTAACCTTATCCTGCTGTACGCCGAACTCCTGTGCAAGAGCTTCCTGCAGACGGGTTGAATCAAGGGCTGCAAGTGATGTAAGCTGGTTTGGTTTCAGACCTGAGTGGATCAGAGCTGTCAAAGCTGTGACATCAGCCGGATTGAAAATAACCACTACGTGCTTTACATCCGGGCAATACTTCTTTATCTTGTCACCGAAGTCAGCTGCAATCTGGCAGTTACCCTTCAGCAGATCCTCGCGGGTCATACCCTCCTTACGTGGAGCACCACCTGAGGAGATAATGTACTTGGCACCCTTGAAAGCGACCTTGGGATCAACAGTCCAAGTAATGTTTGCACCCGGGAATGCGCAATGATACATCTCCTCTGCAACACCATGGACACCCGGCTCGTAGATATCATAGAGACATACGTTTGGTGTAAGGTGCAGCATCATAGCGGTCTGTACCATGTTGGAGCCGATCATACCACCGGCACCGACAATAAGCAGCTTCTCATCAGTTAAGAACTTCATATCTGTCTATTTTTTAAGTTGTTAAAATATTCTTTGCGCAAATATAGCCAATTATAAGATTGAATATACCTCGTATATATATTATTTGTCGTCTTCCTTGTACCACGAGGCATACATATGGTAGTCACGGGCAATACGCTGGTTCATCTCAGCACTCTGTGCGGGATCAACATTCTTGATATACTTGGCAGGAACTCCGGCCCACATCTCACCCGGACCAATCACCGTTTTGCCGGTAACTACCGAGCCTGCCGCCACTATGGCACCCTCGCCAACTACCGCGTGATCCAGTACGATCGAGCCCATTCCTATCAGAGCATTGTCCTTGATTGTCGCACCGTGAATGGTGACATTATGACCCACAGACACATTATCGCCGATGAATGTCTGTGACCTCTGGTACAACGTGTGGACGACTGCGCCATCCTGAATGTTGGTGCCGTTACCTATACGGATGGAATTCACGTCACCGCGAAGCACTGCGCCATACCATATACTGCATCCGTCGCCTATCTCTACATCGCCTATCACTGCCGCATTGTCCGCAAGGAAGCAGTCGTCTCCTATCTTCGGGGTAAATCCCCTTACAGATTTTATAATAGCCATTTCTGAAAAAAACTATTTATGATAATACTTCTAATGCACGGCGGGCACGGCGCAGGGTTTCCTCCTTGCCGATGAACTCAGTGATTGCGAAAATCTGCGGCCCCATGGCGGCACCGACCAATGTCACACGGAAAGCATTCATCACCTTGCCTACCGGATATTCTTTCGACGCAATCCAATCCATGACCTTAGGTTCAAGCGTCTCCGCATTGAAATCGTCCTGCGCCTCAAGGAAATCGCACAACTCGGCAGTGGTCTTGGGAGCATCCTCCTTCCACCATTTCTTCAGCGATTTGTCATCGTACTCACCGGGAGCCTTGAACAGATAATAGGAATTGTCCCACAGCTCGTGTATGAAATTCACGCGGCTCTTCACGAGAGACACGGCCTTCTCAATGCGCTCTGGAGTTTCTGTCACGCCATTCTGCTCAAGAACCGGGCGGAACAGTTCCGCAACCTCACTGTCCTCCTTGCGCAGAATATACTCGTGGTTGAACCATGAGAGTTTCTGATAGTTGAAACGCGCTCCCGCCTTACTGCATTTCTCCAGATTGAAGAGCGACACCATCTCATCAAGCGACATTATCTCGGTGTCATCGCCAGGATTCCATCCCAACAGGGCAAGGAAATTCAGCACGGCATCGGGCAGATAATCCTTCTCACGGTAGCCTGACGAGACCTCGCCGGTCTTGGGATCGTGCCACTCAAGCGGAAAGACAGGGAACCCGAGACGGTCTCCGTCACGCTTGCTCAACTTGCCGTTACCCTCCGGCTTAAGCAGCAGAGGCAGATGTGCAAACCTCGGCATAGTGTCCTGCCAGCCGAATGCCTCATAAAGAAGTACGTGCAGCGGCGCAGACGGCAGCCACTCCTCGCCACGAATCACATGAGTAACCTCCATCAGATGATCATCTACTATATTTGCGAGATGATATGTCGGCAGCTCATCCGCAGACTTGAACAGCACCTTGTCATCAAGAATCGATGAATTGATTACCACGCGTCCCCTGATCAGATCGTCCACAACGACTTCACGACCCGGTTCTATCAGGAAACGGACCACATACTGGGTACCGCCCCCAATCAATGCCCTGACCTCATCGGCAGGCATCGTAAGCGAGTTGCGCATTGACTTACGAGTAGTGGCATCATACTGGAAATTCGGAATCTCGGCACGTTTCCTCTCAAGCTCATCGGGAGTGTCGAATGCGATATACGCCTTGCCTGCATTCAGCAGGTCATCAACATGCCTACGATAGATATCCCTGCGCTCCGACTGGCGGTAAGGACCGTATTTGCCACCGAAGGACACACCTTCGTCAAAGTTTATTCCCAACCAGCGGAATGCCTCCAGGATATAGTCCTCAGCCCCAGGCACGAACCTGTTGGTATCGGTATCCTCAATCCTGAAGATGAAATCGCCCCCATGCTGACGGGCGAAAAGGTAATTATACAATGCTGTACGCACTCCTCCTATGTGAAGAGGTCCCGTGGGACTTGGTGCAAAACGCACTCTGACCCGTCTTTCCTTTGCAGCAGTATCTGACATATCCTACTATAATGAAATATTGAAATGCAAATGTAGCTATTTTTGCTAACTTTAACGCCGTAAAACTCAGTGTTATGAAAGCTATGGAAAAAAGGCCCGGAAACAGCAGGACATTGGTAGTCATTCTGGCTATTGTATCAGTCATACTGACCGTATTCACTATCTCGCCAGACAACTCATCAGATTACGAATATACCGAAGGGCAACCTTGGATGTATGGTGAACTGATAGCACCATTCAACTTCTCAATAGAAAAAAGCGAGGAACAGCTGTCAAATGAGATGGACAGTCTGAAGAAGAATTTCATTCCGTATTTTTCCTTGAACAACGAGAAGCTCGATGCCGCTATCGAGGGGCTTGACAAACTGTACAGAGACACTCTGAATGGCATTATATCTGAACAGGCCCTCAATAATCTGAAACAAGGGCTCACAGAGATATATTCAACAGGAATAATCAATACTGTAGGGGAAGACGTGCTGAACAATATGGAAGCGAGGTACATCAGGAGCTACTCCGGCAACACGTCAAAACTATATGCCAAAGAGACGCTTTACACATTCAGGACAGCATATACCCATGTAATGAGTGTGAATATGACCGAGCACGAACGCGATATGCTCTCCACATTCCATCTGGAAGATCTGATAACACCTAATATGCTGTATGACAGGACCCGTTCTGAGTCTGATCTTCAGGAGCAGGAAAATCAGATATCAAGATACAACGGTATGGTTATGCAGAAACAGAAGATAATCGACCGCGGAGAGATCATTGACAGTGAGAAATTCCAGATTATCCATTCGTATATGGATATGCAGGCACGCAATACAAAATCCACACAGTTCAAACTGATGTCCTGGGGCGGACACTTTATTTATGTCAGTGTCCTGTTCTTTATCCTTGCATTCTATCTGTTCCAATACAGAAGGAATATCGTCAATGATTCCAGCTCGGTAATATTCCTGTTCTCGGCCATAACGATATTCACTGTAGCTACAAACATATACATACAGTACAGCGGTCTGAGCAAATTCATAATTCCCTGTACAATGCTGGCGCTTATGCTGCGGATATTCCTGGATTCACGCACCGCATTTATGGGCTACATCACATATCTCCTGTCCTGCACACTTGGGGTGCTGATACCGTATGACTTCATATTTCTGCAGATAGCGGCAGGATTGGTAGCCATCTTCAGCATACACGAGCTCACACAACGCTCACAGATTTTCAAGACAGTGTTCATTGTTATGCTCACGTACTTCGTACTATGGTTTGCCACCCAGATGATTCAGCTTGAGGACATCAGGAACCTCTCCTGGCTCATACTCGTATATCTGGCCATCAACTGTATCATACTGTTGCTGACATATCCCCTGATATTGGCAGTAGAGAAGATTTTCGGCTTTACATCAAATGTCACACTCATTGAGCTGTCCAACATAAACAACGATATATTGAAAGAACTGGCAGAGACCGCTCCAGGAACCTTCCAGCACTCAATGCAGGTATCAACACTTGCAGCCGAGGCGGCACGCGCTGTGGAGGCATCCACGCAGCTTGTCAGGACAGCAGCCCTCTACCACGATATAGGCAAGATGGTAAATCCGCCTTTCTTCACTGAGAATCAGAACAATGTGAATCCGCACGACAACCTGACATATCAGGAAAGCGCCCAGATCATTACCGGCCACGTCACGGAAGGTATGAGAATAGCCGAGAAGCATCATCTGCCGGACTCGATAAAGCATTTCATCTGTACCCATCATGGCACAGGTATGGCCAAATACTTTTATATAAAATATGTAAATGAGCATCCGAGTGAGGATATCGATGATACACCTTTCAGATATGCAGGTCCCAACCCAGACAGCAAAGAGACCGCAATACTTATGATGGCGGATGCAGTTGAGGCCAGTTCTAGAAGTCTTTCCCAATACACGGAGGAACTTATAGGTGAGCTAGTGGACAAGATTGTCGATACACAGGTAAACGACGGTTACTTCAACGACTGCCCTATCACGATGCAGGAGATAAAGAAAATCAAGGATGTGTTCAAGGAGGAGCTGAAGACCATGTATCACACGCGGATCAGCTACCCTACTATCAACAAATAAGAATCCACCACAATGAGACGCCTGTTGCTTACAATGGCCGCTATTCTGGCCTGTCTTGGCATACAGGCACAGAGTGCGTCCCAGGAGCTGATGAGATATGCCGGTAACATACATCAGTTCAACCGGCTATTCCCACAGGAGAAAGTCTATGTCCAGTTTGACAATACATCGTACTATACAGGCGAAACAATATGGTTCAAGGCATTTGTAGTAGAAGCCTCCACACTACACCGCACACCGAGCGGTGTACTTTATGTAGATCTGATATCCCCGACAGGAGTGATACTCAAGCAGCAGAAGCTCAAAATAGTGGCAGGACAGGCTGACGGTTCATTTCCATTGTACGACGGCTCGACAGCATACGCCCGTGACCTGCGCGGAGTGCTGAGCTACCCTAGCGGCTTCTACGAAATACGGGCATATACCACAAATATGCAGAACTTCCGGGAAGAAACCATATTCTCACGCGTCCTGCCTGTATTTGAGAAACCCTCCACCGACGGGAATTTCTACGGAGAGGCACCAATAATAAAGGAACATTACAACAAGGATGCGAATATAGAGCAGTTCCGCCCGAAGACTGACTATCCCGGCAATGCCATAAACGTCACATTCTATCCGGAGGGAGGCAACATCATCAGCAGAATTCCAAACAGGGTTGCATTCAAAGTGACAGACAAGAACGGAATGGGAATTGAGGCTGAAGGCAGGTTGAATGACACAATTCCTATAAAGACAGTTCACGACGGTATGGGAAGTTTCGTATTCACACCGCTCAGCAACACGAACAGGGCAACTCTGACATTTGATGGGAAATCCCATACATACACCCTTCCTGACGTTTCAGATCACGGATACGCAATTATGGCCGACATAACGGATGACACGCTCAGAGTATCGGTCAACAGCAGCGGATTGATGGTGGATGATACGCTTGGACTCACATTGACCTGCCGTGGAGAACTGATGACATTCGAGAATGTGCCGTTACGCAACGGAAAGGCCCGGATAGTCTCCGACTGTGACAGAATTCCGGAAGGCATCTGTCAGATTACGCTATTTGACAGACAGGGAAATATCTTTGCCCGACGCAGCATATATCACAGATCCGATGCCATATCACCGGACCTCACATTCACAGCCAGTGAGACAAAGCCGGCGCCATTTTCGCCCATCCAGATAAAATTCAAACTGTGCGACGGCAACGGCAATGCACTGCGTGACCGTTTCTGCCTGTCGGTACGCGACAAAGCCTGTCCGGGCACAGCAATACACGATGACCTGAGAACGGCACTGCTGCTGTCATCCGACCTGAGAGGATACATCTACAATCCCGAATACTATTTTGAGCAGGCTGACGAGAACCACGACAAGGCTCTTGACCTGCTGATGATGGTACAGGGATGGGAACGCTACGACTGGGAGACGATGTCAGGCGTGAAACCGTACAAGGAGATACACCGGCTTGAGGACAGCCTGTCAGTCAACGGCTGGATTGAATCGCCCTGGTCACGTAAACCTATGGACAGCATCGTAGTCACCGCCGCAGTTGCCACAATGGACAAGAAGATGATTGAGAGATTCCGTTACACGACAGGCCCGGACGGATATTTCGGCTTCAATATATCTGATTTCTACGATGCCGCCAGGCTGACCATATCCGCATGGCCAAAACGCAAACGTATAATCGGTACATCGGCACGCATCCGTTTCGAGAGGTCCATAAGACCGTCCATCCGTGCATATTCTCCCATAGAGATATTGCTGGCCGACGCATCAGGCAGGATATCGTCAACGAAGAAAAAGAATGAAACCACGCTCGATACGAAACAGGATAATTTTCCTACGGTAGTTCAGATAAATGACGGTATTCTGTTGCCTGAGGTTGATATAAAGGAAAAGAGAATGTACATTGACTACTTCACTTTCAAGGCTTTCAATGTACACCAGGACACAGAGCTTGAACTTGATCTCGGCGAGTATTCCACAAACGTTGCGAACTATCTGCTTGACAAAGGATACGCTGTCAATTTCGATCAGGAAGGCAACATTGAGGACATCAACGGACACACTCCGTTCTTCTATGTCCACGAGACTGAGAAGGCTGTCGTGAAGGGCCTTTTTGAATCTCCCGGACTGATAGACACCAAGGATATCAGGAGCATTATGGTGTTTGACGATGTAATGTACGAGACTGATGCCATGAAACTGTCACCACTGCTCCAAACCTACCGCAGAAAACACGGAGACTACGACACACCGGAGACGATGCTCCAGAAAGAGCACAATCGTGTGCTTATGGTAGATATATTGCTGAAAGAAGAGGCACAGAGAGCGACCCGCCGCGAACTGAAGAACATCAACTCGCGCGTCACGACTGTTGACGGATTCTCCTCGCCATACGAATTCTACAGTCCGCAATATACGGAAGCTCCTATCTACGGAGATGTGGATTACCGCCGTACACTGTATTGGAATCCAAACGTGATTACCGATGTCAACGGTGAGGCCGAAGTGAATTTCTACAACAACTCCTACTCAACCGGATTCTGTATAAACGGAGCCGGCATAACAGCATCAGGTGTTCCATACACACTTGACTCAGTCTTCTGATACATAATAGATTGAGACTTTACTGTAGTGAGCTTCCAGCTCACGTCTCAACAATGTCAGTCTCTCTCTGACCGGCCGAAGTGAGACCCCGGCCTCGATTTTCAACATAAGCCTGCGTATATACTGCATCTGGACCTTCGTAACCGGAGGAACGTCAGGACCGAGCACTCTTTCCTGAAAAATCATACGCAGTTGATTGCCCATCCAGGCTGCAGTCTCATCCAGAACGATGTTGTCAGTACTTTTAAGATAAACCGACACGATTCTGTAAAAAGGGGGATAATGAAACAGCCTGCGTTCTTCTATCTCATTTTGATAGAACTGACCGTACTGACCGCCAATGACCATAGAATAGAAATCATCGTCAGCCTGTCTGGTCTGTATGACAACGTGTCCACGACCATATTTTCTGCCGGCACGGCCTGACACCTGTTGCATCATCTGAAAGGCACGTTCCGTGGAACGGAAGTCGGGATTGCCGGTCATACTGTCCGCATTGAGTATCCCGACTACACTTACCCGCTCGAAATCAAGTCCTTTCGATACCATCTGAGTTCCTATCAGAACATTTGTCACACCATCCTGAAAATCCTGCAGTACTTGCTCGTATGCTCCTGTCGAAGATGCAGTGTCCATATCCAGACGTCCGGTCACAGCATTAGGGAACAGACTGTGGACCTCCTCTTCCACCTTCTCAGTACCATAGCCATAGAATCCGAAAGAACTGGCACCGCATTCCGGACATACCGCAGGCATTACGTACGTCTTACCGCAGTAATGACACGAGAGACGTCTAAGTCCCTTGTGCCAGGTCAGATTGACATCGCAACTGTCACATTTTGGTACCCATCCGCACGCCTGGCAATGCACTACAGGCGCATATCCACGCCTGTTCCGGAACAGTATGACCTGATTGCCCTCGTTCAAGGCATCCCTCATATAGCTTTCCAGTAATGGAGACAAGAGCCCTGTCATACGTTTCTTACGGCGTAGCTCATATATATCCACCACATCCACGGCAGGCAAAGGTATATCCATAAAACGATGCTCCATAACCGCCAGTCCGTACTTACCGTTCCGGGCATTATAATAGCTTTCTATAGACGGCGTAGCAGACCCGAGCAGAACCTTGGCCCCGAAATATGACGACAGCACCATCGCCACATTGCGGGCGTTGTATCTTGGTGCCGGCTCATCCTGCTTATAGCTGGAATCATGTTCCTCATCAACAATTGCCAATGACAGATTCCGGAAAGGCAGGAACACCGCAGAACGTGCGCCTACTACCAGCTTGAATGGCTCCGGCCCGAGCTGTCTGTTCCATATCTCTGCCCTTTCGGCATCAGAACAGCGGGAATGATAGACGCACATATCATTGCCGAACACCTTCTGCAGACGGCGCATTATGTGCAGGGTAAGCGCAATTTCCGGTAAAAGGAACAGCACCTGACCTCCCTTGTCAATGCACTCCTTTATCAGATGGATATAGACTTCCGTCTTACCGCTTGAAGTGACACCGTGCAGAAGACAGACATCCAGTGTGGAAAATGATTTGCGTATTGATGACAAAGCATTTTCCTGATACGTATTCAGCTGATTTACAGGATATATCTTCCCGTCAAAAACCGGCAGGCGCCCAATCTCGTGACTCCAGCTTTCCAGCAGCCCTTTAGAAATCAGTGCTGACAGCGCCGATTGCGAACGACAAGCTTCCAGCAAAGCTTTCTTTGTGACAATATCAGCCCCGGACGATAATTTCAGATATGCAGACAACATCTCACGTTGCCGACCGGCATAGTCCAGAATATCAACATCGCCGATGGCACGGATGCAGGTCTCAGTCCTAGGCTTATACGCCTTCTCCCCGTCATCACCCGGACGGAGTATTGACGGCAGCATCGCCTTCATCACATCCCCCTTTGAACATAGATAATAATCTGATATCCAGTCCAGCAGACGCATCTGTGACTCCGTAAGCACAGGTTCACTACTGTTCAGAGACAAGACTTTCTTTAGTCTGTATCCTGTAGGCTCATCATTATGTGAACGGACCACGACAGCTGAATAGGTACGTCTGTGACCGAACGGAACGCGCACCACCATACCCGGCTGTAGCATACACATAATTTCCTCCGGAACGAGATAAGTGAACGTCCCGTCCAGAGGCAAGGGCAATATGACATCAACAAAACGCCTCATATAAAGAAAAAGGAGACCTGACAGCCTCCTTTTCTATCCTATGACTAAACTATCAGAACTTATAAGACAGCTGCAGCTGTAGTGTCCCGGATTTGAATGATTGATTATCAATGCCTTTCATTCCTTCCTTGAGAGCACTGAACGTACCATCGTCCGATAATGGGAGATTATAATTGACCGCAAACTGCAGATGGCTGAACAACTCAACACCTAAGCCAAGGTCAAAATTCCACACAGACCTGTTCAATACAAATTGCGCATCCTGACCCTTCACTGCCGTAGTAAGGTCTCCCAGATTAAAATTGACTTGAGGACCAGCCTGAGCGAAGATACCTATCACCTGACCAAGACTGAACTGCCAGCGGGCCATCAAAGGGATTGCTATAGCCTGTTCCTTGACAGTCTCATCACCAGCAATATTAATTCCCTTCTGTGAATACATAGCGGATACATCTATTCCAAATCCCAGAGGAAGTTTCATCTGAGCCATCGGACCGATAAAGAAGCCTGTATAGCTATCCTTATTCTTAACATTCTCAATTGTAATGTTGTTCAGATTATTGTCAACAAAATTAAGACCACCCTTGACACCCCAGCTGATAGCTGATGCCGGTATTGACACCATCATCGTCATGACAAATGTCATAGCAACCAATGCAAATCTTTTCATATTCTTCAATTTTAATATTTGTGAGGCGAATATATAAAATTTATCAATACGCCATAACTATTATCGGGTACGTTGCAATGAAACACGCTCGCTGGATGTGCTTCGTGCCTGACGCTGAGGTTTAGGAGCAGGAGACTTCTTTTGTTTGGCAACAGCGGAAGACTTGTTTTCCCTGGCACGGCTCTTACCTGCCGCAATGCTGTCTGTAACCGCAATGTCCGTGGTGACCCTATCTGACGAAGCCCACAGACCGGCCTCAAAATCCACCAGCTGCCTTTCAATATTATTCTGTTCAGCCTTCAGTAACGTATCGTTCTCACAATACTCTGCCAACGGACGGTTATGAAGATTCGATGTCTTGTATATCTCACCGTCATAGCATCGCATTACAAAGTAGTCGTCAAGTGACATATTCGTAGTATTGTTAAGACTGCTCGTCATAACCCTGGTCTGGCTCAGATACGGTCTGATATCATCGTAATTCAGCCAGAACATAGGATACTGTGTAAACGATGAGCCGATATCCTCACGTATGCGTACCGGGCACACCGCCGTCACCCTTGTCTGATAGTCAGACGTGCGCTGATCCAGGAAATTACTTTCCTTTATATAGTACTTGAGCACCTCAGAACTGGGAATATCCGTCTGTGCGACAATATATTTACCATCCTTCTCCTCATAAAAGACATAAAATTTCTCAAGCAGACTGCCAACGTCAACCTTATTGCTGTCCGTAAACAGTTCATTTCCGTCCAGACGATATTCGTATGCAGATATCTTACCGTCTATGATCAGCCTGAAAATAAGTGTAAAGAAATTCACCCTGTCGCCAAGAGGCTCCTCCGGATAATACAGCGCGGCATTCGCCTCTTTCTTCAGGTCAAGCTCACGGTAGATGTCACGTTTCCAGTTGACTTCGGAAGGCACCGTGGCCTGTACCGGATACTGGGATCTTGCCCTTTCCGTAAGAGTGATGGACGGATTCTGCTTTGCCGCCTGCTGCTCCTGAATACGACGCTGCGGCTGTGCTGAAATACCTGACGGTAACAGTGCGATAACCGCAACCAATACAGTTATTTTACCTATCTTCATATCCTATCAATTTATTATAACTTCAAGTGATGTTGTCAACTGACGCTCAATGCCGTCAGGACCTATGGCACGTACGCGCTGTATGTAGAAACGCTTGCCGCGTGTCAGCTTCTGGAAATTCGACTTCTGCCTGGCAGAGAAACTGGTGCCGTCGGAAAGTTCCGACACGGCATTGCCCATATTGTCAAAGAAAGTAGTCTCAAAGCCAAGGACACGGAATCCTATATTCAACAGACCGTCATCAATAGCAGCTACTATACCATCGGCAGACATAAGATGTTTCTTCAGCAGCGGTGTTCCACCCCCCCGATATCTCTGTGTATTGCCATTATCATCAACATACTCAATGAACGGCGTCGGATCAGGTAACTGGCGTACACGGAAACTATACTCGCCCATACTCTGATAACGACCGTTCTGACTGGCAGAAACATTTATCGTGATGTCTTCACCGACCTTCGATGGATTGACTATGAAACCGTTGCCGGAAGCCCTCAGCGTACCTCCTCCATTCTTCAGAGAAGCCGATATCATATTGCTAGGCACGCCAGGTACTGATATACTGACAGGATTGTCATATCCTGCATACAGCACATTCATCATAGTTGCCGATACGGTAGCGAGAGGCGATACTACGGAATAGTCCTGACTGAAATCACGCCGTAGGATACCGTTACCTGAAGTAAGTTCCATATATCCGTTGATTGTGAAATCACCGGTCCGCGGTGTCGGCACCTGATACCAGCCATCCTCTGACTCTATTCTCTCACCGTCTATGTATATGGCAGGCCTGGCCGTGGAATCTACGGCAGCCATAATGATACGTGCCGAGAAAGGATTACCCTGAATGACGTTCCTGGATGTCGGAATCACATACGCATCAAGTTTGTTTACACGCATATCGCCTACATCGATATTGTTCAGAAGGGTATGAAGGACCTCACCCTCGGCATAGCGCACATCATTCTGAAGCTTTGTCAGGATTGTTATGGCAGCCACTACCGGAGTGTTCTCAAAATTATATTCCTGCCAGTTCTTGCCTAAGGCTCCGGCCTTCTGCGGAATCTCTGTACTGAAATTACTGGCTATGATGACACGCTGGGTCTCATCGGAAACCATTTCGAGAATCTGATTCCTGTAATTGTTTATAGCATCGTACAATTCCTGTCCGCGACCCTTCGACGGCGATAGCATTACGTATGTCGATGCTTCCAGATCCTCCTTGTCCCTGATATTCATCACATCCGCATTACGGCCATCAGCCTTTCTGGCAATCATAAGCTTCAGCTCATCCGCAAGATTGTATAGAGAGTCCGATATCTGCTTGACATAAATAGCCTTGTCATACCATACACCAGTCTTCTCGTGGTTAATGGAATCTGACTCTGCAAATTCCCTATAGACGGTCTCGTTCTGCAAGGCGGCATTTTCCGTACTGCGCAACAGGCTTTCCTCTACCAATGAGAAGCCATTGAGCACATCGGACGATATGTTCATTGCCAGCATCGCCAGAAGGACGATATACATCAGGTTTATCATCTTCTGACGCGCCGATGGCGGTCTTTCGATAATTTTTCTCCTCATCTTACCTTGCGCTTGAATCTGCTCCTGAATTAACTTTCAGAGCCTCAACCATACGGGCATACGCTTTGTTCAGCTCCTCAATCTGACGCACCATCTCGGCAGTCTGATCCTTCACCTTATCTATATTATCCATCTGCGAGCTGACCGAACGCAGGTGCATCTCGTAGAAGGTGTTGAGACTTACCAGATTACGGCCGAGAGTATCAATCTCCTCAGTACTGCGCTCCAGCAGGTCGGACTGCTCCGCAACCTTGTTGAGCTTCGAGGTAAGTTCCTGCAGCTGATTGATATAATCCTGTGTCACGCCTGATACTCCCTCCACACTTAGCAGAGCCCCCAGATTCTCAGGAAGCTGCTGACCGGTGATGCTACCAGCCGAAATTGTCGCAGCACCCTGAATATTGGCAGGACGTGCATCTGCAGACGGGGCGAATACGTGCCCTGCGGATGTCACAGCGTAATCATCCTCTTCGGCATCTCTATTATCGTCAGGGATGAACGGGCGCTCAAATCCCGATATAAAGAACACAAACACCTCTGTACCCATTCCCAGGAAAAGCATCAGATTGGCACCGCTGATATGCGTAAGCTTGAACAATGCACCGAGTATGACTATTGCTGCGCCCCAGCTATACAGATAATTCAGCAGGATACGTCCTTTCTCCGTGTCAAGGTAGTTCTGAACTCTATTGATTATATTATCCTTCTTTTCCATATAGAATCATATTAATGTATCGTATATCATTTCTTGCGTCCACGGACATTTGTATCCGAACCCGAACTTACCTGAGTACGGACACAACGGAAACCGATGTACGAACGCTGTTCATTCTGGTACTCGTATGCACGCCACGAAGATTCTATGAACTTCTCGGCATCCTTCCACGAGCCTCCGCGTACGACCTTACGTTTCATATAATACGGATCTTCCATTGCCGCATTATACGACAGTTCCGGATTAACGTCATTCATCTGGAGAATACCTGCCTCCGTATAAAGCGTCGATGTCCATTCCGCCACATTACCGGCAAGATCGTACAGGCCGCTTGAATTAGGCTTGTATGAGCCCACACGCGTAGTGATCAGACTGCCGTCCTTTGTATAGTTTCCGCGCTCAGGCTTGAAATTGGCATAATAGCATCCGTTTTCATCCATTGACAGTGCCGATTTCCACGGATATTTGTTTCCTTCAATACCCCTGGCGGCAAATTCCCACTCAACCTCAGTCGGCAATCTATAGCGCTGTATATATCTGGCCTGTGAACCGAGACCGTTCAGCAGGAAGCTGGTGCGCCACTCACAGAACGCATTCGCCTGCTCCCAGCTTACACCCACTACAGGATATTCATTATAGTTCGGATGGCTGAAATACAGTCTCATATACGTCTCGTTGTTGGCATTCGGAAAATCGTTTATCCAACAGGTAGTGTCCGGATATATATTGACGATGTATGTATTGACAAAATCGTACGCCCCGGTCAGAGGACGTGTTATCGTCTCGCGGATAATCTCACCGTCATCGTTGATATAGGCCGTATCCTTCGATATCATCACAACCTCGTTGGGATCCACCTTGATATCGGTATTGCGGACTCTGTCAGCCGGATTCAGACGATTTTTGCGCAGAGAAGCCTGCACATAGTCATACACCTCGTACCTGTAGTTCATCTGACTGGCATCAAGCCTGCGCTCTCCTGTGAACGGATCAGTGGTATATACACTCTCAATGGCACGCAGCTCGTCCTCATTGGCCTTCTTCCACGGTATGGGCTTTGCCCAGTTCAGATGCGGAATCACCGGTTCGCCGTACTTGTCCTCCGTTATCATATAGGAGTCATCGCCACCATATTCCGGATCTGCCAGACGTGTACGGATAATGGAGTCTCTCACCCAATATACGAACTGGCGGTATTTGGCATTCGTAACCTCCTTCTCGTCCATCCAGAACGATTCCACCGATATATCCCTGGCCGGAGCGGTAGAGCCCCACAGACTATCCACCTCGTCATTGCCTACCTTGAGCGATCCCCGCTTGACAAGCACCATTCCGTAAGGCATAGGCTCACGGATACTTGTTGCAGTAGTACCTGTCACCTCGCCACCTACGACAGAAGCCTGTTTGCTGCCAAGACAAGACGCCAGCATCATTACAATGAGCATAACCATTACAGACATACGTCCGTACTGTCCCGTCATCTTTACATTCATCATAAATATCTTACACTTTTATGTATGTTCTTACCCTTTTTGAAAAAGTTAACGTCCATCTGATATCCAAGTACCAGATCGTGACTTCCCGACTGCGCTCCTACACCATTGGTGAACAGTTCGTATGCATATCCCACCAATATCCGCCTGACTCTGCCGCCGATCAGGAAAGTCACAGATGTGCCGGGACAGTACGACAGACCCCCGTAATAGCTGTTTGACTGGTATTGATATGTTCCCCTGAGGGTTACATCAACGCGCGTCATACCAAGGTCCGACGCCACCTGTACTCCAGGCTGCACAGATAATAACGGATTTCGCAACTGTATATTGCATCCGCCCTGAAAATAAAACGAAGGAAGAATCTTCAGTTCGGCGTTTTTACCGTTATCCTTGCCGTATGTCACAACCGGCGAATTAAGATGCTGGGCCGATATCCCGGCATAGAAAAATTTATACTGATAATACAGTCCCGCTGCAAAATCCACGCTGGAACCGCTCTCATCACCCGCAGGAAAAGCAGGGTCGTCCGCATCAATAATCTCCAGCTCATTCGAGCGAAACCTTTCATTCATCAGACCTATCTGGGCACCGATGTTAAGCGAACCTCCTTTCTTGCCAAGCCGCATCTTATACGCATAGCACAGTTGCATACGACGATGATTGAAAAGCCCCAGAGACTCATTTATCAGGCTGATACCCAAGGACTGATGACCCTCACCCCACGGGGCCACTGAATTTGCACCCACATATATGGTGCTTGGAGAATTAATGTATCCTGCCAGCTGCTTGCTGTACGAGCCGGTTATATTGAGCGTGCTGTTCTTGTTCATCGCCGCCGGATTATAGAAGTTATCCACCTCCCAATAATGGGTGAAGTGGACGTCATACTGGGCACTGGTGTGAACGGAAACCAGCGCCAGCGTCAGAGCAAGCACACAATATCTGATTCTCATCATAATAAGAAACGGAATCAGACGGTTTTTATTTTGTGATTCGCACAAAACCATATACCTTTGCCGAGCACTAACGGTTTACCGGATGCTCGAATGGTGGAATGGTAGACACGAGGGACTTAAAATCCCTTGACCTTTACCGGTTGTGCGGGTTCGAGTCCCGCTTCGAGCACTCTGAATGATTGGCATCATTCAGAGTGCAATTTTTTACTACCCCCTCCTACATCCTCCCCTTGGGGAGGACCCAGCCGAGAACGGCTGGATTAATCGTAAATGATTGGCATCATTCAGAGTGCATCCGATTTTCACTACAGACCAAAAAATTCCAGGAAAGGTTTTACCTCCTCGGAATTGATTGTAGCGCTTGATATCGTAATACAGGGAACAAAGATATCCTTTTCGTCAGGTGCTGAAAATATGCAGTCAACGGACTTCTTTCCCATCACAAAACTGTTTTGTGCCTGAACAGATTTAACATTGCCTCCGTTTTTGATATTATCAAGTAATTCCCTATAAGCATCAAAAGCATAAATCTGCTTATCATCCAGATTCTGAACATCCGTACCGAGAGTCAGTATCTTATTATAAAAGTCTCCGTTGAAAAGGACAACACTACCGCCTTGGCTCAGACCAGACAGTTTATCGTTGAGTTTTTCAGCATCCAGTTCGTTGTCCGCTGTAACGGAAATAGCGTTCTGTTCGCCAGTAATGCCTTTTATATCCTTAAAGATACGATACCTCTCCATAGTTGCTACGGTATTGTAGTGAATAGATAATATCTTTGAAGGATCCGTTTCTGGTATCATTCCTGCAAAAGCAGTTCCTGTTACTTGTAAATCTACCCCCACATAAGCATAGTAGGAGTCTTTCATAGGAGATAGTTCAGATGGTTTCGTATCCAGAAAAACCACAGGAATGGATTTGCCGGCAAATGAATTGATGATTGACTCGGCTTCATTCTTGTTGCTGGGGTCGTAGATGGGGATAAAAATAATACCTTTAACATTATAGTCCAGACTGGCCAGGGATTTTGCAGCCTGCAACTGGCTTTCTATGTCATATTCGCCCTTTGTCGTTATAATCAGGGCCTTGCAACCCTTAGCCAGACATTCTGCCTCAATACTGCTTTTGAGCTGTTTCATATAATCTGAAGTTCCATCCTTCAGAATAGCTACAACTACGTCTTCTCCTGATTCCTGTTCCGCACAAGATGTGAATGCTAACAATGCTGCAAATGAAAACAGCATCCCGATTAATCTTTTTGACATACTTTCAACTAGATTTAATTTATTGATACTTAGAAGTTGTTTAAATTTGTTCGATTAAAAATTTTATGAAGGATTTTCGAGATGAAAATTCGCTTGTTTGAAGGAGTGATGGGGTTCCATCATGACTGAAAAGAAACGGATTTTCAGCCGGAAAGACTTTATAAAAGATTAAT
>JAZRYP010000004.1:0-6118 GCA_045600825.1 Bacteroidaceae bacterium
TTAATTGCTGTATATATGGTGGAAGATGCGAAGTCCTTCGTCAATCCCGTACCACTGTATTCCGTTGCCGTCAATTCTGACCCGTCAGCCTTGACTCTGATGAACGGATCCTTGCGGCCCCACTGATAAGTAGGAGACTGCCCGGCAGGAGCTTCCGTGACATATTCTCTTCTTTCAGGATTCTTGCCCACTTCGTTTTTCACCACGCCTTCAACCATCTGCACGAAGCGTATCTGAAGTTTCTTCCTTTCATAACCTATCGAAGTGCCGAGGTCGACCCAGCCCAGATTGAGAGGCATCACACCCTTGGCGAAAGTACCGCTGGTGTTGGTGACGGTCCTGCAGGTAAGATCCATATCCGTCACCCATATATGCCAGCTCCAGAGTATATGCGAACCATTGCTTACGGCTATCACCGCGTTGCCCTGGGTCAGCGTTGACGGTACCTGGAATACGACATATCCGCAGTTGCAGCCGGTGAGACCCTTTGCTTCGGCCTGACTCTGGCTGAGGATGGAGCAGCCGTTCTGCGCAATCAGGGCGTAAGACGGCACGTCCTCCCAATAAGGGTATGCTGATGTTGCGCCGGATATATACGGAGTGGTGATGGCTCCTTCTGTACTTTTGAATGGGGTAAGAACACTCGTGCCTGAAATCGACGGAGCGAATGCCTGCGTATTGACTCCGTTTGACGGTACCTTATTGTAGTCGATGGCATTGCCATAGACCAGCGGGAAGGCGTACCAGCCCGGAGCGTTGATGACATAACTGTTGGCGGTGACAGGTTTGCCCGCAGTCCTTGGTTCTCCGTAGATTGTATGCATCGAGAGGTCGTATGGAGCATCCGCTGTTCCCTTTGGCGTAGCTGACTGAAGTATTACATCATGGTTCGATGGAAGATTCATCGAAGTTCCGGCAGTCACTGTCGCGGTTACAGTCTGCGAAGAACTGCTGCCGTTGCCGCTCACCTTGTCGAACTTGATCCAACCGCCAATCTGAGTATTCGCCACGGCGTCGGTCCAAGTGGACCCACCGTCTGTCGTGTACTGAAGTTTCCAGTCTGCGGATGAATTGACGGAATATGTCCTGTTACCGGATCCTGTGTAGTCGGTTGACACCTCGCCATCTACCGTGAGCTCGAAATTCTCACATCCCAGTTTATAGGTATATGTCTTGCCCTGCTGCCACTCGACAGGGTCGAGGGTGGCGGTGAGCGGATGCACTACATTGTCTATTTCAGCGACTATGGTGACTGTAACAGGTGCGCTTGCGGTAATGGTCTGCGGGATGAGCAGGAAAGGCTCGCCTATGATGCTGTCGGTGGAGAATGCCAGATAAGAGTCGCCCTCCTGGCCGACCTCCTGCTTGGTGGAGCTGGTGGTAACCCATGCGATGTTGGAACTGGTTCCAGAGCCTAACATCATCGCAGTACCATTCTTATAGACACCGTCGAGGTATATGGCCTTGAACTTCACGGTTCCGGAGAAGGATCCCTTCTTGAACCTCACGGCCGTCAGCGGATGGTGGAACTGCAGGTCTGCAGTGCAGGTCTTGCCCGTGGTCACAGGGGTTCCGTTGCCGTAGTAATAGCCCAGAAGGATGTCTTTCTGAAGGCTCGCATCGGTTGGCACTGCCGAGTAAGTCAACGTTTGATAAGTGGAGTAGCTGTTCGAGACAGTCGCTACAGTTGAATCAGAAGGGCAATTGGCGTAGGCGAAGAAAGTGCCGGCTTGGGAGCCGTCCCAGTCAGTGGAGATGGTGCTCCATGCGGAACCGGAGTAAGTCACGGTGGCATAACCGCTGCCAGAAGAAGGGATGAAGCGTGCGGGTGTCGAGCCGGTCCAGCCCGTGACAAAGAAAGTACTGTCTATCTGTTTTGCGAAGCTCGCCAGCATCTGTGAGTCATTGCCGGTGTTTACCTGTTCGCCTCTTGTCAGGGCACTTGCAGTCTCCCCGATGCCATCCGACACGAAAAGCCAGGCGGGAATCTCAAGACTGCCGTCCTCCGAACGGAATGCGGATGCCCTGGTCACTTCGACGGAAGAGGTGCCGTCGATAGTGGGACTGAATGAAACTCCGTTGATTATGACGTGCGTGGAATCCAATTCGTTCTGGCAGCCGCAGAGTGTGAGTGCGGCGGCAAAAATGAATATATGGGATGATCTTATTTTCATTTTGATTGTATATTATGGCATAATTTCAAATTAATCTTCTTTCTGAATTATTCCAGAACCGGCTTGATGACATGACCTAAAGTTTTGTTATGAGGGCCAAATGGGAATGAAATGCCATACTGATAGATTCGTGTGCAGTATGATAAAGTCTCATCCGCAAGACAAGATGTCCAAATATATGCATTGGTAGCAACTCCCCCGAGTCCACCGCCATTTTCCCTTGATCCGGAGGCTTGGAAGAAGAGATTGTCATCCAATAAGCCATCAGCGTTCAACATACGGAATCCTTTCGCTCCAGTATCCCAAATGCCGTTCAT
Organism: Bacteroidaceae bacterium; assembly: GCA_045600825.1. Classification (GTDB taxonomy): domain Bacteria; phylum Bacteroidota; class Bacteroidia; order Bacteroidales; family Bacteroidaceae; genus Colenecus. Next base: position 2,492 of record JAZRYP010000004.1, read on the forward strand.
TTCACTTGAACTGCTTGTGGTTTTCCCCGTTTTGCTCATAGATATGAAAGCGTTGTTGTTTGGAAGACGATACCCGGCTGGGGATGGATCATATATTGTTTTCACTACTGCGACAGAAAGTCCGGCATCTTTTACCTGATTATTGTCCCTTGACCAAAGATTGTAAAAACGTGCATCAAAACAGTCGTTCGAGCAAAAAGTTCTAGGGTTCCTTATGGAATTGTATATCACTTTCTCCGCATTAACAAGCGACATTTGTTGTCCGGAGCTTTTTGTCGGAAATATAGTGCTGGTACCTGTAAGCCAGGATAATTCGTTGCCGTTGGAATCATAGTACTTTTTCGTTTCATTTGACGACAGTCCTGTGCTGCCGGTAAAAGGATCTTTACGGCCCCACTGATAATATGAGCAATCTCCGTAAGGTCCATTTATGACATCATTCTGCTGAACTATTATATACTTATACCCCAAATATCCGGCACTCTGCTTAAGACGTATCTGGATACTGTTATGGGCGGCTTTGTAAATGCTCAGATTGCTGCCGTCAGCATTTCTGCCATCACACCATCCAAGGTAACGGCTCATAAAACTATGGTAACCGGATTTAGAATCACCGACATAACCAACATTATTAACGCTCAAGTCTGCGTCTGTCACCCAAATCTGCCAACTCCATAACGCCTCGCCTTCATCATAACCATCATTGTCGGCATCATAATAGAGAGCAATTACAGCATTTCCCTGAACAAGATTGGCAGGAGACATAGTCTCGAAAGATATGTATCCGTCAGAATAGGATACATTCTTGACAAGTGTCTCTCCGTTTTCCTTGGCATCGCACCAAACCATTGCGGCCTTGACCTTGCTTGAAGTGAAAGAAGATATGTCATCAGACACATCACTGATTATATTGCCGGTTGTAATATCCGCACCTTGAGAATTGACGAAATTATACAAGACCGTAGTATTATATTCAGTCTCATTTTCTTTATGAGGCGCTGAACTTACATAGCCGCTGTTGTTGTAGCCGGAGGTTGCTGAAACAGCTACTCCGTTCTTAATGGAATTGCCATATACGCAAGGGAACTTATAGTAGCCCGGGTGCTTTACTATATAGCAATTGGCGGTATTCTGTGGACCGGTTCCGTCACCTTCACCGCCGATGGACATCTTTGACAGATCCAGCCGGCTTGTGGCGGAGCCTTTCATTGACTCGGTTGTCCACTTATATGGTGAGATACTGAGTACCTGTCGTCCTGCGGCAGTCAGAGTTTTATCGGTAGCTGTGGTCATGCCTGCATTATTTGTTCCGGTAAGACCTGTCAATTCTGTTCCAAGAGAACCTGTCTCGAACTGATACCATACTTTTGATGGATCCGTAATATCCTTGTCATCAAATGAATACCATGCATCATAAGATACAGCTGTGCGGTTAGCTTCGTCATCGGTACTTCCTGTGTACTTGTAACTGCTGATTTTGAACTTCCTTTGCTGAGTACCCGTTGTGTTTTCATATACCAAACATACGGAACCATCAGAAAGAAGAGATGAACCGGATCCGGAAGAATTGGTAATGGTAAAAACATAATTTGTCGAATCGTACCCTAGCGTATATATATTGGTCTTGCCGGCTTCCCAGGAGTTGTTTGTGAGTTTAGCCTCAAATTTTTTCTCCGTGCCATCCAGATTGACAATGGCGTTGATTGTCACATAAGCAGTGGCAGTCATTGTCTGCGGGATAAGAAGGAAGGCATCACCGATGAATCCGTTGGCATCGACTGAAAGGTATGTATCCCCCGAGGCAGGGGACATCGTGACGGTCTTGGTACCTGTTTGATTATTCCAATTTATTGAGGTGGAGCTCATAAGCGCAATTCCGCTTGAATACACGTTCTTGATACTGATGCTCTTTATATTGACTTTATCAGATGCATACCCTTCAAAGGTTCCTTTCTTGAAGCGTACTGCAGTCAAAGGATGGTAGAATTTGATCTCTGCGATGCCACCCTTGTGGAAATCCTGGCTGAATTTGCTGTAGCCGGAATAATAACCCATCAGGATGTCGGTCTGGGCGGATGATGATGACGGTACTGAAGTATAATTCAGCGCCTGGACTGTGGACATAGGTGTAACGGTCGCTCCGCTGGCCGGAAGGTTGGCATAAGCATAGAATGTGGCCTCTTCGGTGGCGCCCCAACGGTATGTGCCGCTTGTCTTCCAGAGAGGAGAGGACTTCGTGACCTGAGTATTTGCAGGGACGAAGGAAGTGGTCCCCTTCCAGGCAGCGACATAAAATGTATCTATGTAATTATCAAGTCTATCCCAATCGTCGGTGGTGTTGAGCTGAGTGCCTTTGGTCAGAGGGGATGCTGAATCAAGTTCAGCATTACGGCTGATGTCGTTGCTTGTCTGACACGCAATCCCGTCAGTGACCACGTAAGTGAGCGGAATGGAAATGCTGCCGTCGGTGGACACGATTTCGGATACCTTGGTCTGGGACGCAGGATCGGAGTCCGGTACGAGGTCTGTGCTGCTGCCATTCAGTGTCGGCTGGAAGCACAGTATCCCATCATCGACGGGCAGTTCTTCGTCCGGCCTGATTTCGGACTGGCAGGAAGCGGAAGCAAAGAGCGCTGTAGCGGCGAGGAATATATATGCTGATTTTTTCATCTTGATATTCATTTATTCTGTGATAGGACGGAGAGAAAGAGCGTTAGCCCTGCTGCTCTTCTCGGTCATAGGATACACATAATTACTTTGGAACTGAAACTCGAAAGCACTGTTTCCGGAATCGTCGTTTGGCGTAGAGGTAAAATAGCGTCCCAATGTGAAAGAGAGTGGTGAACCATTGCTTTCGCGATTATTTACTGCCGGGAAATAGATAGTTGATGATTTGCTTGAACTGGTATAGAAATCCCAACCTTTGTGATAACTGCCGCTGACATTGCTGTCCGAAAGTGGATACACAGAAAGAGTCGTACTACCACATTTCTTGCCTTCTTTCGTAAATCCCGTGAATACTTTGACAGATGGAACCTTATAGCCGGCAGGAGACGGATCGTATATGGTCTTTATCATATTGTCACCTTCTTCAGCATCGCTGTTGTTGCCAGTGAGTGCTTCGAGATAGTATATTTTGCTTTCCTTGCCGGTCCATAAGTTGTAATACCCACCGGATTTCCAATCAGTATAGAATGTGGCAGGATTGAGAATTGACGCGCTTATGCCGGCTCCGGTATTTGTATCGGAAGAGGCACCTAACCTCAACGGGTCTTTGCGGCCGAACTGATAGAGCGTCCCCTGCCCATTCAATTCATACTTCGACTGTTTGGCCGTAACGGTAATCTGATTTCCGGACTCTTCCTGCTCAAGAACTATTTCCACATCGTCTTTCTTCTCGTAGAAATAAGGGTCAATCCATCCGATAGCAGGAGCAGCAAGGAAATTGGAAGTCGTTCCTGCATTGTTTGTAACGGCAATGGCCTCCTGGCCCAGAGCAGGGTTGTTGGTAATCCAGATGTGCCAGCTCCAGAGGATATTTCCTGTGCCACCGGTTCCGTCATACACAGCTATCACTGCATTACACTGGCGTAAGCTCGTATTGTTGTTAACGGAAAACTCAATATA
>JAZRYP010000005.1:0-5261 GCA_045600825.1 Bacteroidaceae bacterium
CACATCGTCAGCGACTGATGATGTGAATACAATCACGCTGAATGGCATACTCGCCGAATCCCTGTCATCTTCTTTGCCTGAATATATGGTTCCAAGTGCATTCGTCCGATTGGATGCGATGCCGCTCACTCTCAACGGCAAAATTGACCGCAAGGCGTTGCCGGAGCCGGGATTCGTTCAGGAAGAATACATTGCTCCTCGCAATGAGGTAGAACAGGTTATCGCTGATACCTTTAAAGATGTGCTGAACCTTGACACAGAGGTTAGCATTACATCCCGGTTCTACAGTCTGGGAGGTGACTCTATCAAGTCCATCCGTCTGGTCAGCCTTCTCTCGCAGAAGGGATACAGGCTCTCCGTGGCTGACGTGATGAAGTTGCAGATGCCTGAGGCACTCGCTGCCGTTGCTGTTGCCGCCGATACGGAGGAAGAGTTATTCTCCCTTTCTTTCCCGATAGAGAAGCACTATCCTCTCACCCCGATGCAGGAGGCTATGCTGCTCAAACAGCTGTCAGAACCTGAGTCCCGGGGCTATCGTCTTGTATCGAGGTATAGGATCAACGTCATTCCTACCGAGGCGCAACTGAGGGCGGCACTCGATGCCCTTGCTCTTCAGCACGAGACTCTCCGTACTCGTATCATCTACAAAGATGTGGAGATTCCCGAGCAGGAAATCACCGACAGGCAGATACCGCTTTCGTTCGTGGATATACACACCGAACAGCTCAACCTCAACTTCGACCTTCAGGAAGACCCGCTGATGAGAGTCGCCTGCATCATAACCGGAGACAGCGAATGTCAGATTCTCATTGTAATGCACCATATCATCACCGACGGGTGGAGTCTTCCGATATTCCTTGGCCACCTGTTCCAGCACCTCAAGGATGCTTTGGATGACAAAGATGTCACTGTGACCGAGACCGATGCAGGTCTCTTCGAGCAGTACGTACGCTCGCTGATGCTCCGAGACAGGGATGAAAGCCTTGCCTACTGGAAGTCTCTCCTTGACGGATATGAAAGAAAAGCTGAGATTGTATCGTACGAAAACATCAGCGCTGAAGAAAAGAAAAATGCGAATGACCATCTGAGCCTCACGCTTGACATTGAGCAGACGGAGAAACTGAAAGCAGTCTGTGCGGCAAACGGTGCAACTCTCAGCCACGCAACGGAACTTGCCTGGGGCATCGTGCTCCAGAGATATACCCGTCTTGATGATGTGGTGTTCGCAAAGGTGGTATCCTGCCGCGACAAACTTGTCCTGAGCTCTGTCGAAGGAACTCCGGTGGATATGAGCGGTGTCGTAGGCCCGTTCATCAACAGCATTCCGGTAAGAATAAAGTGTGAGGGGAACGAGACGCTGGCAGAAGCCCTGCAGTCTGTGTATAGGCAAGCTGTAGAAAGCAACGCCCACGACTATTGCTCCCTCTCCGAAATTCAACAGCAAACGGATCTTGGCAGCAACCTCTTCCAGAGCATACTCGCTTTCGAGAACTATCCTGTTTCGGATGAGGTCAAAAGACAGTTCAAGGAATCTGGTCCTTCTCTAAGCATAGAAGCTCTGGACAATCAGGAGGAAGCATTCAACGATATCGCCTTGACAGCATACGAGAGAGACGGCCGCCTGCAATTGAATCTCACCTTCGACAAGGTGAAGTTCTCTGAAACAGAGATGCAGAACGCCCTGTCTGCCTGGAAGCAAGTGCTCATTCAGACAGCAGACACGCCAGATTTAGGTGTTGCAGAAATACGACTGCTTTCTGAGGAAGAAGAACAGCGTCTGATTGCACTCGGCACAGGAGAGACGCTCAACTACGACCATTCCAAGACCTTCATAGACCTGTTCAGAGAGCAGGCGGCGAAGACCCCGGACACGGTGGCCGTCGTTGACAAATGCTCACAACTGACCTACAGGGAACTTGACGAAGCCTCTGATGAATATGCAAAGACCGTGACACCGGGGACCTTCGTCTGTCTTGAGATGCCGCGCGTGAAGGAGTTCGTTGTGGCGGTGATGGGTATCTGGAAGGCGGGAAGCGCCTATGTTCCTATCGACACTGAATATCCAGAAGAGCGCAAGAAGTATATGCGCGGGGAGTGCGACGGCAAGCCGCTGCCGCAACCTCACATTGCCTATATGATATACACCTCCGGCTCTACCGGAAAGCCGAAGGGAGTGATGGTGCAGCACAGTGCCTATCTGAATTACCTTCATTTCTACGTTCGTCAGCAGAAACTGACATCTTCCGACCGAATTGCCTGCCACCGCAACTTCAGTTTCGATGCGTCACTGGAGGATCTGTATCCGATACTGAGCGTTGGAGGAGAACTGCATCTGATGCCTGAGGAGATAAGGATGGATATTGATTCTATCCGCCAATTCATCATAGACAGAAAAATAACCTGCTGCAGTTTCACGACCTCACTGGGTTCTCTGTTATTGCAGGCATATCCGGATCTGCCGTTGCGTTATATGGTAGTGAGCGGTGAGAAGCTTCTGCCGATAGACAACCTTCAGGTTCCTCTGTGGAACTTCTATGGTCCGACTGAATGTACGGTGGATTGCGTGACTTGTCCGGTTGAGCCGGGAAAGACTTACATTGAAGTGCCTATCGGGAAGACAGTGGACAATCTTGCCGCCTTCGTGATGGATTCCAGCCATCGCCTCCTTCCACAAGGAACGGCAGGAGAGCTATGCCTTGCCGGTCCTCAGCTGGCCCTGGGCTATTACAACAATCCTGAACTCACGGCTGAAAGATTCGTTGACATTATCATTGGTGGAAAGACCATTAAGGTTTATAAGACCGGTGACCTCTGCCGCTGGAATGCTGACGGCCAGCTGGAATACATCGGCAGAATAGACCATCAGGTCAAGCTTCGCGGTTTCCGCATTGAACTCGGGGAAATTGAAAGCGCAGCCCTTCAGATTGAAGGCGTTCGGCAGGCAGTTGCGATGGTCAGGAATGAGCGGATAGTGCTGTACTACGTGAACGAAAACGATAGTTCGGTAGGCTCACCAACCAACGAAAACCTTATTGAACAAAAGTTATCGTCATCGTTATCGTCATCGTTGCCATCATATATGGTTCCAAGTGCATTCGTCCGGATGGACTCAATGCCTCTTACGCCCAACGGTAAGATTGACCGCAAGGCTCTGCCGGAGCAGGAATTCGTTCAGGAAGAATACATTGCACCGGAAAGCCGAATTGAAAAATGGCTTTGCAATATAATTGAGAATGTACTCGATCTGGAACGAATAGGCATTACCGACAGCCTCCGAGCTTGCGGAATGTCTTCCATACAGGCGATGAAATTGTATATGCAAATGCATAAGTCCGGTTTACACGTGAATCTGAGTACCATCATTAATGCAGACAACGTTCGCAACCTTTGTCAATTCATTAACGATGGAATAGACAACTCTGATGTGGGGCGCTGGCTGAATGAATTCGATGCGTCCAAATCCACAATAGTACTGTGCTGCGGAGTAAACAGTGCAGAGAAAATAACCAAGCACCTCTCTGCATTCAGTAAAGAGTACAATATTTATGTCCTTGAACCGATATTCAATGCTTGGAGTGATATAGAAGACCTCTCGCACGAAGACATTGTATCAAGATATCTGGAGAAGATGATGCAGGACATTCATAGCAATATTTCGAGCATTATGGGCTTCTCCTACGGAGGCGAACTGTCCTATCATCTTGCTGTAAGGTGGAATGCACATACAGGACAGAAGCCATTGGTATTAATGGGAGATACTATCATAGCCGACATAAAGTCGGGCAATTATCTCCAACAAATAGTGTATGAGAATGAGATGGATGCATATTACTATGAAATACAATCTGAATTCTTCTCAAAACGTGAACGTCTTTTTATACCGGACTACTGTGGCAGAGTAATTCTCTTCAGTGCAGAGAAGGAGTCTCCGTACAGAATCGCGAACGAACAGGAATGGACGGCTCACAATGCTCAAATAAACATTATCACAGTTAACGATACTCATCGGGGATTGTTTTTGAACGAAGAGCATTATGGTGATTATTTGTCTTTGATTGAAAAATTGTCAGCACAAAATGATCAGAATCTTTGACATACCAAACGGTTTTAATGCATCAGCGGAACTGAAAATAATTTTGCCGCATCTTCCGCAATGGCGACTGCAGAAGGCGCTGTCGTATCGTCGTGACATTGACAGATTCCTCTGTGCCAAATCTTTTCTGATGCTTGAGGATATGCTTCGCGAAAACTTCGGACTGACCGGATGCCTGGAGTTCTCAGAAGAAAGCAACGGGAAGCCCTTCCTTCGGGATTATCCTGAGATATTCTTCAACATAAGCCATTGCCGCAGAGGAATAGCCTGTGCGGTTATGGACAGACCTGTCGGAATTGACATAGAGGAGATTCGGTTTGACGAAGACCTTGCAAAAGTTATCTTCAGTCCGGATGAACTTGAAGCTGTCAGGAGCGCAGATGAACCGGTGGTGAAGTTCACGGAACTGTGGACCCGAAAGGAGAGTTTTCTGAAACTTACCGGAGAAGGACTAAGGGACAATATGAAGGATGTCCTTTACGATGCGGGAGAAGTGGCTTTCACCACCGTAATCAACCGCCACGACAGTTATGTCTATTCAATAGCTATCTGGAAATAAACCGGCCTGTCAGGCAGTCAGGCTCAGTAGCCAGAAGTATCTAAAGTAATTTGTGGGCACCTTACTGTCATTAATGCATACAGACGGATGAATCAAACTGGATCTTTTGATTCCCATACCAGCATAAGTTTCATTATGCGGATGAAGCAAATTCTTTTTTATTTTGCATTATTACCAAATATTGGTAATTTTGTGCAAATAAGTATAATTATGAAAACAACATCAGTTGCACTGGGTCCTTATTTTGAGAACTTTATCGCCACAACTATTGAGACGGGCCGCTACAATAACGCCAGCGAGGTTATCCGCGCTGGCCTTCGTATGCTTGAAGAGAATGAGAAACGAGTCCTTGAACTTTCTGTAGCAATCCGGGAGGGTGGAGAAAGCGGCAGGTATGAGGATTTTGATCCTGCAAAGGATCACAAAGAACTCAAGGCTGCACATAACAATGGCTAAGTACCATCTCACTAAGAAAGCCGTTCAGGATTTGGATGCGATCTGGGCCTACACTCTCAATACATGGTCGGAGCAGAAGGCCGACGAATACTATTCAGCGCTTGTGAAAACATTTGCTGAAATTGCAAAAAGACCTTGCCATCTTGACAAGGA
>JAZRYP010000006.1:0-6713 GCA_045600825.1 Bacteroidaceae bacterium
CTCCTTATACGAACGTCAAGTTCGGCTGCTACAAGGTTGGTACAACCACCAATGACGAGGATATGCCTCTTATGAGAGTGGAGGAGATGATTCTCATCCAGGCTGAGGCATACGCAAAGTGCGGTAACGAAGCAAAGGGAAGAGAGATTCTTGAGAACTTTGTACGCACATACCGTGACCCTGAGTATTCTGCAAGCGGCAGAGGTTTGACATTTGCAAATGAGGTATGGTTCCAGAGGAGAGTCGAGGTCTGGGGTGAGGGATTCTTCGATCCGGATGCAGTACGTCTCAGCAAACCTATCGTAAGATACCACGACCCTGCTACCAGCAATTTCCCTGACGCATTCCGTTTCAACCTTGCAGCTGACAACCCGTGGCGTCTGATGAGATTCCCTAAGGGAGAGATGAACACCAACTTCGCTATCGATGATAATACTGGCGGACAGCAGCCGGTAATCGACGAGGGTGCAGGTCTTCTCGACGGAGTTACAGATAACTTTTAATTTTAAATAGAATCCGGTTATGAAAAATTATACTAAAATCATAGCAATTGCATTTGCGGCTGTTTCAGTGCTTGCCTCTTGTGCCAAGGAGACTCCTTATGAGCCGGGTAAGCCTGCAGGCAGCAAGGATTGCTTCTTCTCAAAGGAGAATCCTTCTACCGTAGTCCTCGCGTTGAGTGATACTGAATTCTCTGTCGTTCTTGAAAGATCTGACGCTTCTGGTGCAGAGACAGTTCCTCTGACAGCATGGTGTGATGCCGCAAACAAGGTTTCTGTTCCTGCATCAGTTTCATTTGCTGCAGGTGAGACATCTGTTGAGGTTCCTGTCACACTTGGTGAATGTGAGCCATTTGTGGACTATATGATGACCATCAGTATTCCTGAAGAATACACACAGCCATACAAGGAAGGCGCAGGTTCTCCTAATTTGGCCCTCACCTTCTTCAAAGAGGATTATAAAGTTTGGAAAACCGGTGAGTATTATGATGCATTCTGGTATGAAGATAGTTGGGAGCAACCTATTGAGTATTCAGAAATGATTGATACATACCGTCTTTCAAATGTTTGGGCTGATGGATACGGTTTCACTTTCAAATTTGATCAGGATACCAAGGACGTTGCTTTCACTTCTTCAGCAAAAATCGCAACCGGAATTAATCACAGCTCCTATGGTGCCATTTCCGCTACTCCTGTTGCATGTGAATATAATGCTGACCTGAATGCAATTATATTTGTGTTTGAGTGGACAGTGTCTGCAGGCTCATTCGGTGAGTATGAACAGATTTTATATCTGTAAATAACAGAATTAAATAAAAATGAGGGGATGACTAAAAAGTCCATCAGGACTTTGAGGTCATCCTCTTTCTTTATATCATATTGCCTCCGAGCGTCGGCTGCGGCAGATGTCAAAAAATAGCTATTCTTTTGATAATCAAAGGAATAGCTATTGCTTGTTGTGATATACTTTTCGTAGACCTCAGTGTTATGGAGTCCTCGTACGACGGAGGCTTCAAGCGCTTCCGTTATCGTGGAGTCGCATCCATCTACGAAGAAGGCGACCAGTAATCACTTATTAGTCGCCTTCCCTCACTCAATTGTTAAGTACTATTCTTTACGCTATCTTGAACCGCCTGCCCACCAGACATTCTCGGTGAACACGTAGTTGCCAGCATCTGTGTATAGCTGGGAAATGTTAGGGTTGTTCACTACATCATCGTTGCCGTAAGCTGCCCTTAAAGGGAACTTGCCCTTGTTGGCAAATTCATATATGTCCTTGTTCTCAGCTTTGAGACGGCGTACGTCATTGTATGTTTCAACACTTTCTCCATTTGCTCCCCAGAATGCAATATATTTTTGGGTCATAATCTCTTTGAAAGGATCTGCATCAAAGAGAGGAGCGACCTCGCTATCAAAATACTCGTCGGCAGCAGCGGCATCGAGTGCTTCTCCAGGAAGAGGCTCAAGTCCGCCATAGCCATTGACTGTAGGCGCATTCTGAGCGGCTTGCACGTTGTTTTCGAAATTGATGAACGCAGCTTCTACCGCTTTCTTGAGAGTAGACTTTGCATCATTTCCAAGCCTGCACTCTGCCTCAGCCTTAAGGAAGAGGAGTTCGTGGTAACTCAAGAAATGAACAGGAGCAATTTCTGCAAAGAAGAATGAATCGTAGCAATACTCGTACTGGCTTTCCATTGGCTCTCCGTTAGGAGCGAGAAGGTCTTTTGCATCTTCCGCGCAATAGAACCCCCAAGAAGATGGATCGTAATATACTCTGTCTGCACGGGGATCATTGCGGGCTATCAGCTTGTTGTACATACTCGTGCTTGATGAGATACCGTCACGGCTCCATTCGAAGTCAAATAAAGGATTCTGTGCTGATATTCCGTCATAGATGCGCATTGTAGCCTGCTCTGCAGCAGAGGCGAAAGATGCATCTACGTACTGGATAACTTTCTGATAGTCAGCTTCCTTGTTGCTTGACTTGAGGATGAGTCGCATAGTATATCTTGCCTTGAGCCCCTGAGCGAATTTCTTCCACTTTGCGGCGTCGCCGCCATAGAGGAGGTCATATCCGCCGAGAGTGTTGGAAGCACCGTCGAGGTTTGCGATGGCATCATCCAGGAGCCTGAATACATCATCATAGATGTCACTCTGCTTATCAGCAGACGGTGCAGGATATGTTGCAAAGTCACCGACCTGTGTGTACGGAGTGTCTCCGTAGATATCTGTAGCCGCAGCAACATTGTAAGCAAGCAGAATCTCGCCCACGGCCTTGGTCAGTCTGTTGCCGTCCTCGGCGCCACCTTCAGAGCACTTGCTCACAACAATCTTTGCATTGCGGATATTCTCATAAACTGTGGCCCAGGTATTGTTGAATGTGGAAGATACTCTAACTTCTGCACCACGTAGTTCTGCTTGGTAGAGTTGGTTGTGGGTACCTACCCAGTGCTCGATATAAGCACCGAAATAAGTGTTGAAATCTCCACCGATGACATTTTGAGCGGTACGGACCTCAATGTCCGGAATAAGGAATTTTGCATTGACGTCGAGAGGACTGCTGGTGTCCTTGTTGATTTCGTCCATAAAATCCTCTGAGCAGGCTATCGTTCCGAGAACGGTGCCGATGAGGATGAAATATTTAAATAATCTTTTCATTGTATCGAGTTCTCTTTAAAATCTGAAAGTCAAACCACCACCATAGCTGGATGTTCCCGGGAGAGAGAATCTCTCGAAGCCGCCACCCATATTATTGTTACCCTGAGATGCCTCGGGATCGAAACCCTTGATGGCAGACCAGAGGAGAATGTTGCGACCGTAAAGGTTAAGGCTGATGGACCCCCATTTTGCGTTAACAACAGGATAGCTGAGGGATACCTCACGAAGCTTGAGATAAGAAGCATCTTTTACAAAGTTTGCTGAGATATCATTAAGTGTTGAGAAATATGCCTGTGCATATTCACCCGGAATGCGAATGTCGTTCGGTGTACCGTCTTCCTTGACTGAAGGTTCGTAGTCAAAAATGAATGACTCTGATTTTCTGAGGTCGCCTGAAAGCTTTGATACACCGTAATAGTCCATCATTGTGTATGTTCCAGCATACATCTTACCTCCCTTCTTCCAATCAAATACGAGGTTGAGTCTGAGGCCCTTCCAGTCAAATCCAGTGGTGAATCCCATCTGGAAATCAGGAGCAACCGTTCCAAGTACCGCAAGGTCGCCTGCCATAGGGAAGCCATCCTCGTCAACAACAACAACTCCATCCTCATTGCGGACATAGTCGTAGCCGTAGATCACCGGGTATTTATCACCAATTCCGGCACGTATCTGAGGCTCAACGAAGCCACCAAGCATAATGCTCTCAACGCCCTCCGCAAGTTCGTCAACGTAGTTGTCAATCTTTGTGAAATTGACATTGATATCCCACGTGAAATCTCTGGTCTGAACAGGTATGACCCCGAAGGTGATTTCGTGAGCGTTGGTATGAACCTTTCCGGCATTCATTCTCTTAGATGAGTAACCGGTTGAAGAAGCCATAGGAACATCAAAAATCTGGTCCTTCACGTCCTGACGGGAGAACGTGTAGTTCAAGATGATGCGACCGTCGAAAAATGCGAGATCGGTACCCACCTCATACGACATTGTGTTCTGAGGTCTTAGGCTCGGGTCGTATATAAGAGAGTAAGGAGTATAAGCGGTTACACCTGAAATCGGATAGGAAACAGGAGTGCCCGATGAGAAACCACCGCCGTATCCAGGCGTTGAATAATAGGATTCACGGTATGTTCCAGCCTGACCCACCTGCGCGTACGAGCCTCTTATCTTACCGTATGTCAGGACATTGTTCTTGAGGGCATCAAGCTCGGTGAAGATGAAGCCGAGTGAAACGGAAGGATATGTAAAGGTTCTGTTACCGTGAGGCATTGAAGAAACATAGTCGGATCTGATGGTAGCATTGAGGAAGAGCATACTCTTGTAGTCTGCTGCAAGTTCGCCGAAAGTACCGAATGTGAGACTCTTGCCGAAGGACTCCCCGGCACTGTAACTTGCAACGTTGTTGAGGCTGTTCCAACCTGAGAAGTTGAACGGAGCGCCGTATGCGTAGAGATATTTTTCGGTAGAGTAGACGATTTCATTACCTGCCAATGCAGAGAAATGGAAGTCAGGGGATATCTGCCAGTTGTAGTTGGCTGTCAAGAGGGAGTTGAAGGTGTTTTCTGTAAGCACCTGTTCTGTGATTTCTCCTGTGCCGCCGCTGTGACCATATCCGAAAACGTCCTGATAGGAAGTCGTGTATGCGTCTGTACCCAATTGATATTTGACATTGAGCTTGTGAACGTTGTTGGAGTTGAAATCCGTGTTGAAGTTCAAATATGCACTGCCGAAGAACCTTTGTGTCTTCTCTGAGAAGCGGTTGTTCTCGGTAGCCCAGTTAGGGTTGTCGAATGAACCCGCACGGTAATTGTTCTGGGTGTAAGGATCTCCCTCCACATTGCCCGGGATACCTACGAGGTCGTAACTGTCAGGTCCGCAGAATACCTGATTGAGAATACCGTCATTTGCTCCGGACTGCTTAGTGAGGGATGATTTGATATAACTTGCGTTGAAGCCCATATCGAAATACTTGCTGAGCTTGGCGTCAGCGCTGATACGTGCATTGTAGCGGTCAAGCCCTGTGCCTGGAACGATACCTGTGGTGTTGGCATTGCCAAGAGACAGCATAACGGTGCTGGATCCTCCGTTGTGGGCTATACTTACATTATTACTAAATGTATGTCCTGTATTAAAATAGGCCCTCATGTTGTCATAAACCTGAGGAGTAGCCCAAGGGTCGAGTCCGGCTGCGGCTCTTTGCGGCACATAGTACATTCCCGGATGCTTTCCCGAAGCTGCTGTATAGCTGTTGTCAGTGTTTCCTCCGTAGGTAGGGTCGTTTGGAAGATCAGTGATTTTCGGACCCCAAGCTGTACTGGATACGGGGGCGAACTTGCCGTTGCTGCCCATAGCAAACTCAGTCTGTTTTTCAGGAAGGGTTGCCACCTTGTCGAGACTGAAATTGGTGGTGAAGTTTACGGAAGTCTTTCCTACCTCCGCGCTGCGGCCTTTCTTTGTCGTAATGACAATTACGCCGTTAGATGCTCGCATACCATAGAGAGCGGAAGCCGCTTGTCCTTTGAGGACGTTTATACTTTCGATATCGTTAGGGTCGATATCGATAGAACGTCCTGCATAGTCAGCTCCAGTAACGGAGTTACCTGTCCCCATATCTGGAGTTGATGCTACTGGCATTCCGTCTATGACATAAAGAGGGGTATTGTTCCCGTCGAGAGAACGTGCGCCACGGATGACAATCTTTGCTGATGCACCAGGCATACCGGAAGAAGTAACGATGTCCACGCCTGAGAGCTTTCCTTGAATGGCACTACTGAGACTGGTAGCTGCCGCCTGGGTCAATTCTTCTGACTTAACATCCTGAACAGCATAGCCCAGGGCTTTCTTCTCACGTGAAATACCCATCGCCGTAACGACAACTTCATCCAGAAGTTCGTTGTCAGGCTGAAGGGCAACATTAATTACTGTGCGACCATTGACTGCTTCCTCAACATCCTTGAAACCGATGGTAGTAAAGCCCAATGTAGCATCAGGAGCGACGGTGATGCTGTATCGACCGTCATTGTCAGCAACCACTCCTTGAGGAGTTCCCTTTACGAGAATTGCCGATCCTGACAGAGGTTCCCCTGTCGCTTTGTCGGTAACCACACCAGTAACCGTGATGTTCTGGCCGTATGCCAAACCACACGCAAGCATGGCTATCGCCGTGAATAGCATTTTGATTTTTCTCATAGGTTGAAATTTTTAAAAAACACTAAAATAATTTGTATTACTACTCAATCACTCAGCTTTGCCCTATAAAACGGGTTTTTGGAACAACCTTCTACAGGCTATTCGAAGCAAATGTGTTAACAATTTTTTTTATTTCAAAACGCTTAATAGATGATATATATTATAAGTATAAACAATTTATAAAGTTTTTTAATTTCAATTTAAAAGTTTTTGGCCTCTTTTCCTTACAAATTTAAAGGTAGGCGACGAATATGCTGAAAATAAAAAATTTTATAAAATTCCCTGCTTCAGCGACTCGACATACCTGTCGATTCTCTGCATCTGCTCCGGAATGCGGATGTGCTGAGGGCATTTGCTGAGGCATTTGCC
>JAZRYP010000007.1:0-108970 GCA_045600825.1 Bacteroidaceae bacterium
CAGCATAGGGACGAGTGACGTTATCATCTTGCAGACAAGTTCCTTGCTCTGTCCCAATCTGCCGACAATGCTTCGGGTAGCTTCGTCTATCATGGCGGGTTGCCATACGATGTGGTATTCCTTCTCCTCCTTTGCCTTGGCACGTCCACGTCCACTGCTTATCACAAGGTCATGGTAAATCTGCGGAACGATGCAACCGTGCGCTATCAGTTGAAGCGCACAGATGAGCACGCTGCGAAGGGCTACGATAGAATCATCATAGTCGCGCAGTAAGTCAGTGTTGATGTCGAGCAGCTGCTGAAGCAGAGGAAGGCGAATGTCGCGGGCGGAAACAACGTCACGTCTGCTCAAAGTCCTGCTGCCGGTACCCACAAACAGTTTCTGCTTATCCTGCAACACCTTTGTCGCCTCCTTGCTTATGTATAACAGTTCCTTCCGGTACTCCAGCTGGAAATCGCCATTATGACAGAAGGCCGGTGACGATGGCAGCAGATTGGACAATGGCAATGCAAGATCTGAGAGCAATGTGTAGTCGGGCATCTGTTCGGGCACTTTCCGCAGTTGCATCTGTTCCATAGTGGAATACACCGCATTCGTATTCTCCACCTCCATCATCTCTGTGGAATCGGCTGCTGTGATGCCACGCTTCTCCAGTTCCGCCATCAGGTCAACGCCATGCAGGGAGAATACGAGGAACGGATTATTGTCAATCTCCATGCTCGTCTTGTATATCACGGCAGCAAGATGCTTGCAAGGCACAGCCCAGTCAGGACACGAACAATTCATCTTCAAGTCCTTCCATTGCTTGGGGAACAATGGCATACCGGCCTCTTCAGCCATCTTTGCCAACGATTCATCCAACTGGCGGTTGAAGAGCTTGCTCAGTACGACTGGCTGCTCCTGTATAAGGTTGATGAGTTTGTCAATATCCTTCGCGGAAAACTCGGGCAGTCTGATGGTCTCACTATAGGGCGTGCGACGACTTCCCTTCACTTTCGCAGTAATGATGTTGCCTGAGAAGTTTATCTCTTGCACCATACCATTACGGGCGTATGAAGCGCCACGAGGCAATCGGTTGCTGTAATCAATGTTTTTCAGTGCGCCAAGCCATTGCTCGCCCCACCAAGTCTTTCCGTATTTTGTTGCCATGTTTTCAAATTCCTGCCTTCTATTTTCCTATCTATTTCTCGTCTATGTGCGCCATCTGTTTCTTTCTGTTTCTTTCACGCAGACGTTGATTTCTTCCTGTCCTTCTTTCCGAATAAAGACTTGACTGAATCTCAGGAATCACCTCTGTCATATTTTCCAGTCTCCGGATAGTTCTCATCAGTGAAAGGAAATTCTTAGTGAAAAATCTTTCGGCTATTTTTACCAACTTATTTTTTACGCTTACTAAAAATACAAATCTTCCTCCCGCAATTCAACATCGTGGTGAAAGAACATGATGTAATAGATAGGAAGGTATGTGATACCATCTTCTTCAAATACCTTTTGTTCGTTTGACAGCACGTATGCCTTGCGGATATTGTATTCCGGTATGGAGAGAAAGCGGTTGAGGGCACTATGCTCCTTGTAGTCTTTACCGGATTTAACTTCTATGGGGATTGTGCTGAGAGTCATCGTATCATCAATCAGATAGTCAACTTCGCCGGTCTTTTTGTTGTCGTAATAATAGAGACTGAAGCCGTGAGCCTTCAGTTCCTGCGCAACGACATTCTCATAGACAGCTCCCAGATTGATGCTGCGAATATCTTCGAGCACGGGTTTTATATTATTGTTGTAAAGGATGCCGGTGAAGATGCCTGTGTCGTTCATATAGAGTTTCAGCAGATTCTTGCCGGCGTTCTGCACGAGAGGATATGACGGCTGGCTGATGGCATCCACCTCTATTGCAACACCGGCCGACACAAGATAGTCAAACTCATCCTGATAGTCGTTTGTGCGTTTCCCTACCTTGCTTTCTATGTCCTTCACCCTGATGCGCTTCTTTTTGTTCTCAAGGTTTGCCGGCACCATCTCATAGATGCGTTTTATCTTGAGCTTGCGCGATGACTCCTTTTCATACTTTGACGCATCATCTCCGTACAGCGCATGCACATCTCTCTGTACACTTCTGACTTTGGCGATATTGTGCTCGGCGATGTAGGTGTTGACAGCATCGGGAAGTCCCCCGACCAGCAGATATCTGCGGAACAGGTCCATCATTTTACTGTGCAGGGCCTCGGATAGGGTCTGTTGCTGTTCAAAGCATCTGCGCATTTCACCGACAGTCAACTCGCCGACATTGTTTGCCCACAGGAACTCCTCGAAGTCAAGAGGGAACATGTGCAGAATCCGTATGCTGCCCATAGGAATGGATTGCGTCTTCTTCAGCGTAACGCCAAGCAATGATCCGCTGGCAATATACGTGAACCGCCCGTCCTCCATTAGGAACTTTACGAGAGTCAGCAGATGGTCATAGGCCTGAATCTCATCAATAAAGACAAGCGTCGTCTCTTTGCTCTGCATCCTGTCACCGGCGATAGAGCTGAGCGCAAGCATAAACTTCTCCACAGACGTAGCCTCCGCAAAAAGACGGTCATTCTGCTTGTCCCGCTCCATGTTCACCTCTATGTAATTGGTGAACATCTGCTTGCCCACATACCTTATTATGTAGGATTTTCCCACCTGACGTGCCCCGTCAACAATAAGCATCTTGTTGGAATCCTCCCTGAAATAAGCTTCTATATCAGTTGCAATCTTACGTCCAAGCATTTGAAACACATTTATTCCATAAAACACATAGCGCAAATATACATTTATTCCTTATTTCAGGCAAGCGAAAACTACATTTTTTCTCAAATATTGAGCAACCCTGGAATCCGGCCGTTCTGGAGCGATTTCTTCTGGCGAAACAGACGGATGTTATGTTCCCCATGGCTTGAAAGCCCATTTCCCACGGCTCGTGATTATGGTATAGCCTTAATTCCGCAACAAATTACGTAAAAGATTGTCAAATGACCTGATAAACAAAAGCTTTCGACCGAAACATTGCCTCCGGAACACGTTCAGTTAACCGCAATCAAACTTTCTTGCGGAATTGAGGACACCTTGTAGTCAGCATCCTCCTGATAGTCGGCGGCTTCTTCTGCCCTCCAATGGGCAGCATTGACGGCAGCGTCCTCACAGCAGTAGGCCTCCTGATTCTGTTCTCCTTCATCGAGAAGCTCCCCGAAGCCATAACCGCCGGACGCTCAGTGAAGATTAGCAAAGGCGGCACCTCACTCGAAGTCACCGCCAAAGACCCCCAATGAAAACTTGGCACTTCCGCGAGACTTGAAAAGTCGGCAACTATTTTCGTCCGAAATCGGCTGGAATCTCACCCCAGCGCTTCGTATCCCATTTGATGATGGGATTGCGTAAGCTGTTCTGCCGGAGCCAGTTCTCGGCACGGGCTATGACGCGGAATAGCTCCTCAGTATCGGCGGTACGGGCCAGTTTCGTCTTACACTGCCCTGCCTTCACCCAGAGAATGGCATTGCGGCTATCGCTGTAAATCGGCCAGTCGAGTCCCTTCTTCTGAAGCAGAGCCAAAGCATGAACAATCGCCAGAAACTCTCCTATGTTATTCGTGCCGAGAGTCGGACCGAAGTGAAAGACCTCCTGACTTGCCCCAAGGAAAATGCCGCGGTACTCCATCTGACCGGGATTGCCACTGCAGGCTGCATCCACAGCTAATGCATTGCGCAGAACCTCCTGCGGCAGAGAGCGTGGCTCATTCTTTTTCCTGACACGACTGGCGGAAGAGCTTCGTTTTTCAAGATAATCATCCGGTCTGCCTGCAAATGCCTTTTCAGCCTCCTCGCGTGTGTCAAATGCCTTATAGACAGAACCTTTCCAAGACTCCACCTGCAGGCGGCACTCCTCCCAGCTGGTATATATGCCGGGAACAGCCCCCACCCACACAACGTAGTACTTGACCGATGCCATCCGCAAGAAAACGATTACATTCTGTCAGGCACCTCTATTCCAAGCAGCCCCATGCCCAGACGTATCACCTTTCCGACATTGGCAGTCAGCACGATACGGAACAGCTTCATCGCCGCATTCTCCTCATGCATGATGCTGAAGTCGTGATAGAACTGGTTGAATTCCTTGACAAGGTCATAGACGTAATTGGCAATTGCCGACGGATTGTAGTCCTGACCGGCCTGCTGCACCACCTGACGGAAGTTCACAAGCTGCTGAATAATCGCTATCTCCTTCTCCGAAAGCGTCAGACCGTCTGCATCGAGCTTCTCAGGAAGAACAATACCCTCTTCAACGGCTTTGCGCAGAATGGAGCAGATACGCGCATGGGTATATTGTATGAAAGGCCCTGTATTGCCATTGAAATCAATGGATTCCTCGGGGTTGAATGTCATATTCTTGCGGGCATCCACCTTCAGTATGAAATACTTGAGAGCACCCAGACCAATCATGCGGATGATGTCATCGGCGGCCTCCCTGTCCAGACCACCCAGTTTGCCAAGTTCCTCCGATGTCCGGCGTGACGTCTCAATCATATCCTCAATCAGATCATCAGCATCGACCACCGTTCCCTCACGGCTCTTCATGCGGCCGTTCGGCAGTTCCACCATGCCATAGCTGAAATGAACCAGGTCCTTGCCCCACTTGAAGCCCAGACGGTCCAGAAGAATGGACAGCACCTGGAAATGGTAGTTCTGCTCATTGCCCACCACGTAAATCATCCTGTCTATCGGGTAGTCCTCGAAACGTAGTTTGGCCGTACCTATATCCTGAGTCATATAAACCGATGTTCCGTCACTGCGGAGAAGCAGTTTCCGGTCCAGTCCGTCCGATTCAAGGTCAGCCCATACCGAGCCGTCCTCCTTGCGGAAGAACAGTCCCTTCTCCAGGCCTTCCAGGACCTTGGCCTTGCCTTCCAGATATGTCTGTGACTCATAGTAAATCTTATCGAAGCTCACGCCCAGACGGCGGTAAGTCTCATCAAAGCCGGCATACACCCACTCGTTCATCATAGCCCACAGCGAACGCACCTCCTTATCACCGGCTTCCCAGCGCACCAGCATATCGTGAGCCTCGCGCATCAGCGGCGACTCCTGCTCGGCCCTAGCCTTGGCAGCCTCCTGCGCCTTCGCGTCAAGCTGGTCATAGTCTGCAGGCAGCAGGCTCCTGACCTCCTCCTTGAAATGTTTGTCGAACAGCACATAGTAATCGCCTATCAGATGGTCACCCTTCTTTCCGCTGCTCTCCGGTGTCTCGCCGTTACCCCACTTCTGCCACGCCAGCATCGACTTGCAGATATGGATGCCACGGTCATTGACGATATTCGTCTTGACAACCCTGTTACCGCACGCAGCCATGATTCTGGCCAATGAATATCCCAGCAGATTATTGCGCACGTGACCAAGGTGAAGCGGCTTGTTCGTGTTCGGCGATGAATACTCAATCATCACCAGCGGAGAATTCTCCGTCACAGGAGTGAAGCCGTATTCGCTGTCCGCATTGACACGGTTCAGCATATCTATCCAGAACGATGCGGAAATGACCAGATTAAGGAAGCCCTTGATGACATTGAAGCCGCACACTGCCGGCTCATTCGCCTGCAGCCACCCGCCTATCTCCGTAGCAGTCTGCTCCGGTCCCTTGCGCGATGCCTTCAGGAACGGGAAGACCACCACAGTGAAATGTCCCTCAAACTCTTTCTTCGTCTTCTGCACCTGAATCTGCTCCTCAGGCATTGCCAACCCGTAAAGCTCACTGACGGCCTTTGCCGTTCCCTGCGCTATCAATTGCTCAATACTCATACACCTCTAACTTGAATAATGCCACAAAAATAGCTTAAAATAAGCATAATCACAACAAGGTTTGCTTTTAAGACGCGGTTGTATTACTTTTGCCCTATCATTATTTGCAAAAGGAAATGAACAAGATACCTACAGTAACAAAGAACCTGCTCATCATCAATGTGCTGCTTTGGTTCGGAGCTATGGCTCTGACCAAAGTTGGAATTGATCTGAACAGCATTTTCGGCCTGCATTTCTTCAAAGCATCTGATTTCAGGCTATACCAGCTTTTCACCTATATGTTCATGCACGAGGGATTCCAGCACATATTCTTCAATATGTTTGCGGTATGGATGTTCGGAAGCCTGATGGAGAACACGTGGGGACCACAGAAATTCCTGTTCTTCTACATTGCCTGCGGACTGGGAGCAGGTATTATCCAGGAAGGGGCGCAGTACATACATTGGATGATGGAACTGTCCAAATACTCAGTTGTCAATCTTGGCTATGCATCCATCCCGATGTCAGAATATTTGAATATGCTGAATACGGTCGGCGCTTCCGGAGCGGTATATGGAATACTTCTGGGATACGGAATGACTTATCCCAATCATCAGATTTTCATCATACCGATTCCAATACCGATAAAAGCCAAATGGCTTGTCACAGGCTATGTCGTACTGGAACTGCTGCTCGGTCTCAGCAACAGGCCGGGGGACAATGTCGCGCATTTCGCACATCTCGGAGGAATGCTGGTCGGATTTCTGATAATCTGGTACTGGCGTAACAAGTATCGTCTGAAAGGCTGACGGAAGTGGGCATCATCAGCAAAATAATCTACTATCCGCTGTTCTGCGTCAGCCTCATTCTGGCTGCCGTCCTTGTCACAAGCGGATGGAGCGGATATCTGCCTGTAAAAATTTTTCCGCTATTGTCATTGACAGAGATGGCCTTCCCCGCCATTCTCCTGACCAACGTGATGGCGCTGATTTCATGGCTACTGCTGCGTCCAAGGTCATCGTGGCCACAAATTGCAGCCCTTCTGCTTGCAATTCCACCCACACTCACATATTCGCCACTCAATTTCAAGTCAAGGGAGCACAAATGCGGAGAGGACGAGATAAGGCTGCTCTCATACAATACATTCGGATTCGGTTTATGGAAAAACGGACTGGGAGGGCCACAGGAAGACAATCCTGTACTCCAATACATATTGAAAAGCAATGCAGACATTATTTGCATCCAGGAAGCGAACTCGGCGATGACATACCGCTATCTGTATGGTAGCAGAAATGTAATGACAGCACTTCCGAACACCGGAAAATCCGACAATGGAGAGATGCTCATACTGTCCAGATGGCCTATCATTGAGACGCGTGAGATTACTTTTGAAGACACGCGCAACAAATCCCTGTACTGCCGGATTCTTATCGGCAAAGATACCATGGCCGTCTATAGTTGTCATTTTCAGTCTTTCGGCCTCAGTCAGGATGACATTGATGAGTATAACCACATCATCACGCACCCGCAGGATTATGGTGAATACGGTAATTCCAAACCCGTACTGAAGAAACTTATGGCCGCAGGAATAAAGCGTGCCGACCAGGTGGGCATCATCACAGATATGATCAGCCACGAGACTGCACGGTACATCATTCTATGCGGAGACTTCAATGACACTCCGCTCTCCTACTCCCACCGCAGGATTGCAGGATTGTTAAACGATGCCTACAGGAAATCCGGTTTCGGCCCCGGAATATCATACAACAGGAACAGACTTTACTTCCGCATTGACCACGTATTCTGCAACGACGCTGTCACTCCCCTGAAATGCCGGGTGGACCGTTCCATCAGGACATCGGACCACTACCCTGTCATTACCCACCTGAAAATTCAATAACAGGCGCGAAACCTGAGTTCCACATCCTAGATGACAGCATTTACGCACCCGCGAAACTTGATAAATAATACGTGCGCGCGTTGGTGTACTGAAATTTTGTCTATATTTGCACCCTTGAATTCCGCACTCTGGCGGAACCGGGCATAGACAAACAAATAATTAACTTAAAACAATATGCAAAACAAAGGATTCGTAAAGGTATTTGCGCTGGCACTGACCCTAGTCTGTCTGTCCTCCCTCTCCTTTACTTTCAGAACCCGCACCATTGAGAAGACTGCCAAAGAGAGTCCGATGGGCGAGCAGGCCTATCTTGACTCAGTGATGAATGAAAAAGTCTGGATGGGAATTTATTCCTACAAAGAGTGCCGCGAGATGCAGATCGGTCTCGGACTTGATCTGAAAGGTGGTATGAACGTCATTCTTGAGGTGTCTGTTCCGGATGTGGTGAAGGTGCTTGCAAACAACAACAAGGACGAGAACTTCAATGCAGCCATATCAGCAGCCGCCAAACGTGCCGTCAGCAGTCAGGGAAATTTCGTGGATATCTTTGTTGAGGAATACCGCAAGCTTGATCCAAGCGGTAACCTCAATAAGTTCTTCGCCACATCAATGCTTAAGGACCGCGTCGATGTACAGAGCACCGACGAGCAGGTGATTGCAGTATTGAAGGAAGAGGTTGAGGCAGCCATTGACAACTCTTTCAACGTACTGCGTACACGTATTGACCGTTTCGGTGTAGCACAGCCAAACATTCAGGAACTGGAGGGAAAGCAGGGCCGTATCATGGTTGAGCTTCCAGGCATCAAGGAGCCTGAGCGTGTAAGAAAGCTGCTTCAGGGTTCAGCCAACCTGGAATTCTGGGAGACATACAAATACAGAGAACTTGCCGACATTCTCAATGCAGCCGACAGAAAGCTGCGTCTGACAATGGCAACGGAAAACGATGCCGTTGAAGAAGCCCCTGAAGAGACAGCTGAGAATATTGCCGAGGAGAACGCCATCACATCGGCCGACAGTCTCGCAAACCTTCTTGCAACAGCTGCCAACGATCAGGAAAACAAGCTCACAGCTGCTCAGAAGGAGGAATACAGAAAGGCAAGCCCGCTTCTGTCACGCCTGCAGTCAGGTTATCCTGCAGAAGGATGCATACTTGGCATAGCACACTATAACGATACTGCAGAAGTCAACCGCATGCTGGCTCTTCCGGAAATCAAGTCCATGCTGCCGCGCGACCTCAAGACTCTTTGGGGCGTCAAGGCTATCGATACCAAAGAGCAGTTCTACGAGCTGTATGCCATCAAGATCACGAACAAGGACGGCCGCGCCGCACTTGGAGGAGATGTCATAACAAAGGCAAGCGATGATTTCGACCAGTTCGGCAATCCGTGCGTGAGTATGTCAATGAATACCGAAGGCGCACGCCGCTGGGCTCAGATAACAAAGCAGAACGTGAACCGCTGCATCGCCATCGTACTTGACGGTTACGTATATAGCGCGCCTAACGTAAACGGTGAGATCACCGGTGGCAACAGCCAGATCACCGGTTCATTCACAGTAGAGGACACCCAGGACCTTGCAAACGTCCTGAAGTCAGGTAAGATGCCTGCTCCTGCCAAAATCGTTCAGGAGGACATCGTAGGTCCGTCACTCGGCCAGGAGTCAATCCGCCAGGGATTCATCTCATTCATCGTGGCTTTCATCATCCTGATGATATATATGTGCATCATCTACGGATTCGTTCCGGGTATGATTGCCAACGGAGCCCTGCTCTGCAACTTCTTCTTCACACTCGGTATCCTCACCTCATTCCAGGCAGCACTGACAATGTCCGGTATTGCAGGTATCGTACTTACGCTCGGTATGGCAGTCGATGCCAACGTGCTTATCTACGAGCGTACCAAGGAGGAACTGAAAGCCGGCAAGGCCGTTGCAGCCGCTCTGGCCGACGGTTACAAGAACGCTTTCTCAGCTATCTTTGACTCCAACTTCACATCAATCATCACAGGTATCATCCTGTTCGCATACGGTACAGGTCCTATCCGCGGATTCGCAACCACACTTATCATCGGTATCATCTGTTCGTTCTTCACAGCAGTGTTCCTGACACGTATTGTCTATGAGCACTATCTGGGCAAGGGCAAGATGCAGAACCTGACATTCACCACAGGCTTCTCGAAGAACCTGATGATGAATACGAAGATCGGATTTATGGAAGCTGCGAAGAAATCTTTCATCATATTCGGTGCAGCTGCAGTCATCTTCATAGCATTCCTCTGCACGAGAGGTCTGAGCAAGAGTATCGACTTCAGCGGCGGCCGTAACTTCGTGGTACAGTTCGAGCAGCCGGTAGAGCCGGAGGAAATCGGCGAAATCATGGATGCGGCCATCAAGGAGGACAACGCCATCAATGAAGGTTCCGTACAGGCTATCGCCCTCGGTACCGACCACAAGACAATCCGTATCTCTACGACCTATCGCATTGAAGATGATTCAGAGACTATCGATGCAGAGATTGAAGAATTCCTCTTTACAACTCTGAAGGCAGCCGGCAAACTCAGTCCGTCGCTGGATCTCGCCACATTCATTGACCGCGAGAACCGCGAGGGAGGTTCTATTATCTCTTCACAGAAGGTTGGTCCTTCAATATCAAAGGATATCACACGCGGTGCCATCATCTCAGTTATCTTGGCTCTGATTGCAATCTTCCTGTACATCCTGGTGCGCTTCCGCAACGTGGCTTACTCAGTAGGCGCTATCGTAGCTCTGGCCTTCGATACACTCGTCATTCTGGGTATGTACTCAATCTGCTGGGGCTGGATGCCATTCTCACTTGAGATTGACCAGACATTCATCGGTGCAGTCCTGACCGCTATCGGTTACTCAATCAACGACAAGGTGGTTATCTTCGACCGTATCCGTGAATATACCCACCTCTATCCGAAACGCGACAGGAAGCAGCTGTTCAACGATGCCCTGAACACCACTCTGGCACGTACAATCAATACATCAGTAAGTACACTCATCGTATTGCTCTGTATCTTCTTCCTCGGTGGCGACAGCATCCGCAGCTTCGCATTCGCAATGATTCTCGGTGTCGTATTCGGAACCTGCTCGTCACTCTTCGTGGCAGCTCCGACTGCATACCGCATTATGAGAAAGAAATAAGGGTCACCTTATTAATTAATATATGAGTTCCGGCAAACCTGTAATTCTGGTTTGCCGGAACTTTTTCATACACGCCATTCCTGTCATATTCCAGTAATTTTTACTAACATTGCAATAGGAATACAAATATCTCAGCTATATGAAAAAAATAACAGTACTGATGCTCGGCCTGATACTGGTAGGCAACGCATCTGCCGCACTGAACATCGATTCACTGAAAACGGAGCTCGACAAGATAGAACTGACGAATGCCGATGCCAAATCCGCCATAGAGAAATACAAGAAAGGTGTACTGAAGAACGATCTGAAGTCAATGAACCTGCTCGGCGTGGAATGTATGACAGGTACGAATGTCAAGGCAGATCTCAATATGGGCATAACGCTTCTCGAAGAAGCCGCCAACGAAGGATATCTTGATGCCCAGTACAATCTCGGCAACTACTATTTCATATTCTGGATTCGCAAACCGGACAACACATCCTACTATTCGACAGCCGCAAAATGGTTGCGCAAGGCGATCAAGACAGGCGATTTGCGTTCGTACAACCTTCTTGGACGTCTCTACAGCGAATACGGCAAGCACAATGGCGACCCGGCATTTCTGACCCAGGCACGTATGCAACTGGGTGCAATCCCCAAAATTGAAGAAGTAAGTGACAAAAGCGATGACATAGTCAGTTGTCAGGCTCTCGCCGGCAATATCTGCCTCGCCCAATGGCGTATGACAGGCGACACCGCAACCATCCGTGAGGCCAAGAAATGGTACAGACTAGTCCTTAAATCAAAGCTGGAATACCCTACATATTCATCATACATTGACTCTTTGGCATTTGTCCTGAGTCAGGGAGTTCCAATGTCCATCGATCCGAAGGACGAGAACGCCGAAGCCAATGCAGTTCCGCAAGGTGGCCCGATGATGGGTGGATTCGGAGGTATGGGAGGATTTGGAGGAGGACCTATGGGCGGCTTTGGAGGACCTATGGGTGGTCCAGGTGCACCAGGTCAGGGTGGTCCCACGGGGCCGGTTGCAAATTATCCGGGAGGAATGATGCAGATGATGAACTTCATCCGTTCCAACACCTTCTATCCCAAAGACTGCGAGGACAACCGCATCAAGGACAATGTCACCGTTCAGTTCACAATCGGTACGGACGGAGCTGTCATCAACCCCAAAGTCATCAAGAACACGAACTACCTGCTCGGTCAGGAAGCTATGCGTACAGTTATGCTGATGCCTGATTGGATTCCCGCAAAGAAGGAGGACGGAACAGCAGTAGAATATACCACCACTACGAACGTATCATTCGGCAGCGGTGGTATGGGAGGTATGGGTGGAATGATGTTCTGACAGAACTATTCCACTGTCCAGATATCATTGGTCTCAAGCAGCTCAGCAAAGTTGTGATACTTCTTCTGAGCCTTGACCTCTTCAATCTGAGCGGAAACGGAGTCGTCGTATGTCGGAGCCTCGACATCGCGGATTACGCCAAGAGCAACCGGGAAACCGTCACCCTGCCCCATCAGAGCAAGCTTCAGCTGCAAGGTGTTATCCTCGCAGTGAGCATCGTGAACCAGGATATCCTTCACGGTAACACCATTCTCGCCTATCTTCACAACCTTCAGGCCAAAGCCATCCTGCATCAGTCCGTACTCGTTGTTCTCACCGAACAGCAGAGGCTGACCGTGCTTCACATAAATTGCGTTTTTGGCACGTCCTTCCTTATTATACACCGCATCGTGAGTGCCGTTGTTGAAAATGACGCAGTTCTGGAGAATCTCGCAGACAGATGCGCCCTTGTGCTGATAGGCAGCCTTCAGGATATCTACCGTAGCCGGAGCGTCCGTTGCCACCGCACGCGCAAAGAAATGACCGCGCGCACCGAAACAGAGTTCCGCCGGACGGAACGGATCCTCGACCGTGCCATAAGGACTTGACTTGCTGACAAAACCGCGTGGCGATGTCGGAGAATACTGTCCCTTGGTCAGACCGTAGATGCGATTGTTCAGCAGAATCATATTAAGGTTGATATTACGGCGATTCGCATGGATGAAATGATTTCCACCGATAGCCAGACCATCACCGTCACCCGAAATCTGCCATACCGCGAGATCGGGATTGGCTACTTTGCAACCGGTTGCAATAGCTGCCGCACGTCCGTGAATGGTATTCATTCCGTATGTTGCCATATAGTGAGGCAGACGGCTGGAGCAGCCGATACCGGAGATGACCGCAACATTGTGCGGAGCGACTCCTATCTCCGCCATCGCCTTGTGCAGCGAAGCGAGGAAGAAATGGTCACCGCATCCCGGACACCAGCGGGGCTGTCCTTTCTTAAAATCCTGTGCTGTATATTCGTTCATAACCTTTACTTTTTTACTTGTCAAGAATTTCCGTAAACGACTTCACTAACTCAGACACCACGAACGGCTGTCCCTTCACCTGATTGAACTGATATGGTACGAATCCATCGACCTTCATTCTGAGGAACGCTGCCAGCTGACCCATATTCTGCTCAGCAACCACGACCTTCTTATATCTGCCAAGTACCTCAGCAGTATTTTTCGGTAACGGATTGACAAACTTGAAGTGCGCGTGAGCCACCTTGCGGCCGGCAGCCCTCATCTCGTCCATCGCCGCACGGAGATGTCCGTAGGTACCGCCGAAGCCTACAATCAGCAAATCAGCATCGTCCACATCGCCAAGCACCTCCAGATCAGGAACCTCAATGTTCTCAATCTTCTGCCTGCGCAGACGGGTCATCAGGTCGTGATTCTCAGGAGCCGTGCTGATGGCTCCGGTCTGGTTGTCCTTCTCCAGACCGCCGAGTATATGGGTAAATCCCTCACGTCCCGGAACTGCCCAATAACGGGTACCGTTCTCAGCACGCATATACGGGGTCCAGGTGCCCCGCAACTCCTCCGGAACGTATGGAGGATTGATATCCGGATATTCCGACAGATCAGGCAGTTTGAATGAAGCGGAACCATTTGCAATGAAAGCGTCCGTCATAAGCACCACAGGCGTCATGTGCTCAAGTGCAATCTTGCAGGCCATATACGCCGCATCAAAGCAATCTACCGGATGTTCTGCAGCGATTACCGGCATCGGACTCTCACCATTGCGTCCGAAAAGTACCTGAAGCAGGTCAGTCTGCTCGCTCTTGGTGGGAAGTCCTGTTGCAGGACCGCCACGCTGCACGTCAATGACAACCAGCGGAAGTTCCATAATGACAGCCAGATTCATCGCCTCCGATTTCAGACAGATGCCGGGGCCGGAAGTGGATGTCACACCCAACGCACCGGCAAACGAGGCGCCCAGCGCAGATGCACAGCCGGCAATTTCATCCTCGCACTGTACAGTTGTAACTCCGAGCGACTTATGTTTGGAAAGCTCATGCAGGATATCCGTGGCAGGAGTAATAGGATATGAGCCCAGATAAAGCTTCAGCCCAGCCTTCTCGGCAGCGGCCATAAGTCCGTATGCAGTAGCCTTGTTGCCGGTAATATCCATATACCTTCCCGGTTCCTTAACCTTTGATTCCACCCGATAGACGTTCATCGCCGAGCTGTGCGTGTTGTGACCGTAATCATAACCGGCCTGAATCACGCGGATATTGGCCTCGGCCAGTTCAGGCTTCTTTGCAAACTTGTCACGCAGGAAATTGAATGCTATGTTGAGGTCGCGGCTGAACAGCCAGCATACCAGACCCAATGCAAACATATTGCGGCATTTCAGAACGGACTTCACGTCCATCCCTGTGTCTGCCAGACAATCCTTCACCATCTGCGTCAGAGGACAAGCCACAACCCTGTCCCTGTCAATACCGAGTTCCTGAATGGGATCGTCAGTCTTGAAAGCGGCCTTATCCAAATCACTCTTCTGGAATGCATCCGTGTCTATTATAATTGTTGCATCCTTCTTGGCATACTTGAGCTGTGTCTTCAGAGCTGCGGCATTCATCGCCACCAACACATCACAAAGGTCACCCGGAGTAAACACCTTATTCGCACCGACATGCACCTGAAATCCGGAAACGCCGGTCAGAGAGCCCTGTGGAGCACGTATATCAGCCGGATAATCCGGGAAAGTGCTGATACTGTTACCTACCGTAGCCGAAACAGTTGAGAAAATGTTACCCGCCAGCTGCATTCCATCTCCGGAATCGCCTGAAAAGCGGACCACAACGTCTTCCAATTCCTTAATATTCATCGCTTCTTATTAAAATGTCATAAACGTTATGCAAAATTACAGCAAACATAGATACCATGTTATCATTCAGGCAGACAAATATCGTATAACTACAAATAAATCGCATAATTATTTACATTTCTCGAATATTTATACAAAAACAAATCCTGCCGTGCGCCTAAACACACAGCAGGACCATTACACCTTATTATATTAAGTAATCTCCCGGAAATTACTTGAGAAGAGTTGCACGTGATACAGAGACCTCACTCTTAACCTGTGCAAGCTGCTCTCTGAACTCATCAACGCTGATGGCATTGATTACACTGATCGGCTCAAGAGCCTCATCAATCTCCTTGTATTCCGGATTAATCTCAGCAAGATCATCAATGGCAATGGTCAGCAGGGCAATCTGAAGTGTAAGTTCTGATGCTGAATCATCATCAAATGAAGCGAGGAACTTCTCTGAATTCTGAGATGCGATATAAATGTGCTCAACTATGGCAGCTGCGCATACATCCCAAAAGAAATGTGTACGGCCATTGGCCTTGCAGGCCTCATAGAAAGCATTCATTGCCTCAGCTGTATCATCATTCGAGAAAATCTCCTTGAGCTTCGGATCGTTGATATCCAGATACAGCTTTGTCAGAGACTTGTCATAGTCAGATACGGTAGAAGTCATCTCATACAGGTTGGCAACCTCCTTGTCAACATAGATGAGAGCTGCTGCACGGTACTTCTGGGAAAGAGTCTGCAGATCATTTATAACTGATGCGTTTACCAGATAATCCGGCTTCACCTGCTTTTCCTTGTCTGTCAAGGCAATGCTTCCGTCGGAAGTCTTGGTTACGAAATCAAGAGGCTTCAGTCTCAACATCTCCGCTGCAAGGCTGTCAATCTGCATCTTGATATACTCCTCCTGCTGCTGCTCAACAAAAGACTTCTCCGCGGGAGCTACCGACGCATTCTGTTTTGCCTTCTTGTTACCACCACATGACAGCACGCATACTGCTAATGCTGCAATGGAAACGTAGGTTAAAAATTTCTTCATTGTTTTGAATGTTAAGTAATTAATAATATTTATCTATTTTTTCTATCAGGAATATTCATCATCAATAATACCGTAAACAGCACACACATCAGGAAGAGTACCGACATATTGAACCACAATGTAGGTATCTGTCTGCCCGCTATAACCTTCACGGAACTGTAGAAAGGAGCACGGCCGTTATTGCTCTTCGGAGTAAGGTATATGCGTCCTATCTGCGGGACTATATGTCCGTCAACAATCAGCAGAGTCCTGTCCGTATCACCGCCAGTAACAAATTCCTCCAGCTTGATATTGCAGTTAGCCCTCTTTAGCCGCAGCATCTCATCCTTCCCGCGCTCCTTTATATCCATACTGAGAAGATTGTCCTTTTGCAGCGTGACACGATTACACACCTCACCCAGCACATCCTTGGCATTATTCAGGTATCCGCTCACGGACTCGTAATCGAAATCACCGCGATACGGTTCCAGCCCGCAGGCTGACGCCAATGTCGGCAGCTCATTCTTCAGCACTTCCAAATGAACCGGAGATGCCTCATTGCCTTTCGCTGCATCGTCCTTTATTGTCTCCAGATGCGATTCAAGCTCATAGATGAAGGTCTCCCTGTAGAACATTGCCTGGAAACGCTCCTTGTCCATATCAAAGTACGGTCTCTCGTAATCATTATAACGGAACGTACCGACAGCCAATGCCTCAAACGCCCAGCGCGACGGTATCACATCGCCTATCACAGGCACGTTGTCCGTCTTGCTGTTACCGTTCAGATCCGAGAACGACACCACAAGGCCGCACAGCAGAATCTGGGGAATCAGCAGAATCGGGATGGTGATGTATATCGCCACAACTGAATTGAGACATTGCGACAGCAACAGTCCGATCAGACTTGACAGCAAAGCGGATATGAACAGTATCATCCACCACATCAGGAACATTCCGTGCAATCCCATTATAATATTGCCGACTATGATGAAAAGCGCTGTCTGAATAAGCGACACCGCAGCGGCAAAGATTATCTTGCTCCATATATAGGCAGAATAGCTCAGATCCAGGAATTTCTCACGCTTCAGCAGCACGCGGTCCTTTATGATTTCCTCCGCGCTTCCGCTCATTCCGATGAAGATGGCAACTATTATGGCCATAAAGAAATAGCTGACCATATTCTTGTTGTCCATCACAGTATAGCCTTCCGGCGGGGCGAAACGTGTAAGCAAGCCGCATATCACGGCAAGCAGCGGAGCTTCCAGAAGCGTAATCAGAATGTACTGCAGGTTCGTGAGCTTTGCCTTGACATTCCTCTCCAGGAATATCCCCATCTGCGAGAATGCCGACGGTTTCTTCTGGCTTGATGCCGGTATGTCAGGAGCATCGGCAGGCACATCGGCCACAACCCTATGCTCCAGATACATTTCGTGCCACTGCTCCGGGCTGACCTTGCGCTCACCACTCAGATGACCGGTATCGTCCAGGGCCTTCTCATTTATGATGTTCAGCACCGTCTCCGGATTCACGTTACCGCAAGTCGGACAGGTACTGGTATCCGCATCAGCATAGTTGGCAGCATCCTTGAAATAGGTCACTGCGTCTATTGGATTGCCGTCAAATACCGGATAACCGCCGAGATCAAGCAGACAAAGTCTGTCAAACAGCTTATACACGTCGCTTGACGGCTGATGTATATTCAGCACGACAAGCTTGCCGTGACAGGTCTGTTCCTTCAGCAAACCCATCACATTATCTGTGTCCGACGATGACAAGCCCGATGTAGGCTCATCCAGGAAAATCACAGATGGCTCGCGGATAAGCTCCAGCGCAATATTCAAGCGTTTGCGCTGACCTCCGGATATAGTCTTGTTCAATGGAGAGCCCACCACCAGATCCTTGGCCTTGTCCAGACCGAGGTCACGCAACAGGCTCAGCACCCTCCGCTCAAGTTCCTCATCGCCCATACCGTCAAAGCAGAGCCGCGCAGTGTAATAAAGGTTCTGATATACCGTCAGTTCCTCAATCAGCAGATCATCCTGCGGAACAAATCCTATGAGAGCCCTCACCTCAGGCTCATCTATGGAATGTCCGTTGATTGCAAGAGTTCCACTCTGCGGTTTCAACGAACCGTTCAGAATGGAAAGCAGCGTGGTCTTACCGGCACCGCTGCCACCCATTATAGCCACCAGCTCGCCACCGGACAGAGTCATTGACAGGTTATGCAGACCGTTGTTGCTGTCCGGGAAGCGGAAATTGACGTCGCGTATGCTGTATATAATATGCTCCGAGGTCTCACTCTCGTACGCCTGACGTACCTCCGAGAAATAGACCGGAGCGCCCTTGTGGTTCTTCAGGACACCGCTGACATGCCATATCTGAAATATTCCCGGAGTAAGCAGCACATCGTCGAACAGGACATCATCCTCGCCCAAATACGAGAATACCATCTTGTTGTCCGACGGAATCCACAATGTCTTGACGTGGCCTGAATAGCCGGTGAACTCGTGTCGGCGCACATTCGCTCCGTCACGGTCATATACGAAATCGCAGAAATCAGCATACAGGGAGTCATCCACGCCGAAACTCTCCGACATCTGCAGGAATATCGGGCTCTGCGAGTCAAACGATTCGGGAGATATCATGCAGAACTCCATCAGACGGAGCAGGACCATCTTGCGCTCGCCAGCCTCAAGTTTGTCCTTAATCTTCTCGCATATCTGCCTTACGACCGACTCCTTGTCAATGAAGTCCCCATCGGAATAAAACGTCAGCAGCTCACCGTACAGATCCATATACGGCTGTATGTTCCTGAGGCCGAGATAGCGTCCAAGATAGTTGTCCAACAGCCTTTCAGCGCCGGAATCATCAACCTTATTGCGCGACCCAAGCAGTGCGAAAAGGTTAATCAGGCCAGATAGAACAATGTCATTCAACATAATGGACTAAACCGAATCTATATATTTTCGCAAAAATACAAATTGTTTTGCTATACCTTGCAAGTTGACAGCAACTTTTGACCCCGTGTTTTGCTTTTATCTGTCAAATGCACTAACTTTGCGGTGTTTTTGATGGTAAGGGCCTCTGTAGTTCAATGGATAGAACGGAAGTTTCCTAAACTTTAAATTTGGGTTCGATTCCCAGCGGAGGTACCATTCAAACAGAAAGATTACACTTTCCTTCTCACTTTACAAATTTAAAGTTCAGGAAACTGACATCATTTTATTTTGCTTCGCAAAAGGCGACATACTGTCGCGACAGCGGAGCTGTTTGTTAATCAAATTATTATGCTGGCAATATAATTGTTATATTCTCATTCGGAACACTTATATCCGGTCGGCTACAAAGCAGTTCTGATGCCAACAGGTCGCGTTTTCCTGTAGAGCCATTCCGCATCGTCGGCGGAGAGCAATGGGCTCAAGGTCTCATAGACGCTATTGTTGAAGCGGTTGAGCCATTCGAGCTCTGCAGCGTCAAGCATATCGGTAATGACGGCAGTTGTATCAATCCAAGTACAAGTGAGGGGTTCAAAGGCAAGCCATTCGCCGAACCCGTTACTGCCGGCCTGTACGCACAGCAGCATATTCTCGTGACGTATGCCGTGAAAGCCCTCACGATAGATGCCCGGCTCATCGGACGTAATCATTCCCGGCAGCATCGGCTGGTTCTTAAGATTCTGACGTATTGTCTGCGGACCCTCGTGGACAGAAAGGACATTACCTACACCGTGACCTGTCCCGTGACCGAAATTGCGCATTGTCTGCCAGAGCGGACGGCGTGCCACGGCATCAAGCCGACATCCCGGAGTACCGGCAGGGAATATCGCCATTCCCAGATCAATCATCGCCTTCAGGTCTATCGTGTAGTCCTCGCGCTCCAGTCGGGTAGTCGGGCCAAGAGCTATTGTACGCGTAATATCAGTGGTACCATAACGGTAATGGGCGCCACTGTCATTAAGGTACAGTCCGTGCGGCTGAAGCAGCGCATCCTGTCCGCGCACGGTTGAATAATGTGGAAGGGCCGAATTCTCCTGATACGCAGATATCGTCTCAAAACTTTCGTCAAGAAAATCGGGGCAAAGGGCACGGAACTCGTGCAGCCTATCGGCAGCATCAGCCTCGGAAATCTGCTCACCGGCAGCCATGGCATTCTCCAGCCAATGATAGAAACGGGTCTGGGCAACGCCATCCTGGACATACGCCTGACGGAAGCCCTCAATCTCCACAGCGTTCTTGACAGACTTCTCCACGTCTATCGGAGAGGCACAGCACACGGTACCATCGGCACCGAATCTGTCATTCACAGCCTTAGCCAACTCATAGTTGAGCGACGACGGATCCGTCATCATTTTTCCGTCAGCGGGCAATGACGCTATATAACCCGTAACACCATCATACGGATATACCGAAATACCATCCGAACCTAATGCCTCCCTCACTTCAGGACTGAACTTCACCTCATCGGCAAACAATGCCACAGCATCAGGAGTCACCACAGCAAAGGAAATCACGACCGGGCAATAGGCAATGTCATTCGAGCGGATATTCAGCAGCCACGCTATCTGGTCAAGCGTAGTTACCAGCGCGTATCTGCAATCCCTGTCTGCAAGCACACCGCGAAACCACGACAGCTTATCGGCAGTGGAACGGCCTGAATATATCTTCTCGTGTAACCATACAGGGTCTTGTGGCAATGAGGGCCTGTCAGGCCATATCTCACCGAGGAAATCCGGTCTTGATATTATAGAGGAGCCATTCGCAGCAAGCAGTGACTGAAGCTGCAAGGCATCCGACTGGCTCATACAGATTCCGTCAATGCCGACCTTGCCTCCGGCAGGTACGTTATCAGCAATCCACTTCATCCATTCCGCATCCTCCACGGATATCATCTTGTGAAGCTCAATACCGCTGCCCTGCAATTCACGTGCAGCCTGTATATGATAACGGGAATCCACCCACAGGCCAGCGTGATCCGAAGTAATCACCACCACTCCGGCGGATCCGGTGAAACCGCTGATAAACTCCCGCTGGCACCACCTGGAAGGGGTATATTCACTGTTATGAGGATCCTCACCGACGATTACCGCCGCATTCCACCCCCATTCGCACATCAGTCCGCGCAAAGCCAAGACTCTCTCATCAGGTGTATTCATTGTTTTCAGTCCATTAACAACTATAGTTACAAAGTTATATAAAAGGCTCCTGTGTGACAAAAAAAGAAGAAAAATACGGGGGAAAACATATGAATTGAGGTTGATTATTTCAAAACTGATTCTTACCTTCGCGAAAAAATACGAACGAGATATGAAACCGTCGGTAAGTATAATTATGGGCAGCACGTCCGACCTTCCGGTTATGGAGAAGGCGGCGGCATTTCTTGATGAGATGCAGATTCCGTTTGAAATGAACGCATTGTCGGCGCACCGTACGCCAGACGCTGTAGAGCAGTTCGCAAAGAATGCCGCAGAACGCGGCGTGAAAGTCATAATAGCCGGCGCCGGTATGGCGGCGGCACTTCCGGGAGTGATAGCAGCCAACACGACGCTTCCTGTAATAGGGGTCCCCATCAAGGGTATGCTTGACGGGTTGGACGCACTGCTGTCAATCGTGCAAATGCCTCCTGGCATCCCTGTCGCTACGATGGGGGTGAACGGGGCACAGAATGCGGCAATCCTGGCCGCGGAGATGCTGGCTCTAGGCGACAGCGGACTTGCCGCACGCATGGCTGACTACAAGCAGGGACTGAAGGCAAAGATAGAGAAGGCCAATGCCGAGCTTGCAGAAGTAAGCTACAAGTTCAAGACAAACTGACATTTTATTTTACAATACCATGAAAAAGAACTTAAAAGGCGGAATACGTCTTTTCCTGTGGATTGTTACCGTTGCTGTCGGAACAGTCGTGGTGCATTATGCAAACAGGATTCTCCTGACAGACAGCTTCGTCATTCCGGGCTCTTCAATGTCACCTACCCTGAATAAAGGCGACAGGGTATATGTGTGCAAGCCGCTGTTCGGACCAAGGATCTATACCGGCCTCAAATTCACGCGAGGTGAGCCATTGCACAGCATACGGCTTCCAGGGCTGAGAGAAATTCGTCCGGGCGATGTGATTGTATTCAACTACCCTTTCGGCTACGATGACTGGTCACGCATTGAGTTCCGCATAAACTACGTCTATTGCAAACGTGTGCAGGGATGTCCGGGCGACAGAATCGGCATTGCAGAGGGGCACAGCTGGAATGACCGGATACTCAGGCCGATAGGAGTCCTGGAGAATCAGGAGATGCTTCGCAAATCCAGAGACAGCATAGCATCAGTCGGCTATCTGTTCAATGCAATACCCTTATCGCTGCCGGAATGGAACGTTCTGGATATGGGGCCTCTCACAGTACCAGCAGAGAATCTTACCGTACAAATGACGGCTTTCAATGCAGAACTGTACAGGCTGGTGATTGAATACGAGACGGGCCTGAGGCTGACTGTCTCGGACTGCGGAGTCACGCTGTCCGATGGAACAGCAATCCGGGAATACACATTCCGTCAGAACTGGTATTTCGCACTTGGCGACAACTCCCAGGACTCAAGGGACAGCCGTTATTTCGGCTTTATTCCAGAGTCATTCATTGTCGGGATAGTGACACGCGTACGTCACTGAGCAATGTCAGAATTTATCAGATTCAGCAGATGCTCCACCGCGTCCGCCTCAGGAATATTTTTTTCGATGCAGTCCTTGCCACGATACAGACTTATGCGTCCGCGTCCTGCACCCACATAACCGTAATCGGCATCGGCCATCTCACCCGGTCCGTTCACGATACACCCCATTATGGCTATGCGCAGTCCTTTCAGGTGCTTTGTCGCAGTCTTGACACGCGCTATCGTCTCCTCCAGGTTATACAGGGTGCGGCCGCATCCTGGACACGATATATATTCCGTACGCGTAAATCTGACCCTCGCTGCCTGCAGGATGGCCTCTGCCGTATCATCGGCCTGAACCTGCGTAATGGACGCATTTATATTGGAAAGTCTGAGGTTCCTGGCACAGCCGTCTATCAGCAATGCACCGGCATCCATAGCGGCCTTCAGCTGAAAATCCTCAATATTTTTCTCATTGTATTCCAGGGTTATGGTATCATCCGCAATTGACGCACGCGCCATCTCACGCCTGTCTGCACTTTCTTTGGCGTATGCCACCAGCTTGCGGGCCACAGGGATTTCCTTCTCCGGAGCCTCGGACAATGAGACACGCACGGTATCGCCTATGCCCTCAGCCAGAAGCGCACCGA
This sequence comes from Bacteroidaceae bacterium, assembly GCA_045600825.1. GTDB lineage: Bacteria > Bacteroidota > Bacteroidia > Bacteroidales > Bacteroidaceae > Colenecus. The sequence goes on from JAZRYP010000007.1 coordinate 23,359, forward strand.
TTCCGACGGCGCTCTTTATGCGCCCGTCCTCACCTTCGCCGGCCTCGGTGACTCCAAGATGAATGGGAAATGCCATACCCTCCCTGTTCATCTCCTTAACCAGCAGGCGTACTGTCTGAACCATCACGACCGTGTTGCTGGCCTTTATCGATATCACTACATCCTTGAAATTCACGTCAACACATATACGCAGGAACTCCATACAGCTTTCCACCATACCTTCCGGCGTATTCCCGTAACGGCTCATTATACGGTCTGACAATGAGCCGTGATTCACGCCTATTCGTACTGCGGTTCCGTGTTCCCTGCATATATCAAGGAACGGCACAAACCGTTCGCGGATTCTGCGAAGCTCCGCGGCATACTCCTCGTCAGTATAATCTATATGGCGGAATGTCCGTGCCGGATCCACATAATTGCCGGGATTGATTCTCACCTTCTCCACATAACGTGCCGCCACATCGGCTACGGCAGGATTGAAATGCACATCCGCAACCAGCGGAGTATTGTAGCCGCGTGCACGCAATACAGCGCGTATCTCACGCATGTTCTCGGCCTCGCGCGTGCCCTGAGTAGTCATACGGACATATTCTCCGCCTGCCTCAATAATACGTATGGCCTGCTCCACACAGCCTTCCGTATCCATCGTGGAAGCGGTTGTCATAGACTGTACCCTGACTGGATTATCACCTCCGAGCGGAACGCCACCCACATTAACCTCGCTGCTTTTTCTGCGTATATACATAATTTGTCAATATTTATTTACGAAGCCGGCTTACAGGAATACCCAGCTGGTCCCTATATTTTGCCACTGTACGTCTGGCCACATCATATCCGCGCTTTTTCAGCATCTCAGACAGATTGTCATCTGTAAGAGGAGCGGAACGGTCCTCACCGGCAACCGCCTCCTTTATTATTCTGTAAATCTCGTGCACCGACACCTCAACGCCGTCAGCGCCTGTCACGCCATCGGTAAACAAGTCCTTCAAATGCACTGTCCCGAAATCGGTTTCCGCATATTTACCGTTCGTCGCCCTGGATACTGTAGATATGTCCAGGCCCGTCCTTTCCGCGACATCCTTGAGAATCATTGGCTTAAGGCGGCTTTCGTCTCCCGACAGGAAATAATCACGCTGCATATCTATTATAGCCTGCATGGTATGTGTAAGCGTTTTCTCACGCTGGCGGAGAGCATTTATGAATCCCTGCGCGGCGTCCAGCTTGCTGCGTACGAAGGCCGCAGACTGCCGGACATCGCTGTCATTACTGTTTCCCTGTGCATCGAGAGTCTCCAGAAAACTGCGGCTCAGACGTAATTCAGGAATATTGAAATTATTGAGGGAGAACTGAATTGAACCGTCATAGCACTCTACCGTAAAGTCCGGTACGATATGCGTGCCTCCCTGACGGTCGGTCTCGCCAAGTGCGAATCCCGGCCGCGGGTTAAGATGACCTATCAGTTCAAAGGCCTGATCTATCTCTGACACGGAAGCGCCCGTTTTTATGGCTATCTTATCACGTCGGAGGTTTTTGAGTTCATCGAAGCATTCGTCAATGATACGCATTGCAAGCCGGCATTCCGATGTCTGTTTCTTTCTGCGCAGCTGCAACAGAAGACATTCCTGCAGATTGCGGGCTCCTATCCCGGCAGGATCAAAGCCCTGAATGACGTGCAGCACCCGCTCTATCTCAGCCTCATCCGCATCCAGGAAGATATTGACAGCCAGTTCGGTAGATATTGCCTCGAGTGTCTTCCCGATAAATCCGTTCTCGTCCAATGAACCGATTAGATAATCAGCAATCTGACGCTCACGCTCAGTCAGGCTCTGCTCGCCAAGCTGCCCTCTCAGCAGTTCATAGAACGATACGGCATCGGACAGTGGTATCTCTGCCGCCATAGCGGAATCCGACTTTCCGACAGAGGGATCGTTGTAATAGTCAGGCATATCGTCCTCCGACAGGAAATCAGCCTCGCGGTCATACGTATTTTCATTCACAGCAGAAGCGTCACTGGCAGAAGCGCTGTCTCCGTCATAATCAGTATGTTCCTCAAGCGCCGGATTATCCAGCAGTTCAGCACGTACCCGCACTTCCAGCTCCAATGACGGGAGTTCAAGCAACCTCACCTCCAGCACCTGCTGGGGAGAGAGTGTCTGGAGCTGCGTCTGAGACTGAATCTGAATCTGAGATTGTGAATTAAATTCCGCTGACATTCTGGATTCCCTTCAATTTTATTACTAAATTTGCACGATATGGAACCTGTCTGGTTTCCATGTCCAAAAATACTTCTTTTTTATGATATTTGACATAATCAAGATTGTCGGCTGTCTGGCCTTGCTCATGTTCGGTATGAAGACCATGAGTGAGGGCCTGCAGAAATTCGCGGGAGGATCACTCAGAAAAGTGCTCGGAGCTATGACCAACAACAGGGTCGCCGGAGTTGTCACAGGTGCCGTAGTGACCGCGGCAGTCCAGTCCTCCACAGCGACCACGCTGATGACTGTAAGTTTTGTCAATGCCGGTCTGCTCACGCTGCTGCAGGCTATCTCAGTCATTATGGGAGCTAATATCGGCACCACATTCACGGCATGGATAATGGCCGTCTTCGGTTTCTCCATGGATCTGTCGCAGCTATCCTGGCTTCTGTTCGCCTGCGCCATACCTTTCATATTTTCCGGAAGCAGCAGCCGCAAGTCCTTCGGAGAATTCCTGTTCGGTTTTGCATTCATGTTCCTCGGACTCATAACACTGCGCACGCACGCTACAGAGATGAATCTGCAGGACAACGCAGCCGTAATCAACTTCTTTGTCGCAACAGGTAACTGGGGATTCCTCTCTATTCTGCTGTATGTGGTTATCGGAGGACTGCTCACGCTCTGCGTACAGTCATCGGCGGCGATTATGGCCATCACCATGATTCTGTGCGGAACAGGCGTACTGCCTATATATCAGGGTATAGCACTTGTAATGGGTGAGAACATTGGAACAACGCTTACATCTAACATAGCCGCGCTTTCGGCCAATACCCAGGCCCGCCGCGCAGCACTGGCCCACCTGCTGTTCAATCTGTTCGGAGTAATCTGGATACTCATCATTTTCAAGACATTTGTCAGAGCTGTCTGCGGATTATGGGGAGTTGACCCAGACGAATGGGGCACAGCCACACAGACGGGCGATGTCAATACCAAGCTGACATACGTGCTGGCCACCTTCCATACGACATTCAACGTAATCAACACGACCATTCTGATATGGTTCACACCGTTGATTGAGAAACTGGTATGCCGTGTCATAAAACCGAAGGAGGAGGACGAGGACTTCCGTCTGCGCTATGTGCCGAACGGACTTATGTCAACATCCGAGCTGTCCATACTTGAGGCTCAGAAGGAAATAAACCTGTATGCTGAGCGTACGCACAAGATGTACGGTTTCATCAGCACCCTGCTCCAACTTAAGGATGAGAACGAGTTCTCCAAGCTTTTCTCACGAATTGAGAAATACGAGAGTATCAGTGACAGGATGGAGGTAGAGATTGCGAATTATCTTTCAAAAGTATCTGAAGGCCGTCTGAGTGCCGAAGGTAAGCTGAAGATACAGGCTATGCTGCGCGAGATATCCGAGTTGGAGAGCATTTGCGACAGCTGCTACAATCTGGCACGGACACTGAACCGCAAGTTCAAGGGCAAGGAGGATTTCACCGAAAGCCAGTACGGACATATCGAGCACATCATGAACCTGGTTGATGAACATATCCAGATGATGGTATCGTACCTGAAGGATGGTGCCAGAGCCATTGATCCGAACAATATTCTGAACAAGGAGACAGAAATAAACAACTATCGTACCCAACTGCGTGACATGAACGTGCAGGATGTCAACGATCATAAATACCCTTACCAGATAGGCGTCTATTACATTGATCTGGTAGGAGACTTTGAAAAGATCGGTGACTACGTCATAAATGTATATGAAGCACGCAGCGGACAGAAAATTCCATCTTGAAGTATTTATAACCTTAATTAATAACAAAAATGAAAAGAAACATTTTAGTCATTTGTGCCATCACGGCAATGACGGTAGCCTCATGTTGCGGCCAGAAGCCTGCAAAAGCTGTATTCAACAATGCTATTGACTCCGTATCATACTCATACGCTGTAGCAAGGAGCAACGGGTTTGTAGATTATCTCGTTAACCAGATGGGTGTTGACACCACCTATATGAAAGACTTCATAAAAGGATTTATGGAAGCTGCAAAAGCCAGTGACAGCCCTGCAAAGAAAGCATATTACGCAGGTCTGGAGATTGGAAACTCTGAGGTCGGCAACATATTTCCGCAGATAAGCGCATCAATCTTTGGAGAGGACAGTGAGAAGACATTGAACCGTGACAACTATATCAGCGGATTCCTGGCTGGAGCACTCAACGATTTCAGCATAATGTCAATGGATCGGGCCGGCTCAATTACTGACAGTCTCGCCCAGGCAATAATAGCCCAGGTATCTGAGGAGAAATATGCCGAGAACAAGACTGCCGGTGCGGATTTTCTTGCTGCAAAGGCTAAGGAAGATGGCGTAATAGCACTTGAGAGCGGAATACTCTATGAGATCATCAAGAGCGGCAATGGTGAGATTCCGACTGAGGACAGCAATGTAAAGGTAAAATATGCCGGTACACTCATTGACGGTACAGAATTCGACAGCAGCGAGGATGGTATAGAATTCCCGATTAAAGGTGTCATCAAGGGATGGCAGGAGATACTTCAGATTATGCCTGTAGGTTCAGAGTGGAAGGTATATATTCCAAGCGAACTGGCATACGGAGCACAGGATAACGGAACAATCAAGCCGTTCTCCACTCTTGTCTTTGACATGGAGCTGCTTGAAATAGTAAAAAAATAACTCAAGTTCCGGTAACATGGATGCCTTAGACAAAAAGATATTATCAATCATCTCACTCAACGCGCGCATACCGTTCCGCGATGTGGCAGTACAATGCGGGGTTTCGCGCGCAGCCGTACACCAACGTGTCCAAAAGCTGTTTGATGACGGAGTGATTACCGGTTCAGGATATCATGTCAATCCCAAAAGCATCGGATACAGCACCTGTACATTCGTGGGGCTCTCGCTGGAGAAAGGATCCATGTACCATCAAGTCGTTTCAAAACTGAATGAGATACCGGAGGTGGTTGAAAGTCACTTTACTACAGGAAGATATGGTATGATTATCAAACTGTATGCACGCGACAACAGCCACCTGATGGAACTCATCAACAATCAGATTCAGGAGATTGAGGGAGTCACATCGACAGAGACACTGATTTCCCTTGATCAGGGCTTCAAGAAAGAGGTACCCATTATAGCTACAGATTGAAGCCATGACTGAATTCCGTAAGATAACTGAAATGGAAGACTCTCTCCGCAAATACCGCGGAGAGATGTCTTTTTCTGGGAGATATCAGCCACTTATAGGCATCAGCGGCAACTTCAAGGATATGAATTGCACATTGGCAATGCCATATTGGAATTCTGTCATTGCCGCAGGAGGAATACCTGTAATCATCCCTCCGTTCGATGATGTCACGTCGATAAGCCATCTGACCCTGCACTTGGATGGCATCATACTATCCGGTGGAGCGGACATTGATCCGGAATATCTACGCGAGCAGCCTCTATGCGAATTGTCTGTCAACCCGACACGCGACCTCCCTGAAATGCTGCTGACCCGGATTGCATTTGACCGCCGAATCCCGATTCTCGGCATCTGCAGAGGCATCCAGACACTTGCAGCAGCATTAGGAGGCAAGCTGTATCAGGACATCAGCCAGCATGGCGAGGTTATATCACACGATCAGGATACACCAAGAGACAGCACTTCACATACTGTCGCAATCAAACAGGACTCCCTGTTAAGGACACTTTTCGGCAATGACACACTGCACGTCAACTCATTCCATCATCAGGCGGTAAAAACAGTACCGGAAGGATTTATGGTATCGGCCACCGCAGCTGACGGAATAATTGAGGCAATGGAATCGACCTCCGGCCGCTCCATTCTGGGAGTCCAATGGCATCCGGAATGTCTGCTTCAGTCCGATCAGGAATCAATGCTTCCGATTTTCAGGTGGCTGGTCGCTCAGGCATCGTCGTACAAGGAAGCCAAGGACATACACAACCGCAGTATCATCCTGGACAGTCATTGCGATACACCGATGTTCTTTGACAAAGGTGCATATTTTCACAAACGGGATGAAAGCATCGCCGTTGAGTATGAGTATGTCGGAGAGACATCGCCTGATGGCAGTGAGACATTTCTTTATACACCACTGGTAAGCCTTCAGAAGATGACAGACGGCCACCAGGATGTAAGTGTCATGGTCGCATATCTGCGTCAGCTCAAGCGCGATGAGGCCTCATTGAACGCAGCGACACAAAAGGCTGACCGCATATTATCACTGATCGAGGACAGGGTCAGACTGTGTGGTGGCGAAGCAGCTATTGCCAGAACGCCATCCGAAGTCAGGCAGAACAAGCAGCTCGGCATAAAGTCAATAGTCCTCGGCATTGAAAACGGATACGCCATAGGCAACAGACCAGACAACATCCGCCGATATGCAAAGATGGGAGTATCCTACATCACACTATGCCACAACGGAGATAATGACATCTGCGATTCGGCAAAGGGCGAAAGCGAACACAACGGTTTGTCGGCATTCGGAGAGCAGGTTATCCGCGAGATGAATAAATACGGCATAATGGTGGATCTGTCCCACGCATCAGAAAAAAGTTTCTATGATGCCGCCGATACCAGCAAGACACCTATTATATGTTCGCATTCATCCGCACGCGCACTCTGCAATCATCCACGTAATCTTACAGATGAGCAGATGATGCTTCTGGCTCATTCCGGGGGTGTAGCCCAGGTTTGTCTCTATAGCGGTTTTCTCAAGAAGGGCGGAAATGCCACCATACACGATGCTGTCAGACACATAAAATATATGGTCAATGTTATGGGAATAGAGCACGTAGGCATCGGTTCCGACTTTGACGGTGGTGGCGGCATTATGGGTCTTGAGGACGTTTCTGCACTTCTGGAGCTGACAAGACTGCTGATATCCGAAGGTTTCAGCCACAGAGACCTGCAACTGCTTTGGGGAGAGAATTTCCTGAATGTATGGGAGAGAATACAGCGGGAATCACTTCTTCCTCGCTAACCGGCGTTCCTTCCTGTCCGCACGTTTTTTCAATTTCCAGGCCTGCTGTTCCGCTATCTTGGCATCACGCTCTATATTCTTGGATTTCCGCGCCTGTTTCGATCTTACATCCGCCTGTTTTGCCTCATCCGGTTTCTGCAAATATAGCGGCATATCATACAAATCCCACGGACTGTCCATCTCATGCTCCCAGTTGGCCTTCAGATCGAATTTCTTATTCAGATAAAACACCCTCTCCGCCTGAATCCCTGAGGCATAATTACCGGGATCCCATACTCCATTGCCATTAACATCATCCAGCAGACGCACGTAATATGTACCGGGCTGCATGAAATAAAACACCGATACACCTTTCTTAAGAGTATCCGAACGCACCACTTTGTCATTGCCGGAATATAGTTGGACCCTATACCCCGGTTCAGCATCCTTGATTCTTACAGCGAAAGTACTGTATTGGTCCAACATTCGCACGGATATGTCCTGTTTCAAAATATTATTATGCAAACCATATATGCCGTATATGGAAGCAGAATCCACCAGAATCTGATACTCCTCACCGGGTCTCCACTCCGCATATAAATTGAAAGACCTGATATTCAATGAATCCTGGATAAGCACTATAGGCATAGGCTCAAATAAGGAATCAACCTTATGAGAGACATGTATTACGGAATCTGCCACAAACGGCATCACAGGTTCCTTGAATACAAGTTGTACTATCTGGTTTACATCCATACTCTGATCAACGTTCAATGACATATTCAGAAAAGACGTCTTTTTCTCAAACAGTTTTGCCATTGCCGCACTATCACCCTGTTTCTCCAAGCGCTTGTACTCTTTCTCCAGTTCCTTTGCATCATTCTCCACTTTCTTCGCAGCATCTTTCAGAATCTGATTTCTGGATTTCTGCGGAACAAGCGAAAGCGTATCAGTAACCGGCACATACACTCCCATTGAGTCCAACGCCTGATACGTCACAGAAAGTCTCAGTGTATCCTTATAATATAACAGCGTATCGTGCATCCAGTATGTCAACGTATCATTACCCTTGCTACGTTCAATTATGAAAGCATCACGCTCATCGAAATTCAGTCCACTGATATGAGGCAGACTGTCCATCGGTAATGCGAAATTCAGATTGAATTTTTCGTGAGTCTTACGGTTTGCTGACGTAATATACTGATTCACAGGAGATTCCTTAAACGACAGCAGAACAATGTCATCTGGAAGATATCTTGTATATCCGACATAGGCCACAGAATCCACAGTGCCGTCACTATTACGTATGCTGTCAGCACGGTAATCCCACTTGCAGTCTGTCGTTATCACAGAGTCAAGCCAGGCTATTCTCTCCGCCTTCTGGGAGAAATAATAGTTCTGGTCCATATCCTGCAAGGCATATACACGATACTCCCCACGCTTCATGCCACGGATAACAAAATGTCCCTCCGCATCAGTATGGGATATACGTTCAAAAGGCTTGGTGATAAAGGCTGTGTCGGACAAATCAGAATAGACACCGACCTGAATTCCCTTGACAGGTTCCAGATTTGAGGCATCCAGGACATATCCCGATATCTCCATAGTATCAAGTTCATCACCCGTCGAGAAACTGAAACAGAAATCGCCCAACGGATTGCCTTCGTTATTATCGACAATCGCATCGGCAAAATCAATGGAATACGTGGTATTTGACCTAAGCGTATCCTTTATCTTAATCTGGATTTTCTTATTCAGGACCTGAATATCAGGCTGTTCTACCATAGGAGGAGAGACTATAACCCTCTCCGCCGCATTCTCTATCTTCACGACCTCATCAAAATCCAGAGAAATGTTTCTGGTAGTGACGTTGGTGGCATTGCGCTTGGGAGTACTGCCCTTGAATATCGGAGGATCATCGTCGTAACGTCCCCCATCCGGAGAACCTATACTGGCACATCCTACACAAAATACTGCGACCACAGATATGGCCGCAGCAATATGTGATATGGTACTATGCCCTATCCTCATCATTATCCTTCGAACTTCTTGAAGATGATGCAGGCATTATGTCCACCGAAACCGAAGTTATTGGACATGGCAACATTCACCTTTTTCTTTTTGGCTTTATTGAAAGTGAAGTCCATAGCGTAATCTATATTCTCGTCATCGTCACCTTCTGCATGATTGATGGTGGGAGGAACGACATCGTCATACACGGACAATACGCTTATTATACCTTCAACCGCCCCTGCTGCTCCGAGCAGATGTCCTGTCATTGATTTCGTTGAACTCAGGCTCATCCTGTATGCATGCTCACCGAACACATTCTGTATCGCCTTACATTCGGCAATGTCACCTAAAGGAGTTGACGTCCCATGCATATTGATATAATCGATATCGTCCGGTTTCATACTGGCATCCTGCAATGCCAGGGTCATTGCACTGATGGCACCTTTTCCCTCCGGTTCCGGAGCTGTAATATGATACGCATCCGAAGACAGACCCCAGCCTGCAACCTCGGCATATATTCTGGCTCCACGGGCCACAGCATGCTCATACTCTTCAAGCACCATTGTTCCGGCACCCTCTCCGAATACAAATCCATCACGGCTGCCGCTCATAGGACGTGACGCGGTTTCCGGTGAGTCATTCCGCGTTGACAACGCACGCATCATACTGAATCCGCAGACACCGCTACCCGATACCGCAGCCTCCGATCCGCCACATACCATCACATCGGCCTTACCCAAACGAATCAGGTTCACTGCATCAATTATTGCATTGGCACCTGAAGCACACGCCGATGATGTGACCAGACTAGGCCCCCTGAAACCGTTCATTATCGAAATGTAGCCTGCACCCATATTCGATATGATGCTTGTGATGAAGAACGGAGATACCTTCAGGTCCTGATTCTGTTCTTTCTCAACGTACATCTCCTCAATACCTGACTCAAACGCCGCAACGCCGCACATACCGACGCCATGCACCACACCAATCCTATCCAGATTCTCCTTCTCCTTGTCTATACCGGAATCCGCCACCGCCTCAACAGCCGAGGCTATGGCAAACTGGGCATACAGATCTATCTTGCGGGCTTCCTTCCTGTCTATGAACTTTGTAATGTCAAAGTCGTGAACCTCACAGGCAAAATTAACGCGTGTCTTAATTCTGCTTATATCAAAACGGGTAATGGGAGCAGCACCGCTTACTCCCTTTTGAATATTCTTCCAAAATTCTGGAATCGTATTTCCAAGTGGTGTGACGGCACCAAGGCCTGTCACGACTACTCTCTTGAGCTCCATGCAGGCAAAATCAGTTCTGGCCGGCAGCGCTCTCAACGTATGCAATAGCCTCGCCTACTGTAGTTATGCTCTCAGCCTTATCATCAGGAATTGAGATACCAAACTCTTTCTCAAACTCCATAATAAGTTCTACTGTATCCAATGAATCAGCGCCAAGATCATTTGCGAAGCTTGCCTCTGGTGTCACTTCCGACTCATCAACACCAAGTTTGTCAACGATGATAGCCTGAACTCTTTTTGCGATTTCTGAATCTGCCATAATAGTTTTTATTAATTGTTTATGCAAAGGACGTTACTTTTAGCATTATGGACAACCAAACCGCTACATATTTTCCATTTTATGCACACATACGCATCATTTGTGCACAAATCATTTAAGTACCTGCTGGAGGAAAATTATCAGATAAAAACAGTAATTTTGTTGCAAGATCATTAAGATGAAATGAAAAGATTTAGCATCCTACTGTCAATTGCGTTATTAGCGTTCACACGTATATGCGCACAGGACAACGACCAGATTCTTCAGCAGGCTAACCAAGCCTTTGAAATGGGACATTTCGCACAGGCAGATACCATTTTGCTTCGCGGAATAAAACAAATGAAAGGCGACTACCTGGTCAAAGCATATCATCTGCTGGCATTGAGCAGCATATATCAGGACAAGAATACCGAGGCAGAGACCTATATCAACAAGCTCCTTGACGTTGACCCATACTATACGGCATACGATGACTCCCCGCGTTTCGCCGAAATGCTGGGAAAGCAGAAGAAAAGCATAGTTACCATTACCACGGCCTCACAAATAGCGGAAAGCGCAGACGAGGTTCCTGTGCCGCTTACATTGATTACAGAGAAAATGATCAAGGCCTCCGGAGCCCACAACCTTTCCGAGATTCTTATGCTGTTCGTGCCAGGATACTCAGCCATCAGCAGTATTGAAGGGAATCTGGCAATGCGCGGGATATCCGGACTTACACAGGAGACAGTCCTTGTCCTTATCGACGGACATCGTCTGAACAGCCAGGTTACAAATGCGGCGGCAATAGACTACCGTAACAGCATTGACAAGATCAAGCAGATTGAGGTGCTTCGAGGACCGGCATCATCACTATATGGAAATGTCGCATTGACAGCCGTTGTCAACATCATCACAAAAAGCGGAAGCGATCTGGAAGGCGGAGAGATTTCCGGAATGGCAGGCAATAACAATACGTACGGAGGAACTCTGATGCTGGGCAACGGAAACATCAAGACGGACTATATGGCATGGGCATCCGTCTATACCTCAAAAGGAGAGCCATATACGCAAAACGGACTTCCGCACTACATTGACGGCTACAACGGCCAACCGGCATACGACTTAGGAATGAAAGTACGTTGGGGTGACATTAGCGTAGAGGCATTCGGACAGCACGGCAAGATGGTACCATACTATAACCTCATTACACTGGGTAACGGTTATTCCTACGACAAATACGGCACTATGAACGGCGAGAAGCCGGGCTCAAGCCGCACCAACATATCAGCGAACACCAATTACAGCCATGAATGGGAGAAGTTCTCAATATCAGCATCCCTGACTGCCAATATGGAACGCACACAGATCTATAACGTATTGGATGACTCCGTACATTATATTCTGGCCAAATTGCTTTCAAGCAAGCTCGGTCTTCAGAACATACGTACATCAGGTCTCTGGCAGAACGTATCCTGGCAGGACTACAGTTTCGGCGCATCAGTAAACGGAGCATACCAGTACAAGATATCCGACCGGATGTTCGGTTCCATACTATGCGGTCTGCAATACGATATGTACTCCATGGTTGACGGCACTCTGCAGGTGGGTGCTGATTTCATGAATATCAACAACACACTCAGAGACATTATGCAGACCGGCTCGGAACACGTTCTGTCGGCCTTCATCCAATCCAAGCACAATTTCACAAAACGGCTGATTTTCAACGGAGGACTGCGATACGACTATAAGATTCGCATTGACAAAAGCAAAATAAGCACCCTGTCTCCACGTATCACACTTATCTGGAAAGCGAACTCAGTATTGTCTCTTAAGGGAGGATATTCCCACTCATTTGTGGATGCTCCCTTCTTCTATCGCGGATCAAACATCAGCATTTTTACAGGCGGATCGGATCTGAAACCTGAGAATATGGACGCATTCCAGCTGACCGCCAACTGCAACTGGCAGAAACTGCACCTGAGCTATGAGGCTAACCTGTTCTATAATATGTTGGACAATATGGTGTCCTACAATCCGGTAGGTGCATTAGTCGGCAAGGGAGCAAGTACATTTGTCAATTCAGGACAGATCAATATAGGCGGAATCGAAAACGTGCTGCAGTTTGCGAATGAAACGACACTGGCCAATCTCAACTTCACTTATCAGCGTCCATTCAGCGCTTCGGATCTTGTGACATCCGGCAAACAGATTTACAATGTGCCCAACTTCCTGATGAATCTGACAGTGTCCCAGCGCGTGCTCAACAGAGGATGCGGACAGATTAACGTACACGCCAATATGCATGTCCAGTCATCAATGGAATGTCTTGACAACGATCTGCTTACAAAATTCCTCTACCCGGACGAGATCAACACCACCAATCAGCCGGCATACGCGGTATTCGGTGCAGGACTTGAATGGTACACGCCGATAGGCATAAACGTATCATTCGATACATACAATCTCTCGAACGAGAAATACATCATTGGCGGAAACCTGCAATACGGTATTCCGGCAAAGGGTTTCAGCTTCCTTGGAAAGCTTACATATTCTTTCTGAGATACAGGATAGATTCCGGCCCAAGATTAAAAAGCAAATCCACCGCACTTAAATTGGGTGTAAAGCCGTATTTTTCCTCAAACACCTGAAAATAAGGAGGCTGATGCTCATCCGTATGGGTATCAGGATTTATCATCCACCGGAAATCCCACGAGCGGTTACCCTCACCAAGCGGTTGGAACGCATCTGTGAGCAATATCTCCGACTTGATATTCATCAGATCGGCAATAGTATAAAGAAGCTCCTGATTAAAATCTATCAGGAAAGTATGATGCTTGTCATAAACGGCCTTAAAAACATCCTCATAATACATAAAGAACGGGCTGTTCATGTATGCGGACTTCAATGCATTCCAGTGCAGATGACGCCAGTTTCCGTGATCACTGATACGGACATCACGCATCAGCTGTTTGGGGGTATCTGACTTGACAACCGGAACGGTAAGCGCAAGAGGCCCTCCGGATGTCAGAATCATACAACGGTTACGATAGGTCTGCTTCTGGTAATTATCGTATTGTTCAATGCAGACCTCAGGAGAATTCCCTATTATCCTGAAAAAGCTTATAGGCGGCAAATATGCCGAACACAGTATCGGGCACATCAGTTGTAGCTCCTCACAGAGCGGAACATACGGTTCCAGCGTATCTTACCCTTCTGCCCTATTTTCCTGTCCTTGTCCAGTGAGAGCCATACCAGAACAGGACGACCTACGATGTGATCCTCCGGGACAAAGCCCCAGCAACGGGAATCAGCACTATTGTGACGGTTGTCACCCATCATCCAGTAATAGTCCATACTGAACGTGTATTCATCCGCTACTGCACCATTGATCAGAATCTCGCCATTATCCGACACCTTGAGTTCATTACCCTCATAAACCTTGATGATACGCTCATAGAACGGCAGATTGTCCAAGTTGAGACTTACCGTAGCTCCTTTCTGTGGAATCCAGATAGGGCCATAGTTATCCACACTCCATTTAGTGTTCTTATTCAGAGGAAACAGCCATTCACCTTCCTGATAATGTACTCTATGAACCTCCGATGCAATGTCATTGCGCGAAGCAAGCAGCTCAGCCGCAGCAAATGTGAGCGGAAATGTGACGACACTGCCTGCATGATTGTACTTTGCCGGCAAATCCTCCAAACTAAGTCTCAACTCGTCCCTGAGCGATGCCGGTATGGCTGCACGCAACACCACATTATAATTGAACTGAAGATTCTCAGGCTGCTCGCTCTGTATGCCGTCAATAAATACCACGCCATCCTTTATCTGCAAGGTCTGACCGGGCAGACCCACACAGCGCTTGACATAATTCTCCCTTCTGTCTATAGGACGCGAGCCTATCTTTCCGAAGGTTTCTGAATGCGTTACAATATAATTCCGGCCTACACCATAGTAGAAATCATACACCCTACGCTGCGATATCACATCCAAGCTGTCCAAAGCCACCTTACGGCAAAGACTGCTTCCGAGCTCATATACCATACCATAATAGTCAGCAGCCTGATATTTAGGATTCCCGACTATTGTGTCACCTGATGGATAATTGAATACAACTATATCATTCTGCTGTATTGATCCGAATCCCTTTACCCTCTCATACTTCCACTGGGGCTTTTCAATATAGCTCTTGGCACCTCCGGGCAAGGTGTTGTTCGTCAGAGGCATTGTCAGCGGAGTGATAGGCTTCCTGGGGCCGTACGCCACCTTACTTACATAGAGATAATCACCTACAAGCAGAGATTTTTCAAGTGAGGAGGAAGGAATAGTGTAGTTCTGGAACAGGTACAGATTGACAAAATATACGGCTACCAGAGCAAACACGATAGCATCCACCCAACTCATGATTGAGCGCAGAAAATCATTCTTCAGGTTTTTCCACCAGCCCCAGTTGATGAATTTGGTGGCATATACATCAAATATGAACGGCACAGCCAGTAATCCCCACCATCCCCTTATCCATATCAGAAAGAGTATATACAGCAGGATTATGATTCCGAATTTAACCCAATCCGATGTCTTCACATCGCTGAGTTTTCTGAAGCCGGATTTTCTGTCTTTCTCCATAATCATTCAATTAATTCCAAGCAGATCACCCATTGTAAGAAAGCCTGAGTGATTGCAAGTATATTCCGCTGCCAGCACAGCTCCAAGCGCCAGACCGGAGCGGTCCTTGGCACTATGCGTAAGTATTATCTCGTCAGACGGAGAGTCATACACTATAGTATGCACTCCCGGCACTTCTCCCTCGCGTACGGAATCCACGCGCACACAGTCAGCAGGACATTCCTTCCGACCGGATACGGTACCGTCGGCAGCCGTAAGCAAACCCTTTGTCCACGAGTTCTTACGGTCAATATTCTCTATTATCCCTTCCGCCAGGGTAATGGCCGTACCGCTGGGAGCATCCAGCTTATGAATATGGTGAGTCTCTGACATGGTCACGTCGTACATAGGATACCCGTTCATCAGCCTGGCCAGATATCTGCTCGTAAGTGAAAACAACGCGACGCCAAGGCTGAAATTACTGGACCAGAATAACGTGTTATGTCCATCTGCACACAATGACTGCATTTCCTCACGTTTCTGTTCCATCCAGCCGGTACTTCCGCTGACAACCTTCACACCGGCCTTGAACGCTTTCAGCACATTGTTATATGCCTGCGTCGGAGCTGTGAACTCAATTGCCACGTCAGCACTGCGGAAAGTTTCACTCTCAATATCATCCAGATTGCCAACATCTATCCTACAGACAATGGAATGGCCACGGGATAAAGCCACACGCTCTATCTCGTGCCCCATCTTGCCGTAGCCTATCAGAGCTATACGCATAACAGTATCAATTAGAACGGCAGAGTAGTGTTTTCATACACGTGAGCCAGCAGATAGCCCATTCCACGGCCATATCTCTTGTCCTCAATTTCACTCCACTGCTCATACTGCTCATCATCGAGCATCTTCTTGTACTTCTTGTTGTATCTCGCACGGATTTCATCCACGTGTTTTCTAATAGTCGCCTGATCCAGCTCACCATTATCGGATGTACCGCCGAAGTTCATACCGCCCATACCGCCACTCCTGTTGGCCATCTCGTGTGACATAAGGTACTGGAATACTGTTGACATCATTTCACGGCATATTTCCTCGTATTCCTCTTTAATCAGTTTGCCGAACTTCTCACTGGCCTTTGCATCGAGGAAGAAAGGCAGGTCGTACAGACAAGCCTGGACGATTGAATCTGACTCAGCCTCATAGAAAGTCTTCTCTGAGCTGCCCATACCCATACCGCCCATCATACCCATACCACCCATCATGCCCATACCACCCATAGGTCTCTGAGCAGATACAGCAACACACGATACAATAGCTGCAATTACAATAACAATTCTTCTCATAGTCTGTTTGTTTCAAAAAAAGGCGCTCTTTCCGGCACACGCTGGAAGAGCGCCTTTTAATTATCGGTTTCTAAATTCAGAGTTTCGGACCGGCCTTTACAAGAGCCTTACCGGCTGCATTGCCTTCGTACTTGGCGAAGTTCTTGATGAAGCGGCCTGCCAGATCCTTAGCCTTCTCCTCCCACTCGGAAGCCTTCTTGTAGGTGTCACGCGGATCAAGAATCTTGGTGTCAACACCCTCCAGCTTGGTAGGAACCTCGAAGTTGAAATACGGGATCTTCTTGGTAGGAGCCTTGTCGATTGAGCCGTTCAGAATAGCATCGATGATGCCACGTGTATCGCGGATGGAGATACGCTTGCCAGTACCGTTCCAGCCAGTGTTGACCAGATAAGCCTTGGCACCGCTCTTCTTCATCTTCTTGACCAGCTCCTCAGCATACTTTGTAGGATGCAGCTCCAGGAATGCCTGGCCGAAGCAGGCTGAGAATGTAGGAGTCGGCTCAGTGATACCGCGCTCGGTACCGGCCAGCTTGGCTGTAAAACCGCTCAGGAAGTAGTACTTGGTCTGCTCCGGAGTCAGAATTGATACCGGTGGCAGAACTCCGAATGCGTCAGCTGACAGGAAGATGACCTGCTTTGCTGCCGGGCCCTCGGATGCCGGACGGACAATCTTGTTGATATGATAGATAGGATAGCTTACGCGGGTATTCTCGGTAACGCTCTTGTCTGCGAAATCGATCTTGCCTTCCTTATCCACTGTGACGTTCTCAAGAAGAGCATCACGACGGATTGCGTTGTAGATATCCGGCTCTGACTCCTTGTCAAGGTTGATGACCTTGGCGTAGCAGCCGCCCTCCAGATTGAACACACCCTCGTCGTCCCATCCGTGCTCGTCATCACCGATAAGCAGACGCTTGGGATCAGTTGACAGTGTGGTCTTGCCTGTACCTGACAGACCGAAGAAGATAGCTGTGTTCTTGCCGTTCATATCGGTATTGGCAGAGCAGTGCATTGAAGCGATGCCCTGGAGCGGGAGGAAGTAGTTCATCATTGAGAAGAGACCCTTCTTCATTTCACCGCCGTACCAGGTGTTCAGGATAACCTGCTCCTTGCTCGTCACATTGAAAGCGACAGCAGTCTCTGAACGGAGTCCCATTGACTTGAAGTTGGAAACCTTTGCCTTTGCTGCGCAATATACTACGAAATCAGGTTTCTGATCGAACTCAGCCTGATTCTGCGGACGGATGAACATATTGGTTACGAAATGAGCCTGCCATGCAACCTCCATGATGAAGCGTACCTTCATTCTGGTATCCTTGTGAGTACCGCAGAAACCATCGACTACGAATAGACGCTTGCCTGAGAGCTGCTTCAGAGCCAGAGCCTTCAGTTTCTCCCAGTTCTCCTGTGACAGCTCGTGGTTGTCGTTAGGATACTCCGGAGTGTTCCACCATACAGTATTCTTTGACTTTCTGTCCATTACGATGTACTTGTCCTTAGGTGAACGTCCGGTATAGACGCCTGTCATCACGTTGATTGCACCAAGTTCTGTAACCTGACCCTTGTCGAAGCCTTTCAGACCCGGCTTTGTCTCCTCGTTGTAAAGCACCTCATAGGAAGGATTGTAAAGAATCTCCGTAACATCGTTGATTCCGTACTTTTTCAAATCAATTTTTGCCATTTTCTGTTGTAATATTGTATGTTAAAAATTCAAAGCCTTGTATCAGCACTACAAAGTTACTGTCTTTTTAAAGTACTGCGCACATAATTTTAACAAGTTTTGAACAGACACGCGCATTTAAGCTTTAATAACACAAAGTGACCGGTTCAGTTTGCAAAATAACACGAACATCTTGCAGTTGTTATGCGAAACGATTACCTTTGCTGACAACATATTCCGTCAATTCAAAAAGTTAATACAACAATATGGAAATTATTGAATTCAACAAATCAAACACTGTACTCGGAAAGTTCATCTCAGAGCTTCGCGATGTCAATGTACAGCAGGACATGATGCGCTTCCGCAGGAATCTGGAACGTATCGGTGGCATCATGGCATACGAGATCAGCAAAAAGCTTGAATATGCTTCCTCTGAAATTCAGACTCCATTAGGACTTGCCAAGGCAAACCTGCCCGAGAAGAATGTGGTGCTCGCCACAGTAATGCAGGGAGGATTACCTCTTGCAGATGGCATACGTGGCATATTCGACAGTTGCGGCAACGCCTTTGTATCCGCCCAAAGGACCTACTCTGACGGAGAGGGAGCTTTCGTGACAATTGACGGCGTATCATCACCGTCACTCGACGGCAAGGTACTGATTCTGGCCGACTCCGTCATAGCTACAGGCACAACCATTGCATCGGCATACGAGAATCTGAAGAAATACGGCACGCCAAAGGCAATCCACATAGTATGTGCCTTCGCCGCACAGCCCGGAATTGACAATCTCATACAGAAATTACCGGTAAGCCAGACTACAATCTGGTGCGGAGCCGTTGATCCGGAAATCAACAACCACGGTTACATCGTACCGGGACTGGGCGATGCAGGCAAGCATTGTTTCAACTTCAAATAAAAATTGAACACATATACAAAGCCAAAGGGTCGCAGAATTTTGCGGCCCTTTGATTTTTCATATTGCTGTT
Organism: Bacteroidaceae bacterium; assembly: GCA_045600825.1. Lineage (GTDB taxonomy): Bacteria > Bacteroidota > Bacteroidia > Bacteroidales > Bacteroidaceae > Colenecus. Next base: position 42,698 of record JAZRYP010000007.1, read on the forward strand.
GATATTTATCTGCCGTGATATTTCTGCAGCATTTCGTACGCGGATGCGCCCTGCCATTCCTCCTCTTTCAGTCTTTCATAGAATCTGGCATACGAGCAATACAGGTATGGAATCATCCACAACAGGCCGATGCCTAACGTAATACAGCCTACCAGAATCGACAATAGCGCAAAGCCTAACTGGAGCAGGAACATTTCCCATTTGTGTCCCTTCATCAGTTTGCGGCTCAGATATATACAGTCATCCACGGCGATGTCAGGATTGTCACGTACGATGAAATACGACAGGCTGTAGGCCATGCTCTTGATAATACCTGGAATCAGCAGAAGCAGAGACCAGAGAAATACATATATTCCCGCAAGCAGTAAAGAACCTATGCTACGCCAATAATTACATTTGAAACCTATGGAGAACATATTCTTCACCGTTCCCGTTTCCACACCACGTGTCAGGTCAAGCATTGAATTCATATACCCGAATTCCAATGGGAACAACACAAAGATTGTCAGCAGCAAGGTGCCTAATGGCATTGACAGCTTCACCGTTAATGGCATTTTTATAAAATAGTTCAAGGACGATGGTGATGACAGCGCAAATACAATCAACAGGAACAGCAATGTCGCCAGAACAGCACCACCCCATTTTCCTTTGAGGGACATTCTCGCCTCCCTACGGGCTGTAGAATTTCTTTCCATAATTAAAAAGATAAATGTAGTATTATTGTTTTGTCTGAAATGCCACCGCATAACAGCGCATCTGCTTGACCATTGACAGAAAGCCGTTGCTTCTGGTCGGTGACAGATGTTCGCCAAGACCTATGCTGTCAATAAAATAGAGATCGCTGCCGATGATATCGGCCGGCGTCTGACCGGACCAAACCCTTATCAGCAGCCCAATCAGTCCCTTTGTTATGATTGCATCGCTGTCAGCCGTAAATATCACCTTCCCGTCCTGCATCTCAGCGTGCAGCCAGACACGGCTCTGGCATCCGTCAATCAGGTTGTCATCGGTCTTATAGTTCCCGTCCATCTGAGGCTGTGAAGTGCCGAGGTCAATTATCAGCTGATACTTGTCCATCCAGTCGTCAAACGCGCTGAACTCCTCTATTATCTCGTCCTGAATATCGTTTATCGCAGCCATCACCTTTCATTATATATCACGCTGACAACCGTCTGCCCCACAGCCTGCAGCGTAGATTTGTCAATATGGTCAATATCATCGCTCACGGTATGCCAGGTAGGGCCGAACGAACTTTGCCGGCAATCCGGATAATATGGAATAATGTCTATCGCCGGTATCTTGGCAATGGAATTGATGAACAGATGGTCGTCCGTGACATATCCTGACACCTTCTGATTGAAGAACCGTCCGTTCCCCGAAGCATACGCAGCATCCCAGACCTTATCCACCACCGTCTTGGCATAATGCACGGAGTACGCCTCGCGGTAGAACACGGCATTCTGACCTCCAACCATATCCAGAAGTATGGCAAACCTCGCGTTATAGTCGGCTTTGTGCTTGTGACGGGCCCAGTACTGTGTGCCAAGTCCCCACATATCCGCACGTTCGTCACCTTTCCAGTCCCCGCCCGGCCCCCAGTCCTCAGCATCAAAGAGAATCAGATCCACTCCTATCTCAGGCATCTGCAACTGTATCTGACGGGCAATCTCCAGAATGACTCCCACGCCACTCGCGCCGTCATTGGCCGCATCCACAGGGGTCTTGTGATTAGCCTTATCCGGGTCATTGTCCGCCCACGGACGGCTGTCCCAATGCGAGCAGATGATTATGCGCTTGCGTGACTCCGGCCTGTACTGACCTATTATATTGAAGCCATTGATAACCGTCCCGTCGAATGTACGGACTTCAATGTCCTGTACTATCGTCTCCGCACCGAAAGCGCGAAGCTTCCCAGTGAGCCACTCCGCACAGGCTTTATGAGCAGAAGTGTTCGGCACACGCGGGCCGAAATCGGTCTGAGCCTTCACATAGCAGAATGCGCTGTCAGCATCGAACCGGGGTATGCTGACCACCAGAGATGAGGTTCCTGCAGCTGACGATGACGCACTGACAGTCAGGCCTTTCGTGCTTTTTCCGCCACATCCGGCAGCAAGAGCCGACATCAGAAGCAATGTACAAGCGAATCTGCCCATTGGACAATCAAGTTTATCTGTTAAGTTTCCAGGTAGCGCCGTCTTTGGTGTCCTTTATCTCGAATCCGAGAGCGGTGAGCTCGTCGCGAATCTTGTCGCTGGTGGCCCAGTCCTTGTTTGCCTTGGCAATGGAGCGCTGTTCCAGAAGCATATCCACCACCTTGCCGAAAGCCTCCTCACGGCCACTGCCGCCGTCCTTCTCCAGTCTCATGCCGAGTATATCAAGCAGGAATGTGTCAAACAGGCTCCGCAATTCGTCAACATCGGCAGATGTCAAAGCCAGTTTTCCATCAACAGCCTGATTGATCAGTCTTGCGGCATCGAACAGATGACTGATTACAATAGGAGTGTTCAAGTCATCGTTCATAGCATCATAGCACAACTGGCGGAACGACATCACATCCGCGCCCGAAGTTCCGGAAGGCTTGATACGGTCCAGTGCCGAATAAGCCTCGGTCAGACGTGCCATAGCCTTCTCGGCCGCCTGCAATGCCTCATTGCTGAAATCGACCGTACCGCGGTAATGCGCCATCAGTATGAAGAAGCGGATGGTCATAGGCGAGTACGGCTGCTGCAGCTTCTCGTGCGTACCGTCGAAGAACTGGTTCAGGGTAATGAAGTTGTTGTAGCTCTTGCCCATCTTCTTGCCCTCGATTGTAATCATATTGTTGTGCATCCAGTAGCGTACCATCTGGTCGCCCTGCGATGCCACAGCCTGTGCAATCTCGCACTCGTGATGCGGGAACACCAGATCCATACCACCGCCGTGAATGTCAAAATGCGAGCCGAGGTACTTGCGCCCCATAGCCGTACACTCGCAGTGCCAGCCCGGGAAACCGTCGCTCCAGGGTGACGGCCAACGCATAATATGCTCCGGCTGGGCCTTTTTCCACAGCGCGAAATCTATCTGGTTACGCTTCTCACCCACTCCGTCCAGTTCACGGCTCACGTCGCGCACATCCTCCAGATTGCGTCCGGACAGAATGCCGTAATGATATTTGCTGTCGTATTTCGTCACGTCAAAATAGACAGAGCCGTTCGATTCGTATGCGAAACCATTGTCCAGTATCTCCCTGACAAGTGCTATCTGCTCAATGATATGGCCGGAGGCGTGAGGTTCGATACTCGGCGGCAACACGTTCAGACGTTGCATCGCGGCATTGAAGCGGTTGGTGTAATACTGGGCCACCTCCATCGGCTCCAGCTGCTCCAGACGTGCCTTCTTTGCAATCTTGTCCTCGCCCTCATCGGCATCGTGTTCCAGATGTCCTACATCGGTTATGTTGCGTACATAGCGTACCTTGTATCCGAGATGTGTCAGATAGCGGAAAAGTACATCGAATGTGATAGCCGGACGGGCGTGTCCCAGATGCGGGTCGCCATAGACCGTCGGACCGCACACATACATACCTACGTGCGGTGCATTGAGTGGCTCAAACAGTTCCTTTTTCCTTGTGAGAGTATTGTAAATAGTCAGTTTCTGTTCCATATCATTTACCTGAATGTGTGATGTCACAAAGGTAAATTATTTTTTTCTAACTTCGCGAACAGATTATGTATAAGGTAATGGAACGTGCTGATTTTGAGATAATGGCCCCTGTCGGCTCCTGGGAGTCGCTCGCCGCCGCCTTTCAGGCCGGTGCAGGCTCAATATATTTCGGAGTGGACAAGCTGAATATGCGTGCCCGCTCGGCATCGAAGTTCACGATTGATGACCTGCGCCAGATAGCGCGTGAATGCGACGGACACGGCGTAAAGAGCTACCTTACGCTCAATACCGTGATGTACGGCGAGGATATTCCGATGATACACGAGATTGCCGATGCCGCACTTGAGGCCGGAATATCAGCAGTCATTGCCTGCGACATAGCCGTAATGACCTATTGCAACAGCATAGGACTGGAGGTACATCTCTCCACCCAGCTGAATATCAGCAACATCGAGGCCCTGCGTTTCTATGCTCAGTTCGCCGACGTGGTCGTACTGGCACGTGAACTCAATCTCCAGCAGGTGACCGAAATCCACCGCCACATAACCAGCGAGAACATCTGCGGACCGAAAGGCCGACAGATACGCATAGAGATGTTCTGTCACGGCGCACTCTGCATGGCCATAAGCGGCAAATGCTATATGAGCCTGAACGAGCTCGGTGCATCGGCCAACCGCGGAGCCTGTATGCAGGTATGCCGTCGCGGATACAATGCCTATCTGCTTCAGGACAGGGAGTCCGACATTGAGCTGAAGGTGGAGAACCAGTACATTATGTCACCGAAGGACCTCAAGACCATACGTTTCATCGACCAGCTCATTGGGGCAGGTGTGCGCGTGTTCAAGATTGAGGGTCGCGCGCGTGGTGCAGAATATGTACGCACGGTGACGGAATGCTATTCCGAGGCAATTCAGGCCGTGATTGACGGCACTTTTACCGATGAGCGCAAGGATGAATGGGACGCACGTCTCAACACCGTATTCAACCGTGGTTTCTGGAACGGTTACTACCTGGGTCAGCGTCTGGGCGAATGGACAGACAAATACGGCTCACAGGCCACCGAGACCAAGGTCTATGTAGGACGCTGCACCGATTACTTCTCCAAGCTAGGCGTAGGCGAGTTCCTGCCCGAAGCCGCTCCACTCACCGCAGGCGACAAACTGATGATTACCGGCAATGCCACCGGCTGTCTGACCTTCACCCTGGAAGATCCCCGCGTGGATTTGAAGAGCGTCACCGAAGTCCCGCAGAACGTCCCAGTCTCATTCCGCACCCCCGACAAAGTCCGTCGCGGTGACAAGCTCTACAAACTCATCGTCAGAGATTAGCTTTTTATCTCACCATTTCAAAGCGAGCGAAGCGAGAGCGCGTAGCGCCAAGCACTCGTCAGAGTGCGCGTTTGCGTCAGCAAACTAAAAGGAGGGAGCTATGCTCCACGTAGTAAAGGGCCGCAAATGCGACCCTTTACTACGTGGAGCATACGGGAGTCGAACCCGTGACCTTCAGATTGCGAACCTGACGCTCTACCAAACTAAGCTAATACCCCTTTGCGGCTGCGAAGATACAAAAAACCGGGCAATGTATTCCCTTTGCCCGGTTTTTTAAGTAAGCGTAAAATTACTGAATTACTTGCGTGTGCGCACGTCATTCAGGAAATCCGTCATCTTCTTAAGATTCTCCTCTGAATACATACCCATTCCGTGACCGCCATCCGGCTCGTGTACGATATAGCTCTCCACACCATACTTCTGCATCTGGTCATAGAGGAACTGGTTGACGCACGATGCAACAACGAAGTCCTTGTCACCGTGGAAGATATATCCCGGAACATCGTCCTTGTCCAGATAACCCGACGGCGAAAGCAAGGTGAAGTTATCCTCATTGCCCTCCTTCGGCATACCGAGAATCTGCTCCTCAGGTGAGTTGCCGGGGCCGCCGAACTGCATTGCGTTGCCGCAGTCCATGTGAAGGACCTCAGTTGAACCTGACCAGTTCACGAATGCGTTCACGCTGCTTGACTGATCGGTGTAAGCACCCAGATTGCCCTCAATGTCATACTCAGCCTTGCCGAGCTTGGCAACCTTCACGCCATTTGACAGAGCGCAGACCGATGCGAGGTGACCGCCTGATGAGAAACCCGATGTAGCAATGAATGAAGTATCGAACTTGTACTTGTCGGCATTACCGCGGATGAATCTGATGACAGCCTTGATATCATTGATCTGAGCAGGCCATTTGGCATCGGCAATAGCACGGTGGTTAGGTGTCACAACAGCATAGCCTGCCTTGAGCAGAGCCGCACAGATGGTATTGATGTCAGCTGCACCCTTTGAGCTGTTTGAGCCCCACGCACTGCCATAGACATGCACTACAACAGGATATTTGTCCTTCACCTCCTTCGGGAGATAGATATCCAGCTTATGATAGACCTGATCGTCACCTACATAGTCAATGTCGGCAAACTTCTCTGAATACTCGGCCTGAGTGTTTGATGACTGGTCACCGCCGAGTCCCGGGAAACCGCCCATCGGCATTCCGCCACCCATTGGAGGCATACCTCCGCCAAAACCAGGGAACTGCGCAAAACAGGTCAGAGATGTCATCACTGCTGCAAAGACAAGAATTTTCTTTTTCATATCAGTTATAAATTAAGGTTATTAATACAATATTTCACCAACTGCACTATGGCAAAGATAGACAATATCCGCAAATATCTCCACCTGTGTCAGATAATTTCAAGACGACTGCACATTTCCCCATTTGGTAGAGATGTCGTCCAATATTGAGAACAATTCGTCAATTTTCTCTGCTCTTAGCATTTCAATGCGCGTATGCTTGAAATCTTCCAGACCCTTGAAGAGCGGACTAGCCGCGAGATGACGGCGTATGTGAACTATGCCACGCCGCTCATCAAGCCTTGCCACACTGTCCAGAGCCTCCTGCTTCAGGACATCGATTTTCCATTGGAATCCGGGGTCCGGCATCTTCCCGCCAGTATCCAGATAATGTTTTATTTCCTTGAATATCCACGGTCTGCCAAAGCTTCCCCTACCCACCATTATTGCATCCACACCATACAGGTCAAAACATTCCTTTGCCCTTTCAGGTGTCGTAATGTCACCATTGCCTATGATTGGGATGTGCATACGCGGGTTCCTTTTCACTTCGCCTATGAGCGTCCAGTCAGCCTGACCTGTGTACATCTGTGCACGGGTACGTCCGTGTATGGTCAATGCCTGAATGCCACAGTCCTGCAACTGCTCGGCAAGCTCCACAATTATCCTGCTCTCATCGTTCCAACCCAGACGTGTCTTGACAGTCACAGGGATACTGACAGCATCGACCACGGCACGGGTTATCTCCAGCATCTTGGGAATGTTCTGGAGCATACCTGCACCGCCACCCTTACCAGCAACTTTCTTGACCGGGCAGCCAAAGTTGAGGTCGAGTATGTCCGGATGCGCAGCCTCCACCATCTTGGCCGCACCGACCATCGCTTCCGTATCCTTACCGTAAATCTGTATGGCTACCGGACGTTCTTCATCGCAAATTTCCAGCTTGCGCATCGTGCTGTTGATCTCGCGGATCAGAGCATCGCTCGACACGAACTCGGTATATACCATATCCGCTCCGAAACGCTTGCACAGCATTCTGAAGGCAGGATCAGTGACATCCTCCATAGGGGCAAGCAGCACTGGGCGCTCACCTAAATCAATATTGCCAATCCTCATCTACGGCAGCATTCAGAGCCTGATGTCTCCAAATACAGAATAAATCTCGTTTGCAGAAACATCGGGCAGACAGATGTTGCTCTCTGTCTCCATAGTCAGTGTCTTCAGAGCCACAAACGGACGGAATTCATCTTCCTTTGCCTTCAAATCAACATCCTGACCGAAGTATTCCTTCTGGGCTGCAATCCAGAACTGGGTAGCCTGGGCAATCGAGCAATGATACTCACGGAAAAATATATTTTCCATCGGCACCATAGCCTTGATCAGCGAGCCTATAGCTCCGAAATCAAACATATAATATCCGTAACAGAAATCCAGGAGGTCAATGAGATAATTCTTCCCGTCACCCGACTGTATTACATTACCGAAATGCAAGTCTCCGTGCAGGCAAGTATCTGCGTCCGGCATTGACTCCAACATATTCAATGCCTTTTCCTTCAGGTTCTCACGGAAAGGATTTGCCTTTATCATCTCACCATACAGCTGTTTTACAGACTTGAAATTGGACTTATTGCAAGGTGTGGAATGCAGCTGCTTCGCCATTCTCGCGAACTGAACAGCCAGATTTCCGATATTATCCGGTTCCTCACCTATCATTTTGGCAAACGAGCGTTTGCCCACAATACGTTCAAACACGATACCCTGGCGCTCACCATCGGTCACCAGCTCACCCGGACGCGGGGTAGGAAGCCCCAGATCATATACATTACGCGAATTGTCCAGTTCCTTCCTGACATTTTCAATGCTCGTATCAGGATTCATGAACTTGAGCATCAGGCTCTGGTCCGTCTTATGGAAATACGACATTCCTACGGCACCGCCGCCGCTCTGTTCCCATTCAGATAAATCAATCGTTCTCATATAGATTACATTATTATCACTTCATATATTCCATTACGTGTCCGCTGATCTGCAGCAGACTTATCTCACATATCTTGGCATCGTACTCAGCCTGCAGCAGACTTTCTTCAGCATCAAGGAGCGTCTCCTGTGCCTCACGCATCTCAATTCCCGACAAATCACCGATAAGATAACGCTCACAGGCTATCTGATGTGTCTCCTGCGCCGTAAGCAGATTCTGCCGTTCCAGATTCACCAGCTGCATATTATTTTCGTATGCCTGCCACAAATCAGTAAGCTGTGTCACCAGATTAACCGTCAAATCCTCCATAGTCAGCACTGAGCTCACAATCCCTAGCCGCGCGTTCCTGCGTTCCGTCTGATGCCTGCCGTCAATCAGATTGATACCGACCGTAGCACCGAAATCCGGTCCCCAGTTATCACGGTCCGTTGTCCCACCGGAGCCATAGATGCTATGACTGTAGCCATAGCCCGCACTCAGCCGCAGATACGGATAGTTTCGCGAATTTACGCTCCGCATCTCCTCCTGAGCCAGACGGGTATCGCTCTCGGCCTTTATGAGCGACAGGTTGTTCTCCATCACATCAGTATATATGCTGAAATAGTTCCGCGATGGCAACAGCTGTATTGTACTGTCTCTGATATCATAATTCTGGAACATCGACTCACCCATCAGACGCTGGACAGCTATCATGGCAGAAGTAAGAGACTCGTGCTGTTTCAAAGATGCCGCGCTGTCAGCATTAAGATACACTTGAGCCTGTTTCAGGTCAAGTTTTGAATTATTACCGATATTGTATCGTTCCTGCACTATGCGGACACGTTCACGCGACAGTTCCACCGAATAGTTCAGATTGGCCATACGTATTGTCTGGCGGACCAGATTATAGTATGCCGCCACCATATCTGCTACGAAATCCTCAATTGCCATACGGGTACGCAGCTCACCCTGGGCATGCAGTTCACGCAGTCTCTCTCTCGTGGCCTGCACCTTGAAACCGTTGAACACGGTCCACGATGCACCCACCGATGCGGACAGGGTATGATCAAGCACATCACGCGCTGCCGTCACCTCGCCCGACTGATCCGTCATATTACGGCTGTACATATTACCGCTGTACCCTGCGGACAAATCGACTGACGGCATTCCGCCTGCTCCCGCCCAGCTGTCATTATTGGCCGACACCTGCTCATCTGTACGTGCTATGCGTATCTGATAATTGTTTTCCAAACCTATATCAAGGCATTCCTTCAATGTCAGAGTCTGCGCACTTGCCGTAAAGAGACCGACGGCGGCGGATATCATTGCTATTATCCTTTTCATTACTCTTCGTCTTTATTCTTGCGGGCAGATGATATATATGAGTATATCGACGGGACTATGTACATTGTGAAGAATGTAGATATCAGCATACCTCCAACAACAGCAGTACCCATTGCGATACGTCCGGCAGCGCCCTCGCCTGACGCGAACATAAGCGGTATCAGTCCCAGCATAGTAGATGTGCTGGTCATCAGAATCGGGCGCAGACGCTGTATGGCCGACTCGCGTATAGCCGTCATCTTGTCAATGCCGGCGTCCTGTTTCTGATTGGCAAACTCCACAATCAATATACCGTTCTTGGCCACAAGGCCTATCAGCATAATAATTCCAATCTCACTGTAGATGTTCATTGTCTGGTCGCGCAATGCCATAAAGATCAATGCTCCGCACACGGCCAACGGTATTGTCAGCATTATGATGAACGGATCCTTGAAGCTCTCGAACTGAGCCGCCAGAATAAGGTAAATCAATATCAGGGCCAGACCGAAGGCAAAGAACAGAGAGTTGGAACTCTCGCGGAAATCACGCGACTCACCGGTAAGTGCCGTGCGGAAAGTATCATCAAGCGTCTCCTTGGCAATCCTGTCCATCTCACTGATACCGTCGCCGATTGTATATCCCGGTGTCAGTCCGGCAGATACCGTAGCAGACACAAACCTGTTGTAACGGTACAGCTTAGGCGGAGCAATGCCCTCCTCCAACTCCACAAGGTTCTCCATCTGTATCATATCACCGCCCGTGCTGCGCAGGTATATTGATTTCAGATTCTGGATGGTGTTACGTTGCTGGCGGTTAATCTCACCTATTATGTCATACTGCTTGCCGTTCATATATAGGTAGCCCATACGCTGTCCACTGAGGCCGTACTGGAGAGTCTGGGCTATGTCACGGGTATTTACACCAAGCATATTTGCCTTCTCACGGTTCACGGAAATACGGGCCTCCGGCTTGGAGAATTTCAAATCGACATCGGCCATCTGGAATATCGGATTGTCCTGAACTTTGGCCATAAACGCAGGCAACACCTCCTGAAGTTTCTCAATGTTGGTAGCCTGAAGCACATACTGCACCGGCATACGGCCGCCACGGCCTCCGGTGAATGAAGACTGCTGCTGCACAAACGAGCGCGCATCGGTCTCACGCTGGACGGCAGCTGTCAGCTTTGCAGCCACTTCCATCTGCGTATAGTCACGTTCCGAAATATCCTTGAGTGTAATCTGGATATTGCCACCGCCATTGGACACACGCGCTGTAATATACTCCGCATCCGGAGCCAGAGAATCCACAATGTCATTGATGGTCTCCGTGTAATCGCGCATATACTCGTAGGTCACACCTTCCGGTCCCTGCGTACGTATTGTGACCTGCGAACGGTCTTCCAGGGGAGCCATCTCGGCCGGACGTGTAATCCACAGCACTACGCACCCTATGATTGCCGCCACCATCAGCACAATTGACGCACGGCGATTCCTCAGGCAGAAGTCCAGACTGCGGCTGTAATATTTGTTCAATCCCTCAAAGAACGGCTCTGTAAAACGGTAGAACACATTCTTTTTCTCACGCTTCACCAGAATTTTCGTGGAAAGCATCGGGGTGAAGGTCAATGCCACGAATGTCGAGATGACAACCGTACCCGCAATCACGAAACTGAACTCACGAAACAGACGGCCGGTAGTTCCCTCCATAAACACAATCGGGATAAATACCGCCAGAAGCGTGACGGAAGTGGAAAGGACCGCGAAGAAAATCTCTTTCGAGCCCTCAATACCGGCCTTGCGCGGACTCATTCCGCGCTCTATGCGCAGATATATGTTTTCCGTCATTACTATGGCATCATCCACCACAAGTCCTACCGACAACACTATAGCAAGCATTGTAAGCACATTGATACTGAATCCGAGCAGATACATCACGAAGAATGTACCTATCAGCGATATCGGGATAATCAGGCACGGAATCAATGTGACGCGCCAGTCCCTGAGGAACAGGAAGATGATGATGATAACCAGCAGCAGAGCCTCAAAGACGGTGTCCTTCACCTCCTTGATACTGGCACGTATGAACTTGGTATTATCAAAGCCGTACGAGTACTGGACATCCTCAGGCAGGTCCTTACGCATCAGCTTCATCCTCTCATACACGCTGTTGGCAATGTCAATATGATTGGCACCCGGCTGCGGAGTGACTACGACTCCCACCATAGGCACACCATTCATCTTCATATAGCTCTTAATGTCACGCGGACTGAGTTCGGCCTGACCTATGTCGCTGAAACGGATTATGCGATCACCGTCGTGACGTATCACCAGATTGTTGAACTCATCGGTGGTATGCATCAGACCGAGGGTTCGTATCTCCAGCTCGGTAGTGCTGCCTTCCACCGTGCCTGACGGAAGCTCCACATTCTCCCTGTCAAGCGCATTCTTCACATCCATAGGAGTGATGCCGTAGCCCGACATCTTGACCGGATCGAGCCACAAGCGCATGCAATAGCGTTTTTCGCCCCAGATGGTCACACTGCTCACGTCCTGGATGGTCTGCAGTTGCTCCTTCACCACGAGGTCGGCTATCTCGCTTATCTCCAGCAGAGAACGCTTATCGCTCTGGATAGCAACCATCAGGATAGGCGTGGCATCGGCATCGGCCTTCGACACCGTAGGAGGATCGCAGTCACGCGGCAGCTGGCGCTGGGCACGCGATACCTTGTCACGCACGTCATTCGCGGCGGTCTCCAGATCGACTGAAAGTTCAAACTCAACTGTGATACGGCTGTTTCCGTACTGGCTCACACTTGTCAGCGAGCGTATTCCCGGGATACCGTTTATCTGCTGTTCCAGAGGTTCGGTAATCTGATTCTCAATCACCTCGGCATTGGCTCCCGGATATGAGCAGGACACAGTGATGATAGGATTATCCACCGAAGGATATTCCCTTACGCCCAAACCGATAAAACCGACCGCTCCGAATATCAGTATTATCAGAACGAAGACGGTGGCAAGGACCGGACGGCGTATGCTTAATTCAGAGATATTCATCCTGGCAATCAGTTAATCTCCTTCAACTCCACAGCCATACCAGTGCGCAGCTGCATTATACCACTCGTAATCACAGTATCGCCAGGCTCAAGTCCTGAGACGACCTGTACCTCGGCATCGGTTCTCAGACCCTTCATTATATCGACCGGAACTGCCTTGCCGCCCTTATACAGGAAGACCTTGTCAATGCCCATCTCCGTGATAATGGCCTCACTCGGAATGGCCATCGTGTTCTCGAATGTACGTGTAACGAGACTCACACTCACATAGCGGCCCGGAACGAGTTCACGTTTGGAATTATCATAGATGGCACGTACTGAGAATGTTCGGGTGTCGGTATCCACGATAGAGTTCGTGGCATAGACCACAGCATTGTATTCCTTGGTTTCTCCCTCAACCTTGAAAGTCAGAGGCGCACCAGGCTTCAGTACACCGGCATACCGTTCCGGCACAGAAAATTCAATCTTAAGTTTGGATGTATTGGTAAGCGTAGCTACAGCGGTCTGCGGTGAGGCGTATGCTCCGACACTGACCTGACGGAGACCGATGATGCCGTCAAACGGAGCACGCAGCACGGTCTGCGCCAGTTTAGCCTGAATTTCCTCTATATCGGCCTTCAGTGCAGAGAGACTTGCCTCGGCCTGCTGGTATGTCTCCTGACTCACAGCCTCCTTCTCAAGCAATGTCTGCTGACGGTACAGGCGATCCTCATTAAGTTTCAGCTGAGCCTCCTGCTTCTTTAGCTGAGCCTGGAGCGGAGCATCATTGATACGTGCCAGAACATCACCCTGACGGACCTCCGTTCCCTCCTCAAAACATATTTCCGTAATCTTGCCGGAGGTCTCGAAACTAAGATTCACCTCCTCGTTAGGGATAAGGCTTCCGCTTATATTGATACCGTCCTGCAAAGATTTCTCCTGTATTATTACAGCCCTCACTATCAGAGCCTTCCTGTTCACAGGAGACCCGGCGGAAGGGGTCCCCGGGCCCATTTCCTTATTGGAGCGTGGCACAAAACGGACAATGCCCAAGACCACAAGGCCAATCACTATCGCAACGATAATAATCCATTTGGTAAGTTTATTCATATTCCAGCACATATAAATCACGTCAAATATAGTAAAAATAGAATTACCTTTGCTGAGATTATGCGCTAAACGTATTCTATATGAAAAAGATTTTCCTGTCCATGCTGAAATTTCTGGCCAGCATCATAGTTTTTGCCGTAACTGTCATTATACTGTTCAGTATCAGCCCGATATACAATTTTGAGAATCCAAAGCCATTCAGCGGCCCTGACATTTTCAATCCGTACGCCCGGCTTGATACGACAATAGGATGGAAACGCGCCAATTTCCACACCCACACGCGAGTGAAAGGTCTGTTCAACGAATGCGAGTTCTGGCCTGACTATGTGGATGAGGCATACCGCAAATTCGGTTATGACATAGTCACATTCTCCAACCACAACAAGCTGACCATCCACCCCTATGATCCGTCACTGCAGGTCAATGTATATGAGCACGGCTACAACCTTTTCAAATATCACAAACTGGTATTCGGTTGCTCCAAAGTCAATCACTTTGATCATTTCCTGCCACTGGTCGCATCGCAGAAGCAATGGCAACTGTTCTATCTTGGCAAGGATGCCGATTTTATCCAGATGAACCATCCATACCGCACCAACAATACTACAGAGCGCAGTTTCCGATGGCTTACCGGCTATAGGATAATGGAACTTGACTCAGGGTGCGGCACTGAACAGGAGTACTGGGACTGGGCATTGAGCGCCGGACATTATTCATTCGGGCTGGCCAATGACGACCTGCACTATCCGAATCGCAGCGACAGGATGGCTGTCCGCTGCAATATGCTGAACTGCCAGGGAGCGACATATCAGGACATCAGGGAGACATTACTCTCAGGCGCGTACTACAGCCTGCGCGTACCCGATTACGGCAACGGAGACTGGGATGTCAAATATATGAAAAACCGTGAGCTTCCATACATAAGCGACATCGGCCTCAAAGGTGACACTATCTATATGTCATTGTCCGCAAAAGCCTCTGAGATACGGGCCTCCGGACAGGAGCACAGTCTGAAGGAATCGCTGTCAGACACAACAGGGATTGTCTATGTGATGCAGCCGGAAGATACCTATATCCGGCTTACCGCATATTTCGATGACGGTGTCGTCATTTACTCCAATCCGTTCGCACGTTACGACAAATCAATTGCAGAAAGCCCTTACGCGAAGTCAGCACATACTGTAAATATCTGGCTGACCATACTCTTCAACCTGCTTGTGCTGTCATTGACCGCAGGCGGTGTCAAGGTTCTTTGTCTGATATGGAGAGGCCGCAAACAGACTGCCTGACATACAGGCTCAATTGAAAATACTCATTTGGTCGTCATATACGGGACTCTTCACTCCGAGAAAGTTCAGCACGCTGTGGAACACATTATGCTGACCGAGCAAATCTGAGTCACGATACATCCCGTCACCGTCAGAACGCCATACTATGAACGGTATCTCGTACTGACACGCCGGAGCCATTGCAATCGGCACGCCGTGCATATAAAGGTTCTTCTCACCAAGAGACTCTCCGTGATCCGATACGAACATCATACAGCTCCGCCAACCATCCAATGACTTCAAATCCCTGATGATTGAGTCCAACAGATAATCCGTATATACGATAGTATTGTCATACGCATTTATCAGCTGATCCTGAGGACATTTCGACATCTCCACCGTATTGCATACCGGAGTGAACACCTCAAACTCCGAAGGATATTTGGTGTTGTACGACGGGCCGTGACTTGTACTGGTATGCAGTATCACCAGAACCTTGTTGTTATCA
Organism: Bacteroidaceae bacterium; assembly: GCA_045600825.1. GTDB lineage: Bacteria > Bacteroidota > Bacteroidia > Bacteroidales > Bacteroidaceae > Colenecus. The sequence continues at coordinate 58,155 of JAZRYP010000007.1, forward strand.
CTTTCCTCTACCTTTTCCTTGAGTCCCTCAATCAGAATTCCATCATACCTGTCATCGGCACCGGCATATTCAGACTTGAGATCACCTACCTCCATATATTTCCCGATATGCAGAGGAGGCTGTCCCCAATTACTTGTACGCCAGATGACATCAACGCCGTTACGATACAGATAGTTAGGCAGTATCTCGTACAGGTCATTGCTTTCCTTATACTCAAGCATAGCCTTCACCCCTGCAGTCGTGTATGTGGCACTTGAATTGGCCTTATATACCTTCAGGCCCTCCACTTTCGACAGATACGGGTTAGTCGGCCTCTCATAGCCATACAGCGAGAAATGATCCCTGCGCGCAGATTCTCCGATGACAAGGACCAGCACATCTTTCTCATCATTGGCAATCACGGCATCGGGCAGAATAATCTCCTCGCGGTTGCTTTCCCGCAATGCACTGTGATAGCGGAAGGTGTTCACCACATACGACCAGGGCAGCACCAGACTGCCCCCGACCGTCGAATTCTTGTCAATCCACGGCCAGTTCGGCATATTGGCAAAGCCTATCACCAGCGCAAACAGCAGCGCATAACCTATATTTGCAAAGAACTGCTTCAGCGTACCATATCTCAGCTTTACAAAGAAGATGACAATACACGGCAGCACACCCATCAGCAGTATGTACAGCAGAGCCGATGGGGAATAGTAGCTTGTCGCCTCTGAATAGTTGGTATTGAACACATTGCCCATCATACTGTCATCTATCATGACATCGTATGTGGTGATGAAATAAAAGCCTATCGAGTTGCCGATGAAGAAAAAAGCCAGCAGAATCTTACCCACAATACGGCCAAGATACAATATCAGATAGAACGCCAGATAATTCAGCGCCAACATCAGAAAGACCAGACTCACTATTATGATGTATCCGTTGAGTCCCTTCTCTATATTCCCACAACCGTAACTGAAAAACGGATAATGGAACAGCACCAGATTGATCAGGCTGAGCACTGCCGCAAAGACGGAAAGCCGGACATCTTTCAGAAGCCGGCATTCCCTCATGTATTTTTTCAGACCCATTCTATATTTCCTCCTTATCGACAAGTGTATCCGACGCACGTACTGTCACGGTACGGTTATAGCACTCAAACATCTCATCCACATCTTTCTTATTGCGGACAGGAGTTATGATACTGACCAACGGCACAATTACCAGACCTGCCACCATAGCCAGCACACCGGCATTGATAGGCGATGAGAAGTACGGGGAGATAAATGTGGTGTGCGTGAATGTGCCGTACATACAGGCACACATTATGGCCACACCCACGATGAAACTTACCCAGACCGATGCCGGGCTGGTACGCTTCCAGTACAGGCCATACAGGAACGGAGCAAGGAAGGCTCCTGCCAGAGCGCCCCAGCTTATACCCATCAGCTGCGCAATGAATGTCACAGAGCTCTTTGCCTGGATTATGGCCAGCACCGACGAGACTGCAATGAAGAAAAGCACAAACAGTCTGATGCAGGTCAGGACTGACTTATCTTTCATTTCAAATCCTTTTTTCCGCGACACGGCAGGACGGATAATATCAAGTGTCAGAGTCGAACCTGATGTCAGCACCAACGATGACAAAGTTGACATAGATGCCGAGAGCACCAGAATTATCACTATGGCTATCATAACATCGGGAAGCGACTGCAACATTGACGGTACTATGCTGTCATAAACCGGAGTACCATTGGCTGAGTATTCGATTACCGAGCCGTACAGACGGCCGAAACCTCCAAGGAAATAACACCCGCCAGCTACAATCAATGCAAACATTGTCGAAATGAACGTACCCTTGCGGATGGCGTTCTCATCGCGTATTGCATAGAACTTACCGACCATCTGCGGCAGTCCCCAGGTACCGAGCGATGTCAGCAGAACGACTCCCAACAGGTATATCGGCTGAGGGCCGAGGAATGACACGAACGCTCCGTGCAGAGCCGGTGCTGACTCGGACTGAATCTCGGACAGACTCTGCACAGCCATCTGGAATCCGCCGTTGCACTTCAGCACGGCAGCGATTACAGCACAGATTCCGACCAGCATTATCATACCCTGGATGAAGTCATTGATTGCCGTTGCCATATATCCGCCGACAAGCACGTAAATAGCCGTAAGTACGGCCATTCCGATTACGCACCAGGTATAGTCAATGCCGAATGCCATCCCGAACAGACGCGACAGACCGTTGTACAATGAGGCTGTATAAGGTATCAGAAAGATGAAGACTATCACGGATGCCGCCACCTTCAGCGCTGAAGAGTTGAAACGCTCACCGAAGAAATCCGGCATTGTCGCGCTGTGGAGACGCTGGGTCAGCAGTCTGGTACGGCGGCCAAGTATTCTCCAGGCCAGCAATGATCCTATCAATGCGTTTCCGATACCTATCCACGTAGATGCCAGACCATATTTCCAACCGAACTGACCGGCATATCCGACAAAGATTACACCCGAGAAATACGAGGTGCCGAATGCGAATGCAGTAAGCCACGAGCCCACATTCCTGCCGCCGAGTACAAATCCGTGTACGTCGGTTGCAGACTTGCGGCAGTAAATTCCAACGCCAATCATCACGGCAAAGAACAATACCAGAAGCGCAATTTTCAGAAACATAATTTCAATTATTTGATATTCAACATTTTATTCAACTGAGGCATCATTCCCACCCCTGAATCAGTTCAAGTCCCTGAGCCTCAATCACAGACTCGGCCTTCTCCATATTGTCAGTCCTCAGGATAAGCACCAGTTTACCGTCTTTGGAGAATGTATAAAGATAGCTGATTGTCACGTCACTGGCAGTAAGGGATGACACGACCGATGCGAATGATGCAATATCGCCCGGAATTGTCACAGCCATCACCTCATTGAGGTTCACCAGAAAGCCATTGTCATTGAGCAGCTGAAGCGCCTTTGTCTGATTGGACGTAATCAATCTCAAAAGTCCGTACTCCTTTGTATCGGCCACCGATGCAGCCTGCAGCTCTATGTTCTGATTGCTAAGTACACTCAGTATCTTGTCCAGACTGCCTTTCTTGTTCTCCAGGAAAATTGATATCTGTTTTATTGTCTTCATAACTATCCTATATTAATGGTTGTTTCTTAAATCCTTAACTCTCACAGCCTTGCCGTCACTCTGCGGAATGACGCCCTTGCCTACCAGCTGAACCTTCGGCGTCATCAGAATCTCATCCTTCAGACGATGAGTGATCTCTCTCTTCAGATTCTCAAGCAACTGGAAATCGTCGGTAGCCTTGGCAAGTTCCACCTGTACGGTCATATTGTCATTGTCTTCGGATGTCTCCAGAATAATCAGGAAATCGCTGGCAAGCTCGGAGAACTGCATAAGTATCTTCTCTATCTGTATCGGGAAAATGTTCACACCCCTCACAATCATCATATCATCACTACGTCCCTGGAAACGCTGCAGACGGCGGTGAGTACGTCCGCACGGGCAATCACCCGGCAGAAAACGCGTCAGGTCGCGTGTGCGGTAGCGGAACAGAGGCATAGCCTCACGGTTGAGCGTGGTCAGCACGAGCTCACCCAGCTCACCATCCGGAACGGGCTCCAGAGTAACAGGATCGACAATCTCCACAATATAGTTGTCCTCCCAGATGTGCATTCCGTTCTGCTCCTCGCACTCAATGGCCACGCCCGGTCCGCACATCTCACTCATACCGAAGTTGTTGTATGCCTTACAGCCCCATATCTCCTCAATACGCTTGCGCTGTGCTTCTGAATGTGGCTCGGCACCGATAATCATCCTGGTCACGGTAGTGTCGCGCGGGTCAACACCCTGCTCCTTGAATACTGTGGCAAGACGGGTAGCATAGCTCGGTATGCAGTGCAATGCGGTAGTACCGAAATCCTGAATGAACTTGAACTGGCGGAGACTGTTGCCGGCTGCGGCAGGCACTGTCAATGCGCCGAGACGCTCTGCCGCATACTGAATACCAAGACCACCGGTAAACATACCGTAGCCGGATGTGTTCTGTATAATATCGGTATCACGAAGGCCAGTGGCAAACATACTTCTAGCCATCGCGTTTGCCCACTCGTCAATATCCTTTTTGGAATGAAGGATTACAGTCGGATTACCTGTAGTACCGCTTGACGAATGCAGACGCACCACCTTCTGAAGAGGTACTGATGCCAGTCCGAAAGGATAATTCGAGCGCAGGTCGTTCTTTGTAGTGAAGGGGAAACGACGTATATCCTCAATAGATTTGATGCTCTCCGGAGTTATGCCCCTCTCCTTGAATATGGGTGCATAGAACTTTGAGCCCATCGCAATCTCTACAGTCTTTCTGAGACGCTCAGCCTGCAGTTTCTCAAGCTGCTTGCGCGGCATTGTCTCAATCTCTTCTTCCCAAAATTTTCTTTCCATATTATTTATTTTTAATTACCTGTCCATCCATAAAAAAGACCCGCTCATTTGTGGAGCAGGTCTCTTGTTATCCTATCATTCTGTAACAGCACACCGACCGGCCCCACGATTACGTGCGGTAGTAATAATAGTAATAGGTGTGGCTGAAATTCATAATTATCACTTTTCTGCTTGCAAAGTTATACGCTTTTTGACACACTGCAAACTTTTTGCTCAAAAACTTTCAAACGATGAACCTGTCCCCTGTTCAGCTAAAAGGCGAGTTCACGACCACGATAGAAGTCCAGAAGCTTGGTCTGGTACAAATATTCGTAGCGAGCCTGGGCAAGATTCGAGGCTGCCTCCACCCAACGGACCTTTGATTCGTTGAACTCTGTGATGCTGGCCATACCGTTCTCATATTTGGCTTCCACAATGTGGAACGTCTCTGAGGCGCTGGTCTCAGCCGACACACTGCTCAGATATTTTGACTCAGATGCAACCGCACTGTAATAGGCCTGCTGTATCTCCTTGTACAGAGACTTGCGCGCATTCTCCAGCTGCAACTGCTGATTGATAAAGGCAAGATTGGCGGAACGCACACCATTACGGTTTGAGAATCTGCTGAATACCGGTACATTCAGGGAAAGGCCGATATACTGACTGAAGTTGTTTGACAGTTGCTTGCCGAAACTGTCAACACTTCTGCCGGATGAATTGTAATAATTGGAGCCCAAGCCACCGCTCAACGACAATGAAGGCAGGTAATTTCCTTTTGCCATCCTGATATTTGTCTCCGCATTATCCAGACGGATTTTCTCCGAACGGATTGAAGGCTTTATCTCTACTGCCTCGGCAAAAATTTCCTCCGGATTAAGCAGAAGCGCTGATGTAAACACATCGGCAGACGGTACCACCACATCAAAATTATCCGGGTTCTCCAATTCCAGCAACTGGGTCAGATCAAGTATCGAAAGAGTCAGATTGTTCTGAGCCTGGGTGCGCGAGAGCACACTGCGGGCCAATGTGGATTTCTGCGATGACACGTCTGCCTGACTGGCCTTGCCGTTCTGCATCATCGCCACCAGACGCTCCACCTGCAGGGAATCGGCAGTAATCTGATTCTCGGCAACCTGCAGAATCTCCTTATTATATAGAATCTGCACGTATGCCTGCGCTACCGCGACACTTATATCCTCGCGGGCCTTCTCCAGATCGGCAGTGGCAGCCTCCAGATTAAGTTTGCTCATCTCAATATTATTCCGGATTGCAAGGCCCTGGAACAAAGTAACATCGGCACCAAGGCTGAACGATGTGCTGGCGGTATTGGTATTGACGTATGTGTTATCCGCGGAAAGACCTCGGCCGAACGAGAAATTCTGTGAGGCTCCGGCCGATACACCTGGCAATCTGCGGCCTTTTGCCGTATTCAGATCATTCTCGCGCTGCTCTACATTCAGGGCTGTCTGACGAACCGAGATATTATTCTCCAAAGCGTGGTTGATGCAATCGGTCAGCGACCATATACGCGCATTGGCAGGGATAGCAGCCAACAGGCACGCAGCAATTGGTATAAGTGCTTTCATATCATTAATCCTCAGTTACTTCCTCTACATTCTCCGTGCTCTCTTCGTCCTCGACAATCTTCGGACCACGTACCGTGTCACCTTCTTTGACCCCACTCTTCACCTCAATGTTCACGCCGTCACTCAGGCCAGTCTCAACCTTCTGCTTCCTATATTTGCCGTCTTCGCCTTTCAGCATCACATACGTATCTTCGCCTATAAACTCCAGGGCGCTTTCCGGTACCGTAAGCACGTTCTTCACAGTCTCCAGCACGATTTCTGCATTCGCGCTGTAGCCGGAACGTATCATCTTTTCGGACTGCACCCTGATGGCAGCCTTCACCTCAAACTGATTGGCTCCGTTGTTCTCTACAGCCTTTGGTGCCACATACTCAAGCGTGGCATCGAGAGTATAGTCGCGCAACGCACCGATCGTTATCTTCATCGGCATTCCCTCGAACAGCATACCGACCTCGGTCTCGTCAATGTTTCCGTCGAATATCAGATCCGTCATATCGGCCACGGTGGCTACTGTAGTACCGTCATTCATTGTATTTGCCTGAATCACGGAGTTACCTACCTTTACCGGCACGTCAAGTATCAGACCTGTGATTGTGGAACGGACAAGTGTGGAACTTGATGTGGCATTCGATGAAGACACACCGTCGCGGATTACCACAAGGGCGTCCTGCGCTCCGGCACGTTCCTCCTTGGCCTGTGCAAGCGCCTGCGATACCTTATCCATTTCCTCGGCACTGACCATGTTGCGGTCAAACAGGGCTTTCTCACGGTCATAATTGACCTGGGCCTGCTGCAGATTTATCTCTGACAGACGTACACGGCTCTGTGCGGAACTGAGCGAGTTCATATCGGGAATCACCTTGAGCTTGGCAATAACCTCGTCCTTCTGGACCTGCTGACCGGCCTCCTTCAGAAGCTCGGCGATGATGCCGTTTATCTGCGGCTTTACATTAACCTCGTTACGGGGAGTTATCTTACCGGTGATGACAGTGGTCTTGTCAATGTCCTGAACCGTAGCTGTCAGTTCCTGATAGCGTACCTCCTCCGGTTTTGACTTCCTATACAGGAACACGAATGTCCCGATAAACAGAACCGCAATGACTGCAATCACAATGTACCTGATAATCTTCTTCATATTTGTTGTATTATATTCATTTTCAATAATTATTATTCAAGTTTCGCATGTTCCAAATTGCTGTCATTCAGAGGTCATCAAGGCGAAACTCGAATAATAATATCCTTGTATGACCCCCACCTACATCCTCCCCTCAGGGGAGGCCCCAGCCGAGAACGGCTGGAACTAAAGTTTCACATGCGAAACTTTAGTTATTCATCACGCATGGCGTCAACCGGCTTTATCTTCATTGCACGGAGGGCCGGGGCAAGGCCGGCTATCGCTCCCAATGCTATCAGAAGCAAGGCTGCGGATACAGCTGTTCCGAAACTTATCTGGAACGGCGTACCGTCCTTTACCACACTTTCCAGCCCATTGAGCAGCATCACGGTAAAGACTATGCTCAGGAATCCGGATACTATTGTCAATGCCACACTCTCAGACAATATCTGCGAGAGTATCTCCGAGGGAGTCGCACCTATCGCACGACGTATGCCTATCTCCGTGGTACGCTCCTTGACAGTCACCATCATAATATTGCTTACGCCTATGGCTCCTGCGAGCAATGTGCCCAGGCCTACCAGCCAGATAAGGAAATTGACACCCTTGAACAGATTGTCCATAATGGCGAACATCTGCTCCGTGTTAAGTACGAACAATGCCTGCTCGTCTGTGGGATCAAGCTGATGCTGACGTGCCATTACCGAACGGATACGGGGTTCCAGTGAGCTCATCTGCACGCCGGTCTTGCCGGTCATACATATTATACTGACGTTGTTTCCGTATCTGTAGAGAGTCTGAGCCACAGGTATAGGTATCAGAATCGTCTCATCCGCACTTCCGTTAATACTGATATTCGACGTGTTATAATCCACGCCTATCACCTCAAAATACACCGACCCGACCCTGATAAAGTTTCCGCATGGATCACCGCCATCCGGAAAAAGGTTGGTATAGATACGCTTGCCTATCACGCACACTTTCCGGTGCTGGCTTACGTCAATGTCATTTATATATCTGCCATATTTCAGTTTGGGAACCTCTATCATTGAATACTTGCTCTCTATGCCCTTGACGTTTGCATTAACGGTATTGTCCTCATTGACAGCCGTCTGTCCCCAGCGCGAGATGATTGGAGTCACGGTGCGCAGTTCAGGAACCATCTGGATGAGTCTGTCAACATCGTCACGGGTCAAATCCCAATAACGACCTTCCTTAAAGCCCTTGTACGGTTTGGATGTCAGATCTGAGACTATGATAGTCGTATTGGTGGCAAATCCCTCGAAGTTCTTCTCCAGCATAGCTTTCAGACCGTCACCGCCGCCGAGCATGAAAAGCAGCATGAACAGACCCCAGAAAATACCGAAGCCTGTCAGGAAGCTGCGGCGTCTGTTACGCATCAGCGAATCCGTGATTTCCTTGAATGAATCCAAGTCCAATTTCATATTCAATCTGCTCTAAGTGCCTCTATCGGACGCACAGCAGCCGCTTTCCTGGCCGGAGCAAGTCCTGCAAGAGTTCCCGCCACGACCAACAGCAAAGTCGCCTCAACCGCCACATCCAGACCGACTGTCGGGTCCTTCATCATAGATATCTGCGTACCCATAACCTCCATTGTGTGCTGCGCCACGGTAGCATCCAGATACATACATGCCAGCATACCCAGCACCATTCCTATATATCCGAAAAATGCCGTTATCAGCACACTCTCTGTAATTATCAGTGAACTTATCGCCGACGGACGCGCTCCTATTGCCTTGCGTATGCCGAACTCGTGGGTGCGTTCCTTCACAGTCACAAGCATAATATTGCTGACACCGACCACACCACTCATAAGCGTGAAGATTCCGATAATCCAAAGCGCAATGTTCAGAATCCTCACGGCATTGTTCATCTGCATATCTTCGGTAAAGCGGTTCCATATCCAGATGGCACGCTCGTCATCAGGAGCCGCGCGGTGAGCCTGATTCACCACGGCCTTCAAGTGCTTCTCGAACTGCTCATTGTCCTGCTCGGTATCCAGTCCGTGAAATGAGAATATCAGCTCGCCTATCTCCTCGCCCTTGCCATAGACAATCTTCAATGTCGTGAACGGCACAAACACTTCGCTTGACATATCACTCTCATTGACCTGATATACGCCGACTATGCGGAAAGAGACATCAGCCACCTTTATTCTCCTGCCTATGCACGACTCATAATCCGTGCTTTCAAACAGGTTTCTCGCATTGCGCGTCGATATCACCGCAACCTTGCGGCTCTCCTCTATATCCTTAGGGTTGATGAACCTGCCTCTGGTCATCTTCACGCCCTCCATCTCCGCATAGCCGGGATAAATGCCTGAAAGTGAGCCGGAGAAATGATTATCACCATACGATACCGTGCCGGACTGGGAAACAGTAGCCGACACCTCATCTACGTGCTCAATGAATGCCGGACCTGCAATGGTAGCGACATCCTTATCATCAAGACGTATCCTACGACCTGCACTCAGACCGTCATACGGTTTCGATGTCCAGCCACCGCCTATCATCATCGTGTTGGTCTGCACGTCACCGGTGTTGTCCATAACGGCATTCATCAATCCGTTACCGGCACCTAGCAGCACTATTATCATAAAGATGCCCCAGGCCACCGCCACGCCCGTAAGCGATGTGCGGAGCTTGTTGCGCCTTACCGATTCCCAAATTTCAATAAACAGGTCACCCATCACTTCATCACCGTAGCGGTACCGAACATCGATGCCTTGTGAGCTGAATTATCCTCAATCTCACCTATCATACCATCCTTGATATGGATAATGCGGTTCGTGCAGTTAGCCACACCGCTCTCGTGGGTCACGACAATCAACGTTGCACCATACTTCTCATTGATATGGCTCAACAGTTCCATAACCTCTGCCGATGTCTTTGAATCGAGCGCCCCGGTAGGCTCATCCGCCAGAATTATTTTCGGGAAAGTAATCAGCGCACGCGCAATTGCCACACGCTGCTTCTGACCGCCCGACATCTCATTAGGATAATGTCCCGCCCAGTCAGTCAGTCCCACTCGCTCCAGCATCTCCATAGCCAGTTCATGACGCTTACGGCGCGGCACACCCTGGTAGAACAGTGGCAGCTCCACGTTCTCCACAGCAGTCTTGAAGCTTATCAGATTGAAGGACTGGAATATGAATCCAATCATACGGTTACGGTAATCGGCAGCCTGACGCTCGCTCAAATCCTTGATAAGCGTACCGTCTATCCTGTACTCACCCTCATCGTAATTGTCGAGTATCCCCAATATGTTCAACAGAGTGGATTTACCCGAACCTGACGCACCCATAATAGAGACGAACTCACCTTTTTCAATACTCAGGTCTATACCTTTCAGCACGTGGAGCGGCTGCGCCCCGGTATATGTCTTATGTAAGCCACTGATCTCTATCTGCATAAATTCCGGATAAAACTACATAATAGACGATGAAAACACCGTTTTGCTACAAATTAACCTAATAATTCTGCATTCTCATTCATATCCAGCCAATTATTAACATATATTTTGATTAGAGGTGAACGAATTCGCAGAAACTACTTTATTGATAGCCAATTTAATGCTTCCTGCTTTATTTGCTCAAACCAAATTTGTTCGTTTTCGCATATTTCAACCAATTCATTTGAACGCTCAAAAAGACGTTTCACTTGTTTAGGTTGAGGTGTGTATGATGCTTTATAAGAATCTTCCACCATTTTACAGAATATGTTTAACGGTAAAGGCACAATGGTAGATTTTCCTCCATAATATGAAATGTTCATTTTATGCAAAGCATAGAAATGAGCAACGCACGCCTCATTAATGGTTGGCGCAACAAATAAGCAGTATGAAGGTTTTTCTGTAGTTTTCTTTAACTTGGCAAGATGGCGAGAAACGGGTTCCCCTTCCATTTCATATTGCTTTTGCCCAGATGCCATTGTTACTTCGACAGAAAGCTCAAAGTCACCATAGTCACAAACTATGTCAGCCATATTTCCTTGCGCTGTTGACATCGGATTTCCAAAATCATCAAATTTAAGGTTCGCTTTAACTTCCCCTCCATCAAGCATTGTCATAGCACGCCATACATTCCACTCAAGAATTAGGGACGGGTCGTATAACGAATTGTCTTCGATTTGCTTAAATATATTTTGGATGTCATCGTAATACTTATAGTCTTTCACTTCTGTCACTTGATTGGCAATTACTTGTTCTTTACGTTCAAGCGTAGCATTATCAAGCAATTCTTTCAATTCTTCAACTGTTGCTGTTTCATCAAAAGGTATTGTAGGAAATTCTGTCTTTAGTTTTTCTACGACAACTTGTTTATTGTCAGTTCGAAGTATTGGCAATGTTGAACTTCCCAAATAATCAGCATATTGAACTTCATCATCAATAAAGCATGGATTTCTGTCAGTTTCCTCTAAAAAGAAATCCACCTCTCCAACTTTTTCTGGAATTATTGACAGGGAACGACCAACATGGGAAATGTTTACAAGGCCCGTTACTCGCAAATATCTGATGCATGCATCGGTATAATCACGTAAGTTACTTGCCTTGGTTTTCAAGAATTTATCTATTGACCTGTCGTGGCTTTCTCTTGTCTTTGTGTTTCCCACGTTGATCTCTGCCTCGTAGATAGACATCAGTTCATTTTTCAAACATTCACATTTGAAAGTTCTATAATTACCTTGATTCTTCACTTTATCAACACGGAATTGCTCTATTTTTTCAACAATAGCGTCAAACTGCCTGTAATCGACCAATTGTAATCCGAAAATCATCAGTTCATCAAATTTCAGAGATCCAAAATGACGAATAAGCCTGAACAATTCCAAATATGGCCTTACCCAAAAATTGGCAGCATTACTGCTCGGTTTATGGTATGGTGATGGAATCTGAAATTTAAGAAGCTGTCGCAAAAAAATTTCTTCTTTACGTTTTGCAAAAATCAACTTTTCCCCTGCAGGCGTTATAGAAATCACAGGAGACAGCTTGACAAAACCCAATGCTTTTGGGGCTCTGTTCATGCGGTCTCTCGCACTAAAGGCGGGGTCATTAGCACCTTCTCCGTTGAAGAAATTCTCTTCTTTAAGAAGTTTCATAAACGCAATTTGAGTATCATTGTTCCATTCTTGTCCTGCAAAGTTTTGATGAAGCAGGTCTATTTCAGGAATCATTTTCGCAGGTGTACGAGGCGATGTCGTTACAAAAACAACCTTACTGCTTATTCTTGCCATTATGCTTCTATTAATTATTCGTTGTTCACGTCATGAACAATGTCCTTTTTACAGGTTGATAATTTGCCACCAGAATATGTGATGCCGAAGACTTAAACCTATTTCTGATGTTGACAGCGTATGTCTTGGCATATTCATCGATTATCATATCACCATATAATCGTTCTGTCAAAGGAGTTCTCCCAATGACCAAAAGAACACGGCAGTTTAAGTTTCTTATATCTTGTGCCAATTTTATATGACATTCGTCATTAAAACCATCCCTATATTCTTCGTTACCATAATCTGAAAATACACAATCGTATGGTGGGTCAAGAAAAATAAAGTCATCGTCTTTTGCCATTGCAAAAATTTCACTATAATCAAGATTATATATTTCGGCTGTTGACAATAAGTTACTATGGGCTTTTGTCACAAGCGAAGTATTGATATTTTGGTATCTGCCAAACGGTACGTTAAATTCACCCTTTGCATTATATCTAATCATACCCGAATAGGCAGTCTTATTAATGAAAAAATACAAAAGTGCATCGGAATATTTTTTATTTGATAATCCGTTAAACATATCACGCATTGAGTAATAAAATGCCTCGTTTTTATCTTCAACCCTTTCTTTGGGCGTTTGAGCTTTCAACGCATCAAAAGCTATTCTGTTTGAATGGTAGATTCTCTCAACTTCATCAAGTTCTTGGCGTAAAGTTGGATAATTTTGTTGAACACCACGATAGAAATCAACAAGTTTTGAATTGATGTCGTTAATTATTGCTCTGTGTGGCTCCAAATGAAAGTATAAGGCACCACCACCGAAAAAGGGCTCTATATATCTTCCACTAAAACGAGGGATCTGAGTAACAATGTGAGGTATCTCTTTTGATTTGCCTCCACGATATTTTATTAATGGTTTCATACTTATTTTGGCTTATTGTACTCAATAATGCTTTCAGCAACCATATTCAATACGTCATTAGCATTTTGCTCATACTCAACAATTCCATACACTTGGTCGGCCAGCCAAAGAGTAAGCAATTCTTTTTCATCGATATTCAGGATGTTGGCGAGTTCTATCACTTGTTCACGCCTGGGCGAATAGTTGCCGTTCTCTATTTTGCAATAGGTTGCTGTATCAATGTCGAGAGCTGCGGCAACCTTGCGTTGTGGCAGTTTGCATTGCTTTCGTTGCTCTTTGAGTTTCTCTGATAGCATCATTGCTTGTATATGTTTTGATATATTTCGTCTTGAAAGATTTGTGCAAAATTACGAGTTTTTTTACTGCATTCAGCGAATCTAACGTTAAGTTTTCAACATTATGAAAATAAAAACCGAAGTACAGCTCAAGACTCTGTGACTTTCACACCATTTCACTCCACCATAATTTCATTGGCATGGTAGTAATTATGTTGACTGATTTAATTCAGAGACAAGATAAAAAAGTTATGTTTGCAGACTGAAAGCTCGAATCAATAAACAAAGCTCTATGAATAGATTTTTTTGTATCGCCGCAGCATTGGTCTGCGGTCTGGGTATGTCGGCACAGGACACGGCAAGCCAGGATGAGTATTCCGAAGATTTTCTTAAACCGGTGAAGACATCATCGGTAGAAGTTGTTGAGGCATATGACAACAATGTCCGTAAGCTGTTTATAGGAGAAAACCAGTACGATTTCTCATACATAGTAAAGCCTTCGCTGATGTCTGAATATTGTCTGGCATACGACAAGGAAGCAGGAGAGCTTGTCTATAAGATTGTAACCGGGAAAACCGTATGGGGCGTAACCCGCGATGGAGAGGGAGAGTATTCCGCAGAAGAGACGACGCTGAAAGTACCGGAAGCCGTGGGAACGAGCCTCAGCACACTTGTGATGCTTGCCACCGAATCGTCCAGGCTGTTCGACCCTACAAACGATGTGCTCGGGCTTGACGGAGTAACATACGAATTCACCCACTCCAACGGCATCACCGCCGAATGCTGGTCACCGCATAACGGCAACTGCAAGCAACTTGTCGATATGATGGAAACCGTCTGTCAGCTGGTCAGGGAAAACAAGGCCGACGACATTATGAGATTAACACCGTCGGTCTATGGTCTTATCAACGGATTCCTTCAGGTAATGCCCGGAAGAACCCTCGAATAAGCGGATTATTTCTTACTTGCCGGTTTCAGTCGGATAATTCCGATTGAATTTTCAGGCATAGTCATCTGGAAGGATTTTCTGACCTTGCCTAAATCCTTGGTGTGCGGCACCACAGCCTCGTTGTAGTTGAAGCGGCTTCCGCCTCCGAATCCGCCGAACCTGCCGGATGGAGCCTCAGGCTGGGCGCTTGAATAACTGTTCTGCGAACCCTGGTTCTTCACCTTCACATCGTGCGATGATACGAAATCGACCGTCGCCACATAATAATTCTTATTGTCCAGATTGAGGGTCAGATTCTTGTCAATAGCCTCCGAGTTGACAAACTTGATGAATATCTCACCAGTCTCGCTGTCAATGGTAGGCGATGTGAAAACCTTCTCATCGACCTCCTCACCATTCATCACCGCACTCATCTGGAAAGCCTTGTCACCGGCCACAGAGAAGAGCTGCTGATAATAGTAGTTGCAGGTGCGCCACATTCCGCGGTTGTCAAACCATATCAGATTGCTGTTCCACTTGTTGAAACCCTTCTTGCAGAACAGCGGAGCATACGCCGCCATCACAACCATATCGGAATTGCGCTCCAAGCTGGTCCAGTAGGCTGCCTCTGCCATTGCCGAAGCATAGTCGTTGTTGCTGTTGTTATTGGCGAACTCGCCCACAAACACACGGGTAGGACGGCTACGGTCGTAGGTAATACCCTCGGCACCGCGCACCTTGTCAGCATTATAGCGGTCACCATTGGTATAGAACCACTGATTGTTGCGATAATAGTGCTCATCCACGTATGTATCCTGATACTTGGCATCAATCTGGGCCATATTCTCATTGAACTCACGTCCGTCTGCGGCTGAGCCTGCGGTCGATACGATGATGATGTCCGGATACCTGGCCTTCACCTCATTGTATATTATATCGAAGCGCTCCCAGAACTCAGGGCCCTTGTTCTCATTGCCTATGCCGAGATACTTCAGGTTAAATGACTCCGGATGACCCATCTCTGCACGTAGCTTACCCCACCTGGTGTCGGTCGAGCCATTGCAGAACTCAATGAAGTCAAGCGCATCGCAAACAAATATGTCGTGGAAACGCTTGCGGTCTGCCTCGGTCTCAAGCGGTGCTATATACTGATGACCTGCGAACTGACAGGTTACGCCGTTGTTCAATACCGGCAGCGGACTTGCGCCGAGTGATTCAGCCATAAGCAGATACTCATAGAAGCCCACATACTGCGATGTCCAGTAGCCCCAGTGGTTGCGGAAGCCTATACGCTCCTCTTCAGGACCGACGGAATTCTTCCAGAACGGCTGGCCGAAATAATTCGTACCCTCCGAAGCACAGCCGCCCGGAAAACGCATGAACGTGGGATGAAGGTCTGCCAGAGCCTGCATCAGATCCTTGCGGAACGGACCCATCCTGCCCTCCATCCAGAGCTGTGATGCCTCGGGCAAAAGAGTCACGAAATCCAGATAGAACGTTCCGGCCTTGTCGGCCACAATTGCCAGACGGCTGTCGGCAGTACGCTCCGCAGTCAGCTGACCTGTATATTTCTGCCAGTCATTCTTCAGATTGCTGACAGTTATCACATTGGAATTGCGTTTTCCTTTCGCATCCTCCAGATAAATGCTTATCTCACCCGGATAGGACTCACCCTGCAGATAGAGTGAAAGGTCATAGCTGACACCCTTGTCGGCAGGTATTGAAGCTACCTGAGTGTTGTTGGAATAGTAATTGCCCTGACGCTCACTGCCGTAAGGTGTTATGCCGTAACCGTTGGCGGCTATACCGAAACCCTCACCCGGACTCTCAATATCTATGCGCACGCTGTACTGCTTGTAACGGAGCTCGTCATCGTACTTGTCATTCGGATCAAAATCGTAATAACGCGGCTGGTTCTTTACCAGCGGATGGTCACTTACCACGTGAACCGACCCCACAGCAGCACTGTCAGACTTTACCACCGTCCAGCCGAAAATGATGGTATCTGAATGTGAGAACTCCTTAACATTAGGTGCATCCGGCACATTGTATGCCTGGAACGAATAATTCTGGATAAGCTGTGCGCAGATACCTCCGTCAAGCGACTGATTTATATCCTCGAAAAATATACCGGCAAGTGTCGGACTGATGTCAATGCCCTTTTTCTTAGTGTCAAGCGTCAGGGTACGATTCTCCGGTTCTCTGAAGCCCTGAAGCTGCAGCATCCTGTCTGCCATTCGATAGCCCATCAGACGCATTCCCTCGGTATTGAAATGAAACTGGTCACCCTGACTCTCACAGCCAAGCGATGATATAACGTAACCGTTCTTCATCACCTTAGGCAGATTTGCAAGCACTACCGTATTGAACGCGGCACATACGCCACCCTGCTCAGCCTGCTTAAGTTCGCCTGCCAGCAGTGGAATCTCGTCGGGATTCAGACCGAGGTCGGCGCACAGATCATCGTGAATCTTCTTCAGACGGCCGCACCACAGTGAATCGTCCGGATTTGACTCGCCCTGATGTACCAGCATACCTTTGATTACACCGGACTGCTGAGCTATCCTGGCCATATCGACAATTCTCTGATACGGGCTCATATCATACTCCTTGGCCATGTTCACCAGCCAGCTGCGGCTCGGGTCAGCCGCCTCCATTGCAAGGTAATCCTCGCAGGCATCCTTGTCCCAAAGCTCCAGCTTGGCACCCGCCACGGAGACATTAATCACGCCCACGCGATACTGCTCCGGAAGTTCCTCTATCATCTTGCGGCCGAAGAAATCGACCGGCCCCATATTGTTGCTCTGACGGCAGATAGGCGGCACTGCGGTGTACCAGTTGCCCATCTTACGCTCATAGCGCGGCATATCAACAGCCGAAAGGAACTGGAACCTTGGATTATCAAATCCCTTGTCCTGCTCGGCAGGAACGGCACCGGCCTCCATATTGGACTGACCGAAACACAGATAGATAAAGAAATTCGGGTCCGGTATCTGAGCCTTTGACCACATTGGAACTGCCAGCAGAAGTATCATTGCCAGCCTTGAAACGCATTTGACTCTCATATTATACCATTTGTTATTTATGTGCCTCGTTGAACAGGCGCAGACGCTCGTCAAGAACGGCGAACTGATCCTCACGGATATACGAAGAGCTTCCGCGAAGTCCCTGACGCGCACTTCCGGTCGATGACAGCACTATGCCGCTGACGCCATAGTACAGCAGTTCGTGCAGCAACTGTCCACCCTCCATAGGCGTGCCGTCCGGCAGATTGTATCCGAATGTGAAGAAGAAACCTCCGCCTACAGGCTCATCAATATCCTTGTCGTATGTGATGTTGAAGCCGTTCTTCAGCATAATCTCCTTGATACGCCTGGTGTTACGCTCATACAGACGTATGTCCTCGCGGAAGTTGTACTTACCGTCAACAGCAGCCTTCATCATTGCAGCCATAGCATACTGGACTGAATGGGTCACGCCCGATGACATCGTATAGAGCATCACGAACGCATACGCCGCACCGAAGCGCGAGATACCGTAACGGCTGCGAAGGGCCTCGAAACTGCGTTCATACAGTTTGTCAGAGATACAGGCTACAGAGATACGCTCACCGGCATAACTGAATATCTTCGATGCGCTGAGCATCATCATATAGTTGTCAGTGTATCGGGACACAGTTGCCTGATACGGTGGCTGCCACGGAATACCCAGCCCGTCACGGCGGAAGTCCATGGTAAAGTATGCCAGATCCTCCACAATCACAGTATCATACTTCGTGGCCATTTCGCCTATAATCTGCAATTCACCCTCTGTAAGACACATCCAAGTGGGGTTGTTCGGATTGGAATATATTATGCAGCAGATATTGCCTTTGCTGAGAAAACCTTCCAATGTCTCTCTGAGCTTCTCCCCACGGTTGTCCGCAAGGTCAAACGATGCCTTTTTAAGCCCTAATACCGATGCCTGCATTTTCTGGACCGGAAAACCCGGGTCTATATACAGGATGGTATCCTTCTCCGGACACAGTTGCGAACAAAGCATAAACGCGGCAAAAGTGCCCTGCATAGTCCCACAGGTGGGAGTACAGTGTTTGGCCTCGATGTCTGTGTTCAGGAAAGCCTTAACGAAACGCGATGCCTGCGTACGAAGATCGGCGATACCGGTTATATCAGGATAAATTGACGGTACGCCACGATCAAGCGCCACTTTCTGAGCCTCAACGCCAATAGCCGAAGGCGGGATTCCCGGCATACCCATTTCCAGATGTATGAACTCCTTACCTGTGACATTCTCAGCATTCCAGACAGTCATCAGCACCTGACGGATTGAAGCTCTGTTCAAATCAGTAACCTCCATCTCACCGAGAAAATCATCAATGACCTGTCTTGGTATCAACGTATCCATAAAAAAAATTATTTACAGTTCCTTCCTATCTCCAGAGCCTTGATATTCATATCGATGACAGCCTCGCCCTTCGATGCGAATATCGTCCTTACACTGTCACAGAGATTCTCAAAACTGACACAGGACAGAGCTCTTGACGCGGCTCCCAGCAATATCATATTGACGGCCTTGGCCATTTTATTCTCACTGCCGATCAGGTTCGTGTCAATGAGAATCACATTCTTTGACTCGCGAAGTTCAGTATATACATCCTCTATTTCCGGATAGTCCCTGATATTGACCAACGGATTCGATGATGTTATAATCCAGCCGTCCTCGCTGAGCATCTCACGGTTACGCAGAGCCTCCATAGGTTCCATTCCGATAATCACATCAGCCTGTCCGAGAGATATCAGATCACTTGCAATCGGTTTGTCTGATATACGTAACGTAGCCTGTACATAACCTCCACGCTGACTCATTCCGTGAACCTCGGCCTGCTTGATATACAAACCCTCCTTAAATGCAGCCTGCCCTATCACCGTGGCAATAGAGAGAATTCCCTGACCGCCGACACCGGCCAATACTATATCAGTTTTCATTTCCTTGATTTTTAGCTTTTTGCTTTGCCTTACGTGTCAGAGTCTGAATACACTCGCGACGCGGTATTATCACAGACAAGCCTTTATACTCAATCTCCTCACGAAGTGTGCGTGTTATCTCCTCCATATTCTGAGGCAGAGGTACTACAACCTTAAGATGTTCGGGATCCACACCTAATCCACGACATATAGCCTCAAACTTATTGGTGCCCGCAGAATCCTGGCCTCCAGTCATTGCTGTCGTCAGATTATCGGAGATGATGACCGTGATAGGCGCATTCTCATTGACAGCATCAAGCAGACCGGTCATACCGGAATGGGTGAAGGTACTGTCGCCTATTATAGCTACGGCAGGGAACACACCTGCATCGGCGGCACCCTTGGCCATCGTGATGGACGCACCCATATCGACAGTACTGTCCAATGCCTGATATGGTGGAAGGGCACCCAATGTGTAACAACCTATGTCACCGAATACCTTCGCATCCTTATAATCCTTGAGTACAAGGTTGATAGCCTCATACACACTCCTGTGTCCGCAACCCTGGCAAAGCGATGGCGGACGGTACGTAACGTGCTGCGCCACATCTGCGTGAGGCAGGATATCAAGTCCGAGCGCAACCTTTACAATATCAGGATTAAGCTCACCCTGACGTGGAAGTTCGCCGGTCAGACGACCGATTATGCGGCATTCCGTAGGAAGAATTCCCGCAAGCTGCTCCTCTACAAACGGCTGGCCGTCCTCGATAACCATAATGGAATCGCACTGCTCAGCCATTGTACGAACAGTTTCCTGAGGAATAGGATACTGTGACAATTTCAATACCGGGAAAGGAATACCGTCAGGATAGCACTCTGACAAGTAATTATATGTATTGCCACAGGCAACCGCGCCCATTTGGAAGCGTTTTGCCGGAGCCTTGAACATATTGAACGGAGATTCCTCCGCCAGCTTGCGTATCTCGGGCTGACGCTCTATAAGCCCTGCGTAACGACGACGTGCTATAGCCGGCAGCAGTACCCAGTCACGGGTTCCGTTTACCGGATTAAGCGGATTCTGCTCGCGCTGAGGCTGCATTTCAATGACAGAACGTGAGTGAGCCAGTCTTGTAACCGTACGCATCAGGACTGGAAGTTTCAGCGATTCCGACATATTATATGCATACGACATCATATCGTATGCCTCCTGCTGTGTGGACGGCTCAAGAACCGGCAGCATGGCAAACTTGCCATAGAAACGTGTATCCTGCTCATCCTGCGATGAATGCATCGAAGGATCATCGGCAACCAGCACTACGATTCCACCGTTAACGCCGGTTATCGATGAGTTTACAAACGGATCAGCAGCCACGTTCATACCTACGTGCTTCATACACACCAATGCCCTCTTGCCTGCAAACGACATTCCAAGCGCGGCCTCCATAGCCGTCTTCTCATTGGTACACCAATGATTATGTAATTTGGCACCAGTAGCCGCACAATAGCCCTGAATATACTCAGTTATCTCTGTTGACGGCGTTCCTGGATATGCATAGACACCACTAAGTCCGGCATCAATCGCACCCTGGGCAATAGCCTCATCGCCTAATAGCAGTTTTCTCATCCTCAATTATAAAAATTACCAGTTAACTCTATAGTTTCCGCTTAAATGCAGCAGCGCGAACAAATTTATAAGACCATCATAATACACATCGTAATAGCCGTCCTCATACATATCCGGACGCATCTCCTGCTCCCAGAAATGACGTACCAGCTCTACGCTGTGCTCGCTGTCCGTCATAAGGCTTGTGGTAGCGGTCGTGCCCACGAAACCTATTGAATGACGCAGTTTGCGGAATCCACCGGCACCCATTATCATCTTAGGTTCCTTGCCGTCCAGACCGAACTGATCCGGGAATTCCTCAATTCCGAAAGCCGTTACAGTCTTCTGGAACTTAGCGGCATACTCACTCTGCCATTCGGCGTCCTTATGATAGATATTGAAATCCATCGCGATGTTCATAGGCACGCGCCAGGAGTCGTAATGGAACTCCGAACCACGATTAGGAGTTCCGTCAAACTGACCCTGGTCAGGATTGATTGCACTCTCTGCATTGACAGCGCGATGCAGATACTGACGCGCGCTGTCAGCCAGCTCACGGTACAGATCTTCGCGTCCGTCCTGTGCAGTCTCAGCCCAAACCTCATAGAAGGCAGGCAGATGATATGAAGGATCAGTCCATTCATTGGACCGTCTGTCAGGGCAGAAGTTGATGAGCTTGTGCTCCATATTGATGATGTTTGTCACACCACCCGTACCGTCCTTTGAGAACAGGTCATTCAGAAGTTCCTGAGCCTCTTCCAGATAATTGAACTCCTCAAAGCTGACCCAACGGCGTGAAGCCAACAGAAGATCAGTAACAAAATATAGTTCTCCGTCACTGGCACTGCCACCTGAGTTACGACGGCCGTCAACCCTGCAGGACCAGGCAAACAGACCGTGCGACGGTCCCTCCTCATTATGACGCATAAAGTACTTTGCCCAACGCCACAGTTTGTTGAACATCTCAGGTTTGTCCATCTGAACTGCCACCATCATAGCGTATGACATACCCTCAGTACGGACATCACGGTTCTTGACGTCAGAAATGTATGCCATCATCTGACCATTCACCTGTACATCGAAATATGCGCGGGTGGGAGCTTCAAACACCTGATAATACGCATCAGCTATTTTCTTGTCAATATCTTTCTGCTTGTAGCCAAGTTCCTTGAAGTAATTGCGGTACTTACCTGCCTCAACGGCACCCTTGGTCCAAGGCGTCATCTTCTTTGCACTCACGGACTGTGTGCCACACATTACGACAGCAGAAAGGCACAATAATGTAATTTTCCAGAATCTCATAATTAAGTATTGGTTGGTAATTAATATCAGGCAATATATGACTTCCACAACTGATATGCTTCCTTGTAAGCCGGCATATCCGCATTGTTCGGTTCAATGACATCAATCTTCTGCAAGGTCGAGAATGCCTCGTTGTGATCCTTATAGACCCCAGCGCCCATTCCTGCACCCCTGGCTGCACCTATAGAGCCATCAGTATCGTACAGTTCAATGGTGGCACCGGTCACACCTGCCAGAGTATTGCGGAATATCGGACTGAGGAACATATTGGCCTTACCAGCATGTATCTTCTTTATCGGCATTCCCATTGCTTCCATAATGTCAATTCCGTACTTGAACGAGAATACTATACCTTCCTGGCATGCTCTGAGCAAATGAGCGCGGTTGTGGATATTGAAATTGATGCCGTGGAAGCTGCATCCTGCCTCACGATTCTCCAGAACACGCTCTGCTCCATTTCCAAAAGGCATGACACTTATACCTGCGGCTCCTATCGGGGCACTTGAGGCAAGTTCGTTCATATCATTGTAGCTGTATCCCTCCGACATGATATTACGCTTCATCCACGCATTCAGAATACCTGTTCCGTTGATGCAGAGCAATATACCAAGTCGTGTCCTGTCAAACTCGTGATTGACGTGGGCGAAAGTATTGACTCTCGACTTGGGATCGTAGCTTATCTCACCATTCACACCATATACAACGCCCGATGTACCGGCCGTGGATGCAATCTCCCCGGGCTCGAAGACATTGAGCGAAAGGGCATTATTAGGCTGGTCACCACCTCTGTACGTGACAGGAATACCTGCTGCAAGACCGAGTTCTGCCGCAGCAGATGCCGTCATACGGCCCTGCTCCGCAAATGTAGGCTTTATCTCAGGAATGAATGACCTTGGTATTCCATAATAGTCCAGAAGGAATCCAGCAACATCACCGGCCCGGAAATCCCAGAACATACCCTCAGACAGTCCTGACACTGTAGTACAGATTTCACCGGTCAGACGCATGGCTATATAGTCACCCGGAAGCATTATTTTGTCAATCCTGTCGAAAATCTCCGGCTCATTACGCTTCACCCATGCCAACTTCGATGCTGTGAAGTTTCCGGGAGTATTCAGCAGATGAGACAGACACTGTGAATGACCAATCCCATTGAATGCCTCCTCGCCGATATGAACTGCACGGCTGTCACACCATATAATCGCCGGACGAAGCACGTTCCTGTCCTTATCAACGCACACGAGACCGTGCATCTGATAAGATATACCAATGGCGGATATGTCTTTAGGATCAATTCCGCTTATCCCCATAATATCGTTTGTTGCCTGACGGAGATAACTCCACCAGTCTGAGGGATTCTGTTCAGCCCAACCAGGATTGACAGCCTTAATAGGTGCCTCCGATTTCGGTGCAAATGAAGTTGCCACACACGCGCCGCTTACGGCATCAACTAAACTGGCCTTCACTGAGGAACTGCCAATATCATAACCCAATAGATACATAAATTGAAATTTTTTCAAAGATAGTCAAAAGACACGAAAAAAGAAGGTGAGACGAAATATTTCGCCTCACCTTCAATATCATTTATCAACAATTATTTTAGTGAGTATCCTCCGGCATAAACTCATTGTCATATACGCTCTTTGGAACCAGCTCCAGACATCCGACAGAACAAACCTTATCAGTAGCGCCCTGCTCGCTGACGCAGCGGATTCTCAGCCAGTAATAGGTATCACTCCGGAAGTTATCTGTCGCAAGAATCAGACGTATGCAGTTTACCGTCTGGCGAAGATTATTGCTACCGGTATATGAATCCATACCCTTCATATAACCACGATTATGCATGGCCTTATCCAACGCTCTTTTCGCCTCTTCTATACGTTCCGCCTCCTCCTCAGTAGGATTGTCCGGGTCTTTTGCAATTTCTCTTGCCAGATCATTATCCAATACATTTCCGATTCTTGGATCCTTCGCGACAATTGCCAAATCAAGTGGCAGACCCTGCGATGAATATGTTATCTGACCGGTCTCTTCGTTCTCCACTCCGAGATAAATCTGGACGATAGCTCTGTCACTCACGCCCTCCTGACCCATAGACGACTGTTCCATAGTATAGTTCGAAAGTCTCAGTTCATACACACCATCTGTCGGCACGGACGGCAGACGCACTGCATAATCAAACTGACCCTTAATGTTTATCTCATCACCTCTCGGACAGTCAAACGACTTGCAGTAATAACGGAGATATGCATTTGTCTGTTCTGACCTCCATATATTCTTGGCATAACCCATCTTGAAACAAGTCAGCGGACCATTATCAGCGTGATAGACGCCACGCGAACCGCTGTTGATGAAATCAGGAGACAGGGTAGAACCCATGAATCTTATACGGCAGTTCAACGTCTTCTCGCGTGTCTCCTTATCGTACGTCAGAATGTTATTGATGTAATGATACGTACCGTTAGTAGTTGCGAATTCGTTCTTTACAGCCTTACCGGAAATCAGTGTACCGGCTACATTGGCCATATTACGGATTTCAATACCAGGAATCAAATTCGCTCCATTATACTGATCCAGCGGAGCACCCTTCCTGTTAATGTACTTACGTTTGCTAGTCGGCGTACTGATACGCATGATTGAGTGTGGCATCATCGTCTCATAGAAGTCCTCCACGTCAAGTGCATTCCACTGCACGAAGTGATCTTCCGGTTTGAACTCTGAATCCTTATCCACAATATTAAATGAATTATAGAAAAGCTCTTCCGGCAGAAGGTGATAGGAGACAAACTTGTTCAACGGGTGGTTTCTATTGGTATAACCAGGCAAAGTATCTCTTCTGACTGTGCCAGTCTTCTTATCGCGAACATCACGTATGTAAGACTCCTCCAAGTCATTGTAATAACCCTGTTTGATATCCTCTGGGGTCAGCAGTCCATCCTTATAGAAAGTTCCGCCCGCATCGTAAACCGTCTTTGCATATTCTATCAGACCATTCTCACCATACAGACTGTCAATGCCGGCCGCCTCATACACGCTGTTCTGCTCAACGAATGCGGTAAACTTGAACTTCCGTTCTCTTGGGAAATGCCACCAGTCTGTTTCATTACCCAGTTTCACCTGAAATCTTGCCTCATTTACTGTTTCTACGGAATCTATGTCAATGCTGTACGAAGCATCCATATAAACTACCAGAGAGTCGTACATTCCAGTCAACCCCAATGCTGCATTGAACCATGATATTGACAAATCCTCAGCCATAATGTCAGGCAGGAACTTATTACTTGGATTCAAAGCCTTACCGATAACATGTACCACACCATTGGACACCGAATCATCCTGTTCGATAATCTCGGCGCCGTTCAGGCGATACACCGGTACCCAATGAATACCATCCTCACTTGCAGAGTCGGCCTCATATACCAGATATCTGTCCAACATATTGGCATACGGTAAAGGCTGGCCAGTTGATAAGTCCTTGCAATAAAACAAGTGGCCAATAATATGCGTAAATGCGATTGTCTCGCACTGAGCCTTTGTCAACTGATCGACAGAAGTCTTGCCTCTAGCATCAAGGAAATCCTTAAATCCCTCATTGACAGGAGCGAAGCAAGTGTATTCCCCGTATGTATCCAATTCTCCTAATATACCAGCCTGATCAAGCGTGTAAATGAAGTTGGAGAAACGGCCGTCAGCATCATCTCTCAGGAAACCTGCCACAGTATTACCCGTAAAGGTGTAATATTGACCTGGCGCATATTCATCAAGACAACTTTGCACCCCAAGCATCATACACACAGCCATTGACGGGAGTAGATACTTTGCAAACATTTTTCTAAAAATGCTCTTGTTCATACCTTATCTATTTTATTAAAATTTCATACTTTAACACGCAAAAATACTAAACAATATTTAAACACCAAGCATAAACCCTAAAAAAATGCAAAAAAATACAGGAATGCCTGAAACAGTCAATTCCAAGGCCACGCGGGAAGTCTGAACTATTCTATCAATAATTTCTCTGTAGATACACTGCCATCGGGATATGTATAACGTATTATGTTCATTCCCTCAAACGGACTGTCTGATTCTATTCCCTGCATATTGTAATATCTGGTGTTTACAGGTTCCATTGAATAATATAACTCATCAACGCCTGATATACTGCCAATCACCGATATCTCAATCTTGTTCGTTGATGACGCGGGTACGATGTCAAACGATGGCTTATCATAGACATCATTGCTTAAAACAGCACCGGCTTTATCCTTTTGAATGACCCTCCAGCCAATATCGTCGCTGCTTCCCGATTTCCTCTTCACGGAGATGCTGTATTTGCGGCCTGCAAACAGTTTTCCGTCAAACGCGGATGTGGTCAACGGTATTCCGTTAATTGTAATATCATAATCCCCAGATTCCGCATTTACTGTCGTATTCACCATCGCTCCGAGTTTGAAATCCGAATATTCCTTAAGTTGGGTGTACATATTATTAGTGCGCTCTTTCGCCCACGTTTTCATTCTGCTCAGTTCATTGCGCCAGTCTTTCACAGTACCCCCGTATTTCTTCTTGTGATATTCCATTTCCAGGGACATCACTTCGGCAGTCCCGTCTATGACTGATGCAATATTGTCTGACTTAAGGAAATCTCCGAGATATACGGTAAATCTGTCAACAAACATATCCCGGTATGAGGGTATCGCCATAAGATACCGAATCAGTCTGGTACATTCGGCTCCATTAGCGTCATAATTATTAGGGAACACATCTGCAGGATTGCGCAATATCCAACGCAGATATTTGGCATCACTTCGACCTCCGTCTTTATTGTTTGACTCTCCATGCCAGTAGCAGAATCCGAGGCTGCGATCTACATCCTTCAGTATGAACCGCCATTTACCGCCGGCCGCCTCAGGTCGCCACATCACATAGTTGTTACCGGGAAAGTCTGTATTGGACATATAGATATTGGCCATCATGAAATTAGTGAACTCCACAACATCCATACGCTTCTCATATTCGGACAAGGTTTTGTTTTTGGAAGTATTGCTAAGGAATGATGTGAACTCATTGTACTGCCCCCAATCGCCTTGCTTAAGCCCATCCTGACCCCAGGTCGGGTTCTCTATAAGAGTGATTTCCGTAAGATGTCCGCCCTTGCCATCTTCATAATGCATCCAGACATTGTCTTCATTGGCACGTTCCCTGATATTAAGGATGCCATAGTACTCGCCGTTGATAAAGGTTATCGCAGGCTGGAAGTCCTGCCAGTCCAGATCCGTATTCATACCGAACAGCATCTGCGACACACCGTCACGCATCTGCGAGAGATTGAAATCATTTCCGGAACTACGCAAGCCTATTGACGGGCTTTTTGTCATATCAGAGCCGGTAAATTCCCAGAACGGAGCCTCAAAATAGTCTTTCCCGCCTGAATCGAAACGGCTGTTGGCATACATAATGAACGACTTCTGGGCATTGGCTCTGGAATATGCGCCGCTCACTCTTATTTCCGCTCCCCGGCTTAACTGTGACACATTCTCCCCGGTAGGGAAATAATCCATCCTGACAGGTCTACGCCAATTCTCCTTATCATCGGCAGATGTGTTGTTAGCAATAATACCCATACTGGAATCATATAGATTCTTTCTGTCTGTAACCAGCGACACCACCGGCACTGAAAGCTTGCGCCCAAGAAAAATGTAGCATCCGGTGGCAGCAGGAGGGGTGATACAGCCTTTCGCAAATATGGCAGCCTTGACAATCGTAGTCTTATCTATCTGTAATTCTCCAGTATATGCGGGACTTGACGACGTCGGTTCGGCATAAGAAAGTGAATAACGTATCACGGCATCATCGGGTACTCCTTGTGGCATTGACATGGATACGGTCACTTTCTCGCCACTATCGGCCTTAGCTTCAGATATCCTGCTCCTGGTAATTATCGGATCCGGAAGTACCATCTTTGCAAAACCTCCACTATTCTTTGCACCTTTGGTAGGGGTAAGCATATATCCTGTCTTATCCGATCCGTCAGTCTCCCGTCCGTATGCCACATCTGTAGCAGGCATAGGTGGCAGATACAGTGAATCGACCAGGTTCTTGTTATTATCAAACAAATACAATGTACCGCCTTTGGCATTCGGCATTCTGAAATCAGTATGCACTTCAGTTCCACAGGTAACAGCCTCGTTGTCACAATAAATTACAATATAACTTTTGGAAGGTATCACAATGGAGGCATCCGATGGATTCCAGCCCTCTTTCCATGAAAAGGTGCTCCAATCAAAATAAGATTCCTTTTTGGTTGCCTTGGAAATTTTATAGGACGTAGAGAATTTGTTTCTTTCTCCCAGCGCATAGCCGGTAAGCGTGACAGCCTTACCCGTAGGATTATACAGTTCCACCCAGCCGTCAGGATACTCATTCAACTGATCCAGACTACCCCTGGTTACAGACTGCATCACCTCATTAATAATAAGAGAGTGGGTCAATTCAGACATCGCAGGTAACGCGAAACAGCACAAAAGTATGGACAAGACAACTGCATGTTTTCTCATAACACATTTTATATCAGAATTTATACACTACAAATCTATATAAAAAAGACGGACAAACAAATTAATGTCTGTCCGTCGGTTACAGATTCAGTACAAATCAATATACTGACTGATGAAAATAATCAAAATCGGCATAGCCGCCTGTACCCTGCGTGGAGTAATTGTACAATGCACTGCGATATCCGGTGAACAGGTCCAGAGTATAACGCATCTGAAGTTCCTGCTCTACCTTATTCCAATTCTCACCATCTGAAGACCAGCTCATGAAAGCGGTATCCGCTCCACGCTCATCATCCGACTGCGGAGTAAAGATATAATTGATTCTGAGCCATATCTGATTCTGTTCAAGCGGGATGCGCAGCACCTCAGTCTCACCGTTTCCCTGCTGCTCCTGCTGCTGACGCTGAGGACCGAAACGACGCTGCGGAGGGATTCTGATGAAACCGGTCAGATAACGTGTCCCGTCCTCTGCCACCTCCACTCCGATACGGCAATAGTTGCTCTGGAACGCACACAGCCCGGCATTGTCGCCCGGCTTCATTCCGGAGGCATCCATCAGCACTTCACTATAACAGCGTGGCCCGACAGTACGCTGCGTAAGTGTATTGCGCGCATTCATTATGTCATCTGCTTTATAACCGCTCTTGAGCCTGAGCCATCCCTTACGTTCCGTGACAGACCAGAGAGTATCATCAGGCTTGTGATTCCACTGCCATACGAGATCCAGTCCGTCGGCCTTGTAATCAAATTCGTCCGATGCCCACACGCGGTTCTCACCGTATGGCTTCAAGTTCACCTGAAACTCCTTGACCGGAACTCCGGCATCGCCCAATACCGGCCAACCGTCGGTCCAAGTCAGAGGCTGCAATGTCGGAATACGGCCTACAGCACCGTGATCCTGGAACATCATTGCATACCAGTCACCCTTAGCCGTATCAAAGATGGCACCCTGTGCCACACCGTCACCACGTCCGTCGAACGCGCCCTGTAGTACGATCCTGCTCTCGTACGGTCCCAGCAGTTCCTTTGAGCGCCAGCAGGTTTCGGTACGCACGCCACCTGAAGGCCAGTCTATTTCCAGAACGTAATAATAGTCTCCTATGTGATAGAAGTGTGCACCCTCCGCCCTGAGGTTCTGTCCCTGACGCGGAGATTCTATGAGTAGCCGGTCAATACCGCCCTCCAGAATACCGGACCCGTCCGGCCTGAGTTCCGTTATGTGAAGTTCCCCATTACCCCAGACTATATACAAATGACCATCCTCGAACAGCATTCCGGCATCGTGGAAGGCACGGTCTATGACTGTACGCTCCCAATTGGACGAAGTTATATCCCTGGTCTTGTAAATATAGGTCTTGTTCTGGTCATTGGCTATGAACAGGCAATAATATATGCCGTCAGCATATCTGAGCGATGCGGCCCACTGACCCTTGCCGTATGCATTTCGGCCATTGCGCAGATTGTAGATGTCATCATCGTTCAGGCAGTCATAGACATAGCTGATTATGTTCCAATGAACCAGATCGCGCGAATGCATTATAGGTGCTCCGGGACAGAAGTACATAGTCGTGCTGACCATATAGAAATCATTTCCCACGCGGATGACATCGTTGTCGGGAATATCCGTGTATGTAAGAGGATTTACATAGTCAGTCCTCTTGGAAGCGGTACTTCCCACACACCACGCAAGCATGGCTGTGAGAAGTACCACCTTATATAATATATTGCAGACTTTCATAGTCTGTCAATTCTCATTATTCAAAAGTAAGCCAGTCAACCTGAATCTTACCGTCGGTGACCATACGCACTTTCAGATTATGTATTCCCTTGGCGGCACCGCTTACCTTGGCTGTTGCGGTAATGACCTGACGGTCTGCCGGAACATCGACGGTAGCGATTACATTGTTGTCCTGAAGAATCTCAAGCTTGCCTGCCGATGGAGGAACAATCTTTACCTTCACGCTCTTGGGAGCCTTGTCAAACTGCACGGTATTGTACTGAGCCCATGCACCCTTCTCGTAGAATATGGTCTTCCAGCCGGCAAAGTAGTTGCTGCGCTCCAGATAGTCAATGGAGTCACCGCTCTCGCTGAGCTTTGAGTAACGGTCCAGCTGAATCTCAGTATTGGACTTTGTCACACCGATACCGCGGAGTGTCGGCTTGACCATACGGATAGTTCCATCCGGCTCGAAGAAGATGCTGTCAGCGCATACGGAACGGTTCTTGTCAAATTCGGGAGAATACTCGTTGTGATGATAGAACAGATAGGTCTGTCCCTTGAACTCTATGATTGAGTGATGGTTGGTCCAGCACTTGTTTGCGTGCTCCTCGAAGAATACGCCCATAAACTTGTACGGGCCGAAGATGTTGTCTGCCATACAGTAGGCCAGGACCTCCTCTACATCTCTCGCCCACGGGAAAGTCATATAGTAGTGTCCGTCGTGCTTGAACAGATACGGTCCCTCAACGAGCCCCTTGGTAGGAACCTCCTCCACGCGGTGACGGTCTGCGGGATCAGTAGATACTGAGAGCCAGTCGTCGTTCATCTTGGTTATGGTGATGCCCGGCATTACGAGATATGCCTGACCGTCATCATCGACGAAGATACACGGATCAATGCCACCTACATTGTCCAAAGGCTTCTCCTGCGGAATATACGGACCTTCCGGATAGTCGGCAATTGCAATACCTACGCGGTTGCCGCCCATACCGCGACGTCCATTGGCGCTTGGCTGTGGTTTTGCCCCTGCCGGGAAGAAGAAATAGTACTTGCCGTTATGCTCCTTGCAGTCCGGAGCCCACATTGAATAACCCTTCTCGTTTACCCAGGGAGTTGTCCACTGATCTACAATCATACCGTGGTCAGTCCAGTCGGTAAGGTTGTCCGACGAGAACACGTGGTAGTCAGCCATGCAGAACCAGTCCTTCCTGCCATACTCTGCCGGAGCTTTGATATCATGTGACGGGAATACATATACCCTGTCACCTACAACCAATGCAGACGGATCTGCCGAAAACTGATCCCTGATAATAGGGTTCTGGGCAAAAGCCACTGTTCCTGCAGCAATCATTGCCAGAAACAAAAATGCGGATTTTCTCATACGATGTAAATATTGATTAATTATGTAATTGACTAACCCATACAACTGACGCAAAGATAATAAGAATCTGTTTTATCATTGACCGATTGAAGCCTGAGATTTTATATAATCCAACGCACGCCTATAGACAGGATTCAGTTCATTCACGATTGAATAATACTCATCCATTCCCCAAAGTCCGCGAGCCACCAGTCCCTTGAGCTGTATGGTGACGTATGGAAGCATCTTCTGATATTCATCCTCATTATACTCCACACCTGCCGACTCCGCATTCTCCAACAGCATCTTCAGGAAATTATCACCCACCTCGAATTCCAAGCGGAAACTCTCAAAATCCCTATATTGCCTCTGCAGACGGCCACGATAACGCTCCACATACCCAAGACCGGTCTGAAGCAGGACTCCGCGGGCACTGGCCTCCCTGTACCAGGCTGTAGTGTGTGTAGTATCAATGGACACGAACAGATCCGGCATAATACCTCCGCCTCCATAAACCGTCCTGTGTTTCAACAGCGTACTGTATTTCAACGAGTCTGCAAAATGTATGCTGTCGGCGCTCACCAGCTGTCCGCTTGTATATCGTTCAGCCAAATCATTCTCGTAATCCTCATACGGTTTCTGGATACAACGGCCGGAAGGAGTATAATATTTCGCCACGGTAAGCCGCATCATGGAGCCGTCGGGGAACTCCACAGGACTCTGCACCAAGCCTTTACCGAAAGACCTGCGGCCTATGACCGTACCGCGGTCCCAGTCCTGCACGGCACCTGCCACAATCTCGCTGGCCGATGCCGAATACTCATCAATAAGCACCACCAGCCTATCCTTACGGTATTTTCCGGTTCCATCGGCATTGTATGATGAAGAACGCGTAGCACGTCCGTCCGTATAGACTATAAGGTTATCACGTTCCAGAAACTCATTGGCCACACCTATCGCGGCAGCCAGGTAACCGCCACCATTACCCTGCAGGTCAAATATCAGCGATGACATTCCCTCCTTCTTCAGTTCCGCCATAGCATCACGCAGTTCCTGGACTGTCGTTGCACCGAACGAAGAAAGTTTTATATATCCTATCCCCTCACCTGCCATATACGATGCAGCCACTGTGTTCAACGGTATCACATCCCTGACAACATCAATTTTTATAATGTCATCAATTCCGTGACGTATCACCCCAAGGCGTACTGTAGAACCCTTAGGGCCACGCAGATGGCTTATTATCTGCGACTCCGGCATTTTCACTCCGGCAATGGCAGTGTCATTGGCACTGACAATACGATCCCCGGGCATGATACCGCTTTTCTCTGAAGGTCCGTCAGGAATTGTCTGCACCACATACAGAGTGTCCCTGACCATATTGAACTGTATGCCTATGCCCTCAAAGTTACCTTGCAGCTGTTCCTGGCTCTCCTTGACATCCTGTGCATCAAGATAAGTGGAATGAGGATCCAGTTCTTTAAGCATAGCCCTGACCGCAGCCTCCACCAGAACAGAATCACTTATAGGCTCCACATACAGTTCAGTAATGGCAGCCTCTGCCACAAGCAGTTTCTGAAGCTGCTCACCCACACGGATCGGCTGTGCGCAAATGACAGCCGTCAGGACGGACAGGACAAAAAGACACAATGACTTTCTCACTTCAAACCTGATTTGAACGTGCTGATAACCATATCATCCACAGAGCGGCCATAACTGAGCAGTTCCCTCACAACACTGCTGCTGACATATTGGAATTCCGGCTTTGATATCAGAAGCAATGTGTCCGCTCCACCGATTTTCAGATTTGCATCAGCCAGGATTTTCTCGCTTTCAAAATCAGAGACTGTCCTTACACCACGCAATATCGCATCGGCACCGGTCTCACGCATAAAATCCATAGTAAGGCCATCGTATGAACGAACCTCCACGCGAGGCTCATTCTCATAATAGGCTCCAATCCGCTCCAGTCTGTCCTGCACCGTGAACATACTTTTCTTACCGCTGTTCACGCCTATGCCGATGACAATGCTGTCGGCAACTGCCAACGCCCTCTCCACCAGATCAGCGTGTCCGATGGTAAAAGGATCAAAAGAACCGGGAAATAAAAGTCTCATCTATCGGAATTTTAGAATTTCTCACCTTCTTCCTCCTCTACGAGATCCTGTTCCACAACAAGATTCTCTATGATGAAGTTCTGACGCTCCATAGTATTCTTACCCATATAGAACGAAAGCAGATCTGCAACAGCATCTGTCTTCTGCAGGCTTACACGTTCCAGACGTATATCAGGCCCTATGAAATTCTTGAACTCATCGGGCGATATCTCACCAAGACCTTTGAATCGGGTAATCTCAGGATCCGGACTAAGTTTCTCTATGGCCGCATTGCGTTCTTCCTCATTGTAGCAATAGATTGTCTCAAAATCGCTGCTCTCAGTGACGACACCGTGAATATCGGATGCCACAGACTTCGACTTGGCCTTCATCTTCTTTCTGCGGTTACGAACTCTGAACAATGGAGTCTGCAGGATATACACGTGCCCTTTCTTAATCAGTTCCGGGAAGAACTGCAGGAAGAACGTGGTCATCAGCAGGCGGATGTGCATACCATCCACATCGGCATCAGTGGCAATTATGACCTTGTTATAACGGAGCCCGTCCAAACCTTCCTCTATGTTCAGCGCGGACTGCAGCAGACGGAACTCCAGATTCTCATATACCACCTTCTTGGTCAGTCCATAGCAGTTAAGCGGTTTACCGCGCAGACTGAATACCGCCTGCGTATTGACATCGCGGCTCTTCGTTATTGAACCGCTTGCCGACAAGCCCTCGGTAATGAAGATACTGCTTTCCTCCTGACGGTCACCCTTGGCATCATTATAATGAATCCTGCAATCGGCCAGCTTGCTGTTGTGAAGATTGCTCTCCTTGTTGCGTTCACGCACAAGCTTGGTCATACCGGCTATATCCTTGCGCTCCTTCTCCGACTCCTGGATCTTCTGCAGCATCACTTCCGCAACCTGAGGATTGATGTGCAGATAGTCATCAACCTCCTTCTTTATGAAATCACTTACGAACTTGTTCAATGACAATGTTCCACCGGGGGTCATAGTCGTGGAGCCGAGCTTGATCTTGGTCTGGCTCTCGAATACCGGTTCCTCAACATTGATGGCTATCGAGGCCACCATACCGTTACGGATATCGCATGCCTCCAGATTCTTGCCGAAAAACTCCTTGATTGTCCTTGCGATATGCTCCTTGAACGCACTCTGATGCGTACCGCCCTGCGATGTATATTGTCCGTTGACAAAGGAATAGTATTCTTCGCCGTACTGCCCCGTATGCGTAAATGCAATCTCTATATCGGTACCATTCAAGTGAACTATAGGATACAGACTTGACGAACTCATCCTCTCATTCAGGAGATCCTCCAGACCCGCACGCGACATGAATCTCTGACCATTGTACATAATCGTAAGGCCGGTATTCAGATAAGTGTAGTTACGCAACATCATCTCTATTATGGATGCCTGGAAGGAATAACCCTTGAACAGAGTATTGTCTGGCTCGAACAAGACCATAGTACCGTGTTCCTCACCACTTGGCGATGTGGTATCACTCTGTATCCGACCTTTCTCGAATACGAGAGTACGCACCTGACCGTCGCGGAAACTGCTTACCTCGAAATGCGAGCTGAGCGCATTGACAGCCTTGACACCGACACCGTTCAGTCCGACGCTTTTCTTGAAAGCCTTGCTGTCAAACTTACCGCCCGTATTCAGTACGCTCACAGCCTCGAGCAACTTGCCCTGCGGTATTCCACGACCGTAATCCCTTACGCGTACAACCCTATTGTCAGTCAGTTCGATCTCTATCCGCTTTCCCGAATTCATACGGAATTCGTCAATGCTGTTGTCTATGACCTCCTTCAGGAGCACATATATTCCATCATCACTCTGGGAGCCGTCGCCTAATTTACCGATATACATTCCAGGACGCGTCCTGACGTGCTCCATATCGTCCATATGACGGATATTGTCCTCGGTATATTGTGGATGCTCCTGCCCCTCGAACAACTGCTCGCTGATATTTTCCCCGCTCATATATGAATATTACAATTTTTTCGTGAACAGGCTGTGACGCTTATGAATCCTGTGATCATACATCTCCCACATAGCCTGAATATTACTGTTGCTCTCCAGTTCAAGCGTGGTCTCACCCCACTTGAAACCCATCTTTATATAGTTAGGTATCAGCTCGCCAAGCATAATGGCGGTGATACCCTTGTTCCTATATTCCTTCGTAACCGCTATAAGAAGCAGGTCAAGAGTATCCGGGTATTTCCAGAACAATGCCCTGAGTATATACCACCATCCTAACGGGAACAGCCTGCCACGCGATTTCTGCAGCGCGACGGACAATGACGGCATAGACACGCCTCCCGCTATCAGCCTGCCTTCCTCATTCGCGATAAGGCACACCATCCTATGGTCAATGAACTTTAGATACTTGCTTATATACAGATTCTTCTGGGCATCAGTCAGCTCGGAGAATCCGGCAAGATCGCTGTACCCTTCGTTAATCAGTGAAAAGAATGCCTCGCCATAATTCCGGCACAAGTCACGGGCCCTGCCATAATGGACAATGTGCAGGTTATACCGCTTCAATACAGCCTCACACATCCGGATATGCCTGTCCGCAGCCTTTTCCGGAACCTTCAGCCTCATCTCAATCCAGCCAAGTTCCTTCTCAAATCCGAGACGTGCCAGGTGCTCAATGTAATACGGATAATTGTATGTCGTTGACATCGTGGCCATCTGGTCAAATCCCTCCACCAATATGCCTTCACGATCAAAGTCAGTAAATCCCAGCGGACCGTGGATGCTCTCCATACCACGCTCGCGTCCCCACTGCACGACCCTGTCAAGAAGTGCAGACGAAACCTCCTGATCGTCTATGAAATCCAGCCAGCCGAAACGGACAGCCTTCTGATTCCAACGTGCATTTACATTATTATTGATAATGGCCGCGACACGCCCGGCAATCCTCCCATCCCTGTAAGCCAGAAACAGTTCAGCCTCGCAGAACCCGTATGCAGGATTCCTGCGCGGAGACAACGTATCAATCTCATCCACATACAAAGCAGGGACCGCGTATGGACAATCCTTATACAACTCATAACCGAAGTTGATGAACCTACGTAAATCCCATCTGGAACTGACAGACCTGACCTCAATGGACATACCCTCTATTCAAAATATCCTCAAAGATACAAAATCCTTTGAAATTTCCACTCTCAGTCAGAATCTGTTTTGAAATGTCCCAATTAAATGAAAAAAAAGTTTATCTTTGTCTTTCAGAGTCTTGCACTTCAATTTAGAGTTTGTTCTGCCGTGCTTGTACGACCCTGATATCCGAAAATTATGGACTGCCATATACCGTTTCCAAAACGCGTTGCACTTGAGGTCAACCGGGCCGCATTCAGAACTGAAATGCTGACCCACCCTATGAACCGTCTGTTCTGGGAATGTACACTCCGATGCAACCTGAACTGCCGGCATTGCGGAAGTGACTGCCGCAAGACTGCCAGCCTTCCTGACCCTGAGCTTCAGGACCTGCTTTCCGTTTTGGACAGTGCCCCTGAAAACATTGACCGCAGCCGGATAATGGTCATCACCACCGGCGGCGAGCCTCTGGTACGCCCTGACATTGTGCAGGTGGGACGTGAAATCAGAAAACGCGGATACATCTGGGGCATGGTGTCAAACGGTATGCTCCTTACAAAGGAAAAATTCGACGAACTGCTCCAGGCTGGATTGGAATGTTTCTCAATGAGCTTTGACGGTTTTGAGGCGGAGCACAACTGGATGCGTGGGAGTGATGTCAGTTTCAAGAGGGCCGATGCCGCCATTGACTGGCTTGTGGAAAAGGACGATGTTCTGGCCTGGGATCTGATCACTTGCGTGAACCGGCGCAATCTTGATTCCCTGGAACGCTTCAAGGAATATCTGATAAGCCGTGGCGTTAAGAGATGGCGCATTTTTACTGTAGCACCAATGGGACGTGCTGTCGATGATCCTGAACTGATGCTGACTGACCGTGAATTCATCGGACTAATGGAATTCATTGCGAAGACCCGCAAGGAAGGCCGCATCAGACTTGAATATTCGTGCGAAGGTTTTCTCGGACCCTATGAGGGTGAAGTCCGCGGCCACTATTTCAACTGCACAGCCGGAGTGAATGTCGCATCGATTCTAAGTGACGGTTCGATATCGGGCTGTCTGAGCATACGCAGTGACTTCCATCAGGGCAACATACACACTGACAATTTCTGGGACGTTTGGGAGAACGGATTCTCAATATACCGTAACCGGAAATGGTTGAAGAAGGACTCGTGTGGAAAGTGCGGTGTCTGGCGCTATTGTCACGGCGGGGCATTGCACCTTCGCGGTGAAAACGGAAAAATGCTTTCCTGTAATTATTTGAAAATCAAAAACGGATGATATGAAAATTCGCAGAATCAGAATCAGGCTTTCGTACCTGTGGTACAACATTACCCTGTCAGTCGCATCACTGTTGCTGTCAATGACATCACACGCACAAAACAGACCGGATTCGGTTATTGTCACCCTTCCATCCCAGACTCCATTGACGAATTCAAATGCATTAGACATAAGTGAATTTGATGGACTGGGGGTCACAACCGTTGACAAAGCGAAGCAAGCTTACGGTCCGGCGGCGAAACTGGATATTGTTCTTCCTGGCAGCGATGATCATAGCAGTACTTCCATCAGTAAGATGACCGAAGAAAAACCATATCCTTTGGTTGCCGTTGACGGTATTATCCAGAATCTTGCGGATATGGACAAATTTGACTGGCAGAACGGTTACAAAAACAAGAGAAAGGTAGCCAGACTGATTGGCATTCCGGCACGCAAAATCAAGGATATTACATTTTTGAATGATGACGCAGCTGTAACTATCTGGGGCTACCGCGGCAAGAACGGAGTCCTTGAAGTGCGGACAAGAACTAAGGACTGAAACAGCTACTTTTCTCAGTTTAAGTCACTATCATGAAAAAAGCACTTACGTTTTCGCGCAAATGCCTGTTTTTCCACGTGGGCCATCTAGGGCTTGAACCTAGGACCTCCAGATTATGAGTCCGAGAGAATACGATTCCACGCAATATAGTAAAATACTAATATCGTTAATTATCAGCGCTTTAACTATTTCTACACTTTTGCTGCAATGTCGTAAAATGTCGTGAAATCCCCCAACTCAAGGCCGTTGTTTTCGCAATGTTTTCGCAGAAAATGCAATCTGAGTGCAATGTATCAGCGTTTTTTATACCTTTGTGCCATGAATGTTTTCGCAGAATGGCAATTTTAATAAAACAGCAACCATGAATGAAAGATTAAGCACCTCACTGACTGGTTTCACTGAACGCGGATGCTCAGTTGCAGTCGTTCTTGATATCAGGTCCAACCGTAAAGACATTACCACTTACCCTCTTTGCATCCGTTTCACTATGGACCGCAAGTCCTTTTACTATCCTATTGGTGGAAGCTATTCGAAAAGGGACTTTTCAGAAATCTGCGAATCGCAGAAGAGCAAGTCTTCGCGCTACGAAATCAAGAAGGAATGTCTTGAAACCATTCAGAAATACAAGACCCTGCTGGAGTCGTTGAACAAAGGGCATGAACTTTCCCTTGAAATGATAAAGACGGCCATCACGCATGACACCCAGGACGAGGAACTGTCCTTTATTGGCATCTGGGAGAATACCATTGAACGCTTGAAGGTTGAAAACAACGGTGCCAGGTACACTACTGCCGAATTCTATGAGAATGCACTGAAGTCCTTCCGCAAGATTCTCTGGAAGGAACGCATCGATGGGTTTCACATCGGCCTTGATCACATCAGAAAATGGAATGAAGGGATGAAAAACGGTGTGGCCGATGCCTCCGGAAAGATTGTCGGCAAGATTAGTGATTCGACACGCGGTATCTATCTGCGTCATTGCCGTGCCATCTGGAACGAATGCCTTCAAAGAGGGTATCTGACAGGCATCGAGTACCCATTCTCCAACATAAAGCCGAAAGGTCTCATTGTCATTCCTACAGGCGGGAACAGGAAGGAGAACTACCTGAATGTGGAGCAGATGACACGTCTGTACAAAGTGTTCACAGATAAGGAATACCCCGACTCATGGACTCCTTACTACCGGGAGAAGGCGCACTATTCTCTTGGGCTGTTTCTGGTCCAGTACCTGTGCAACGGCTTCAATCTGGCCGATGCCGGAAGGCTCACATATTCGCAGTACTATTATGATACGGAAAGACGTGCCTTCAAGTTCAACCGCAAGAAGACGGGGGAACGCAGCGAGGGTGGATCGGAAGTCATCATTCCCATAATAGAACCCCTGCAGAAGATTCTGGATGAGATAGGTGCCAAACCGGAAAAGAACGCGCTTGTGTTTCCCCATATCTTTGAAGGGGCTGTTACCGAGAAGGAAATGCGCATCAGGACATCGGCCGAAAACTCGAACATCCAGGACCGCGTGATAAAGATCTGCAGTGAGATCCTAGGTTGGGAAGTGCGTCCGTCAGGCACATGGTGCCGGCATTCCTTTGCCACCAACCTGACCCATGCAGGAGTTGAGAGGAAATACATTACCGAAAGTATGGGGCATTCCACCAACCATTCAATCACTGACATGTATATTGCCGCCTACCCGCTTGACACACAGTTCGAGTATAACAGCAGGCTGCTCAACCTTGGTGAAAAGAAAGACCCTCTGCCAACGATAGACAAGATTGAGAAGATGACAGAGCGGGAGGCTAAGAAACTGCTAGTGCAACTACTAGCTAATGTCTATTCAACTTAAATCCAAACAGCTTATGATAATACCAATTACGTGTTTATGACATATAACAATTACTATGATGCAATAATACGTGTTGATTTTTTCGGCCCTTTTAAAGGACCAAAAAAAGTATTATATTTGCACAAATGATTTTCGATATTCATTATGAATATCTTGAATAGCAATGTCTAGAGACTTATTTTAAAGGGCCAAAGAGATAATGAGAAAGACAATTGAACAGCTCAAGTTTATGCGTGAGTCAGAAGATCACGTTGAATTCAAGAAGGGTGAACATGGTAATGTCTCATACAATGGGGGTTCCAAAGCAGACCCTTCCGATAGACGAAGATGTATTCTTGGATATGTTACGGCTCTTTGCAATGAAAAAGGCGGTACGATGGTCATAGGAATGCACGATTCCTATCCACATAAAGTAACAGGTACAAAACAATGTGAAAATGCCATTGGTCAATTGGAATCTGATATTTATAGGGATACTGGCATCAGGACAGATATCTATGAACTATATGAAGACGACAAGCGTGTTCTGGTGATTGATGTGCCACCAAGACCAAGGGGGAGAGTTTTCAAATTTGAAGATGTTCCTCTTATGCGAGTTGGTGAGGATTTAAAGCCAATGTCTGATGAATTTTATCTTAACATCATTCAAGAGCAAGAGCCTGATTTTTCGGAACAGTATTGCGATGGTGTTACTATTGACGATCTTGATGATGAAGCAATTAATATACTGAAAGATAAATACGCAAAGAAACAGAAAAATCCTTCCTTCCGTTCTTTGGACAAATATCAAGCTCTTTCTGATCTGAGTCTTGTATTTTTGAATAAAGTGACAAATGCGGCAATTCTTCTATTGGGCAAGCAAGAGATAATAAACCGAATATATCCACAAGCGAAAATTTCGCTTGAATATAGGACGAGTGAATCAAATATCCATTTTGATGCTCGGGAGTATTTTAATGGTCCATATTATCTGATGATTGATAAACTTTGGTCCGCAATTAATTCAAGAAATGGTTCAGTTCCCGTCCGAAGTGGCATTTACAAAGATTATGACATTCCTCTTTTCAATGAAGAAGTTATCCGTGAAGCTTTGAACAATGCAATTGCACATAGGTCTTATGGCATTCAAGGTGAGATTGTAGTGAAACAATATCCAACAAAAATGGTTTTTGTTAATCCAGGTGGTTTTCCTCATGGCGTTACTGTAGATAATATTCTTTATGTTCAAAGTACACCAAGGAATAGACTTCTTGCAGATGTCTTATCAAAGACGGGCTTGGTTGAGCGTTCAGGACAAGGCGTAGACAATATTTACTTAAATACCCTTTCTGAAGGGAAGCCTGCACCAGACTATAGCAAGACTGATGATTTCTGCGTTACATTAATATTGTCTTCCCAAATTGAAGATTCTGCATTTTCCCAGTATATCAAATCTATTCAAGATTCACTGCCGGATGATGCAAAACTTACAGTATATGATGTAATGACGCTTAATACCATTCGCCAGACAAGAAATCGTCAGACTCTTGATAAAAAAACAGTTGCAAACTTGCTTAAGGCCGGATATATAGAACAGCGCGGTAAGACAAGCGGAACATACTATATCTTAAGCAAAGAATATTATGAAATAGCAGGCAGACTATCAGAATATTCAAAAATGACAGATTGGGACGAAAATCAGGTCTTATCTATGGTTGCTTCGTTCCTGAAAAAAAACAGAACTGCCAAAATGGGGGATTTCGTTGGTTTGTTTTCTGGTCACCTCTCAAGGAAGCAAATCCGTATCTATATTGAGAAACTTGTTGAAAATGAAATGCTTTCTTACGAAGGCGAGGGTAAAATGCGCACTTATTATCTAAGTAGAAAATATGAAAGTGAAATGGCCCTGATCAGCAAAGCTGTTCAAATTGGTCTAAATGAAATAACAAAACAAGCAAAGGGCCAAAAAACGGGCCAGTAATACACGTGTATAAGCCATATTGCATTAGATAGTTATTTGATATTGAACTAAATAGAAAGGGCCACAGATTCTTCGCGTTTTGTGTTTTTAAAGATCCTGTCATCGTAATCACATTATCTATACTCTTTCCAATAAATACAAACAGTCGCCAACCTGGTTTGTCAATCCTGCCGTAATGCAATCCAGGTATTTCAAAGACAATGTATATTCAAAATTCCGCAAAGCCAGTCGTGAAGTGTCATCGCAAGAAGTACATAAATGACAAATATGCTCCTGCCTGGAAGACACTTGAATATAAAGATCTGTTGGCACAGCATAACGAACAAATCAGAAAATAGCAGTATAGCTACAATGGCAAAAATAAAAAATAAAGAAACAATTAGGGTATTTGAAGGCTTCGCTGGTTATGGCGGAGCTTCGTTTGCCATGAAGCGATTGAACAAGCAGCAGAAGAAATTTCGCTTTCAAGTAATAGGTTATTCTGAGATTAGCCAATCTGCGATTGACTTATATAATGCAAATCATAAATCCAGAAATAAAAAGTCACCATTAAAGAATTGGGGAGATATAACAAAAATCAATGTTGAAGACTTGCCTGATTTTGAAATGTTCACCGGTGGCTTTCCTTGTCAGCCATTTTCAACTGCTGGTAGTAGATTAGGTGAACTAGATCCTCGTGGTTCTCTATTTGCAGAGATTGTTAAAATTTGTCAAGCAAAAAAACCTAAATACATTTTTTTGGAGAATGTAGTAAGCTTGTGCCGCGGAAAGTGCAAACCAACTTTTGAGGCAATTCTGGGTATATTCGA
This sequence comes from Bacteroidaceae bacterium, assembly GCA_045600825.1. GTDB lineage: Bacteria > Bacteroidota > Bacteroidia > Bacteroidales > Bacteroidaceae > Colenecus. The sequence continues at coordinate 101,789 of JAZRYP010000007.1, forward strand.
TGTTATCGGATATGATGTCAAAACAACAATTTTAGATTCCAAAGATTATGGCATACCTCAGACAAGACAACGCCTTTGGTTTTTTGGAGCAAGAAAAGATATTGGTGGATTACCAGATGGATTCTCTATGGATCCTCCAAAAATTGAACTTACTGAATATCTGGAAGACTTTCTCGATTCAACACCTGCAGACAATTTGTATAAGACGCAACAGCAAGTTGATCATGTGAAAGAAGTGCACAATAAACCTATTGACTATTTTCACGTACAAGAACGTCTCTGTTACGATTACTATAATCGCAAAATACGAACCGACCGAATATGTATGACAATTACTCCACCAAGTCATAATGTCGTTCGTATAGTAGAGCCGCCTGTAAATGGAATGGATAGATTTAGAAAACTTTCTGTGGATGAACACTTCCGACTGATGGGATTTAAGATTAACGAAGAGATTAGGGAAATAGTTTACCCCCCCAACCTTACCTACATACAATTAGGCGAAAGAGCTGGCAATGGATGGGAAATAAATGTAGTAACAGTTTTACTTAATTTCATCTTCAAACAATTGTAAAATATGGATTACGAAGGATTAGAAGTGCAAGAAGCAATACCAGAGGCATCCTCAATGATTGAGACATTCCGTGCCATTGGCTATAATCTAGAGACCGCAGTAGCGGATATTATTGACAATTCCATTACTGCTGCAGCATCTCGTATTACAATTCAAAGGTTTTGGAGAGGTTCTAAGTCAGTTATTACAATCAAAGATAACGGCTGCGGCATGAGCAATGAGGAGTTGATTAATGCCATGCGCCCTGGTGCACAGAATCCACTTGAAGAAAGAGATGCAAAAGACTTGGGACGATTCGGGCTTGGATTGAAAACAGCTTCATTTTCTCAATGTAGAAAACTAAGTGTGTTGAGTAAGAAAAATGGTAAACTCTCGTTCTGGACATGGGATTTAGATTACGTTGCTTTGTGCAAGAAATGGAATCTTATCCATTGGATTCCTGACGAGTTCAGCAAAGCATTGGATGATGTTGATTCGGGTACTATTGTTATCTGGTCAGATTTGGATAGAATAATTCCTGCCAACACGCCCCAAAGTAACGAAGCAATGAAAGAACGCTTTTCACATTCACTGGAGAAAGTTAGGTACCATATTTCAATGACTTTCCACAGATTTATTGAAGACAAAATCATTTCAATTGCTTGGGGCAGTCAGACGATTACTCCCTGGAACCCTTTCTGTCAAGACGAAAGTAAGCGACAGACATTTCCAGAAGATCATCTTCCTGGCAATGTAATCATGAAAGGTTTTGTGTTACCGCATAGAGCCAACTTCTCTACAGAAAGAGCTTATTCAGTCGCAGAAGGTCCTAAAGGTTGGAGTGGTCAACAAGGTTTTTACGTTTATAGAGGAAAACGTTTACTCCTTGCAGGTGATTGGTTGGGATTATTCAGAAAAGAAGAACACTATAAGCTTGCACGCATAATGATTGATTTGCCTAACAGTCAAGATGCTGAATGGCAAATTGACATTAAGAAATCTAAAGCATACCCACCTGCCGAATGCAGAGAACAAATTGAGCAATACGCAAAACAAGTACGTTCGACAGCTGAGCAGGTATTCCGACACAGAGGAAAGATTCTTAAACAACGAGCAGGAACGGATTTTTATCCTCTATGGCTCGAAAAGAAGAAAGATAATAATTGGTCGTATGTGATTAATCGACAGAATCCTGTTATTGATCACATAAAACAACTCGCAACGACAAATCCGAATGAAGCGATAGAAGGACTTCTAAAACTTGTTGAAGCGACAGTACCAACAACGACGATATTTATCAACGAGGCAAAAGACGAGGACAAACAGGAACCGATGATTGCCGTGGACACAATTCTAATTGAACAAACCATCAAAACCATGTTTGATAGTTTCCTATCACAAGGAAACACTTCAGCACAGGCAAAGGCTTTATTGAAATTGGTAGAGCCATTTAACTATTATGAAGATATAATTGAGTCATTATGAATGAATTAGAAAAATTTATTGATTTTTGCCGCATAATGATTGGCGAAAAAGATTTTATAACCGATTCGGAAATAGAAACGGCAATAAATCAATTCGCATGGATGTTTCCTAACGTTACCCCCAATGATGTTAAGAAGCAACTACTTTCTATCTATACTCTTCCAATAGCTCCATATAAGACACTCATTGATAGTAATAATCCAGGAGCAGGATGGTTAAGTGCAGACAATTCCGCACGTAAGAATGAAATAGAATGGAAATTTTGGAATAGATACCAGAAATATCTCCGTGAAAAAGAGAAATACCAACCCGGTGTCATTCATCAGTTAGACAGATTAACTAATGAAATTCTTGATAACCTCTATGATCCAACAATGGAAGGATACGAGATTAGCAAGAAAGGATTAGTTGTTGGTCAGGTGCAATCTGGCAAGACCTCTAACTTTACAGGTCTGGTATGCAAAGCTGTTGATTCTGGATTCAATGTAATAATCGTATTTGCAGGCATTCTTGATGACCTCCGTACTCAAACACAATCACGTCTTGAGAAGTGCTTTTTAGGGTTCACAACAAAAGATATTGAAAAAATAAACGAGTCAAAGATTGGTGTAGGGCTCATTGATCCTTCGCCCGTTGCTCATGCATTCACAACAGTTGTTTCTGATTTCAAGGAAGCGACCGTAAATGCATTGGGAACAAACTTCCAAACAAACGAACCAATTTTATTTGTTGTTAAGAAGAATGGTCGAATTTTAGAGAACATGAGAAAATGGCTTTCAAAGCGTGACTGCAAAGGAAAGTCTGTCCTCTTTATTGATGATGAGGCAGATAATGCATCTGTTAATACTTCAAAGGATAAAAATAAGGCCTCGACAATAAATAAAAAGATTCGGGCAATCCTCAATCTTTTCAAGCGTAATGCCTACGTTGGTTATACTGCTACTCCGTATGCAAATATCTTTATCGACCGAGAGAATGTTGAGGACCTTTTCCCTCGTCATTTCATTGTTAACCTCCCTACACCAGCAGCTTATCTGAGTCCTGAAAAGGTGTTTGGGCTTGACACAGAAGACGAACAGCCGCTCCCAATCGTCAACATTGTAAAGGATTATAAAGAATTTGTCCCAGATAAGCACAAGAAGGATGAAACGGAAACGCTAGAATACGAAAACATACCAGAAAGTTTGAAATATGCTATAAGATGTTTTATTTTGGCATGTGCCGTCCGAAATGCACGTGGTCAGGGTAATAAGCATAACTCGATGCTTATTCACCTATCGAGATTTCAAATATGGCAAAACAGAATTAAAGAACTTATTGAACGTTGTTTTAAGTACTATAAGAACGAGATTCTTGCCGATGACGCGGAAATCTTTTCACAACTGAAACAAGATTACGAAGAAAGCTTCTTCTGCAAATATGGAAGTAGAGTTTTTGAATACAAATCATTCATTCAGACAACCGAGGAAATCATAAATTCTGAATATAAAGTTATTAAGAATGGCATTGATTCAGTAAGTTGGATCGAGGTCAAAAATCATCTGTACCGCGTTGTAGATAAAATAGAGGTTAAGGCACTGAATGGTGCATCAACAGACGTTCTCGCCTATGATGATCATCAAGAGGATGGTTACTATGTGATTGCAATCGGTGGCGACAAACTCTCACGAGGTCTGACGCTTGAGGGATTGACCATTAGCTATTTTCTCAGAGCATCAAAGATGTATGACACCTTGATGCAGATGGGACGTTGGTTCGGCTACCGTCCTGGATATGTTGACGTTTGCCGACTGTTCGTTAGTGAGGAAATAAACAATTGGTTTAAAAGTATAACGATAGCTAACAATGAACTGCGAGAAGAGTTTGACTACCTTTGGGAAAGCAATGGTAGTCCTCAACAGTATGCTTTGAAGGTAAGAACAAGCCCTGGTCTTCTCATTACTTCGCCGCTCAAAATGTACTCTACTAAGGACGTACAGATTTCGTGGGCATCTACCCTTGTAGAAACATATTCTCTTGTCAGAAGCCAAAATGCCATAGAGCACAACTTTGAGATAACATCCAATTTCATTCAAGGACTTGGTCAACGATATTTAAAGGATGGTAAAGACGATCCTCGTGGGTTCTTGTGGACGGACATTCCTGTTGATGATGTATGTGATTATATCAGCAAATTTGTTATCGCAGAAACATCACGTATTAAGCTCGACTTTGAGAAAATGGTTAATTATATTCGTACCTGTTATTCAAAATATGGCGAGCTTGGAACCTGGAGAGTACTTGTGAGAAACAATAGTGGTGCCGGTTCATCTGAAACAGATAAATCAATGTACTACTTCAACGCGCCAAACATACCAAAAGGATTTTGTACAAATCGTACCCGAGTGAATATTCCTGATCAAGATGATAATGTTTATAACCTCAAAAACTATCACCTTATCTCAGGTCCTAAAGATGAGTACATTGATTTTAGCATTCTCGGAGAAGAAGAAATGTATCTAAAAGATGCTTTGGCGAAAACAATTGAAATTAAGGCAAAACAGCATGAGGAGAATTCGAGTGTGAAAGAATGGGAACAGGATTATCCATCTCCTGTATTGGTACGCCAGCAGTACCGTCCTGTTGATAAACCATTCCTTATCATTTACCCTTTGAATCCTGAAAAGGCAAATATAATAGATAAGAATAATAAGTTTAAAGATGGTGTAGAGCAATATGAACATAATGGTTTGCCATTTATTGCTTTTGCAATCGTATTCCCTAATAGTAAGAACTCACAAGGATTCAAGTATAAAGTAAACGAAGTAAAGGATATTATTGAAACCGAGATAAACTTCGATAACGAAAACGACAATGTGTACACAGATGAATAATAAAGTATATGACACTTGGTCACAATTTGAGCTAAACAGGCAGAACGGCATGGTGAAACGCTTATACACAAGCGATTCTACCATCAACGTCTATTGTATCTACCAGTATCCAGAGGAACATTATGGTATTGCATTGTCGTTCCCAAAGAGTATCAAGTTTAACGGCAACCCATTCTCGAATCTCTCGGAGCTCATTGTAAATCTATACGATGATACTAGTTTTGAGAATAGTTGGCTTCTTTGTGCTACAATTACTGATAGAGATAAGAAGAGTGAGTTCTCGTACATGTGTGAAAACATAATCCAGACAGTACTAAAGGAAAGCAACATAAAGTCTGCTGTTGCTACTTTTGCAAACACTTTAATCAAATGGAAAAACCTATTTGACAAAATTAGAAGTGGATGTTTATCAAGAGAGGAACAGCAGGGGTTGTATGGTGAACTCTGTATGCTTCATAAGTTTATAGAAAACGCCGATGACTCATATTCATCTGTGAACTACTATATTGGGACAGATAAAGCGTTAAGGGATTTTCAAGGTCGCAATTGGGCAATCGAGGTAAAAACCACAGCTACAAACAATCCACAATTACTTAAAATAAACGGAGAACGGCAACTTGACGACACGATGATAGAACAATTGTTTCTGTATCATTGTTCGGTGGAAACATCAAAAATGTCAGGTGAAACATTGCCAGACAAAGTAAAGTCAATACGTAGTTTGTTAAGTTCCGACCTTGCGGCATTGGCTTTATTTAATTCAAAGTTGTTTGAAGCTGGGTATCTTGATGCACAAGAATCAAAGTATCTTGAGCAACATTATAAACTTAGAAAAGAATGTTTTTATAGTGTGAAAGATAATTTCCCACGAATCCGCGAAAATGAATTGCGCCCTGGAGTTGGAAACGTCCAATACGGAATTACAATTAGTGATTGCGAACCATACATTGTATCTGAAATGTTCGTATTAAACAATACTGTAAGATCATGACAGAAATAGAGAAATTTTATAATTCGTTTAACCAAGAGGTTGCAACCCTACAACTTTCTGAAGAAAACGGAGAATCGCAAGAGCAGTCATTTACTCGTGTTTGCTTAGATATGCTCACGCAAGTAAACGAAACGTACAATGCTGTTGTCGCATATGATGAGAAAGGTCTTGGTACAAAAGGGCAACACAAAATCAATGGCTATGCTATTTCCGAAAATTGCGATTCGATTGATTTGTTCCTTTCTATCTTCACTCCTTCTGATAATATCGAATCGATTGAAAAGGCACAAATAGATAGGGGGTGCATACGAATTACCAATTTCTTTTCAAAGTCATTTTTCAACAATTACGAGAATGAGGTTGCAGAAACATCCTCCATTTTTGAATTCGCCCATCAATTGGCGACATCACAGACAATCAGGAATAATCTGATAAGGGTAAACGCTTTCATTCTCACAAACAATAGATACAAAGGAGAAGTTCCATTGCCAAAAGAGGTAAACGGTCATAAGGTATTCTACAATATTATAGACATTGATAAGCTATACAGCATTTCTGCTCAATCGCGTTTGCCAATACAATTAGATTTGACGGAGCATAACATAGAACCTTCATGTTTGCCTGTTCCTACAGGTACGGAAGATTATGATGGATACCTAACCTTCTTACCAGGTAGTTTTCTTGCATTGTTATACGAACAATACGGATTCAAGTTGTTAGAGCAGAATGTACGTTCTTTTCTGCAGTTCAGAGCTGGAATTAACCGAGGTATCAAGGATACAATTATGAAAAGACCTCAGATGTTTTTTGCCTTCAACAACGGTATCTCGGCTACTGCTGATAAAATAGAATTAGATGAGACGAATACTTATATTCGCAAAATTGACAACCTCCAAATAGTCAATGGAGGTCAAACAACTGCAACCCTGTTTCATACTTCAAAAGAAGCAAAAGAAAACATCGATCATGTACTTGTTCCTGTGAAAATATCAGTTATTAAGAAGCTGTTTAAATTTTAGTCGCAAATTTTGTTATACATGAGCCGGCAGAAGGCCAGTTGTACCATCGTTTCACCGGTGTTTGAATAGAATTCGTAGTCCATGGCAATTCTTCTGAAGTTCTCAAGCCAGGAGAAGGAACGTTCCACAATCCATCGTATAGGAACAACGGAAAATTTCTTTGGCGATTCATCAGGGCGTAGCACAACAGAGAACTCGATGCCGAGTTTCCGCTTCGCCTCGTCGATCAGTTTCTGTCCTCTGTATCCGCCGTCAGCCAAC
>JAZRYP010000008.1:0-11395 GCA_045600825.1 Bacteroidaceae bacterium
CTGGATGCCAGAGACCTTATCGGAATGGATGCCGCCGCCACTGAAGGCATTTCCGCAGGAGTGCTTCTGATCGGATTCCTCGCAGCATTCCTGGCCGGATGCGCAGCCTGCAAATGGATGATCTCCATAGTCAGCAAAGGCAGACTGATATGGTTCGCCGTCTATTGCGCAATTGCCGGAACACTCACCTTAATACTGTCATGACAGCATAGCGATGGATTTCCAGAACGGCGAGATACTCTATTTTGACAAACCCTACGGCTGCACATCGTTCGATGTAGTCGGACGGGTACGATGGCAGCTCTGCAGGACACTTGGTGTCAGAAAACTAAAAGTGGGACATGCCGGCACACTAGACCCTCTGGCAACAGGCGTGCTGATAATATGCACCGGCAGGGCCACCAAGCAGATAGAAGAACTGCAATATGGTACAAAGGAATACATCGCCACAATCAGGTTAGGTGCCACCACGCCGTCATTTGATCTGGAAAAGCCCATTGATGCCGTATATCCTACGGAGCATATCACACAGACCATGGTCCAGGAAGTGCTGACACATTTCAAGGGCACTATCAAGCAGATACCGCCATCATTCTCGGCCTGCAAGATAAACGGCAAGCGTGCATACAAGATAGCCCGCAAAGGCGCGGACGTCGAGCTGAAGCCTAAGACTCTACAGATTGATGAGATTGAACTGCTGAAATGCGACCTGCCGGACATAACCATCAGAATCGTATGCAGCAAAGGTACGTATATAAGGGCACTGGCACGCGACATAGGTCAGGCGCTCAACAGCGGAGGACACCTTACGGCATTGCGCCGCACCCGCGTGGGCGATGTCAGGGTTGAGGACTGCATGAATCCTGCGGAATTTCCGGAATGGTTGCATAATCAGGACATCACAATACATAACGACAACGGATAAACAACACATAAAATGAAACTATCACAATTCAAATTCAAGCTTCCCGAGGACAAGATTGCACTCTATCCGACCGAAAACCGTGACGAATCACGCCTTATGGTCGTACACAAGAAAAGCGGAGACATCGAGCACCGTATCTTCAAGGATATTCTGGATTATTTCGATGACAAGGACCTCTTCGTATTCAATGATACGATGGTCTTTCCAGCCAGAATGTATGGCAACAAGGAGAAGACCGGCGCACAGATAGAGGTATTCCTGCTCAGGGAACTGAAAGAGGAGAATCTGCTTTGGGACGTACAGGTAGATCCGGCACGCAAGATCCGTATCGGCAACAAGCTCTATTTCGGCGAGGACAACTCAATGGTAGCTGAGGTGATAGACAATACCACCTCACGCGGACGTGTACTCCGATTCCTGTACGATGGCCCGCACGATGAGTTCAAGAAGGCGTTATTCGCACTTGGCGAGGCACCGCTGCCCACATACATCAAACGTAAGGTCGAGCCGGAGGACAACAATCGCTTCCAGACCATCTTTGCCAGAAACGAGGGTGCCGTCACTGCGCCGATATCAGGACTGCACTTCAGCCGTGAACTGATGAAGCGTATGGAAATCAAGGGCGTTGACCGCGCTTTCATCACAATGCACTGCGGCCTCGGCAATTTCCGCGACATCGATGTTGAGGACCTGACAAAGCACAAGATGGAGTCCGAGCAGATGTTCGTCACGGAGGAATGCTGCGAGATTGTCAACAGATGCAAGACCGAAGGTCGTAGGATATGTGCCATAGGCAACACCGTAATCCGCGCCCTGGAGACCGTAGTAGGCACAAACGGGCTGATAACTCCATACGAGGGCTGGACCAACAAGTTCATCTTCCCGCCATATCAGTTCAGCGTAGCAGACAGCCTGGTCAGCAATTTCCAGCTGCCATACACCACACAGCTTATGCAGACCTGTGCATACGGAGGATACGAGACAGTAATGCACGCCTACAATGTAGCTCTGAAAGAAGATTACCGCTTCGGCTGCTACGGCGACGCAATGCTCATAATCGACTGACGGATGCTGTATCTTTCTCTTGGCAGCAATCTCGGTGACAGAGAGGCAAATCTGCATACTGCCGTGCGTATGATATCCGAAAGGATAGGACACGTCTCCGCCACATCGGATATTATTGAAACCGAACCGGCAGGCTTCGACAGTCCGAACAAGTTCCTGAATCAGGCAATAGGCGTAGAGACCTCCCTGACACCGGAAACTATACTGGAACTGACGCAGGCAATTGAGAAAGAGATTGGACGCAAGGAAAAAAGTCATAACGGAATATACAAGGACCGCATAATTGACATTGACCTGCTTATGTACAACGGACTCGTCATCAATACGGACTTGCTCACACTTCCGCACCCGAAGATGGCAGACCGACGGTTTGTACTGGTACCTCTGGCACAGATTGCACCGGATATGGTACATCCTGTACTGGGAAAAAGCATAAAGACTATGGCAGACAACTATCTGGAGAAGCATTACGAGGAATATCTGAAGCGTAAGGCTATTTGGGAGAAGACACACAAAACAATTAACAATAAACCAAAAAAAAATGAAGACAATGAGAATTAAATACCCGATAATATACGACAACAGATCCGGAAGGAAAGGTTATCATGGCATCAGGATTGATTGCCTATCCTTCGAAAATGAAAGAATATGATCACATACTGAGCATCCAGCACGGCACAATGGATGTGGATGGCGGTCCGACAGACCAGACATTCCCTATTGAGACAATACCTGTGTTCCGCGGTGAGATGGTTGTGATGGCGGACTATTTGGGATATGGCATCAGCAGGAGAGAGGATATGAAGAACACATATATGCATGCCAAGACAACCGGTACCGCATGCGCGGATATGATACAGGCCGCCAGACAATATCTGGGCACTAAAAACAATCTGAAATGCACCGCCGACAGCATACGCCTGATTGGCTATTCACAGGGAGGTCAGGCTACTATAGCTACACTGTTTGAATTGGAGAGACGCGGACTTGGCGAGCAGATATCGCTTATATGGGCAGGAGCCGGGCCTTACGATATGGTAGCATTCCTCAAGGAAAGCTTCAATAACCCGACCAGCAGGAAAAACGGTTATATAATCCATTCCATTGAAGGAGTGATGAACGGTGATGGACTGGTTTTGGACAGACATAACATATACGCGCCTGAGATGTTCGAACATCAGTTTCCATCACAATCCGGAGGACACATACGTACCATACTGCTGTGCAGAGAGTGCGCATGAAAAATGGAATGATAACAGCGAACTGATAGACCTGTACTTAGGCAAAGACCATCCTGCAAACGGAGCCGAGTTTTTGCTTGATTATATGGGAGATGACTACTTTGCTTTGGAATTGATTATCGTTCCGTTAATCAACAGCGTAATCAATTAAGCGCATATCCGTCAGGATTCTTCTTCTGCCAGTTCCAGGAATCGCGACACATCTCCTCAATTCCGTACCGGGCCTTCCAGCCCAGTTCACGGAATGCCTTTGACGGATCAGAATAGCAGGTCGCGATATCGCCTGGACGACGCGGCTTGATGCTGTACGGAATCTTCACGCCATTGACCTTCTCGAAGGTCCTGACAATATCCAGCACTGAATAGCCATTGCCTGTACCGAGATTATAGATGACCAGACCGCACTCACGTCTTATCGCGTTCAGTGCGCTGACGTGTCCTCTGGCCAGATCGACTACGTGAATATAGTCACGCACACCAGTTCCGTCCGGCGTATCGTAGTCATTTCCGAACACTCCGAGTTCCGGACGGCGACCCACCGCTACCTGTGTCACGTACGGCATCAGGTTGTTCGGTATGCCATTCGGGTTCTCCCCTATCAGCCCGCTCTCGTGCGCGCCTATAGGGTTAAAATAACGCAGGAGGACGATATTCCATCTGGCATCTGCCGTGTGCAGGTCTGTGAGAATCTGCTCCAGCATACTCTTGGTCTGTCCATACGGGTTTGTACACGGCCGTTTCGGACATTCCTCAGTAATGGGTATTACCGCAGGATTTCCATAAACGGTGGCAGACGATGAGAATATTATGTTCCTCACCTCGTGACGGCGCATACAATCCAGAAGTACCAGTGTTCCGTTGATATTGTTCTCGTAATACTCCAACGGCTTGGCTACGGACTCGCCCACCGCCTTCAATCCTGCAAAATGAATGCAGCAGTCAATGTCGGCATTATCATCGAACACTCTGTCCAGACCCTTTGAATCACGTATATCCACCTGATAGAACGGTATGTCACAACCCGTCAGAATCCTGACCCTTTTCAATGATTCACTGCTTGAGTTGCACAGATTATCTACCACAACCGCCGTATGTCCGGACTTGTAAAGTTCAACCAAGGTATGCGACCCAATGTATCCGGCGCCGCCTGTCACGAGTATCTTCATAATTCCAATGTTATATCAGTCCGTCAGCCAGTTTGAGAAGGTACTGACCATACTGGTTCTTTATCATAGGCTGTGCCAGCTCGCGCATCTTGTCACTGTCTATCCAGCCGTTCTCCAGTGCGATGCTCTCCAGACAGGCTATCTTAAGTCCTGTACGCTTCTCTATCGTTTCCACGAATATAGATGCCTCTGCCAGAGAGTCGTGCGTGCCAGTATCCAGCCACGCAAAGCCACGTCCCAGAGTCTGCACTTTAAGTTCCTTGTCACTCAGGAAACGCTGATTTACAGTAGTGATTTCCAACTCGCCTCTTGCCGACGGCCTGATTGTCTTAGCGACATCAACCACCTTGTTCGGATAGAAATAGAGACCTACAACAGCATAGTTTGACTTGGGCTGCGCCGGCTTCTCCTCTATCGAGAGGCAGTTACCCGCCGCATCGAACTCCGCCACTCCATAGCGCTCAGGATCATTCACCCAGTAGCCGAACACCGTAGCCTTCGAATCTTCCTCGGCAGCCCGTACCGCCTCACGCAGTTTACTGGTGAAATGTGCGCCATAGAAGATATTGTCGCCCAGCACCAGACAGGCTGAGTCGTCACCAATGAAACTCTCGCCGATGATGAATGCCTGCGCCAGACCATCGGGACTGGGCTGTTCCGCATACGTAAATGACACCCCATAATCCGAACCGTCACCAAGCAGCCTCCTGAAACCCGGCAGATCCTGCGGCGTAGATATTATCAGTATCTCGCGTATTCCCGCCAGCATCAGCACAGACACCGGATAATACACCATAGGTTTGTCATATATCGGAAGCAGCTGCTTGCTGACTCCCTTCGTAATCGGATAAAGACGCGTACCGCTTCCACCGGCCAGAACTATTCCCTTCATTTCCCTATGTATTTTGTTACTTTCTTGAATATACCTCCTGTCCCTCGAAAAATGTTTTGAGCACCTTAGTGAATCGGAGCATTTGTGCGTCACAGGTCAGCACATCGTTATCCAATATGACGAAGTCCGCATATTTGCCCACCTCGATACTGCCGCGCTCTTTCTCCAGATTCAACTGCCAGGCACCGTTATAAGTCAGGGACTGCAACGCCTGATAGCGATTGACGATTTCCTCCGGCCACCAGGCGTATGACGTCTCGTCATTACAGCCGGTAACGCCTACCTGCATACACCACATCGGATAATTAACACCGTCATGCGCCGGTGTGTCCGTACACTGGCTCATCAGGATTCCATTATTAAAGTAGGATCTGATGGGATATGACTCGTAGTAATAAGGATCCGGAAGCGTGAAAAGCCCCAACAAATATCCGTAAGCCGTCTGACTGTGCCAGTTCATATCCACAGCACATGCTATATCGTACTGTTTGATTTTAGCGTAATCGTTTGGATCCACATTGCGAAGATGACAGATACTGTTGCGTAAATCTTTCTTCCCTGTGCTACTGTACGCCTCTATGCAACGATGCACAGCTCCGTCACCCATAGCGTGAGTATGAACGGCCATATTGTTGTCATTGGCTTTTGCCACGATTCTCCTGGCATCCTCCAGACTCCATAAAGCAGTACCGTGACCGGAGAAGATACTATCCGAACCCTCAGAATATTTCCCCATCAAGAATCCCGTTCCCATTTCTACACAGCCGTCCATAAAGAGTTTGATATAGTCAGGATGGATATGCCTGAACCCATTGTATTTATTCCTGAAAGTAATGGCGGTGTCAATATAGCAGAAAGGATCATTGTCATTATACCACGGTTCAATCTCATAAGCAAGAGCAACGTTGAAGTGCAGTCTGTTCTGACTTTCCAGCAAACTCAGCGTCTTATACATAGTCTCGTCATCGCTACCGTAGTAATTGCTCCAACCCTCAACGATATTGGTAAACCCTACAGACAACAGATAGTCCTGTACAGCTTCTGCTGCGGCAGATGCCTGTGCCACCGTCGGGCGCATCTTGTAGTTCAAACCTTTGGTCATAAGCAGCGATGTGGCACGCTCCGAGAAGACACCGGTGAGCTTGGAAGGATTATCTTTTTCTCTGTACATAAATCCACCGGCGATATTTTTACGGATAATACTGTCGTTCTCATCCACAATACCGGCATTTATCATAGCCCTGGTATTGACAAGTACACTGTGCTGGTCAAAGCCGGCAAGGAAAATCGGAATTTCAGTAGAGATAGCGTCCAAATCCCTGCGGTTACGGACATCCCCCTTATCAGTCAGCCATTTACCCCAGTTATAACCCTCGCCATAAACATAGTCCAGCTGTCTGCCGTTTTTACGGGCATTCTCAATAAACTGACGCACCTGATCCAGTACGCTCTGATAGGACTGATCAGAGGTAAAATGAAGCGCATTATCATTCATCTGTCTGTTCAGGTAAGACATCAGATAATGGGCGTGTCCATCGGTCATACCCGGAATGATGATACCTCTATTGGAACGGTCGATAATCCGGCTGTTTGCGTTTTTGAGAGAATCAGCCCCCTCTTTGGTGCCGACATATACATACCTGTCACCTTTGATGACCATAGCATCTGCCATAATATATTGCTCATTCCCGGAAGAACCCATCGCTTTGGCTGTATCCACCTTAGCGGTGTAAATCTTGCCGTAAACGATGATGTTGTCATCCACTTGAGGCTGCGGTTCGTCACTCCGTTCACACCCCCCTAACGCGATGGCAAATACAGCCACCAATGTAAGAACAACCTTTTTATAAGAATACATCTTCATTATTTATCCGTCAATTTTTCTATTACATTCCACAGATCTTTGGACTGTTCTGAAAGGCTTTGCAAGTCAGCCATATACTCATCGTATGACTTTCTGATGTCCATACCCTCCAGCAATTTATGATGAGCTTTTTTCAAAGATTTCAAGGCGCTGACGCACGAGTTGCGGACAGTACGGATATCAGCACATTTCTTTCTTAATGCCACATAACTTCTGTCTGCTTCATCCGACGGATATACCCCACGCCTTGTCATAGCACTCAGATATGAACGGTAATTTGACTCCAGTCCTTTTTCTTCATTGACAATAAGCTGTTCCACCTCATCCTTGTCAAGTATTCTGATAAGCGAGTCACAGCACTGCGATACTATCGAATCTCCCGTCTCAATGACACTTCTGACCGCCTTGTATTGTACCCGCCGGCCAATTTCATCTGATATGTAACCGGTCGTCCTGCCAAGCTGTCTGGCAAAACCCGTCCTGACAGGACTGCCCCAATCCATCTTGTTATACTCATACAGCAGAGAGTCCACATTTCTCCCTATCCCACGCAACTCCGTACCATTGCTCTGCCATCTGGTTTCCGAAGCAATGGAGCGCAGAGAGCGCAAGTAACTGTTAAGTACATCCACATACACATCTGCCTTGCAGGATAGCTTCTGATCAGTCATTGAACCGTCGGCCAGAGAATTAAGTTCCGTCAGATGATTGTCCACACCATCAAGCGAGGCCGCATAGAACAAGCCCCTTTCCAGCCGGACATCCGCGAGTTCACTGAAAATCAGGGAAGGGGCGGAACTTACGGAATCAGATGCAAGCGCAAGTGCCTTTATTCTTGACATCTGGCTTTTGCTCAACGTGGCACACGACACAAGCACAAGCATACACACCAGAACCAATGTAAAATTCGCAATCAGCTTCAGCACACGTGAACACTCCTTAATCACACTCTCCACAGTGTCCAGGGCTTTAGGCAACCTACCCATTCTGGATACTGTCTCGCGTATATGCTTCGCCTGCAGGCTAACATTCTCTGTATCAGCCTTGAACGCTTTTATCACATCATTCTGCAAATCGGTCACAGCAGCACGCTCCGCTGCACGCAATGTCATTGATGCATCCTCCAGGGCCAGTCTTTCCTCTACAGTTATACCCTCACGCGCACGCTGGCGTTCCACATCATCCAGTGCGGACCTTATCTCCGCCAATGTCAGATTTGTCTCGCTTCTACTTTTTTTCGATGCCATAAACGTCAATTACAACTGCAGAAAAACTCAGTATATTGCAAAGGTACAGTTTTGACTTAAAAAACCTTACCTTTGTATATAAGAATCTGTTTTGAAATCTTGACAAAATGAACAATCTGGTCAGACTCAAGAGTCTTGTACTGCCGATAGCTATCCTGCTGGGACTGTTACTGCACAAATGGTGTGCATACGCGCAGTTCCTGATACCGTATTTCATATTCACGATTCTTCTGATGAGCTACTCGGCTGTGGATGTCAGCAAGCTGAAGCCGTCAAAGATGGATCTGTGGCTGGTATTGTTCCAGATTTTTTTCAGTGTTGGTCCGTATCTGTTAATGAAATGGCTGGGAATACACGAAATTATAGCACAAGGCGTACTCATAACCGTGCTCTGTCCGGTTGCGGCATCGTCGGTCGTAATCGCCTGTATGCTCGGTGCAGACAGGGAGCGCGTGACCACCTACACTATCATAGGCAACCTGATGGTGTCAATCGTCGCACCGATTATATTCTCTCTTATCGGCGCCCATCATGATATGGGATTTATCAATGCCTTCCTGCTGATATTCAGGAAGATATTCCTTGTCATTGCATTGCCGTTCATACTGGCAATAGCAGGCCAGCGGTGGACTCCGCGCGTCAATAGCTTCATCTGCCGCATCAAGGAAATGTCATTCTACCTGTGGGCATTGACATTGACAATTACGCTTGGTCAGACTTTTCATTACATTTTCCTGCACGGACGGGAAAATGCGCTGAGCATCATCATTCTCGGAAGCGCATCAATCGTAATCTGCATCATTCAGTTCGCCACAGGCAAGAAAATAGGAGAGACCTATGGAGACCGTATGGCAGGAGGCCAGCTGCTCGGTCAGAAGAACGCGGCAATGGGCGTATGGATGGCAAACACTTTCCTGCTGCCTCTCGCATCCTTCGGAATAGCCCTGTATTCCATCTGGCAGAATCTGTTCAACAGTTGGCAGATGCTCAAGCACAAACCTTGAAACCAACCAGAAATCTGCTTTTTAAATATTCCATTTTATGAAACGTATATTCTTTTTTCTGATTGTATTGGCATTTATGATTGGCTGCCAGAAATATGAAGATACCGCAACGGATTCTCTCAAGTGCAATTATTCCTCAATGGATATCTCCACGCAGGATGGGGAGCAGGTCAGTCTGGCCGGTTTTGCCGACAGGAAGGAGCTTTCCAACGGCATTCACCTCAGGATTAGAACCTATTGTCTTGTCCTGACGGACGGCAAACAGAAAGTCTGCATTATATCGAATGATCTTATGGAAACATCGCCGGCACTGGCAAATGAAATACGTGAACGCATTTCCTCTGCCACCGGACTGGAGCGTGAACATATCCTGCTCAATAATCTGCATACTCACAGCGCACCACGCGTGACCGGCAGATGGGCAGAGCCGGACGGACCGAACTACAACTACAAACAGCGCGCTGTCGGAATTATCGTTGAAAACGCGGTAAAGACCATCAAGGATGACAAGTCGTTCCGTGAATTCAGTCTGGAATTCGGCAGGACAGCTACGGATATTTCAGCCAACCGCTGCGAGAAAGGCGGTCCGCGCGATTCCAGTGTTTATGCCGCCCGTTTCATTGACAAGGAAGGCAATCCGATTTGTGCCATTATCAATATTGCCTGCCATCCGGTATGTATGGGGCCGAAAAGCCTGTTGCTTTCCTCGGATTATTCCGGTGTTGCGAGAAATGCCATCTCAAAAAAATGGGGATGCGAGGTATTCCAGTTTACAGGTGCCGCCGGCAATATTGATCCGGCACAAGGACCCCTGACAGACAAATATGCCGATGAATGCGGAAACAGTCTTGCCCAATCATTGAGTGAGATAGAGTTCTCGCCGGCCAAGAATGACGGGACGCTGCGGCTGTTACACAATGTGTCGCATCTGCCATACGCAATTCCCGAAGTGACCAAGGAGGCTGTGATAGCACACGCCGACTCCATGAAGAATGTAAAGACACCGTTTGCGACTTTTGCAGAGGACGTGGAGAGATGGAAGAATCAAATTCTCAATGAATGGGACTATCCCGGCAAGAATTACAAATCGCTGGACTTTGATATGACAGCATTGAACGTCAATGGACTTATATTCTTCTTCACCCAGGGCGAGCCGTTCTGCGAATATCAGATGGAGGCAAGGGAAGCCTTCCCCCTGCAGACGATATTCTTTGCCGGATACACTAACGGACAGAATGCCTATCTGTCTTCAAAGCGCGGCTACAATGTACGGAAAGGGTATGAGTACGAGATTGAACATATGCACATCTACATCAAGTCACCATATCCTCTCTCAGACAAAATGCCGGACACATACCAGACGTCAGTCAATGAGACCATCGCCGGCGTAATCTCAAGATAGATTTCTACTGACTCGCTTAGCCATGCGGTGAATTCTGGCATATCCTCGGACTCAAACTCGTTCAACAGATTCTAACCTTAGAGGATTTCAAATGAGGGGTTTGTTTGTATTCATAGGCATTCCCGCCCATTTCAACAGCAGTTCCTGAGCAATTGACGCGTTTTCAATCCTCATCATACTATCCTCCTCCTTTTCTCTTACAAAAGGCTCCAAAATCATATGCTATCCCGTTCTCATCCAGCAGAGAACGCAGATATCGGATTTCTTCTTCCAAACTATGTATCACTGAGTCGCTCATATGTCAACAGATTGATTCGAACCTCCTTCATCTCCTTATCAATCGCGAATATACACACATTAAGTCTGGCACTCCAATAACAGCGTCAGGAAACAACTTTAAGAATAACTATTCATCGGAATAATATGGTAAATCTCACATCTAATCATAAAACAGATCATCCAGAGTAACGACATTCTGCAAATTGTCCGAATAGGCATTACGTTTGATGCCATTGGCACTTACCAAAACATTATGTATGGTCTTCGCTGTTGACGTCTCATCTCTGAAAACGGATTCTTTGTGAATGAT
>JAZRYP010000009.1:0-55100 GCA_045600825.1 Bacteroidaceae bacterium
ACGGTTATGCTTCCTGCGGATGAACATACCGCAAAGGTACAAAAACGACTTGCGTCACCCAAATTACCCATGCGATAAGGCTTACAGCTATGTCAGAGGCCGATTTTCATCAAAAGACCGAAAAAGTGATAAAGTCAGGAAAGGGCCAAAGGGTGTTGGCAAAAGCACCTTGATACTTCAACATATAAAGGAATGTTTCCCGGACAGAAGCAAGGTGCTGTATGTTTCGCTTGACAATATATGGTTCAGTTCCAATGACCTGACAGATCTGGTGGAGTATCATTACACGCATGGTGGCACACACATCTTTCTGGATGAGATACATAAATACAGGAACTGGCAGGACAGTATCAAAAACATCTATGACGATTATCCTGATTTGCACATAGTATATACGGGTTCGTCCATTCTGAAACTGAAGTCGGGAGACGGAGATCTGTCAAGACGATTGCGGACGTATGAAATGAGAGGGCTTTCGTTCAGAGAATACCTTCAGTTTGAAGAGGCGATAGATTATAATGCTGTAGGCTTGGATGACATCATTTCCAATCACGTTTCAATCGCATCTGATATTGTTTCGAGAATAAAAGTGCTGCCACACTTTGAGAAATATCTGACAAGTGGTTATTATCCGTTTTACAAGGAAGAAGGGGACGGGTATCTTTCGCGCATTCAGGAAGTGGTCTCTCAAACCATAGATATGGATATCCCTGCCGTGGAAGATGTTGAATTCGGCACATTGCAGAAATTGAAAAAACTACTTATGATACTGGCCGTTCAGGTCCCTTTCATACCGAAAATGAATGAATTGTATCAGCAGCTTGATACAAACAGGGAGCATGGTTTGAAGTTATTGAACCTTCTGGAGCAGGCAAAACTGATAACGATGTTGAAGACTCCTGCCAAGGCGTTGAAACATATCTCCGCTCCGGAAAAGCTGTATCTTGACAACACCAATATGATGTATGCCCTGTCAGAAAACGTTGAGGTGGGGACCGTGAGGGAAACGTTCTTTATGAACCAATTGTCAATGTCGCACGAAGTTTCTCTCCCTCTGAAAGGGGATTTCAGAATAGACGGAAAATATCTGTTCGAAGTTGGCGGGAAAAAGAAATCCTTTGACCAGATAAGAGACGAAAAGGATAGTTTTCTTGCCATTGATTCTGTCGAAATCGGCAATGGCAACAGAATTCCTCTGTGGCTGTTCGGCTTTCTTGAATAATGTCTGTTGATTCATACGCAATGCAAGGCTATATACTGCTAACATTTCAAAACAGATTCTTATACCGAAAGAACAGGCTTTAGAGAAGGTAAGGCGGAGGGCTTACATCTGACTGCAAGAAATATGAGGAATGTAGGTATTGCTGACGAAATAATACGTCAATATACCGGGCTGACTATAGAGCAGATACGCGGTCTTTAGATATGTGGTTATCTTGAAGTCCTAAGGGCGCGCTGGTAGCGGGCGGCGTTGGCGTTGTGCTGGGAGAGGGTGGTGGCAAAGTTGTGGTAGCCGGAGAAGTCTTCTTTGGCGCACATATACAGATAGTTGTGCCTGGAATAGTTCAGTACGGCATCGATGGCGGTCGGGCTGACAAATCTGATTGGGGCAGGTGGCAGACCGGCGTACTTGTAGGTGTTGTACGGCGAATCAACTTCCAGATGGGCTTTCAGAACACGCTTCGGGCGTTCGCCACCGAGTGCGAAGATTACGGTGGGGTCAGCCTGCAGAAGCATCCCGCGTTTCAGACGGTTCATATACAGACCGGCAACAACAGGCATTTCGTCGGCCTTCGCGGTCTCCTCCTCAACGATTGAGGCAAGTGTCATAACCTCGTGGGGGGCCAGACCTATGCTTGATGCTTTGTCGGCACGCTTCTTCCAGAACGATTCCTGCTCCTTGGCCATCCGTTTCATAAACGCCCCGACCGATGTGTTCCAGTAGAGCTCGTATGTGTTGGGAATAATCAGTTCATAGACGGTTGCTGGAGTGAAACCGACTGATGCCAGCGATGCGGAATCTGTAAGAAAAGCCTGAATGGCGGCAGAGTCGGCCATCAGCTGCGCCCCTATGGAACCGGCCAGCCTGTCCGTGGTGCGGCAACTGTTGATTACGACATTCACGGGTGTCTGGGCTCCGCTTGAGAGCATCTTCTGAATGGCTGTCGGCTTCGCACCTTTTTTGATTATGTAGCTGCCGGTCTTGATGTTGTCATCGTATTTCCTGAACTTCAGCAGCCAGCGCAGTCCTGTCAGGGTCCCTTCCGGCTCGTGGCTCTGTATGTCATCTACAATCTGACGCGAGGTCTCGCCCGGCGTGATGTAAATTCTGAAGTCATCGGCGGAGATTTGTGGAGCGGCAATCATTGTGCAGCATCTGCACATTCCGGCCATCAGGGCAACAATTACGCAGCACAGAATAAGGGAAGAGTATCGTTTGAAGAAATTCATATCAATCCAATTGCTCCGGCAAAAGTAGTGAAAAGCAGTGTTAAAATGTGTAATGAACTTAATTTGTCCTATATTTGTGAATTATAATCCAAATAAAATATGTGTACGAATACTTATCTCAAGACTATTGTAGCATCGATTTTGCTGGCATTTGCAGGAAACATTGCCGTGTGTGATGCGCAGATTGCGGCAGATGCTGACAATATGCTCTGGTACGATGCTCCGGCCACATCGTGGCTGCAGTCACTTCCGTTAGGTAACTCCAAGATGGGTGCAATGGTGTATGGCGGTACCCGGCGCGAGGAAATCCAGCTCAATGATGAGACATTCTGGAGTGGCGGTCCCCACAATAACAACAGTTCCCGTGCGCTTGAACGTCTGGACGAGGTGCGCAGGCTGATATTCGAAGGCAAGGAGAAAGAGGCTGAGGATATCATCAACAAGGATATTATAGTGGGTCCTCACGGAATGAAATACCTGACACTCGGCAGTCTGTTCATTGATTTCGAAGGTGTAGGCGAGGAGGTTGAGAATTATCGACGTGAGCTGAATCTGGAGACGGCAATCAACACGACCACATATACGGCGAACGGTGTAGGATATACACGTAAGGCATTTGCCTCAATACCGGACAAGGTCGTTGTGGAGAAAATAGATGTCGATAAGTCCGGTGCGCTCAACTTCAAACTCTCGTATGACTGTGTGCTAGGCGCAGATGTCACGGCTGACGGAAATGTGATGACTGCTATTATAGAAGGTGTGGATCACGAAGGCATCAAGGCGGCTCTGAATGCCGAGTGCCGTATCGTGGTGCTGTCAGACGGAAAGGTGAGTGCAGATGGTGCCACATTGTCCGTGTCGGATGCCACAAGTGCCACGCTGCTTATTACTTCGGCCACCAACTTCGTCAATTTCAAGGATGTGTCCGGCAATGCCCACAAGACGAATGACGATGTCCTGAATGCGGCCATGAAAATCAAGTACGATAAGTTGCTGAAGCGTCACCTTGCGGCATATACCGCGCAGTATGGCCGTGTCAGACTGCATCTGGCAGACGGGGCAAACTCATCATTGCCTACGGACAAGCGTCTGGATGCCAGCTATGGAAGCGATGACTACGGTATGGTGGCTCTGATGTACAATTACGGACGTTATCTGCTTATCAGCTCGTCGCAGCCCGGCGGACAGGCGGCAAACCTGCAGGGTGTGTGGAACAATCAGGCTGATGCTCCGTGGGATGCCAAATATACAATCAACATAAATGCACAGATGAACTATTGGCCGGCAGAGACGTCAGGACTGACCGAGAGTGTGGAGCCTCTGTTCTCGATGATACGCGACCTTACTGTGAACGGTGCAGAGACGGCGAAGGAAATGTACGGATGCGACGGGTGGGTGGCTCATCACAATACCGATATCTGGCGCTCGTCAGGTCCTGTAGATGGTGCTACCTGGGGTATGTACGTGAATGGCGGTGCCTGGCTTGCCACGCATCTGTGGCAGCATTATCTGTTCACCGGCGACAGAAAGTTCCTGAGTGAGTGGTATCCGGTCCTGAAGGGTGCCGCCGATTTCTATATGGACTTTATGGTGACGGATCCGAACAACGGCTATCTGGTAGTGGCTCCGTCCGTCAGCCCGGAACATGGTGGTGTGGGCAAGCGTTCTACCGTTACAGCCGGCTGTACTATGGACAATCAGATTGTCTTTGACGCATTGAGCAGTGTGGTGATGGCTTCGGAGATACTTGGAATAGATGCGGAATATCGTATGTCTCTCAAGAATGCCATTGCAAAGCTTCCTCCGATGAAGGTCGGACAGTATGGCCAGCTTCAGGAGTGGATTGAGGATCTGGATGATCCTAAGGACCAGCATCGCCATATCTCACATCTGTACGGACTCTATCCGTCAAACCAGATCAGCGAGTACTATACTCCGGAACTGTTCGAAGGTGCGCGTAACACCCTGATTCAGCGTGGCGATATGGCTACAGGCTGGAGTCTCGGCTGGAAGGTCAATTTCTGGGCCCGTATGCACGATGGCAATCACGCCTACACGATATTGAGCAATATGCTGCGCCTGCTTCCTGACGGCAATGTCGGCGGACAGCGGGCACGCTATAATCCTAACGGACGTACATATCCGAATCTGTTCGATGCACATCCGCCATTCCAGATTGATGGAAACTTCGGAGCCGCGGCAGGTATTGCCGAGATGCTTCTGCAGAGCCAGGATGGTGCCGTGCATCTTCTGCCTGCATTGCCCGACGTCTGGGCAGACGGCAGTGTAAGCGGCTTGCGTGCGCGTGGCGGCTTCATAGTGGATATGGAGTGGAAGGAGGGCAGACTTGTGTCGGCCTGTGTCAAATCGACAATCGGTGGTACGCTGAGAATACGTTCGTCCGTGCCGTTGAAGGGATTGCAGAAGGCCGAAGGTCCCTGTCCGAATGCTCTGCTGGCTCCAGCGTACGGATATGAGAACGGTATCGTTCCTGCCGGATGTTACGAATACGACATAGTCACCAAGGCCGGCAAGACATACACATTTACCGCAGAATAATCAATATGAACAGATTTTTATGGAGCGTCAGTATGCTTCTCGTACTGACGTGTGGCATCTGTCGTGCGCAGGATGTCAGCATCAATGCCGCTAGCGGTACGCTTGTACTTACTCCGCTGACGGATAGTTCAATACGCGTCAGAATCGCCGGTGATGACCAGCTTCCGCAATTGGAGGAACTGGTATATACGGAAAATGTCGGAACTCCAAAGTACAAGGTTCGCAGGCGTGATGGCAAGACCATATTGACTTTGAAAGGAATAAGTGCGGAATACGATGCCGCGACTGACCTCCTGACCTTCTATGCGGCTGACGGCAGGCTTCTGCTACGTGAAAGCGGGCGTGACATCAAGTGTTCGGAGGTGCAGGGAGAACCGTGTCTCAGTGTCAGCCAGAGCTTTGAGTCGCCTGAGGATGAAGTGCTGCTGGGTACGGGACAGTTTCAGGACGGACATCTCAATGTGAGAAGCCTTACGCGTCGTCTGACTCAGGTCAATACACAGATTTCCATACCGTTCATACTTTCCAGCAAAGGCTACGGCCTGCTGTGGAACAACTACGGTCTGACCGATTTCAATCCTGCTGATAATGTCATTGAACTCGCTCAGGGCAGTGCTGACGGGCAGTCCGTCATTGTAAATGCAACCGGCACTTCCGGCAACAGGCGTGAGCGCCGCAGCTTCGGCAATTATACTGGTGTTCTAAGCATACCGGAGGACGGGCTGTATTCAATCCTGCTGGATGTCGGTCAGACAATGGCCCGCAAGCATTACCTGGCCATAGACGACAGCGTCCTGATAGATGCCAGCAACACGTGGCTGCCGCCTACGTCATCGACGCTGGCCGTGCTGAGTGCCGGGGATCATAAGGTGGAGGTGCGTGGCTCAATGGGCGATCATCCGACAATCAGATGGCGCAGGGATGACGGTACGACCACATTCCGCTCGCCGGTTGCAACCGCATTGGACTACACTGTGTTCGCCGGAGGTGCTGACGATGTGATGCGCTCATTCCGTGCATTAACCGGACAGGTCCCGCGTATGCAGGACTGGATGTTCGGCTATATCCATTGCCGCGAGAGATACAACACGCAGGATGAGATACTGGAGAATATGCGCGGATTCCAGGAAAATGACATTCCTCTGAGTGTGATAGTCCAGGACTGGCAATGGTGGGGCAAGTACGGATGGAATGCAATGCGTTTTGACGAGGACCGCTATCCTGACCCTGCGGCACTGACGGCGGAACTTCACCGGAATGACGTGCGCCTGATGCTGTCCGTATGGTCCAAGGTCGATAGACCGTCAGTGCTCGGCCGTCAGTTGGAGGCAAAAGACTACTACATAGAAGGAACGGACTGGATAGATTTCTTCAAGCCGGAGGCGCGTGAGTTCTATCTGCAGAATTTCCTGGACAGTCTGACACGCTACAATATTGACGCCTGGTGGTTTGATGCAACAGAGCCGGAGAACGATGATCTGCGCGGGCGCAAGGTAGGTGAGGACCCGCTTCCCGGAGAATTCTATCGCGATGTCTATCCGCTGATGGTGAACCGTACGATGTATAGCGGCTTGAAGGCTGCATTGAACGGCGATGAGCCTGTCATTCTTACCCGCAGCGCATTTACCGGAATGCAGAAATACGGAGTAGTGACGTGGTCCGGCGATGTGGGCAATGACCTTATCACTTTGAAGAATCAGATAATAGGCGGACTCGGTCAGATGGCCGCCGGACTGCCGTGGTGGACATTCGATGCAGGAGGATTCTTCCGCCCATCGGACCAATATACCGACGAGGCCTATCAGAAACGTATGATACGCTGGGTGCAGGTAGCCACATTCCTGCCGTTCATGCGCGTACACGGCTATATGAGCCAGACCGAACCCTGGCGCTACAGCAAGGAAACCCAGCGGATTATGACGGATTTCATCAAACTCAGATACAAACTGATGCCTTATATTCTGGAATGTGCGGAAAAGGTGTCTTCCGAGGGCTATACGATGATGCGTCCTCTGCTGTTTGATTTCCCAAGCGATCAGCGCGCACTTGCCCAGGAATGTGAGTATATGTTCGGCCCGGATTATCTGGTGTGCCCCGTTACGGAGGAAAATGCCAGTACAGCACGTGTATATCTGCCTGTAAATGAGAAAGGATGGACTGATTTCTGGGATGGAACCTTCTACAAAGGTGGAGCGGAGTATGATATTCCTGTCACGATAGAGCGGATTCCTGTGTTCTGCCGCCAGCATTAAAGTTATCAACATTAATTTAAGATTCCGAAACATATTTTTATATTTGCAGTATAGAATAGTGTCTGAATAAGATTTTCACTAATTAAATAACTTTATTTATGAAACGTAATTATTTGATTTCAGCAATGAGCCTTCTGCTGGCCTTCGGTCTCAGCATTGGCGCAAATGCTCAGATGCCGGGCGGTATGCCTGGTGGTATGCCTGGTGGAATGCCGGGCGGTATGCCTGGTCCACAGGCTGGACAGCAGGCTCCACGTCCTGCAGGACAGGGTGCTCCTCAGGGAATGGGAGGTTTCGGCGCAAGACAGCCGGCTTCTTTTACAAAGACCGACATTACCCCGTATTTCGCACCGGCTACAGCAAAACCGGCTACTCCGGATGCTGAGGGATTCATCCGCCGTTGGATGCTTCTTGAGCCGATTGCAAAGGCAAACCGCAGCAATACTGTGTTTACCGATTCCTATATCCGTACAGAGTTTGCAAAGACATATTTCACCAATCAGATGACAATTCTGCCGAAGGACGGCGATGCTGTCACTGTAGAGGGCAAGGAACTGAAGTGGCATTATCTGGACAGCAAGCTGTTCAACGTGAAACTGTTCCGCTTTGCTACAAGTCTTGCAGACAATGCAGACCGTTACGGCATTCTCTGCTTCGCCGTTACAGTAATCAACTGCGATCAGGATATTGAGAACGTGCGTATCGCTGTAGGTTCGAACTCAGCTTCAATGTGGTGGCTGAACGGTGAGGAGGCTGTCATCCTGTCAGGTGACAGACGTATGGTTGCCGATGACGCTACTTCAAAGCGTGTCACCCTCAAGAAGGGCAAGAACGTTCTCCGCGGTATGGTCATCAACGGCCCGGGTATGAGCGACTTCTGTCTGCGCGTAATTGATGAGCAGGGACAGCCTGTCAAGAACTTCACTATTACTAACGAATAATTCAGAATTGATATGAAAAGACAAAATATGATTCTGGGCTTTGCAGCCCTGCTCGCAGCAGCATTCACAGTCAATTCGTCAGCACAGGTAGGCTCACCGTTCATACACGACCCATCGACTATCGTTAAGTGCGACGGCAAGTATTATACATTCGGTACCGGTGGCGGTGGCCTTATCTCAGAGGATGGCTGGAACTGGCACAGTGGCGCACAGCGTCCCGGTGGCGGTGCTGCACCTGACGCAATGAAGATTGCTGATGACAAATACCTGATAGTCTATGGCTCTACAGGCGGTGGTCTTGGTGGCGGTCACGAAGGCCATATCAACACAATGTGGTCAAAGACTCTTGATCCTGAATCACCGGACTTCGGCTTTACTAAAGCTGTAGAGATTGCTATGTCAGAGTTTGATGAGGACTGCGATGCTATCGACCCGTCAGTTCTTCTTGACCCGACTACTGGCCGTATGTGGGTATCTTACGGTACATACTATGGCTTCATCCGTCTGGTTGAGATTGATCCTAACACATTCGAGCGTGTAAAGGGCAACAAGGCAAAGGATATCGCCATTGACTGCGAGGCTTCCGCTCTGATTTATCGCAATGGCTGGTACTATCTGCTTGGTACACACGGAACCTGCTGCGACGGTACGAACTCTACCTACAACATTGTAGTTGGCCGTTCAAGAGAGGTTACAGGACCGTATCTTGACAATGTTGGCCGCGATATGCTGAAGGGTGGCGGTAAGATGGTCGTAGCTGCCGGTGACAGAAAGACCGGTGCAGGTCACTTTGGCCGTTACATCGAGGAGGAAGGCGTTGAGAAGATGTCTTTCCACTGGGAGGCTGACTTTGATATGGGTGGCCGCAGCACACTGGCTATCCGTCCTCTTCTCTGGAAGAACGACTGGCCATACGCCGGTGAGCTCTTCAAAGAGGGTACATACGAGATTGAGTCAGAGCGTAGAGGCTATGCTCTGGAGCTTGCAGTTGACTTCGTGCGCCTCGGTGGCGGCGGTATGATGGGCTTCGGCGGTGGCCGTGGCAATGCAGCGCCTCAGAAAATCGAGGAGCAGCAGCTCATCGATGTCTATGAGACCTGGCCAAAGGGCAACATCGACATCCGTATCGGCGACTATATGTTCCGTCCTCATCAGAAGTGGACTATCACAGCTGTTCCAGAGGCTGGCGGCTATCTTGGCGGTCAGTACTATAAGATTACAATCGCCGGTACAAAGCGCGCTCTTGCCGCTACAGCCGAGAAGGAGGTTATCTCTGTTCCTCAATATACCGGTGCTCCTGAGCAGCTCTGGAGAATTGAGCAGCTCACCGATGGTACATACCGTATCATGCCGAAGCAGGTTCCAGGTTGCGACGAGGAGCTCGTGCTGATGTCAGCCGGCGACAGCACCCCATCACTCGGCAAGTTCGATATGAACAGCGACAACTACAAGTGGAACTTCAGAAATCATTGATGAAGCGGATAGGGTAGTAACAGTAGAGTTACAATCCTGAACAAGATAAAGTTCTCCGTGGGTTTCCTGCGGAGAACTTTTTTTATCTTTGCAGAAAACACTTGGAAATATGTTAAGTATAAAGACAAAACTGACGACAGTCATAGCTTGTGTGTGTAGTACAGTGGCATTTGCGCAGGAACCGTCGGAGTACAATCTCCCCGGCAAACAGTATCCGCAGATTAATGCCGACAGAACAGTGACATTTCAGGTAGATGCACCGCAGGCGCAGAGCGTGGCGGTTGATCTGGGCGGACGGCACCCGATGACCAGAAATGATGCCGGTTTGTGGGAATATACCACAACTCCACAGACTCCGGGATTCCATTTCTACGCAATAGTCATTGACGGTAAAAAGATGCCTGATCCCAGTACACAGCAGTTCTTCGGAAGCGGTATATGGCAGAGTGGCATTGAGGTGCCGGAGCTTTGCGTGGGCTTCTACAAGCAGAAGGATATTCCGCACGGTCAGGTAATCAATCAGAAATACAGCTCAAAGCTGACAGGACAGGAAAGAGTCTGCAATGTATATGTCCCTGCGGGTTATGACAATGATACGAAGAGGTATCCGGTCCTGTACTTGCTGCACGGAGCCGGCGAGGATGAGACCGGATGGCCGTCGCAGGGCAAGGTCGCCAATATAATGGACAATCTGATAGAAGAGGGGGCTGCCGTTCCGATGATTGTGGTAATGGATCATGGCGTGGCTGCCATTCCAGGGATTGACAGCAGGAATATGTTCGACTTCACAGCATACGAGAAGGTAGTGATTGAGGAACTGATTCCGATGATTGACCAGACGTACCGCACCCTGACCGACCGTGACAACCGTGCAATATGCGGTCTGTCGCTTGGCGGTTTCCAAAGCTGGACTATAGCGATGAATAACCGCGACAAGTTCGCATGGATAGGCGGATTCAGCGGTTCAGGCAAAGGCCCGGGCACGACGGCTGATCTGTATGACGAGTCTCTGAACAAGGATTTCAAGTTCCTGTTCATCAGTACCGGCACCAAGGAGTCACCGCAGATGTACGCGACGGTAAAGAATTTCCACGATATTCTGGTAAGCAAGGGAGTGAAGCACGTATTCTATCAGTCCGAAGGTACCGATCACGAATGGCTGACCTGGCGACGCTCACTCTACCGCTTTGCACCGATGCTGTTCAAGTAATTCCGGAGAGATGAGTAGAAGAAGAGTGGTTACCGATGGCAGCCACTCTTCTTCTAAACTATGGTAAGGTTGAAGACCGAATCAGTTGGGTGCGGTGTAACCGCTGATTCCTTCAAATCGTTGGGTACCTCCATATTCTCCGGAAGAGTTCCTATATCGGAACTGATTAGTTCCTGGAAGTAAAATACTAACCTCAGTAAATCCCACAGTCCTAAGCACAGTTAGATGCCATCTGATTCTCGTGTTAGTGAGATAGAAACCATCAGAAATTAATCCAAGACTACTAAAATTCCAACTGCATAAGCTTTCACTCAAAACGAAATTCGGATTATCTTCTGAATTAGTACCTTCGTATAAATACTTATTGGCAACTACAAACTTAATATCAAGGTCTTCTACATTATTATCCAGTGTGAAAGATTTTGTAAACTGTATCAATTTCAGGAAAGAAGGATAATCTTTATTCCCCGAAACATTTCCCATCTGGAAGGTCGTGCCGTCAGAACTGGTCCCAACATATCCTACCTTATCATTATTCCACAAATAATAATTTTCTGTGGAGATGCTATTGGAACGCCTGCCGTACAAACTGTAGTTGTTGATTTTCCAAACCTTGAGGATGCAGTTATTCTTTGTGGCGATATCGTCGTCTCCAAGGTTGAGAGAAAGAGTGAAATTGTACTTTGTGGCCCGATTACTTGTGTTGGTCCACTTGTTATCGCTGCCTTCGGAAGTGATGTTTGCAAGGCATTTGAGATAGTGCTTGCCATTGTATGTCACAATCTCACCGGAAGGTGCCAGAGTGGCAGCCTGACCGTCCGCATCAGTAGCTACAATATTAGGTACAGAGCCTGTCCAACGAATATATGTCCAGTCAGCGTTAGGTTCAATGAATCCTCCGTAGGCAAGATTGTCGGCATCCATATAGGCTGTCATAGTGAAGGGTTGCAGAGGTATCGGCTCATTTGTTCCTGTAAAATTGTATTTGTTATCTACAGTGATAAACTGTGTGAAACCGGAGCCACTGGGGACTTCTCCTGTATTATATACGGTGATGCTTGCACTGTTGATAGTTGAAGCACACTCGGATTCTTCCCAAATCTCAGATTCTGCCTGGGTAGCGGCATCGCTGACAGTAAGATGGAAGGTGTATTTCCTAATATCGTCAAGGGTGCTGTACGTAAAAGGATAAGTACCTTCTATCTTGTTGTAGGTCTTGACCGTAGTTATAAACTCCGAAGATGACATAAGGTTAATGCTTGTAGGCTCTCCGACCTGATGTCCGTACATATCCAGACCTATAATGGTAAGTGTGGCGCACATCTTACCCATATTGATGTATCCGGAGATATTGAGAGTTACGGTACCTCCGTTGACCTTGAGCCTGTCGGATGTCTGTATGACAGCCTGGCCCTTGTGGGTGTAGGATGCGTCTTTTACGCAGCGAACTGAACCTGCAGTATTCCGATTTGTGTAGTCGCGGTTCGGATAATTTGCGGAAATTACAAGGTGCTGGCCCGGGTTTGCAGTCTTTGTTGTGAAAGTATAGTTAGCTCCATCAACATTTTCTGTTGTCCAACTCGCTTCCCTTGACAGATAAGTCCTGAGTCTGTGCGCAGCGAAATATGGGTAGATTATGCCTTCGTTGCTCGGACAGATGGAACTGCCCATATAGTCGGCTTTCTCTCCGACATAATTGAAGAAAGGTTCGCGCGAGGACTGGTTGCGCTCTGCTCCTATATAACCTGCGTATGGCAGATTAAGGCCGGCTACGGTCACTCCGTAGCCGCTGGCCCATTGACTCACGTCGTTGTTCTCAACCATTATCTGTATCTCATCGTCGGGTACACGGTATCCGAAGGGACAGGGATCATAAATGGTTTTATAAGGTGTGTTGTTGATACGTTTCAACCAAAGGAAATCAATGGGAGTGCTCATCCAATTATGCTCGTAATATGGCGAGTCGTCGCAGTAGAGGTAATTCAGAGGATTCTGTATGGAGGCCTCTATACCGGAGCCGAATGAATTGGACATAAGTGTCCTGACTTCGTCCGAGTGCGTGTTATAGACAGGCATAATACGTGAACTTGTAGTTCCTATGGCTTCAGGGCCTGGAAGCGGATCCTTGCGTCCCCATTGATAGTACAGACCGAAGGTTTTCAAAACGTCCGAACCTTCGGCGTATTCGACAGCTCCCAGGTTACGGTCCATAAATGTAACAGTACGTCCGCTTGTGATTTCAACGTCAACATCCTGTGGCTTGTCCGTAATCCAGATGTGCCAGCTCCAGAGATACTTTCCGCTGTTGTCCGTAACGGCAATCACGGCATTTCCCTCGGTTGTACTGTTTACTATGAAGCGTATGTATCCGTGCTGCAGCTGAATGTTCGATATCAGACCTTGCTTGCTTTCCCATACCAGTTCTGCGTTGGTAAGGTCTGTGATTATGGCATCACTGGTAGGATAGGATACTGCACCTTCGTTGAAGACTCCGGACTTACCGTTACCCATTATGTTGGCAATGAAGCAATATCCAGCCTTTTCTTTTTTTGTATCTATTCTTTCCTGAAGCTCTGCGAGTGGAACGATGTAGCTGTTTGCTGACTGATATGTCATATTCATTGCATCGTATGGCGAGAGGTTTTTGTAAGTCACACCATCTTCCTCTTCTATGAAATCGTTGAATGTCTCTGCCGTACGGAGATTGAGCACGATGTCGTATATGTTGCTTTCCTTGAAAATATCAACTTCCTCCGTTTCGCCACCAGCCGCTTTCAGGATAGCGGTGGATGGTATTGTGGCACTGTATATTCCTCCAGCGGTCTGGATGGCTATTGTAACATCCTCGCCAGGCTGAACGAGACAATAGCCGAGATAGGTGGTTTCCATACTGCTGAGACCGTCCTTAATCATATTGACAGGATATGTTACACTGTATTCGTCGTCAGTATGGTTGAAATCACCTTCACCGAACATCTTTTCTCCGCAAATAGTCAACCTGGCAGGGTCTGCCCATCCGCTGACTTCACCCCATTTCACGCGGGAGAACTGTATGTAGTCAATATCACCATTTTCTTTTTTCACGATAGGACTGCTTACCTCGTTCGGAATGGAGATAATGGCGGTACTAGGCTGATTTACAAAAGTCACATTCTTGATTTCTCCCCAGGTAAGAAGGTTCAGCTGAGACTGTTCACCGTCACCTGACTGGTCAACTTTTGCCCAAAGTCTGATTGCTGAAAGATAGTGCTTGAAGAAAATCGGATTGATATATTTCGGCTTGTCCTCGTTGTGACCGAATGGTTCCGCATAATTGATTTCGCTCTGCGTCTGACCTGGATCTGCGTATGCAGTACCTTTCTGATGCCAGCGCTGTGCTTCACAGACGTTGCTCATCATCAGGTCTGTATGGCCGTCAAGTGCGTGATCGAACACCACTCCAACAGTGCCGGCATCAATATTCGTGCGGAAATTTGCATATTGTGAACTTCCGAATTCAACAGCAGAGGCTTTGTTCCCGTCTCTCGGTACCTTGCACATCATAGGATGCCAGGCCACCATACGGGTGTGGTAATAGATAATTTCACCCGGGTCAGTCGGATCCTCCGGATCACGGTCTCCAGGCCAATATTTCTGTATGCTGTACGATTGTGTTGGCACAAATGTCACACTTCTGTAGAATACATCGTTCGTATTGTCGGGGTTGGATATGACCTTGGCCTCCAGAAGTTTGGCATGACTCCAGTCCTCCCACTGATAGAGTGCAGACCCGTCGTTACCCTTCGTTTCGTCAATGCGTAGGAAGTTCGAGGTGAGTTCTCTGGTAGTCGTCTGGTCAAAGATAGCCTTGGTTCCGGAAGAAATCGATTCACCGCCACCGACGGTGGTTATCATCACTGGATTTTTTCCTTCCTGAAAAGAAACCAGTTCAACTCTGGCGGTGTCTTCAGCTGTTTCAACTGATTCCCTTGTAGTAAACGTAGGAATGACCGTGAGGTTATAGACCAATTTGTTGGCATCGATGTTTACATTGCCATTATCGGATACGGCAGAGATTTCATCGTAATCTACATCTACAGGAAGATCTACTCTTTCCTTTGTGCAGGAACAGAGTGCAAGTGCGGAAATCGCAGTGATAATATATATTGCCTTTTTCATTGTCTAATAATTATCTTGACGTTAATATGCCCTGCAACGTACTGGTGCAGCATCTGCCGGGAAGTTCAGATATTGTCCGACGTTTATGGTCCCGCTTACCGATTGTACGCAGAACTGACGTACTTCGGCTGTCTTCCAACCCGTCTGGGTGAATGCGTTGTATTCCATACCGGATTGATATACGGCTGATATTTTCGATGTCGGGAAACCGGCCAGGGCAGCCCATCCTGGTGAAGGACTACCTGCGACAAGGTGGTAGTTCTCACCATCAGTACCGGTTCTGTATCCTCCGTACGGAATCCACATAGTCCGGTCAACCTGACCGTCTGTGGAACTGCCACCAGAGATGAACAAGCCTCTTTCATCGGCCTTGCGTATTATGCTGTTCGATGGCATAGCTGAGACAACTTCCCTATTATTTTCAACCTGTGTCAACATACCTGTCGTACCGAGTCCGGCAGTCGCAAAGAAGTAGTGATCAGGAATGTAGTAGCCGGGAGGGCAGGGATCGTTGATTGTCTTGGTCATTCTGGGGTCGTATGCACTGTTTTCACTTGAAGATGAGCATCCCCACATTGCCATAAACTGATACATATCAACACCTGCTGCCGTCCAGTCCGTGGTATGCCAGTTTGTGTACCGCACACCTCCCTGGCGGAACAATTCGGAACCTATCACGGAATAGCTGTTATGATTGAAAGTTGTAGGACTTTGAATTACGGCCTCTCTTGTTCTTGCGGCTGTGGCATCAATGAGACTGTTTCTGCTTACCCATCCGAAATTTCCTGAGATATTTCTCATATACCAGGTTGAAGAACTGTATGCACTTCCGACGGTTTTTACGCCGGAAGGTCCTGGGAACGGGTCCTTGCGACCCCACTGATAATAGAAGCCGTAGGAGCCCAGACGCTTGGCGTTCTTTTGGGTGTCAGTTCCGGACAGTTCCTTTGCAGATAGTTCTGATTCGCTTGGAGCGTATGTGGCACCGAGATTCCTATCCATAGAGTAATAGGTGTGCGTATATGTCCTGCCACCGTTCTCAGTGAATGTGCGCGGTCCGATCTTGATAATCTCAGGGGCATCGGTCAGCCATATATGCCAGCTCCAGAGAATCTGTTTCTGACTGTTGAAGGCAGCGATGATGGCATTGCCGTGACTGTATGTTCCGTTTTCAATAGTAAAATGCAGATATCCCTCATCGTCAATAACGCCAAGGTCATTGTCCGTAAATCCTGTAGTCCGTGCCGGGGATGCCGGAAGGTACCGCCCTGTATTGATGAATTTGATTGGACAATCCGTACCTTTAGTATTGTTGTTGCTGGCACCGGACAAGTCCCCCTGCCACCATAATACTGTATAGAACGATATACTGCTATGCGGGATGGTATTGCTTTCATCGAATACAGATGACGTCCTTCCACCTACGGATACCTTAGAGGCACCGTTTCCACGCACATCGGCTTTGAATTTGTAGTCACCTGCTGAGGAAACTATGTAACAGTTGGCAGTCTGGACATCGGACAGGTTTTTGACAATACGGGTCACGTTCTCGGACACGCACCTTACAGGACATGCATCGGCCATATCCAATTCCGCCTCCACGTCATAACCGTTCAGAACAGCATTGAAGGATGCGGCATTGTTGGCTGCATAACTGTTTGTCTCTGTCGTAAAAGGAACGATTTTACCTCCGACAGTGGCGCGGTGCGCGCTTATCCAGCCTGTACCAGGATACCAGATGTACTTGTTGTCAAGATTATAGTAGCCTCCTGCGCAATAATAATTGGTACTGCTGCATCCGACATCTGTGCCGTTGTGAGTGTAGCCGTAGAATATGCTGCCAGTTACATCATTCCTTCTGTGACCATCTGATGTGAAACTGCTGCTGGTAAGATAAGATTTCACTGTTGAAACGGCAGAGGTTGATTTTCTGGACATAAAGTCACCCTTTGACCACGATATGTGTTCAGGTACGCGGTATCCTGGAGGACACGGGTCGTAGATTGTCTTGACCAGGTTCTGATTTTCGCGGTACCCCCATAAGACACCGTCGCTTATTCCTGCCTCGGCAGTGTGCCAGCCTGTACGGCCGATATCTCCAGCACCATAGAAAGTCTTGATGTTCTCTTTTATGGTTGTGGCAATATCCACTTTGTCGCCATTGACAGTTGTAAAACCTGCAATCATAGGATCCTTGCGGCCCCATTGGTAGTAGAATCCCACTTCTTCTCCCTTGCTTGTCAGAAGGTGAGTTCTGATGTCATCAAGATTATCGGAAGCGAAGGTGGCTCCGAGATAGCGATCCATAAATGTGTAGCCGTTTGAGTAGCCCTGATCCAGAGGTCTGTCGGTAACCCAGATGTGCCAGGTCCATAGGATGTCTCCACCTTTTGTATCGTATGCTGCAATTATCACATTTCCTTTGTGTAGGAGGGCTTTATTCTTTGTGGGCTTTCCTTTTGCATCTCTCTCTCCTATGGCGTCAAACATTACCTGACCGTTTACGAGGGTGTTCTCCTTTAACTCAATAAGGTGATGACGCTCAGATTCAGCAATACCGGCAGCCTTGTCCTCCTCTTCCCATGAGTCGTAGATAATGTCAATATAAGTGTCTCCGGGGAGAGAACAGTCTGTTTCGCCTACCACTGTACCGCCTCCAAGAGCGTCACCGCAACCTTTTACTAATCCGTTGAACGAATAACCGTTATTTGCTGATGCGATAATGTAGCAGTTTGCAGTTCCGTAACGTGACAGGTCATAGTACATAGTGGCCTCAACATCTACGGTTACAGGGTTCAGCTCTTCATCGTATTTCCATTCGGTAATGGAGACTTCGTGATTGATAAGGTTATGATCCGAGAAACACAGTATAATGTCGTAGGCGTACCCGGGCCTGAATGTGTTGGCTATAGTTATATCTTTTGAACTGACAGCCTCCGTAGATTCCACCTTGAGCTTAAGCTTGCCGTCTTTGGGCGGAGCAGCCAGATAACAGGCACGCAGAGCGTGTGCATCGTATCCTACAGGAATATCCACTCCTTCATTTCCGTCTGTCTTACCGATAAAATAAACCCCGCCGCATCCGTCCGGATACGTAATGGTTCCGTCTGATGAGGATTTCGATGCAATAGGCAGAACTTCCTTCAACGATGTTTCAGTAGTCTCGGAAGGGTAGGTGTATGTCACGCCGTCCGGCAGTTCGTATGTAAGGCCTGTGGCATTGTCCAGAACTTTTATATCTGTGAGATTTCCCCATCCTTCAACGCCTACAGGCTTGTTATTGCTGTCAAAAACTTCATTACCATTCTCGTCAACCTGCTGCATACGGTAAATGTGAATGCGGAACTGACAGAGGTCGTGCTGGAAAACGAGGGTGTCGTTGTAAACCTTGCTCTGCGTTTTCCTTATAATGCCGGAATGCATCACGTCCGTCTTGAGGTCAAGTGCCTGGGTTATTCGATAGGGATCGGTGCCTCCGGATGTATGATTGCCTACAGGATACCAACCTATGAAATTAATCATATTCGTTTCACTCAGGAAGTACTGACTCGTTTCAAATCCTGTTACCTGCCTATAGCCCATATTGTGGGTTGCGCCCACATTGCCGGTGGTAGTATAGTAATGTGGGGCAACATCCTTGGTCTTGTACTCATCGTAAGTGGGAGCGTTTGCCGGTATTGAGTTATCGAATACAAGGTTGTAGTTTGGCTTGTCCTGATTCTCTTCAAATTCACTTATGTTGCGATCCACTCTTAACAGACCTATCCTGAGCGGTTCCGTCAAATCGCTTGTAGGATTCAGAATTCCGGATTTTGTCGTAGCACTCAAATCCAGACCTGTGTTATTCATTACACATATAAGCTGAACCTCATTTTCTGAAGGATTTTCGCCAATGATTAAGTCTTCTTTCTGGCAGGAAACTGCTGCCAGAAAAATACCAAGGAATATAATGCTTTTTTTCATTGTCAGTGCTTTATGTCTAATCAACATTTATCGGAGGAAGAATTGTACCCTGTACATTGTTGATGGAAGGCCATTCGTCGAAGGTGGCTATCAGTCTGAATGCGGGGTCAAGAGTTACGGTGTATATGTTGCGCTTGCCACTCTCCCAGTCAATGTAATTGCTCAGTACCCAGATGTTCTCAATAGTGTGAATGGTACTTTCTGTTGCTTCCTTAACATCCATAACAACGCGCAGAGTAGTGTTTGCAGTCAGCATTTGCGGTATTGCACAGAAATGCATCACTTGGCTGACTATAATTCCTTGGTTTCTGAACGGTGCTTCTGTAGCTCCGGGAATATTGTCATTTACGTCTATTTCCCAAATATAAGAACCACTTTCGGGAAGCCTTCTATATATCGTGTTGCCGTTAATAAGGTTTTTGGAAGCCCATTTGTTAGTGTTGCCGGAGCCGTAAAGAGCTTGCGAGTAACATTCCATCAATCCTTCACGATAGAAATTATGGATGCTGATCTCCTTTATTCCAACGTAATAGATATTCTCGCTGACATCCACGTCAACCTGAATGTCGGCAAGGGCGTGCTCCATACGCAAGGTTACGATATCTCCCATTATTTTGTCACTTTCAATTCTTGATGTTGTGCGGTATTCCTGTGACAAGGCGTAATCCAGCCCGAAAGCCTTGCTGTCGCTGCTGTGGGTATATGTTTCCGGCTCAGCAATGGAGAATGTTTTTCCGAAACCTTCTCCGGATGTTGTGAGGGTTATGGTCGCTCCGGTAGCATTCGTGTTATTATAGGAGTATGCGGTGAATGAGTACTCATTGTTGATTATTTGTGTTTTTTTAGTCCCTTCGACAATCTCATCATAGTATTCCCAGGCTTTGTCTTTGCCACTACCCAATGTCCATAGGTCTGTGGTAGCATTGTGCGTCAGCTTGCCGTTCTCATAATCGGTTGTGACAGGCTTTTTTCCACGAGTGGCCCTGATGTATGTGTTGCTTTCCAAATCACTTGGCGTTACAATACCGCTTTTTATGCCGCCCATATTCTCGGGCATGGAGAAGCAAATCACCTCACTCTCCAGCCTGATGCCGGGAATGTCTGTTAATGTGTTCTCACTGCACGAACATAGCAGGGCTATCAATGCAGCGTGGAATATTTTATTTCCTTTTGCCATAATATCTATTCAAGTCTGATGTTTCTGTTTTCCCACGGCGCTATCTCGAGTGTTACTGAAATCTTATCGGAGGATAGCGTAACCAAATAATCGTATTTGTAACCTGGCTTCCATATCTTCTCGTCCATATACCAGTCAATGCTGACGGAACGTTGTATTGTTGATGATTCTCCGGCAGCTTTGGATGTAAGGTAGAGCTTGAGACCGTCTATTTCCTGAGGGAAGGCGAGGACGTAACCGCTCTCTTCGGTGGTCGTTTTGCCACAGATGGCTGGAGTATATAGGTCATACTCAGCAGAAGCGCTTACCGGCATCGAAATACTCCTGCCTGATATTGCATACTGGCTGCCAGTGGTTGATAAGACAGGCCCTTTTACGTATGCGAACGGCATAAAGTAGTGGTCATTGTTCATACCCTTACCGGTGGCATTTCCCCAATATATGTTCTTGCTGTAATTGGGATATTTTGCAGAGTATATGCTTTTTACAGTCTCTAAATCCGGCGTTGTAGCGTGTGTCTCCTTCAATCTCTGTGAAATGACTATGTATTTGTAATTGTTTGGAGTGAGGTCCGGGTCTTCACATTTGATAGGCCCTACCTCTACGCCACCTTCCTTAATTGTGATTTTGTCGTATGGCTCTTCTTCCGTCTGTCCTACAGGGGCGTGAACCAGAGAAACAAAATCTGCATCAGGAATACGTGTCATAACCTGTGAACTGTTACCATCTACGTTCTTGCCTATTATGGTAGCAATGAGGTCGCTATGATCCTTCAGACCGGTGAGATGCCACTCTGAAAGTGTTTGTTCTTTATCCGTTATGTTGCGCACCCGTATCCTGAATGCACAGAAGGCATGCTCCATAGGAAGGTTGACGGTCTTCCCATAGTCGCTTCGGCTGACGGTATTGTATGATACAAGCACATCTTCCAGCGGGTGGTCTATGTCAACGGTTCTTGGCTTTACGTTTGCAATGATGTTACGGACTACGTCATCAGCGTGGAAATGGTCGTTCCAAGGATCATCCGCCGGTGTCCAGAAATCGTCATTTCTGGTGTAATCGTAGGGATAGATGGAACTGAAACCATAGATAGGCGCAGAAGGCAGCCAATACTGGTGGGGAGCGTAATCCCATGCTCCCGCAGTTATTGTGTTGTAGCCGAAAGGAAGGTTGTTTATGACAAATGCCGGTTCCGGAACTCCATCAAAATAAGTCCAGCCGTACAGAGACATATTCTTTCCTTTCAGGTCATCG
This sequence comes from Bacteroidaceae bacterium, assembly GCA_045600825.1. Taxonomy (GTDB): domain Bacteria; phylum Bacteroidota; class Bacteroidia; order Bacteroidales; family Bacteroidaceae; genus Colenecus. The sequence continues at coordinate 21,439 of JAZRYP010000009.1, forward strand.
ATGTTATTGATGATAGCCTTTGTCATATCGGGAAGGCTTGCACTGAATGCAATTGGCTGGAGTTTTCCTTCACTTTCAAATGTCCCGTCTGTCGCACAGGAGCAGATTGTAAGTGAGGCTAATGCTAATATGTAATACGCTTTTCTCATACCTGAAATTATTATATGACCGGCCTGTGTTCTCCGCCATCCTTCCATCCGCTGTATTCGGCTGTCACCTCAATATCGTCCAGGCTTATGACGAAGGTGTATGTAACACAGCTGTTGACCAGCCACGATGTGGTTATGGAGGAAAGATTCACGGACTTCGTTATTGTTGCGGTGTAATCTGACAGCGTGCTTATAGCGTCTCCTGAGGCATTTTTCCTCTCAGTTTTCTGACTGAGCGTGTAAGTCACCCTGATGGCTGCCGATGAGTGTAAGTTCTGGGGAATGACAAGCATTTCCAGGGGACTGTCTCCTTTCCTGATTACGGTTGGGGTTATCTGTCCGCTGACTTCTGTAAACTCCACAGGTGTTGATGTGTCTGTGAGCGGGTAATAGCTATAGAGCGTATTCTGATCTTTCCAGTGGGGCGCCTGATTTCTGTACGTACCTACCGAATAGATGTTGTCAAGCTCTATTCCGATGATGCTGATTCCAACTGTATTGCATAGCTTGTCGCCGGTATTGATTGGGTCGGCTGTTTCTATGTTGAAGTTCTCCTGGGGGACAGCCTCGAAACGCAACTGTGTCAGTGCATGACCGAAGTTCAGTTCAACGGCATTGGAACTGCGGTCACGTATGTTGCTGATAATGTGCAGCGAAGACATAAAGTCAACAGTGGCGTTGCTGAGATTGCCGTCGTTCTTCGAGGCATTGTCCTCAATGGCATCGCCGCTTGCGTTCGTATGCTTGATGGTGTAGCCCTCCAGATAGGTTGCATCAGATGTACTGACAAAATCGTTTGTGCTCAACTTAAGCCTTTGTATCTCTGCTGTAGTGGGGTAGTGCGCGAAGAATGAGAGAGAACCGTTGAACGGCCAATAGTACCTTTCACCATTCTTGAAACCCCATTCGCTGCCTTTCTTACACACTTCGGTTTCAGGAAAATATGCCTTCATCTCCTTGAACACAGACTCGCTCAATGGGGCAGTAGGCATAGTGTAGCAGGCAACGCCGAATGTCCAGTCTGTAGGGAAAACGTTGTCGTTTACGATGGCTTTTGTAGCACTGCTGCCTACAAAAGGCCTGAACGATATTGCCTCCGAATCGTTCGTACTATTGTCTGTCCTTGCGCAGGATGTTGTCAGTAACGCTATGGCGGCTGCTGTAGTAAATAATATATGTATCTGTCTCATTGCAATCTCCTTTTAGTTGGCGTCAATATTACCGCTGGCTGTCTTCCAATCACTCATCTCCGTCCCGAAAGTGACTTCACCTTTGTATGGGTTGATGGTGAAGTTGTATGTTGTCTGCATATTCATTACCCATTCTTCAACAGGTGTGCCCTCTGCATCGGATTTGAGCTTTAACAGCGGCGCCTGAAATGGTCCGCTTGTCACGTTCTCCGGAAATACCAGTTTGTAGGTGAATTCAATAGCAGTGTTATTTCCTATTGTCTGCGGAATTACGAAAGCCTCTTTCGCTGTAACGTCAATGGCGGACTTTACCATTGCTGCGGATTTGGTTACGTCACTCCAGCTGGCAGTCGAGCCCTCGATGTAACTGAAATCGCCTTTGTCGCAGAAATCGACCAGATTTGCCGAAACAAGTTCTACAGAGACATTCGAGGCATCTGTTGTGACAAAATTGAAAATCAGACGTGACATTGAATGGCGGAATGTCAGCGTGACAGGGGTCGGCAGTTCCGATCCGGCAGGCTTGGCACGGTATTGGTTCCTTTCAATATCCGAGTACAGCAGGTCAATACCGATGTCAGAGCTTTGGTATCCTGTGAACTTTAGGACGAATTTACTGCTTCCGTTAATCTCGCAGGTCATAGGTGAATTTGCCAGATGTGGGGCGTAGGCGGCGAAATGGAATCTTTTCGCAGATCCGTTTGCCATATCCCAATAAGCCTTTCCGTCTGTCGTTACGAAACGGTCAGTACTGTATTCCGCCTTCTCGTTGTTCAGAACGACATTGCCGAGAGCAGTACCCAAATCTCCGTCCGTTTTCCAGCCGTAAACTGCGAAATCCCTGTCTGTCGGGAAGTCAATCGTGGACGGAGCTGCTTTTGTCTGCAGTTGGACGAAACTGCTGGCGGAGAACTGAATCTCGCTCAGGTTTCCTTCGGACATTTCGTGTGTTTCGGACTTTGAACAGGAGATAATCAGCCCGAATGCCGTCATTGACAATATCAGTAATTTGATTCTCATCGTAATAATGCGGTTTAAAGTTCTGCCTCTGCCGATTCCTGACTCCAGCTGTCAACCTTAGGGGTGAAGGTTATCTGGTTCGTGGCAGGGTCAATAACTATGCTGTAACTGGTTTTTGTGTTCATTTCCAGATACCGTGGCGTGGTGTATGTCGGGTCGGATGCGCGTTTCCGGTCGTAGAGCGGGATGGTGACGGTTGTCTCGTAATCCAACAATGGCTCTACGTCTGTTCTGAGAATCGCCATTGTGGTTTCAACTTCTATTCCGGTTTCCGCGTTCGGGAATTTATAATGGTCACTTTCTTTCCATTGCTTGAATGCGCCCGATGATTTGCCGGCTGTTCCGTCAACTGTAACTCCCTCGCTGTTGATATACTGGAATATGTCCCGGTAGTCGAATATTTTTCCTCTCGGATCATCAGGGTTGCTCTTGTCTGCAGCATCATTCTGCGCGTTCTCTTCCGCACGGAACAGCTTGACCTGGAGAGAGATGACAAACTGGGGGTTCTGGTTGTAAGTCACAGGATTCCAGAAAAGATCCTGTGGAATGACAAAACTTCCACCGAGCGGCATTCCGTAACCCTTTGTGTTTGGCGATAAATAGAAATCGTCAGGAGTTCCGTCTCCTGTGATGTCAATTCTCAGGTCTATGTCCTTTGTGTTGCGGTTGTTCGGGTCAATAGTCCATATCATATTGTCCGGATATTTCCATCCGGAACTTCCGGTACTCATATCGAGGCTTCCGTTCCAGGCAAGATTCGTCACGCGCAAATCCTTGACAGTAATCTGCCAGATGTTCTGTATGGGGTTGGCGAGGTCGAATGCCTGTAATTCGATGGAATATATGCCATCATAGTCGTCCATGAACGCCAGACGTGCAGGTGAGTTCCCCGACAACATCACGAACGAACATTCTTCAAGGTGACTGCTCTTCCAACCGGATTCGCGGTCTGTCCTTTCGGTGTACTTACAATAATATTCCGGCATGAATTGACGTTCTGGCGACGGATCCTTTCCCTTCTCTACGCTGTCGTCAAAGCGCTCAACCTGGAAACTGAATGCTGTCAGAGACAATGCGTGATTGAACGGAACCGTAACCTGGCCGGCTGAGTAGCAGCTCTGGGCAACAGGGTCTGAATACAGCAGGTCGTTAGCCGCATCGGTTTTCTTCACGGGAAGAGCGTCTGCCGATGCAGAAGCCGATACAGATAAAGACAGGTTGTCTATATCGCTGAACGTACACGTACACCACGGAATGTCGTATGGGGCATAGCACCTGAAGTTGAGAGCCGTTCCGTCTCCTGATGCGGCGCGTGGCCATAACAATGGTGTGGATGCCGCTTTCCAGACACCTTCCTGGTTTGTGATCTTTACGTTGTCTATGTACTTGTACGAATTTGTCCCGTCGCTATGGAATGCTGTTACTCCAAAGGCTGTGGTGCTTGGGAGCGAGGACTCCGCCTTTGTTCTGTTTAAATGGGCGAACGCATTGAAAGTTATCTCTTCGTTTCTGACGTTTTCCCACAATCCTGTCTCTTTCGCGCAGGACGTCAGAAACAGTCCGGTAACAACCAGTAGATATGTAGTTCTCTTATTCATTTATTGTTGGAAAATTTACATCTGTATTATCGCCCCAATCAACGAGCAATGCCATGAATGTCGCATCGTATGCATCGCTTTTGCTGTAATTGAGTTTGTATGTATAATATTTGCCGGCCTTCCACGTATCTCCGTTTATGTAGGACGTGTAGGTATGCTCCTGATTCGGGGTTACAGACGTATCTACTATCGTCAGCCTGATGCAGGCATCGTCTGCAAGCGTCTGCGGAAGCATCATAAAGACGTTCTGACAGGTGTATAGATTGTAGGGATGTGACTCTTTCTTGTATTCGCCTTTGGTCCAGCCGTCGTAGGTCGCATCGCCGCTGACGAATGTTACGTTGTATGGCTGGTCGTATGATTTTTTCTCTGCAAGGTCACTCCACATGAATATCTTTTCAACTTCACGATTTTGCTTGCTTTTAGCGGTTTCGGTTACCGCCTGATTACCAAGGAAGGTGCAGGTGCCGCCCGAGGCCACGTTACCTATGGCTAAGGACTTCAGTATGATGTGGTCAGTAGTAAAGGTGTTGTCATCCGTGCTGAAGGCAAAGAGTACCTGAGCGAGGGCGTGGTAGAAGTGTATCTTGACCGCCTGACTTCCGCTGCCACCGTAGTTTTCGCAGTTGTAGGCGAAAATCAGATCCTCCTGATTTGTGGCATCGCCGCTTGCATCGTGTGCAGGCAGGGAATAGTCGAATACCATCTTCACGCCTTTCTCCGGGTCAATGTTCTTAGCTGTAGGATATAGTGCTGACTTATCCTTGTCTATGGTAATCGGGTTCTTTCCATTCTGGGTCTTTGTGTGGCTCCAGAAAGAGGTGCTGGCATAATTTTCAACCCAATAATGGGCTCCGTCATTGAAACCCCACTTGTCGGTGCCGGAATTGTATTCCACATTTTCGTTGCCTTCGCTGTCTATGTAAGGGCTTCCCTCTTTGACTATCACGACGCCATCATCTACCACGTCTCTATCTACGTACGCATCAAGCATGAATTTACCCGGTGTTGTCTTGATTCCATCGGTCGTGATGACAGCCGCTCTGGTACCCTCGGCATCTACTCTGAGCAGAATAGGCGAATCTCCGCCGTAGGGCGTATCCTTGGAACAGGAAGCTGTCATGATTCCTGTCAGAAGTGCACAAACAGCAATTATATGTCTTGAACTCATTGAGTGATTTGTTTAAAATCCAACATCTTGAAACAGTCTCTCTATATGATGATTTTCCCGGACCGGTAGTTCCATTCTCCAATCGTGGGTAGGAACCCTCCGCCTGGTTCTGTTGTCTGTTCCGGTTCAGGGACTACGACGGAACCTTCCGGCGCAATTGTAAAATCTCCATTTCTGCGGGCTTCGGCCATAGCGTCGGCGCAGTCCAGCTCAAATATGTACGGTTTCCCCTGCGTGTCGAGCACGCTCAGTGATATGTGTTCCTTCCTGTCACCTGCAGGACCGAAACAGTTGAACTGTCCGCTGATTGCAGTGCCTACATCAAGCTTCGTCCAGATGTAGGATGATTCTCCGTCAAGTTCCGTGTTGCAGGGGTGACACTCAGGTAGCATACCATCTATGAGAATGCTGGCCGATGATACATACTGTATGCCATCTACCTTTATTCTAATGCTCCAGCTCTCCGTAATCGGACGTGCGTCAATGTGGCATTCCGTATGGTCTTCCCTGATTTTCAAATCTTTCTTCAGGCCGAACATGACTTTGTCCGGGGTATGGAAGACTTTCTCGGAATCCTCAAGGGCAAAGTATCTCTTTACACGGATATCAGGCTCTCCCGTGTAGAAGCATACGGAACTGATATTGTCATCACCTTTTACAAATGTATCAGGAATGTCGAAGTTGTAGCAGATTACATCGTACACTCCCACGCGCAGGTTAATTCTGCCGGAGAATCCTGCACTTTCAATCTCTTTTTGGAGAATCTCGGAACCGGAAAATGCACCGTTGCTGTAAAATGCTACTCTTGCGCTTTCTGTCTGCAATGCTTCTGGAATGGTGACGATGCAGTCCACCTGGGCAATAGGGACATCCGCCGTCCCGCTGCACGAACATACTGCGAGGATAAAAGGCAGAATTCTGCTGATGTGTACTACACCGAATTTCATTCTTTTTTGTATTTATTGTGCAAATATATTTAAAACGTCTATGCTTATATTCGTTTTTTGCCAATTTCACCTTCTTTAAATAAAAATAATATATGTTTGTTACAACGTAAATGAAAAAGCCATATTTTTGCAGATGTCCTAGTCGAAAAATGAAATGTATTCGTATATAATGGAGAGACAAAGAAAACCATATCAGACCCTGTCGTTTGATGTTATGCGGCTGGAAGCAGAGCAGACCCTGCTTGTCGGATCGGTGAAAATGACTTCTGTGCCGATTACATTTGAAACAGTTGAAGTTGAGGATTTTCAGTTGGATAAGGATTTTGGTGTTGACGAAGGCCAGAATTTCAAGTCGATTACATTTGAATAATACAGGGCGGGAACGATGGCTCTCAGATTTTACGGCGTGCGTTTGCATCGCCGTTTTTTTTTGTATATGTTTGCGATAGAATAAACATTTGGAATTTGGTTAATATGAGAAAAGTATTGTTCTTCGCAGCTTTGGCAATTGGTCTGACGGCCAGTGCAAAGCAGAGTGTTACAGTGAATGTACAGGCTGACAGGCCGGGCGCTACCATCAACAAAAACATCTACGGACAGTTCTCGGAGCATCTGGGAACCTGTATATATGGTGGTCTGTGGGTCGGGCCGGAGTCAAGCATTCCTAATACTGACGGTTACCGTAACGATGTGCTGAATGCTCTCAGGGAACTTCACGTGCCATTGATGCGCTGGCCTGGCGGATGTTTTGCCGATGAGTATCACTGGATGGACGGAATAGGTCCGAAGGAGAACCGTCCGCGTATGGTGAACAACAACTGGGGTGGCATTGTCGAGGACAACAGCTTCGGTACGCACGAGTTTCTTAACCTGTGCGAGATGCTTGACATAGAACCGTACATCAGTATGAATGTAGGCAGCGGCTCAGTGGAGGAGGCCGCCAAATGGGTAGAGTATATGAATGCTGCTGACGGTCCTATGGCTAAGATCCGTAAGCAGAACGGCCGTGAGGACCCCTGGCACGTACATTACATCGGCGTCGGCAATGAGGCCTGGGGCTGTGGCGGCAATATGCGTCCGGAATATTACTCAGACATTTTCCGTCGCTATCAGACTTATATGCGCGATTACAACGGCACGCATCTGACAAAGATTGCCAGCGGTGCGAGCGATTATGACTACGAATGGACCGAGGTCCTGATGGACCGTATCGGCAGCCAGATGAACGCTGTGTCACTGCATTACTATACCGTAGCCGGCTGGGAGGGCAGCAAGGGCTCTGCCACCGATTTCAGCAAGGATGACTATTACTGGTGTCTCGGCAAGGCTCTTGGAATTGAGCCTGTCATTCAGAAACATCTTGACATTATGAGCAAGGCCGATCCTGCTCACCGCATTCCTCTGTATGTTGACGAGTGGGGCACCTGGTGGGATTCTGAGCCGGGTACACAGCTGTATCAGCAGAACACTATGCGTGATGCTTTCGTGGCATCTCTTTCGCTTGATGTGTTCCATAAGTATGCTGACCGCATCAAGATGACAAACATTGCCCAGGTGGCGAATGTACTCCAGTCAATGGTGCTTACCAAGGATGACAAAATGATACTGACTCCTACGTACTATGTATATAAGATGTATATCCCTCATCAGGATGCCAAGAGTCTGGCTACTTCCGTTGACGGATGCGCTGTGAAACTGGTTCGCAATGAGCGCTTCAAGAACAACCCGTCGGAGGGTGCCACACGTCCTCTGCCTATGATGAGCGCTACTGCATCGAAGGATGACAATGGCAGGATTCACGTGTCTCTGTCGAATGTGAATGCCGATGAGGAGCAGGAAGTTACAGTTAATCTGAATGGCTTCAAGGCAAAGAAGGTGTCCGGCCAGATTCTGACATCAGGCGCTATCAACGATTACAACAGCTTTGATAATCCGGACAAGATCAGGCTGGCTGAGTTCAAGGGTGCCAAAATTGCAAAGGACGGTACGGTCACTCTGACTATGCCGGCATTGAGTATCATTACTCTGGAAGTTGAGTAAACGTTAACCTGCACAGGTTTCCAATTCCTGCCTATGGAAATTTATTTTCCTGGGCAGGAAATTTTTTTTTTTTTGCTGGGCAGGGAAATGGATTCTTGTAGTTCCCGGTTGACTACTTGTCTTGTGGGGCTTCCTTGTTGTATTCGGCGTTGAGCTCCTTCATCTGCTCAATGACTTTTTCGTCGGTCATTTCGCCGGTAATTGTAACCCGGACAAACGAGTCGTCGGCAGTCTTGCCGTTATAGTTGACGGTAACTACTTTGCGGAATACTCCGGGGCGCTTTGTTGAACCATCATAACTGACTTTGATGGAGTCGGTTGCGCCCGGCGCTATCTTGTGCTTGGGATATTCCGGCACGGTGCAGTTGCAGGTGGCATAGACATCGGTTATAATAAGGTCTTCATCGCCTGTGTTCGTGAACCTGAAGTAACACGACTGTTCGGCGTGCTCCGCATCAAAAAAGCCGAAGTTGTGGTCGGTCTTCTCGAAAGTCAGTACCGGTCCGGTGGTCTGTGCGTTTCCGGCTGTGGCAGTCAATACCAATGCGATAAAGAGATATTTACTTTTCATAGTCCTATTTTTGTGGCGAATATAAATAAATTTAATGTTTCTTTTTATCTTTGACGAATAGATTAATAATGGTTTAACACTAGCGGATATGTTCGAAGGTAAGGATTTGGAACTTTTTGCCTCAAAGGGCGTAAGTGTGGCGCAAGTAGAAGGACAATTGGCTGATTTCAGGAACGGTTTCCCGTTTTTGGAACTGAGGTCGGCTGCGTCTGAAGGTAATGGAATCAAGGTCGTGTCTCCCGACGGCGTGGATATCTATGTCAATGCCTGGGAACGCTACCGCTCTGATAACAGGCGTATTACAAAGTTTGTCCCGGCATCGGGCGCGGCTAGCCGTATGTTTAAGGATCTGTTTGCTTTTCTGAATTCCGGGTATGACGGACCGACCGGTGAGTTTGAGAAAAAATTCTTTGAAGGAATTGAAAAATTCGCATTCTATGATGATTTGGATGCCGCGTGTCTGAAAAATGAGGGCAAGGGAATCAAGGCTCTGATGGCAGAAGGCAAATACAAGGCGGTGGTGTCGAACCTGCTGGATGCGAATGGACTGAATTACGGTTCTCTGCCTAAGGGATTGCTGAAATTCCATAAGTATGGCAAAGAGGCACGTACCCCTCTGGAAGAGCATCTGGTGGAGGGCGCAATGTATGCCTCTATGGCAGATGCAACTGTCAATCTGCATTTTACTGTATCGCCTGAGCATCGCCAATTCTTTGAAAATCTGGCCAGGGATGCATCGGCGGTTATGGCTGGTAGGTATGGCTTGAGATATAGGATAGGATTCTCCGAACAGAAACCGTCAACCGATACGGTTGCAGTTGATTTGGAGAACAATCCGTTCCGTAATGATGACGGCTCGATACTGTTCCGCCCCGGTGGTCACGGCGCTCTGATAGCCAATCTGAATGAAATTGATTCGGATGTGATATTTGTGAAAAATATTGACAATGTGGTGCCGGATAGCCTCAAAACGGATACGGTTACATACAAGAAGGTGATTGCCGGTGTCCTGGTGTCATTGCAGAGCAAGTTCTTCGGGTATTTAAACCTGTTGGATAGTGGCAGATACGATCGCGAAAAGCTGATGGAGATACTCGGCTTTCTGGAGAAGACATTGTGCTGTACCAGGGATGGCGTATCGGAACTTGGTGACAGGGAACTGGCTTCGTATCTTCACAGGAAACTGAATCGTCCTATCCGCGTGTGCGGTATGGTTAGAAATGTAGGTGAACCTGGCGGTGGCCCGTTCATAGCACGCAATAGCGACGGCTCCTGTTCGCTTCAGATTCTGGAAAGTTCACAGATAGATATGAATGACCCGGAGAAGAAGAGAATGTTCAGCGAGGGTACTCATTTCAATCCTGTAGATCTGGTATGTGCCGTACGGGACTACAGAGGTGAGAAGTTTGACCTGACAAAGTATGTTGATCCTGCAACGGGATTCATCTCCAGCAAGTCAAAGAACGGCAGGGAGTTGAAGGCTTTGGAGTTGCCGGGCCTGTGGAACGGAGCGATGAGCGACTGGAACACCTTGTTTGTGGAAGTCCCTATGTCAACATTCAATCCTGTCAAGACGGTGAACGACCTGCTCAGGAAACAACATCAGAACTGATTCCTATTTGATAAGCCAGTGGTATTCCGGAATCGCGCTTCCGGCGTTCCGCTCAATTATCAGGAGTTTGAGGGCTGCGTAGGGACGCAGCTCTTTCTCTTTCAGGGCAGGATTTGCATCTTCTCCGAAGTATTCCTTGACAAAATAGTGCCAGAACTGTTCTGCTGTAGGCGGTTCCAGATGGAAGACCTCGCGCATGAAGTCGTGATTGTCGTACAGACAGGTGAACAGTACCATTCCCAGATCAAACAGCGGTGAACCGCAGGCAAAGTCGCCGAGATCGATGAAGTAGTCGTTGTCTCCGTGCATAATGGCGTTGCTGAACTGCAGGTCACCGTGAATGGCGGTGTCGCCGTCGGGGGCATTCATTATGTATCTTTCCATTATGGAGCGTTCGCTGTCTGTATAGATGTCGGAACTGTTCAGAATACTGGAATTGTATTCCTTGATGTCCCTGAAGTCCCGTTTGTTGAGATGAGTGGAGTGAAGCACCTTGCATAATCTGGCAAAACGTCGGGCATAGTATCCGACCTTGTCTGGATTGTCGCCTGTAGCACGCGAGAATGACACTTTTCCGGAAATCCTCTCAAAACGGATGCCGAAGCGTCCGTTGCTGTCGGTCACCAGCTCACCGGGCTTGGGAGTGGGAATACCTGCTTGATATACCTTGTGTGCCAGTTCGAGTTCATTGATTATAATTTCCACCGGTGCCGTGGCATAGTATAGCTTCATCATTATGTCCGGATCCGACTTGTGGTTGTAACTTTCTCCATTGGCGCCTTCGCCGGCATAGGCGTAGTCGCTCAGATTGATTTTTTTTGCTTCCATATTGTGCAAATGTATAAAAATAATGGTTACCTTCGCAAGAGGAAATGCGGTAATAGCTCAGTTGGTAGAGCGTTGGCTTCCCAAGCCGAAGGTCGCGGGTTCGAGCCCCGTTTACCGCTCTTGTGGGTCGGCAGCATATTATGTTGCCGTTTGTTAACTTGAAAAATTGAATAAATATGAAGAGATTGTTTGTCGCATTGGCCGGCTTGATGGCTGTTATGGGTATAAGCGCGTCTAATGAGGGACCTGTCCTTACAATAGAGGGCGGTCAGGTACAGGGTGTGTCAACCGATATAAAAGGTGTGACGGTATATCGTGGTATTCCGTTCGCTGCACCTCCTACGGGCAAGAACCGTTGGAGAGCCCCGCAGCCGGTAATTCCCTGGGAGGGCGTTAAGGTCTGCGACACATTCGGTCATCCGCCATTCCAGGGCGCACACTATCCTGGCGGCTATACTACGGAGTGGGGCTATGGTGATGAGGCTCCTTACAGTGAGGATTGCCTGTATCTGAATGTCTGGACCAAGAAGCCGGGCAAGACCGATGCCAAGCTCCCTGTCGCTATTTGGATTTTCGGTGGCGGAATGCGTGAGGGCTGGGGCTCAGAGCCTGAGTTTGACGGCCAGGAGTGGGCCAACAAGGACGTCGTGCTGGTATCATTCAACTATCGTGTAGGTCCTTTCGGATTCTTTGCCCATCCTGAGATTTCGGCTGAGGATCCGGAGCATGCTACCGGCAACTGGGGTATGCTGGATCAGATTGAGGCTATGAAGTGGGTGCAGAAGAATATTGCCCAGTTCGGCGGTGATCCGGACAATGTGATGATTTTCGGTCAGAGCGCAGGTTCACGCAGCGTTAAGTTCCTGTGTGCGTCTCCGCTTACCAAGGGACTGTTCAACAAGGCTGTGATAATGAGTGGAAGCGGTCTTGTGAAGCCACGTCCACAGACTGCATCTGCTCCTGCAGCGCAGGGCGGACGTCCGGCAATGGGTGGATTCGGCGGTATGCAGCAGTCAATGACAACTCTTGCCGAGGCAGAGGCTTCGACAAAGGAGGTGATGGACTGGGCTAACCTGAAGACTCTGAGCCAGATGAGAAATGCCGGAACAGAGACAATCTATGCTCTTGCTACGATATATCAGCAGGTTACCGGTAAGCGCAGCATTCTGACAGCATCTCCGATATCTCCTTATATAGATGGCTATACTCTTCCGGAATCTTTCGATGACGCTTGTATTGACGGCTCTCTGGCACAGGTTCCGTATCTGATTGGTTATACATTGGACGATGCCGGCAATATGGGTAGCCAGATTGTGGATTTCTGTCTGAACCGGGAGGAAAAGGGCGGCAAGGCATACGCTTACCAGTTTGCCCGTCCGCTGCCTGATGACGGCAATCATCCTGAAGTGACGCAGCCTCTGCGCGGTGCGTTCCACTCCTCGGATCTGGGGTTTGTGTTCAAGTCCCTGAACCATTGCTGGCGTCCGTGGACAAAGGGTGACTGGGATCTCTCGGAGAAGATGCTGACTGCATGGTCCAACTTCGCGAAATATGGAGATCCTAATGGTGAGAAAGGTGGCGAATGGAAGCCTCTCACACAGGACAACCGGCAGTTTATGATATTCAGGCTTGATGAGAACGATGTCGAGAATTCAGGCCTCGGCAATCCTCTGGCACGTTGACAGATACAAGAATATGGATATGATTAGCATTGTCAAAAAGGCAACTGGAGTATTTGCACTTTTAATAGCGTCAATGATACTGCTCGCAGGCTGCGAGAACAAAGACGTAAGCGCTAAATACAGGGATGGCACCTATGATGGAGTTGGAAAGGGCTACAGTGGAGATGTTAAGGCTGGTGTAGTCATTAATGAAAGCAGGATTGTCTCTGTCACCGTTATCTCTCATTGCGATGTTCCTCCTGAAAGAGCTCAGGAATGTTTTGATGAGCTGATAAAGAAAATTCTGGCAAATCAGGATGTGGAGGGTGTAGATGCCATTACAGGCGCCACCATAACATCCAACGGACTTTTGAATGCAGTACGAGCTGCATTGGCTAAGGCCAGAATATAATAGTCTGCCGAATCCGCTCAGGAGGACTATAGAGTGGGCATCCGGACACATGGCTGGGCGTAAGGCACAGATTATGGATCTGACTGTTAAGATAGATTTCCCAAATAATAAAAACATGAGAACTGACTTTTTCAAAACTATGGCAATTTCGGTTGCCCTGATGGTTGGAGCGGCGGTGTCAATGACTGCTGAAACCAGACACACATTCGCTAATCCGCTGGATGTGGTTATCGGTAACGAGCGTGCCGTGCGCGGCGGCGAGCCCGTGGTGATTATTTTCGAGGATGACTATTATCTGTTCGTCTCGCACCAGAGAGGATACTGGTATTCACCGGATTTCCAGAACTGGACATACGTGAATGCTCCGAACTATCCCGGTGGCGTGGTTTCTGTCGTTGAGATGGACGGACAGTTGATAGGTTGCTCTATGAACAACAAGAACGTATATCGATGTATTGATGCCAAGAAAGGCGAGTGGGAGAAATGCGGTGAGTTGTCGAGCGACCGTTACGGTGATGCCAATCTGTTCGTGGATGACGACGGCCGTCTGTATATGTATTTCGGCTGGTCCCAGATTATGCCTTTCCAGGTAGTTGAACTGGATAAGGAAACGTTCAAGGAGAAGGGTGAGCCGAAGCAGCTGTTCTGGAGCGACATCAGGAATCACGGATTTGAAGTACGCAAGCCGGAGGATGTCATCTATTCTATCTTCAACGGCCGTCGTGAATACGGACCTGAGGAACTTCCGTGGATTGAAGGCCCTTATATGATAAAGCATAACGGCAAGTACTATTTGCAGTATGCTGCGATAGGTCTGGAGTTCATATCCTACTCACACGGTATATATGTGTCAGACAGCCCTATGGGACCGTTCAAGTACAGCGAGCATAATCCTCTGACATTCAAGACGAGCGGTTTTCAGGTCGGAGCAGGTCACGGAAGTACATTCCACGACAAGAAAGGTAACCTGTGGACTATCTGTATGATACCGGCTCAGTACGGCGAGGGCGGACGCGGTTCGGAACTTGCCATCTATCCTACAGCTGTTGACAAGCAGGGTGTGATGTATTCAAATACAGCTCTCGGCGACTATCCTCAGTATTATCCGGAGGAGCGTAAGGTCGGTGGCGTTGACAATTATGTTGACTGGAAGCTGCTGTCTGTCAAGAAGAGAGCGATAGTGTCATCCACATTCCAGAATTATTCACCTGCCAATGCGCTTGACGAGGATTTCACTACCTGTTGGGTTGCAGAGACCGGTGATCCGGGCGAGTTCTTTACTGTTGATCTCGGTGCTGAGGCATCAATCAATGCCATTCAGCTGAACTGGGACCATATCGGTGCTGCTCGTGCCGGAGGAATGGGAATGGGTTTTGGCGGTGGCCGTCAGGGTCAGACTCCACGTCAGGAACAACTCTATCAGTGCTATGAGGTGATGGTATCAGCCGACAATGCCAATTGGCAGACTATCATCAGCAAACCACAGAACAAGATGGAGCTGAAACACGACTACAATGAGTTTGCCGAGCCTGTCAAGGCGCGTTATGTGAAGGTCGTGAATGTAGCTACGTATGATAATGCCAAGTTCTCCATAAAGGATCTGCGCATATTCGGCACGACTCCTCAGATGAAGACTCAGAAGGTGAAGAAGTTTATGGCTCTGCGCAATCCTGAGGACCGTCGCGAGGCCAACATCGCCTGGGAGCCTGTTCCGGGTGCCGATGGCTACATTGTACGCTATGGTATTGAGAAGAACAAACTCTACAACAGTTACATTGTCTATGACAGAACTACGCTTTATATGCACAGTCTGAACACTGCTCCTGAGTATTACTTCGATGTCGAGGCGTTTGACAGCGGTCTGGATTTCTATCGTGAGAATCCGCTTGCATCTGTCGGACTTGGCGCGGAGATACAGCTGGCGAAGGGTGGGGGAAGCTTTGCCTACCGTCAGTCATCAGATACTAAGATTCTGATGCTCAAGGAAGGGCAGAATGAGTATGTCTTTGATAATATAGAACCTGGAAACTGGGTACTGAATCATTCATATGGTCCGGTCCTGTGGTCCGGTCAGCTAACCGAGAAGGAACTGATTTCAAATGATGCCAATCCACAGCCTACAGTGACAGCCCATCTGACAAAACTCGGTGCCGGTACGCAGGTTACAGGCTCACTTGAGATGAAAGTCATCCCAGGTCCGAAGAGCGGCAAACTGGTCGTTGAGATCAAGCGCTGACACGAATTTACCAGACATCATCTGCCTGCATGATTTTTGTTATCAGCAGGCCCCAAACACCAACTGACAGGGAAGGAAAAGGTGATAATAAAGTCCATGATACAATGGCTAACGAACAGAATATAATCATTTATAACTCCGATGACGGTAGGGCTTGCGTTGCCTTGATGACGCGAGATGGCAATGTTTGGTTAAATCAGAATCAGATGGCGGAACTTTTTGCCACCTCTAAGCAAAACATTGGGCAAATAATATCTAAAATATTAAAAGAGAATGAATTAGCCATAGAGGCAGTTGTAAAGAAATACTTTACAACTGCCTCGGATGGCAAACGATACAACGTTGTTTTCTATTCTTTGGAAATGATCATTGCCGTTGGCTATCGTGTCAGAGGCATACGCGGTACACAATTTAGGCAATGGGCCACACAACATTTGTCTGAATATTTGGTGAAAGGTTTCACAATAGATACTGAACGACTGAAGAATCCGGATGGGAGACCGGACTATTTTGATGAACTGCTTGCCAAGATTCGCGATATTCGCGCATCAGAGAAACGTTTTTATCAAAAAATCAGAGATTTATTTGCTCTCAGCAGTGACTATCGCTCCGATGATAAATCGACACAAATGTTCTTTGCTGCAACCCAGAATAAATTTTTGTTTGCTGTTACAAACAAAACAGCAGCGGAAATAATTGCTGCGAGAGCTAATGCGAAAGAACCGAATATGGGACTCACATCGTGGCAGGGAAGTATCGTAAGACGTGGTGATATAGTGATAGCTAAAAACTATCTTTCAGAAAATGAAATTGATATATTAAACCGGCTTGTAACCCTGTTTCTGGAAGATGCGGAATTAAGAGTTAAGGAACGTAAGGACCTGACATTGGATTATTGGAAAAATAGCGTTGATCGTTTGTTGAAATATCAGGATAGACAAATTTTGCAGGATAATGGAACAATTACAGTTCAAGAATCCGAACGGATAGCACGAGAACAATATGATTTGTTTGATGCTAAACGGAAAAGACTTGAAGCAGATAAAGCTGATGCTTGTGATATTGAGTTATTGGAAGATATTGAAAAACAACGTTGATACATACCATTCAATTACCTAAAGCCGTTTTGTAAACTCAAAATTACCCCCAACTTATTGGCTTTGATATGGCGAATCACTTACAGACACTACGGTGAGCAGCGTGCCGCTGACTTTGAAGCGAATCTCGTAGTTCTGGAAGGTCATACCGTACAGGCGGGCAGGGTCGTCCTGATAGTGAGGGCGGGGGTCCTGTGCCAGAATCTCCCTGATTTGAGAAAGCAGGTCTGCAGGTATCTTGTCGGCGGTTTCCTGTGGGATAATCACGTCAAGATGTTCTGCGAAGGTACGGTCTGTGAAGCCTCCTGTCGCATCCGGACGGCAGTCGGTGAATGGGAGGTATGGCTTGATGTCGTAGATGGGGGTGCCGTCCATAAGGTCTGCGCCCGATACGTGAAGCACCGGACCTTCAGGGGTATGCAGGTCAATGCCGTCAAGCCTGACACATGATAGTCCGATGGGATTCGGACGGAACGGCGAGCGTGTGGCAAAGACTCCCATACGGGTGTTGCCACCCAGGCGTGGCGGACGTACTGTGGGCGACCATTCTCCGTCCGATATAACCGATTCGGAGAATTTCCACAATAGCCAGATGTGCGAGAAACCTTCCAGACCGCGCAGGGCATCGGGATTGCGGAACTCAGGTACAAAGGTTATGTCGGATTTCAGCGAATCTATCAGACCGCTCTGCCTGGGGATTCCGAACTTTGTCCTGAATCCGTTATGTATGTTGGCAATCTCTTTCATATCCAGACCAAGATATCCCGATAAAGGTAGGCCAATTGAGCGATATAGCCAAATAAATGCTATATTCGCTTCTTGTAATGCAAACGGACAATGAAGATATGTAGGCTATATGCTGTTCTGCTGAGTGTCGCGCTGTGCCTGTCTGCCTGTAGCGGAAGGTCCGGCATTGCCACGGCCGCTCTGAACGAGTCGGCTATGGAATGGCTGCCTGTGAATCTTGATTCCGCCCAATATTATGCAGAATGTGTCTATAATGCTGTGCCGAAAGGCTCCTCGGATGGTGCTGTGGCGGCTAACATACTTGGTGACATAGCATTCCTGCGTATGGATTACATAAAAGCCGCAGCTCTGTATGAGTCCGTGCTCCAGAACAGCGGCAACCGTGTGGAATGGCTCGCTGCCGATGTGGGGATGATGAACATCTACCAGCGTACATCGGACAATATGGCTTTCTATCAGTATCGCGACAAAGCTCTGCTTGAGCTTCGCGGTATAAATGAGGAGATAGAATCCCTGACCGAGAGTGAGCGACGGCGTATATACCGTGCCGAGACAGATGTCAGGATAGTGTCGGCGATATATTTCTTCGAGCTTGAACAGAATGAACAGGGACTTGCCGAGCTGTCCAAGATAGAGACGGGTGACAGGCTTCGCACGGACACGCTGCGTTTCCTGCGCTGGAATACACTCAGGGGGCTTGGACTGGTCAGGGGTGAGAATGGGCCTGATGCATTTCCTGACAGGATGCGGCACCTTTACAATACCTATCAGACAGCGGAGCGTAATGGTTACATCTGTCAGACAGGCATTGCCCTGCAGGGTATGGCTACGGTAATACTTGATGCCGGGCCGGAGGCTCTTTCCGGTATTGACCGTAGGATAATTGGCGATATTAATCCGTCGGGACTGGACTGGATTAATCTGGCGGAACAACTGTCTCTAAGAGCATTACAGGATTTCCTGCACTACGGCTCGCTGTTCGGCGCGATAGAGACATACACTCAGCTCGGCACTTGTGCAATAGAACGGGGGGAATATGCCGGTGCTGTGGATTGGCTCTCGAAGGCTATGGATATGTTCAATATGGCGCGCGATGTGGCAGTGCCGGAGATGGCCGGTGATGTTGAAGTGCCGTATCTTGAGCCGTATCGTGATGATGCGCTGATTGTGGAGAATCTCTGGATAGAGCGTATGCCTCTGATGGTGGCACCGGAGTGTATGAGCCGTATCAGGGAACAGATGAGTCTGGCATACTCCGGGCTTGGTGATAAGATTGCCTCGGACTATAACCGCAACGTTTATCTGGAACTTCAGAAAACCATACGTCTGGACCGCAGGTATGAGGCGCGTCAGCAATTGCTGCGGAGGATGAATAACTCGCTCAATGTGGCTCTTGTGGTGGTTGTGGCAGGTATCATCTTTCTGTCCGTATTCGTGACATTGTTCAGCAGAGCCATAAGGCGCCGTAACAGAGAGTACGCTGACGTCATACAGCACGTACTGCAATTGTGCGGGAAGATTCTGTCTGTGAGAACAGAGGAAATCGTTGATGTGCGGGAGCGTATCCGTGATATCCTGAACTCGGATCTGGCGCCTGTAGTCGGAGTTGAGCATATTGACATAAAGGAGTCCTCCGATGGTGGCCTGATAATTCTGGAATGTTCGGGCGGCAGGACAGACAAGGACAAGCGTGCCGTAGTGGCAACTGTCGCTCCTTTCGTGGCTGCGGCATTGCAGAGCGCGGATATCAGCCGTGAGATAGGCGATGATAGAAAGGTGGCCGACAAGGAACGTTTTGTCAGGATAATGCATACGGAGGAGAGCCGCCGGCAGAATCTGTTGCGCCGTGCCTGCTATTCTGTGGTGTCCGACTGTATTCCGCTTATTGACAGAATGGTTGGCGAAGCATCAAGGCTCGATGCCAGTGATCCTGCGGTCGGACATCATATTGAATATATCTCTGAACTTGCATCACGAGCTGCGCAATATAATGCGTCGCTGACTCAGTGGATCAGAATGTGTCAGGGCGAGGTAAGCCTGCACATCGAGAGTTTTGGAATACAGTCACTGCTTGATATAATACGTCGCGGTGAACGTAGCTTTGCGCAGAAAGGCGTACGGCTGGAGGTGTGCGATTCCGATGCTGTTGTCCGTGCTGACAGGACTCTCACTTTGTTTATGCTGAATACTCTGGCGGACAATGCGCGCAAGTTCACGCCTGCCGGCGGCATCGTGTCCGTGGCTGTGGATTGTGGCGATGAGTGGGTGGAGATTTCCGTCAGTGACACCGGAGTAGGATTGTCTGATGAGGATGTACGTATCCTGCGCGATACGAAGGTATATGATCCGCAGCGTATTGGCATTGACAATGATAAGTCTGTGGCAAAAGGCAACGGGTTCGGGCTGATGAATTGCAAAGGCATCATTGAGAAATATAGAAAGACCGACAAATCGTTTGACTGTTGCCGTTTCGACGTAACTGGTGCTGTAGGGAAGGGCAGCCGTTTCAGCTTTCGTCTGCCGAAAGGTGTGCGCAGAATGCTCGGAGTGATACTGATGGCATTGTCTCCATTGGCCGCAGATGCGCAGGACACGGATACCGTTGGTGATTCCTTGCTGAATGTGGCGTACGCATACGCCGATTCTCTGTATAGGAGTAATGTCAATTGTGTATATGACAGCGCTCTGATATATGCTTCAAAGGCCATTGATGCCTTGAATGCGGATTATGAAAACCTTACCGGTGATGCCGCCAATCATATACGTCTGTCAGGTGACGATGTCCCTGCCGAGCAGATATGGCTTGAGAATGGCTTCGGTACGGACTACGAGACGATACTCTGGCTGCGAAATGAGGTGGCTGTGGCAGCATTGGCACTGAACATGCAGGATTTGTACAGGTATAATAACGATGCGTACCTGATGCTTTTCCGCCGGTATTACAGCGACTCAGTCATTGAACGCGACTGTATGCAGCTGCAGCGCTCCAACAGCAATATACGCATTGCCATTGTACTGATGGTGCTGGTGCTGATAGGCTTCGTGGTGTTCCGTTTTGTACTCCATTCACGAAACTGGCTGCGCTACAGAAGTGACCTGCAGCAGATTCTCAAGATAACAGGACGCATATCAGAGTCAATGACCAATGCCATACGCAGTGGAGAGTACAATCTGCAGAGGCTTGCCGACAGTCTGCTGGATTCCGTACTTCCGGATCTCGATGTGATGATTCCGTTTGATTCCGTCTGCGTGGCTGTGGTGAACGATGATAATACCGTCTATGCCGTCAGACCTGAAAACTCCGGACGCGAACTTGCCGGTATGTCCGCAGACTGCATAGCCGGCAAAGCAGATGCGGCGTATGGCAATGGGGTGCGCGTGTTCCCATTGCTTGCAGGGACAGAAGGTGACAATATCCAGGTCGGTGCATTTGCCATACGTTTGAAAGACGGCAGCGACGAGAGCGATGTTATGATGTGTGAGATGATATCAAGGTATATGGCTGTAGCATTGCACAGTTGTGTGTTGCGCCTGTCTTCGGAGCATAAGGATCTTGAGCAGATGCGTGAGGAATCGCAGAGACTTTCATACGAGGAGAACAGGCTGCACGTGCAGAATATGGTGATGGACAATTGTCTGTCAACGCTCAAGCACGAGACCCTGAGCTATCCGTCGCGTATCGGAATGCTTGCCGACAATATGCTGCAGGGCGATGTCACGGCGGAGAGTATAGGCGATCTGCGTGAACTGATATCATATTACAGGGATATATACGACATCTTGAGCAGGAATGTCAGCCGTCAGCTGGACGATGTGCTGCTGAAGTCGGACAAGATTGATATTGCAGATGTTTTCAGGGCCGCGGAGAAGCGTTTCCTGAAGATTCAGAGCGGGCGGGATGTGTGTCTGGAAATCGCTGATACGGATATGTCGTGCCACGGTGATGCCGCGATGCTTGGCTTTATGCTTGACAGCCTTCTGGAACAGGCTCTGCAATATGAATCTGACGGAACAATCAGACTCAGCGCGATACCTGACGGCGATTTCGCGCGCATTGTCCTGGAGGATTCCCGCAAGGGGCTGCCTACGGACAATCTGAATACAATGTTCACGCCTCTGTGGCAGGACAATAATCAGCATTACGTGGTATGCCGTCAGATAATACGTGAGCACGATGAGGCTATGGGGCATCCAGGTTGCAGGATAAATGCCGAGATTGGGCGTGACGGCGGATTGATAATATGGTTTACATTACCGATGTGATTTATGGATAATTTCAGAATAGTAATCGTTGAGGATGTGGCTCTGGAACTGAAGGGCACAATGTCTATCATCAAGTCAGACATACCGGAGGCGATGGTTGTGGGAACGGCTATGACCGAGAGTGAACTGTGGCCTCTGCTTGAGAAGAACCAGGCTGAACTGCTGTTGCTTGATCTCGGTCTCGGAGGCTCCACCACGATAGGAGTGGATATATGCCGTAGAGTGCGCAAGGATTATCCGGCAATGAAAATCCTTGTGTTTACCGGTGAGATATTGAACGAGCGTCTGTGGGTTGATGTGCTTGATGCCGGCGCGGACGGCATAGCTCTGAAGACGGGGGAACTGCTGACACGCGACATTGTCCTGCAGGTTATGGAAGGTCGCGTCCCGGCATTCAACCAGCCGATTCTTGAGAAGATTGTCAACCGCTACAAGGATTCGGTACGCGAGGAGTCCGACCGCAGAACCTCGCTGATAAGATATGATATTGACGAGTACGATGAGCGTCTGCTGCGTCATCTGGCACTCGGATATACCAAGGATATGATAAGTGAACTGCGTACAATGCCGTTCAGCAGCAAATCGCTGGAGAAGCGTCAGCAGGATCTTGTCAGCCGCCTGTTCCCTAAGGGTGAACAGAATCTGAACGTGACGCGGCTGGTGGCCAGAGCTATTGAGCTGCATATAATTGATCCGTCGAAAATTGAGGCCGATGAATAGGAGAGGGTGGCATATTCCGCATCCGGCGACGGTGTATCTTCTCTTGCTGCTGGCTGTTATGCTGATATCGTGGATAGGCAGCGTATATGCGATGCGCGGCATTGAACGTAACAGCGACATCGTACTGCGAAGCCTGCTTGATGCGCAGGGCATAAGATGGCTGATAAGCAATTCTGTTACGGCAATATCTGCGGCACCTGTCGGAAATGCCACATTGCTGCTTTCTGCCATAGGTCTGGTCTGTAAGAGCGGACTGTGGCGGGCAATATGCCGCCTGTCTGGCAAGGATGCATTGTCATACAAGGAACGGGTAGGACTTGCCGTGGCATTGATTGTAATGGCATTGTTTGCCGGACTTGTCGTGACAGGACTGTTCTTCGGGGATCGTGTGCTGCTGGGCATTACCGGTACTTTACTGCCAAGTCCGCTGTCGGATGGAATAATGCTCATGCTGTTTCTTCTGACCGGACTGCCATCGGTGGTGTATGGCTTCGCTACAGGAATATTCCGCAATACGGATAGCGTGATTGGAGCGCTGCTGTGGCTGGCATATTATATGTCCTCATTGCTGATAACGATGCTCGTAGCCTCCCAACTGCTGGCGGCGTTTGATTACTCCGGACTTGACCGGATAATCGGTCTCGGAGCATACGGAAGGCGCGTACTGGAACCGCTGGTGTGGTGGTTACCGCTGCCCTGGATTATTGTCCGCAAGGCGAAACTCCGGTGACGTTATCCTATTTCAGTAACCAGTTCTTATCCAGGAAAGCCAAGCGCTTGGAAATCCATTCCTTAAGAGTCCGGATTTCCTGGTCATAACTGCTCACGCGGTAGGCCATAAAGCTTGTCCACATACCGTTATCCATTCCGCCAAAGAAGAATTGCATCCCACCGTTCTGCCTGTGTGACTGCGTCTGCTCCTCCGGTATGAGAAGTTCGCTGTATAGGGTGAAATGACGCTTTGCAGGCTCCTGCATCTGCTCTGCGTAGCTGTCAATGTATTTGTAGAGATTCTCCGTACTCAGGATTGTCTTGCGCAGCTCCGTGTAGCGTTTCCTTACTTCGTCAACGAACTTGGGATCAGACATAAGTTTCTGCCAGAAAGCCGGTATGATGCCCTGATCCTTGCCGTTGTAGCTCCAGGCATCAATTACGTTGCACAAGCCGAACGTGCAGTTCCCCATAGAGAAGTTGTAGTCCCATACCGGTCCTGCATGCAGCTTGCCTCCTGTGCCGTCGGCGTTGGTCTTGGTCTTGTACAGATAGGTGCTGCTTACATACATATCGGCATTGTGCATGAATTCAGAGTGGATAATAAAATCAACAAAGTCCGACACGTCTATGTATGCGGCATAGCCCTTGTCCGGGTCGGCAAAATCAGGGCCGGCCATCACACTCTCAAATTCGTGGATATAGTTTTCTATGTATTTCTGCTGTACGTCTGTAATCTTATCCTTGTCCGGGTACTTGATGGTCCAGACGACACCGTTGTTCATTCCTCCTGCACCGAACGGTATCATACCCATACCTGTCTGGCCGTGCAGTGATACACCTTTCTGCTTTGATGCGAAAGTGTTATCGTTGGCATCGTACTTGTCAACGCACAGAATGTAGCCGCCACTCAGTTCGCGGCCATCGGAATCCTCCGCTTTCAGGCTTGCAATGTCAAGGCGTTCCTTGCCCTGCTTTATTTTCTCTGCCAGGACATATACACCGATATATCTGTCGTTGAGCACAACTTCTACGGTCTGTGTGCCTGGAGCCCAATGACCCATGGAACGCCACAAATGCATGGCCAGAGGATCACGCAGCAACGAAATGTCCGTGTAGGTGTTCAGCAGTACCCAGTCGTGCTCTGCCGTCATTCCAAACAATGACACATTGTTCTTCCTGCCGTCTGCGGTTCTTGTGGTTATGGAGAATTTCTTCTGCGGCATCATAAGAGAAGAGTTGCCGCGCAGTTTTATCGTAACAGCACCGTCGTACTGGCCATTTGTGATGCTCATTGAGGCATCAACCTTGTTCTGCGTTATTTCATGTCCCTTTGTGTCAATGTATATTATGGGCAGATTCGATGACTCAATCCCAACGTTATTTGCGCTGTTTGCACTGTTCTGCATCCGGGACTGTCCGAAAGGCATGCCGCCACCCATTTCGGGGAACATACCTCCACCCATTTCAGGGAACATTCCTCCTCCCATGAACGGCATTCCGAACTGGGCCGACGCCATACTTGCAAGGCCCAGCAGTAAAGAAATGAATATGGCTTTTTTCATAATCCCAGGTATTTTTCCAAAGTCCTTGGTCTCTTCTTCGGAAAGCCCAAAGCCTCCGTCAGGACGGACAATTCGTGACATATATTGTGTACAAAGGTGGATAATATATTTGAAAATACAATATATCTGTCAAGATTTATCTGTGATTACATATTTTAATGCCGCACAGGTCCCTGATCGGACATTTCATATTTGGGAACATGAGCGGATTCCTATTCGTCGGATATCAGTTTCAGAAAGTTGCAGAAGAACTGCCAATATTTCAAGTTATGTCTGTCCCATATACCGGGAATATTTTTTAGCTTTGCATAGTACAAACTCTGTCTTAATACAACCTGCCGTATGAAAAAGTTTCTATATATGTTTCTGTGCGTGATTCTTTTGCTGGTATCCGTTTCCTGCAACAAGGATGATGACCCGACAGGATGTATTGCTGAAACCGGTGACGTCACAGCTCTTACGGCATTTACCGCTAAAATTTCCGGATATTGCTATCAAAAGAATATTGAAGGACTGTCTGTAACATTTGGAATAGAATATACCAATTCCGATCTTACAAGGAACGCTATAGTTCTGAATGCTTCTGAAATTAACGGGAATGGTCTTTTTTCTGTTGATGTTGGAAATCTGAATCCCGGAACAGAATATTTCTACCGTACATTTGTCCTGTACAACAGGGCTTATTCATTCGGAAAGGTGGAGAGCTTTACAACATTGGCGCATCCTGAGCCGGAAAAGATAGACTTGGGGGTAGGTATCAAGTGGGCTTCGTTCAATATAAGTGCAACTGCTTCTACTGATTATGGGAAATATTACTCATGGGGAGAGATTAAAACCAAGTCATTCTATGCCTGGGAATCGTATCAGTGGAGTGCAGACGGAACTGAATCCAATATGACGAAATACAATTCCAGTGACAATAAAAAATACCTTACATCCGACGACGATGTCGCTTCACAAGAACTTGGAGGTTCTTGGCGTACGCCTACGGCTGATGAGTTTGCCAGGCTTGTTTCCTGTTGCTATTGGCAATGGTTTGAGAATTACAGAAATTCGGGGGTAAAAGGTTACGCGGTATTCAAGGCAAAAAATAATGAAGACAGAGGAAAAAGAAATTCAGAAACTGTTTCTGCGACCTATTCGCCGGACAATGATGTCCATATTTTCCTTCCAGCCGCAGGATATGCCTCAAAAGATGAAATTGATGATGTTGGAAGCAACGGCAATTACTGGACATCATCTCTTTCCCCATCGGCTTCGAACAGTGCTCATTATATCTATTTTGATTCCGAAAACATAGATGCCGGTGAGTGCGAGAAACGCTATTATGGACAGTCCATCCGTCCGGTATCCGATTGACAACCCGAAAAATCATCATTTATGGAAGTCTGGCGTATTCGGGATATGAAAAAAACGAGAGCCACCTGTTTGAATACAGGTAGCTCCCGCGCGGATGTCGGATTGGCTACTCAATTACCCTATCCGGTAATGAGTCTTGACGTAAACCTTCCTGCCGTTGATCATACGGAAATGACCTCGAACAAGAATCGGTCTATGCAGCTTTTCCTTACGTTCTACCGTAAGGCGCTCTCCATTGCAACGAATAAGAACCTGTTTTGAAATGGTTGACGAAAATTATTATAGGTTATTTTCCAGCAGATTTTCTGCTGATTTGAGGGAGCAATGTGGCTCCATTGTAACCGAAAAAGCGGTAGAAAAGATGCGGAAAAGAAGCATAAGAATTGAAGTTAATCATTTCAAAACAGGTTCTAATAATTTGGATGTTTATCATTTTTGTTTGCTTAGCAATTTGAGAGCAATGGGCGGCTTAGATAGAAGTACCCATCCGCTTATAAAAGAAAAGCGGAGCACCATCTATGTAGATAAATACTCCGCTAGTTTTCGTTGCAACGGACTTGAGCCCTTTGCTAAAATGTAAACATCCACTGCAAATGTAGTAATTTTTGAGAACATTCAACATTTTGACAGATATTTTTATGGGAGAATGGAAATCGTATAAACTTGGTGATGTCTGCTCTAGTCATCAGCGGTTTCATACCGAAGACACGCTTGAATTCAAGATTCCTGCAAATAAAGACATCGTATCAAGATTCTCCAGCATTGTTAAGCCTCTGCATCAGCAGATAGCTCAACATAGAGAGGAAAATCAAAAACTGGCGGAGAAAAGAGATGTGTTATTGCCTCGTTTGATGTCAGGAGAGCTAAGTATTAATTAATGAAATAGGTTGCTAAATTCTCAGAAACCGATATGAAAAAAATCACTTTATTACTCTGTTTTGTTGTCGCTTTGGCTTCGTGCGAAAAATCCGATTCAGAAAATTCTGACATTGCCGAAACCGGTGTGGTCGTAGATCTGGGTGCTTTTTCTGCCAGAATCCAAGGTATTTGCCGGCAAAAGTCGGAAAAGGCATTGTCTGTCATCTATGGTATAGAATATTCCGAAAATGATCTCAACACAAATGCGACAGACGTTGAGGCCACACAAATAGGTCCTGATGGCAAATTTGACGTTTGCATCGACGGGCTGACTGCAAATACGTCATACTACTATCGTACATACGTGTTATTCAACAAAGTCTATTCCTTCGGTGATATCAGGACTTTCACCACATCATCACACCCACAGCCGGAAAAGGTGGACTTGGGTGTGGGCGTAAAATGGGCATCATTCAACATAAGCGCATCTTCGCCGGAAGAATATGGAAAATATTATGCCTGGGGCGAGACCAAGCCCAAATCGCTTTACAGTTGGGGCACCTATGCCTGGTGCAAGGATGGACAGGAACTGCAACTGACGAAATATGTTCCTGATGATGCTCCGGAATTCTGGTACGGTGATGGTCCCGTTGACAACAAGAGAGTACTTGATCCTGATGACGATGTGGCCCGTATGGAACTTGGCAAACCGTGGCGTATGCCGACTATTGAAGAATTCAGCGATTTGGTGTCGGGATGTTTCTGGCAATGGTGTGCTGACTACAAGGGCTCCGGCGTCCGTGGATATATTGTGTTCAAGGCGAAAAATCCGGAGGATAGGGGAAAGAGAGAATCGGAATATTCAGACGACATAGTGACCGGGGACTATTCCATAGACAATGATGTCCACATCTTTCTTCCCGCCGCCGGGTTCCGTTGCGAGGATAGGATAATGGGAGACAAAGGAGACGTGGTTTTGGGATACTACAGATCTTCCTCGCTTCAAGGAAAAGACATTACCGATCCGGAAGAAGTTCCCGTTTATGCAGATGGTACTCCCAATTATGCAGTTGATATGTGTTTCAGCGTATTCTATACAGATACTTGCGATTATTACGAGCGTTGTTTCGCAATGCCAGTCCGGGCTGTGGCGGGTGATTGATATACCTGACCGGGCGTTTTGTGGAGTATGCCGGTATATATGACATCGGCAAGATGAAGAAGTGTGTCTAGGCTGAGGTCTGTCAACTATGTGTCCAACTGAAAAATGGAGGAGAATAGATGGTACGAGTTTTCATAAGCAGTGTACAGAAAGAGTTTCCCGAGGAAAGGAAGGCTCTCGCAAAATATATTCGTGAGGACGCTTTGCTCCGTAGGTTCTTTTAACCGTTCATTTTTGAGGAACTGCCGGCAATCAATCTGTCGGCTCCGGAAGCGTATCTTTCAGAAGCTGCCCAGAGTGAGATTTATCTCGGAATCTTCGGCAAAGAATATGGACATGAGGATTCAAATGGTGTCTCGCCTACGGAAAGGGAATTTGACGAGGCAACCGAGAAAGGTAATCATCGAATTGTTTTCGTAAAGCGATGCAGTGAGCGTAATCCAAAAGAAGCAAAACTCATAAAGCGGGTTGAGCAGCAGCTTGTGCGCAAGGGATTCAACGATTTTGAAGAACTCCGGACATCAGTCTATTCTTCCTTGATTCGTTTTCTTGAAGACAATGAGTATCTGAGATTCCTGCCTTGGGATGCGTCCCTGCACAGGACTGCAACTCTTGATGATATTGACAGCAGGATTCAACTTGTAAACGCAATTTTTGAGAAAGAATCTGTTAGATAAAGGTTTATATTAAGTATAAATCTTTACATCTGGGCGGTCTGCCCGCAAAACAGGTTCAAAAATGACGCATTTAAGAGAGTGGCAGCGGTACCAGATCGCTGCAAAACTGGAGGCCGGGTGCACGAAGAAGGAGATAGCAGAGTATCTGCACGTCCATCCGTCAACCATCACAAGGGAGATTCAGAGAAATGGTTACAGCCGGTACAGGTGTTATAAGCCAAGGATAGCGCAGGAGAGGGCCGTCCACCGATGGCGTTGCCGCCATCTGCCACGCAGGTTCAAGGAAAATGTCAGGAAGAAGGTGGACGAGATGATTCTTATGGATTACAGCCCCGAGCAGATAGTGGGAGTATGCCGTTGGCAGGGTATCAAGATGGTGTCGCACGAGACCATATATCAATATATCTGGTGGGATAAGGCCCACGGCGGCGAACTGTACAAGCATCTGCGTCATCGTGGCCGTAGGCACAAGAAACGTGGGGCGCTGAGAAAGAAACGGGGCACAATCCCGAACAGAATCGACATTTCCGAAAGACCGAAAATCGTTGACAGGAAGAACCGTGTGGGCGATTACGAGGTTGATACTATTGTCGGATTATTACATTAAGGTCAAGACAAAGTTAAGACTATCCGTCTGAATTGGCAAACGGATAATTCGGAAAGATGGAGAGTTCGAGGTTTGTTTTTCAATAAAGATTCTTTCTTTCAGTTGCCAAGAACTTACATGGGTAGGCGGCTTAGTAGAATATCTATGTTCAAATATGGCCAAAGGCAATATAGTTTTGTCTATTACTGCACCAACAAAACCTGCCAATCCCCGTTATTGTCATGGCGCTCGACAAATCCTTTCGTCTGAAGGGACTTCACTATCTTTTGAACTGCGGACATATTAATGCCAGTACCTTCCTGAAGGTGTGCATAAGTCACAGCGGGGATCGATTGCATCATCCTGAGGATTCTGGTGTAGCTCGGAGTGCGGAAAGTAATCTTCTGACCGTCATACCACCAGGTATTATCGTTATGTTCGGAGAGGAACAGAACATCGTTGTTTATCTCTTCCGCCATCATACCGGTCATATACCTGATAAACGGTGCAATATCCTTCAACTCGGCGTGAGCACCGTCGCTCGGTGAATCGCCGACAATCAAATCCGCCTGGTGCAATGCTTCCAGATATGCATCTTTCTGCCTGCTGCGGATAACTATCATCGGCCAACCATGGCTGGACAGAATATAATTGACCATCAAACGGGCGATTCTTCCATTCCCATCCTCAAAAGGGTGGATACGGATATACCTGTAATGGAACAATATCGCCAACTCGCTTGGTGAAAGCTCTCCCTTCGCATTCTCTTCGTTATACCAGTCCACCAGGTCAGCCATCAGAGCAGGAGTTTCTTCAGGAGAAGCGTACTCAAACCGGTCACCATATCTTGTGATTACGGAATTGGGCCTTGTCTTATATTGGCCTGCATGTATGACGAAACTGGTCGTCGTCCCGTCAGGCAAGTTGCGGTATACAGTATAATCTTCTCGTAATAGCGTCTTGTGAAGTTGCCTGATGAATGTTTGAGTCAGGAATGTTTCACCTCTCGCAACCAAGTCCTTCACCATCAACAATCCCACATTGCCGGCTTTCATTTCTTCAAGGTCGAACATGCGGGCTTCTCCTGCAACCTTACCGAACAACAGCAGCAACTCAGTCTGCCCATATGTCAGGGTGTTACCTTCAATATGATTGCTGTTGTAGTTGAATTCCACTGTAAATTTCCTGCTCAACCTATCTCTGTCTTTTTCAGAAATCGGTCGAATGTCACGCCATGCTTGAATGGAATCATTTAGATTTATTGTCTTTGCCATAAAATACCACTTTATTAGGTGGTGTATATACCACCATTTGCAAAGATATGACTCCCTTTTGAATTATCAAACAATATGAGAAAAAATAAAGGAAACTATCGATCTTTGAAGGTTCTTTCTCTTTTGAGCCACGAAACTTACAGAGGTAGGCGGCTTTTTCGATTATGTTTCCCAAAAAGTCGTATCTTCGTGTCACAAACATTCGGCAGAGCCGCCCGGCTCAAATTCTTCTCACCAATTGCGTTTCGTGTTTGAACTCAGGTATCCGGATTCAGGATAGAAAAACAAAGACTCAAATCAGACAGGCTACCGGCCTTTATGTCAATCACGTTGTCTGGGAGAAGCGTAATGACGAGAGGGCTATGGATAAGTTTCGTAAGAATGCGGATGTGGCATATACGCTTGATGCCGCTTCTGAGATTCGTCGTGCGGTGAACAGCAGGTTCGAGGATGGTCACGGTCTCGATAAGGACGAGGTGAGGGAACTGGTCAGGAGTATCGTTTATCGGGAGGAGATTGAAAAGGCTGAGGTGGAGAAGGCTGAGGAGGAAAGGAAGCGTAGAGAGGCGGAAAAGATAACCCTGCTGGAATATGTTGACAAGTATATTGAGGAAATCAGCAGTGGCGGGCGGCAGACGGATAAGGGCACCAATTACGGGAATGGTACGGTGAGGACTATCAGGCAGGCTCTGACGCAACTGAAGAGGTTCTGCGCGTACAAGAGGATGGAGTATAACTTCAATGACATTGATATGCAGTTCTATTATGATTTCACTTCGTATCTGAAGACGGAGTTCAAGGACAGCAAGGGGAATGTGACGAAGAAGGCGTATAATGTCAACACTACGGCAAGGTGCGTTAAGCAGCTGAAGGTCATTATGGGCACAGCGGAGTCCGAGGGTCTTCACGTGAACAATGTCTGGAAGGACAAGAGATTCAAGGGGACGTTTATTGACGTTGACAGCATTTATCTGACGAGGGAAGACCTGGAGAAGATTCAGGAGGCGGATTTGAGCGGCTATGATGTGGGACACGAGCAGGCAAGGGATATCTTTATGGTCGGGGTATGGACTGCGCAGAGAGTGTCGGACTACAACAATATCGTGAAGAATCAGATTGAGACTTACAGCAAGCGGTGGATTGAGGATGTGGCGGATCCGGAGCATCCGGGACAGACCAGGCCGGAAATCAGGACTAAGGAGATTACCATAATCAATATACGGCAGCAGAAGACTGGCGCGCAGGTGAGTATTCCGGTCAGTTCGGAATGCAGGGCTATACTGGAGAAGTATGACTATTCGCTGCCTCATCTGGAGGACCAGGTGCTGAACCGTTACCTGAAGGATATATGCAGGACGGCAGGTCTTACGGAGGAGGTTGAGATTGTAGAGACTACAGGGGGTGTCCCTGTGAGGGTGCGCAAACCGAAGTATGAGCTGGTACATACTCACACCGCACGGAGGACGGGTGCGACGCTGATGTATCTGTCCGGTATGGATGTGTATGACATTATCAAGATTACGGGGCATTCCACACCTGTGATGCTGAAGAAGTATATCAAGGCTGACAAGCTGGAGGTGGTTGACAAGATTGTTGACAAGTACAACTATTTCGATTGAGGCTATGCGGGTGCTGATAGATACGATGAGGACAACGCAGTCTATCGCTATGGCGATGGCTGCGGTTGTCGATTATTGGGACAGGAAACATGATGCGGTGACGGAGGCATACGGATGCCGTAACTATGCCGAACAAATCATATTCGCAGTTCGGGTTGAAGATGGCCAAATTCAGAGGAACTGACAAGAATGAGTTTGTCGATAACAGGAAGGTTGAAGGAAACTTCTTTGATCTGCTGGATGCCGGAATGGACTTCCTGTTCAAGCATCTGTCATTAAGCGGAAAGATTGTAGGCTTGAGACGTGAGGAGAAACTGGAGATTCCGGCTGAGGCTCTCAGGGAAGCGACCATCAACTGTCTCTGCCATAGGGCTATGGAATTTCATAATTTAACCCCTCAGATTGCCATATACGATGACAGAATTGAGATATCGAATCCGGGAAGGCTTATTGCCGGAATCACCCCGGAGAATATCAAGACTGGCCATTTCTCTCACCCATACAATCCCAATATTGCCGATGTGCTCTTCAAATCCACGTTCCTTGAGAATTGGGGTAGCGGAGTCGGAAGAATTCTTGAGACCTGCGAGGAACAAGGTGTTCCCGAGCCGTTCTGGTATGAGCATGATGGATTCGTAACGGTAACATTCCCGATGCCGGTCACCCAAGGTGATACTCAAGGTGATACTCAAGGTGATACTCAAGGTGATACTCAAGGCTTGAATGAATTTGATAAATGGCTGCTCAGTCAGATCAAGTCAGACCCGTCAATCACTTCCGAGAAATTGGCCAGTCTGTCCGGAAAGAGTACAGCCACTATCAAAAGGCATTTGAAGAAAATGGTGAATGTCCGTTTCGTAGGTAGCGGATATAGTGGTCATTGGGAAGTGGATGAGAAGTGACAACGGTAATGGCGTAAGTGCTCAACGAACTATAGAAATATATCTTCTGACAACAAGACCCATTCGTAGATTTCCTGCGAATGAGCCTTGTCGGTTTATTCTGAAAATCAGTAGGATAAGTCGGAAGTGGGATGATCCGGATTGAAGGAAACTGGATTGTGAAACGCGGAAATTGATTACAGAGTAAATGCGAGACAACTTCGGTCGGATGATAGCGGTGAGAACAAAATTTGCAAAAACAGTGACCGCATGTCCCCCGCCACCGAAAATTGAACAGTTGAGATTGTTTGCAAAGGGAATCGGCAGGCCTTGCTCGTAGCAGAGCGAGGCGTAGCCGAGCGGCGCGAAGAGCAGGGCCTGCCTGCGACCCGCCGGACCATCCCAAATTATTAACTTTCGGGCCATAAACGCCCGAGCAAATGATCAACTACGTGGAAAGAAATGACATCTTTAGCGACTTCCGGCGAGGACTCTCCAATAGTGAGATAGCCAGGAGCCACAATTGCAGCCGCACGACAGTAATCGGCTTGCGAAAGCTCTACAACACTACCGTTGCAGACAAGGAACACCCGGAGGCATTGGAGGACTTGCTCCAGAGCAAACCGAAGTACAAGAACCGCGAGGTGGCCTGTCCCATACTCACGGACGACATCAAGGCCATCATAGATAAAGACTTGAACGCCAACG
>JAZRYP010000010.1:0-11283 GCA_045600825.1 Bacteroidaceae bacterium
CCGAGAAGGCCATCATCGAGTACTACAACAAGCGCGGAGCCAGCGAACGCAACTTCGACTGCCAGAACAACGACTTCGGATGGGCGCACCTGCCGTTCTCCTTCCTCAAGGAAAACACTGTGTTCCTGATTGCCACGGCCATACTGAAAAACTTCTACCTGTACTTCCTTGATATGCTCCGTGGTCGTGCTGAAGGTATTGACTGCGGAACACGGATAAAGTGCTTCGTGCGCAAGTTCGTCACCGTACCCGCAAAATGGACACGCTCGGCAAGGATGGACGTGCTCACGCTATACACCAAACGACAAATCTACCTCAGCCTCTGCGGCTGAAACCGGAGTCGGTCAAAGCATATCAAAACATATCTGAAACCGTAGCGGTCTGAACAAGACCGCCGGATACACGTGCCGGCTCACTTTTAAAAGTCCCTCTAAAATGGACCGGAAGAGACATCGGATTGCTGATATTGCTGCCTGGTTAGGGAATGAAAACTGAAATCAATGCTTTCGACCGAAACATTGCCTCCGGCACACGTTCAATTAATCGCAATCAAACTTTCTTGCGAAATTGAGGTTATGAAAGATTTTCGAGATGAAAATTTGGTTATTTGAAGGAGTGATGGGGTTCCATCATGACTGAAAAGAAACGAATTTTCAGCCGGAAAGATTTTATAAAAGATTAATTGGAACATTTCAAAACAGATTCTAATAAACGACGCAAGTGTATTTGAGTCAGATTATGCGCACCCGCCTAATCAGTAATCGTAGTAAAACCAGTAGGTGCCCCCGAACATAGCGTTCAGCGAATCAAGCGATTCTTCGCCGAGAGATTTGACGGAAAGATAATCTTTATACAGACGCAATGTGCTGTCGGTCTGCTCCGGATACAGAGATTTCAGAGTACGGACGAATTCAGTATTCTGATAGTTGCGCATCAGAAGAGCCTGCATATAATCGTCCGGCATCACACGGTCATCGGACCAGCTGGACACATTCGTGTCGGGGTATCGCCTGGCATTCATTATGCGACGTTCAAAACCTGCGACATCCTTGTCACGGAGCATCAGGTTCAGTGTTTCGGAACGGAGAGTGCGATGAAATGCGGCATCCGTATTGCCGATGCAGACCGGTATAAGCATTACCGCAAGCATCAGGAACAGATTCAGACACACGGCACGCAAGTTGGAACGGTTTCTCCAACCAACGGATATCAGTCTGACGATAACCATTGCCAATACAGATACGACAATTATAATGCACCACGTCTGCAAAGGATAGCCCACGAAATACGTTTCATTATAGCTTGTGGCCGCACCCAGCAATAAGGCTGACGGAATGAAATCGCACACGCTCCACACATTCCGGAACAGTTTAATGCGCGACAAGAGCAGTTCTGAAGCGACTAAAATACAGGTGAAGAAAACCGACAGCAGAAACGGACGGAAAGCAATACTGCCATCGTTGATGAGATCATGGACGTGACGTTCCAGATCATTCTGAAAGAACAGGAGGTAGCACAGCACATACGCCGCGAACAGGATTCTGTCCGATGTCTTGAGTTGTCTGAACAATTTATCCGATGTATCAGTCACAGCGTCTTAACACGAATGCAGTACGGGCCGGAAGATAGAGTTTCAGCCATTCCAGCTCATCTGAGACATTTACGTCATCCTTAACAGTAAAATGTTCCTGCGTATCATCCACCAGACCATTTCCACCATAACACGGATTATCGGAGTCTATCTCAATTCTGTATTTGCCCTTAGGCACATACAGGCCATAGTCGCAGAATGAGCGTGAAGGATTGAAATTATACACGAACAGAAGGTCTCCGCGAGTGAAAGCCAGCACCTGGTCACCCTCATTGGAACACCATTTATTGATAGACCACTTCCGGAAATCACTTCTTGAAGATATAAGCCTGATCATATCACGGTCAAAATCACCCAGGAAATGATACAGCAGACTGTGGTCATCCACAAGACTCCACTGACGGCGGGCATACTTGTAGCTCCAGCCATTGCCCTCACGCGGGAAATCAATCCACTCCGGATGTCCGAACTCATTTCCCATAAAATTCAGATAGCCTCCGTTTATGGCAGAGGCCGTCACCATTCGGATCATTTTGTGCAATGCAATTCCCCTGCCAGTGACCAGATTCTCCGTACCCTTCTTGAAATGCCAGTACATATCGGCATCTACAAGCCTGAATATGACTGTCTTGTCACCTACGAGAGCCTGATCGTGGCTCTCCACATACGATATGGTCTTCTCGTCAGAACGCCGGTTGGTCAGTTCCCAATATATCTCCGACACGTTCCAGTCCTCGTCCCTGCGTTCCTTTATGGTCTTGATCCAATAGTCAGGAATATTCATAGCCATACGGTAATCAAAGCCCATTCCACCGGATTTTACCGGTGATGCAAGCCCTGGCATTCCGGACACTTCCTCGGCTATCGTTATAGCCTTCGGATTCACCTGATGTATCAGTTTGTTTGCCAGCGTCAGGTAGCATAATGCTTCACCGTCCTGATGACCGTTGAAGTAATCATCATAATTGCAGAATGATTCACCAAGTCCGTGACTGTAATATATCATTGAGGTAACGCCGTCAAAGCGGAATCCGTCAAAATGAAACTCTGTCAGCCAGTATTTGCAGTTGGACAGAAGAAAATGCAGCACGGCATCCTTGCCGTAGTCAAAGCACAGCGAATCCCAGGCTGAATGTTCACGGCGCTCTCCCTGATTGAAATACTGGCAAGGATCTCCGGACAGATTGCCTAATCCCTCGTTTTCATTCTTGACAGCGTGTGAATGTACGATATCCATTATCACGGCAATTCCCATTCCGTGAGCGGTATCAATAAGTTCCTTCAGTTCCTCCGGTGTCCCGAAGCGTGAGGACGGCGCGAAGAAATTCGATACGTGATAGCCGAAACTGCCATAGTAAGGATGCTCCTGAATGGCCATTATCTGAATGCAGTTATAGCCGTTCTCCTTTATACGGGGCAACACATTGCGTGTAAATTCCACGTATGTACCTACATCCTCTTTTTCCTGAGCCATTCCTATATGGCACTCGTAAATCATCAGTGGCGCATCTGTCGGGGAGAATGAGTCATTGCGGAACGTATAATTCACCTCCGGTTCCCAGACCTGCGCCGAGAATATATGAGTGGCATTATCCTGCACTACCCTGCGGCACCACGCCGGAATCCTGTCACCCTGACCGCCGTTCCACTTCACGCGCATCTTGTAATGCTGCCCGTGACGGATGTACTCCAGCGGAACCGCAACCTCCCAATCGCCATAGTCATTAAGACGGTTCAGCCTGTATTCGTCACGTTCCTGCCAGTCTGAGAAATCACCTATCAGGAAAATTTCAACAGCGTTGGGGGCCCATTCACGGAACACCCAGCCACTTTCAGTCTTATGAAGACCGTAATAGAGATGGCCTACGGCAAAGCGCGACAGCCTGCCACCCCTGCCACAGATTTCCCTCTCACGGCTCAGAGCATAATCGCGTCTGGCACGCAATATTTTTTCGTAGGGCTTCAGCCACCTGTCGTTTCTGACAATCTCCAGCATCGTGTATTTATCAAAGGGAGTTTAATGAATAATTCTCAATGACGCTCGAGGGCAATCCCTGTCCGCCGCACGGATCAAAGTCCTCCGGGACATCGAACTTCTTTGTTGGGGAATATCCGAGATTCAGAGAGTCTGCATACACTTTCTGGGTATAGATACCCCAGATAGGAAGCGCCATTCTGGAGCCCTGGCCGAACTGCATTGAGTCGAAATGGATATCTCTGTCATCACCGCCTACCCAGCAGCCGGTGACAAGTTCCGGCGTATAGCCTATGAACCACGCATCGGAATGGTTGTTTGTAGTTCCGGTCTTGCCGCATAAGTCTCCACGGAAATAATTTCTGGCACGAAGGCCCGTACCTTCATTTATTACCGCTTTCATAATATCAATCATCTTGTACGATGTCTCCTCACTGATAACCTCATTGCTTCTGGCCGTAAAGGATGCAAGGGTATTGCCATCGCTATCTTCTATGCGGGTGACAAACAAAGGCTTGGTACGGATGCCCTTGTTCGGGAAAGCAGTATAGGCGCTGACCATCTCCGCCACCGACACATCACACGGACCGAGACACAGGGAAGGCACAGCCTCTATCGACTGGTTTCTCAATCCGAATTCAAACAGCAGATTCCGGAATTCGTACGGATTCAGCTTGCTCATCAGGAATGCGGAGATGTTGTTGTTGGAATGAGCCAGTCCCCATTTCAAGGTTACCAATTCTCCTATCTTTTCCTTACCGTCATCCCTCGGACGCCATATCTGTCCGGCCTCGGTAAGGATTGTCTGAGTCTGGTTGATGGTCTGGTCACAGGGCGAGAATCCGCTTTCCATAGCCAGGGAGTACAGGAAAGGTTTGATTGTAGAACCCACCTGACGGCGTCCGTTGGTAACCATATCATATTGGAACTGACGATAGTCCGGTCCGCCCACGTATGCACGCACATAGCCGGTGGATGGTTCCATCGACATAAATCCTGTCCTCAGATAATACTTCAGATACCGGAGGGAATCCATAGGGCTCAGTATCGTATCGCGGTCTCCGGAATACGAGAACACCGTCATCTCACGAGGGGTGTCAAACACCTTGCGTATATCATCGTCACTTATTCCTGCCGCATGCATGGTACGATACCTTTCCGTCTGCTTCATCGCCCTCACCATAATGGCATCTATCTCCGATGCTGTAAGGTTTGTGGAGAACGGAGCATTTCGTGCAGACTTCTTCACCTTGAAGAATGTCGGCTGCAGATAGTTGCGCAGATGTTCATCAACTGCCTCTTCGGCATATCTCTGCATTATTGAGTTAATAGTGACATACACTTTCAGACCGTCTGTATAGAGATTGTACGGTTCTCCATGCTGATTAAGGTTCTTATTGCACCAGCCGTACAGAGGATCCTCTGCCCAGTCAAGCGAATCCTCATAGAACTGCTGCATCTGCCATCCGCGATAGTTCCTGCGCTCAGGTTTCCTTGCAGTCATCACACCTCTAAGATACTCACGGAAATATGTGGCAAGCCCCATCTTATGATCCACACGATGGAAATTCAATACTATGTCCGTAGCTGATATAGAGTCAAACGCCTCTTCTGTAAGACAACCGGCACGACGCATCTGGGAAAGTACCACATTGCGTCTGTCACGCGTCATATCGTACCTGCGCAGAGGATTGTACAGAGAAGAGTTCTTGCACATACCGACCAGCATCGCAGACTCCGCCGTATCCAGTTCGCGCGGTTCCTTGCCGAAATAAGTGTTGGCAGCAGTATATATTCCTATGGCATTGTTACCGAAATCGTATTTGTTAAGATACATCGTGAGAATTTCCTCTTTTGTATAATACCGTTCTATACGCACGGCAATGACCCACTCAATAGGTTTCTGGAACATTCTCTGTATGCTGTTGCTGGCAACATGCTCGGTATAAAGGAGCTTTGCCAGCTGCTGTGTAAGCGTACTTCCGCCACCGGCGCTTTTCTGCTGCAGGAATATACGTTTCACTATAGCCCTGAACAAAGCTTTCATATCTATCCCCGAATGATTCAGGAATCGCACATCCTCTGTCGATACCAGAGCCTTGACCAGTTCCGGCGACAGTTCGTCATATCCTACCCACACTCTGTTGTTGCTTGTATAGGAATACGTTCCAAGCAATTCATCGTCAGACGATATAATCTGTGTTGCAAACTTGTCAATAGGATTCTCCAGCTCCTCTACGGACGGCATCTTGCCTATCCATCCTTTGGATATGAAGAAAAACACCATAACGACAAGCACGACAAATATGCCGAACGCTATCCACAGCCACCCCATCAGTCTTGCGACGAAACTTCTCGATTTCAATTCCACCTTAAAAATCAATTTTCCACAAATATATAACTTTTAGGAATGTATGCTACTACAGATATCGTTTTTTGGCTTAACTTTGAAGTTGGAAAAAGCATTTGAAATGTCAGGTAGGATAAAGAGTCTTATATCGCTCGAGGAGTTGACAAAAGACAACATACTGTATCTGCTCGGACAGGCGGAGAAATTCGAGGCCGAGCCTAACCGCAGGATTCTGGAAGGCGTAGTGGTAGCCACATTGTTTTTTGAACCGTCAACACGTACAAGGCTCAGTTTCGAGACTGCAGCCAACCGTCTCGGTGCACGTGTAATAGGATTCTCCGACGCAGCCACCACCAGTTCCACCAAAGGCGAATCGCTGAAGGATACAATAATGATGGTCAGCAATTATGCGGATGTGATTATTATGAGGCATTATCTGGAAGGCGCAGCACGCTATGCAAGCGAGGTATCACCGGTTCCGATAATAAATGCCGGTGACGGTGCCAACCAGCATCCGTCACAGACTATGCTTGACCTGTACTCCATCAGAAAGACGCAGGGAAGGCTGGATGACCTGGACATAACACTTGTCGGAGATTTGAAATACGGACGTACGGTACATTCCATGCTGACAGCAATGAGACATTTCAGCTCAAGATTCAGATTCATCGCACCACAGGAACTTGAGATGCCTCAGGAGTACAAGGAATACTGCCAGGCAAACCATATCGCATATACGGAAAGTTCCGATTTCAGTGATGAAGTGATTGACAGTTCCGACATAATCTATATGACAAGGGTTCAAAAAGAGCGCTTTACCGATCTGATGGTATATGAAAGTGTCAAGGACTCATTCATACTGCACAATCAGATGCTGAAAAACGCCAGGCCCAATCTCAGGATACTTCATCCGCTTCCACGAGTGAACGAGATTGACCAGGATGTTGACAGCAATCCGGCAGCATACTACTTCCAGCAGGCAAAGAACGGTCTGTATGTAAGGGAGGCTCTAATTTGCGACTCATTAGGAATATGTATCTGATAACCTGTTTTAAAGCGCACGATTATGGAAAAGACGAAATTAATGGTTGCCGCACTTGAGAACGGAACGGTCATAGACCATATTCCGTCAGACAAGGTGTTTGATGTAGTCAATCTGCTGAATATCCAGGATATGAGTACGCCGGTAACGATAGGTGCGAATCTGAGCAGCAATAAGATGGGGCGCAAAGGCATCATCAAGATAGCAGACCGGTATTTCACGGACCAGGAGGTGAGCAAGCTTTCTGTAATAGTACCGAATATAGTCCTTACTACGATACACAATTACGATGTAACGGAAAAACGTCACGTAACAATGCCTGACGAGATACGCAATATCGTACGATGTCCCAACCCGAAATGCATCACCAACCACGAGCCTATGCATACCATTTTCAATGTAATCGACAAGGGCAACGGGACATTGAGGTGCAGATATTGCAATAAGGAAATCAGGAAAGAGGATATAAGGCTGTTATAACTTATGGACAGAGCGCGCGGACTGATACTTATGCTTGCACTGATCACGCCGTTGGTATGCGGTGCCAAAAGCAGCATGAGTGTCACCCCTGGACGCGTCAATTTCGGCATCGCCGCAGGTGCTGCTTCCACAAGCCTGTATATGAGAGAGATAAGCATCGGAGACTTCACCACAACCAACTACAGCAGAAGTCCTGAGGTATGCTATCTTTTCGACGCGTTCGCCAGAATAAACATACGCAGGTACTACTTTCAGACCGGGCTCTCTTATTACAACAACAGTTCCTCCGTCCGTTTTGACATTCCAGAGGATATCAGAATGGACAATGCCGCATACAGCAAGGAGGGAATGATAACCCGGACATTCTCGGTTTCCGGACAGAACATACAGATACCTGCCGTTTTCGGATTCTACATTATCAGGCAGGCCCCCTACTATATGTCATTATTCGTCGGACCGGAGCTGTCCATACCATTGAAAAGCACATACAGGAGCAATTACTCAGGATTCGGCGATGCCGGCACCATAGATGACATTTATCCAGTCAGCTGGAAAATGACACTGGGCATGTGTTTCAACATAAGCTGTGTATTTCTTAATTTCGGATACGATTTCGACCTGAGGGCCCAGTCTGACGGAGTCATAAAGCCGGACGTATCCATAGCAGGTATGCCTGATGTAGTGATGAGACGTACATCCAGTATGCTGCATTTCTCAATAGGATTAATGTTTTAAAAATAATAATGTAATGAAAAGAGACGAACAGATTTTTGACATCATCAACCGTGAGCATCTGCGCCAGCAGAAAGGTATTGAGTTGATTGCTTCCGAGAACTTTGTAAGCGACCAGGTTATGCAGGCCATGGGATCCTGTATGACCAACAAGTACGCTGAGGGCTATCCCGGCCACCGTTACTACGGCGGTTGCGAAGTAGTTGATGAAGCCGAGGAGCTGGCACGCACCAGACTTAAGAAACTGTTCGGAGCGGAATGGGTGAACGTGCAGCCGCATTCAGGCGCACAGGCAAATGGAGCAGTGCTGTTTGCCGTACTCAAGCCGGGCGACACCTTTATGGGACTCAATCTGGCTCATGGCGGTCACCTGTCACATGGTTCGGCCGTCAACACATCGGGTGTGCTTTACAATGCTGTAGGCTACGACCTGAATCCGGAAACCGGCCGCGTCGATTACGACAAGATGGAGCAGATGGCACTTGAGTGCAAGCCTAAACTCATCATCGGCGGCGGTTCTGCCTACTCCCGCGAGTGGGATTATGCACGTATGCGCAAGATTGCTGACGAGGTAGGCGCGCTGCTTATGATTGATATGGCTCATCCTGCAGGTCTGATTGCAGCCGGTCTGCTGGACAACCCGCTCAAATATGCCCATATCGTAACATCCACCACCCACAAGACACTGCGCGGTCCGCGCGGAGGTATCATCCTGCTGGGCAAGGACTTCGAGAACCCGTGGGGTCTCAAGACTCCGAAGGGCGAGGTCAAGATGATGTCACAGATTCTCGATTCAGCTATATTCCCCGGCACACAGGGAGGTCCGCTGGAGCACGTTATCGCAGCCAAGGCAGTGGCTTTCGGCGAGGCTCTGCAGCCGGAGTTCAAGGAGTACCAGAAGCAGGTGCAGAAGAACGCCAAGGTTCTGGCAGAGGAACTGGTGAAACGCGGTTTTACAATCGTGTCAGGCGGTACAGACAACCACAGTATGCTGGTTGACCTCCGTTCCAAGTATCCTGACCTGACAGGTAAGGTAGCAGAGAAGGCTCTTGTCGCAGCTGACATCACAGCCAACAAGAATATGGTTCCGTTCGACAGCCGCTCGGCATTCCAGACCAGCGGTCTCCGTTTCGGAACACCTGCCATTACCACACGTGGCGCAAAGGAAGACCTTATGGTGACAATCGCAGCCTTTATTGAGGAAGTGCTCAACGCACCCGAGGACGAGAAAGTCATCGCGTCGGTACGTGCCCGCGTCAATGACATTATGAAGGACTACCCGATGTTCGCTTATTAATCCGACAGATATTCCGTATGAATCTTACCGACGAACTGCATAAACGGATACTGATTCTGGACGGTGCCATGGGTACCGAAATCCAGAAACTGGGTCTGAATTATGACGGCAACAACGATGCCCTGCCACTGACAAATCCAGAGGTAATATACGGCATACACAAGGCATACACGGATGCAGGCGCAGACATTCTCTGCACCTGCTCTTTCAGTGCCAATGCCGTATCGCAGGAAGCCTACGGACTGGCAGACAAGGTACGGGAACTGAACATCGCTGCCGTTCAGGCTGCACGTAAGGCAGCAGACAGCCAGACTGAGCGCAAGGTATGGGTGATGGGCAGCATGGGCCCAACTGCGAAGTCGCTTACTATCATCGAGCTGATGATGGATCCTGCGGAGACTCTTGACTTCGATGGTCTGAAGAAGGCCTACAAGGCTCAGGCAGAAGCTCTTGCCGAAGGCGGTGCCGACGGATTCCTTGTTGAGACCATCACAGACCTGCGTAATGCCGAGGCAGCCCTGCAGGCCATACAGGAGGTTCAGAAAGAGAAAGGTCTGGAAATGCCGATAATGATTTCCGCCTCACTGATGAACGGCGGATGTCTGATGACAGGCTCCACCATACAGGAGTTCATAGCAATGGCTGAGCAGTACAATCCTGTAAGCATCGGTCTGAACTGCTCATTCGGAGCAAAGGAAATGAAAGAGTATGTCCGCGCGATAGCATCATCGGCCAAATGCGCGGTAAGCGTATATCCGAACGCAGGACTCCCTACAGCCCACGGCTACGGCGAGACACCGTGCGACACGGCCGATGCGCTTTCCGAGATGGCCGCAGAGGGGCTCATCAACATAGCCGGAGGATGCTGCGGCACCACGCCGGAACATATACGCGAACTTGCTGCACGGATGAAGGACTTCCCACCCAGACGATTTCTGTAAGGGTATTCAGCATCAATCTTTCACAGCCTCTTCAATACTTTCGACACTCAGGCCTGTCACACGAGCTATTTCAATCGTATCCATACCATTCGAAAACATCGTCCTTACCAACTCAGCACGCCCTTCTGTACGACCCTCTGCACGTGCTGTTTTTTTCTCTTCGCAAAGTTGACTTTTCTCTTCGCAAAGCTGATTTTTCTCTTCGCAAAGCTGATTTTTCTCCTCACGAAGCTGACTTTTCTCTTTGAGCATTTCTTCGCGTTCCTTACGTATTTCCTCGCGAAGTTTACGTGCTTCCTCGCGAAGTTTACGTGCTTCCTTTTGCGCGTATTTTTCCTGCGCTCTTCTGTCTATTTCTGTAGTCATAGTGCTTATAT
This sequence comes from Bacteroidaceae bacterium, assembly GCA_045600825.1. Taxonomy (GTDB): domain Bacteria; phylum Bacteroidota; class Bacteroidia; order Bacteroidales; family Bacteroidaceae; genus Colenecus. The sequence continues at coordinate 10,786 of JAZRYP010000010.1, forward strand.
ATTCTTTCTTTACTTCCCCAGGCATCTCCGCCAGCTCGCACTGCCTCGTGAACCTCTGCCATATACCGTCGGTGAAACCTTCCGGCAGCTCGTCCATCTCGTGCAGGTGCTTTATGCAGTACAGGAACCTGTCCTTGTCGTTGTCTATCTCTTCCCAGCTCCTGTTGAATGCAGGCAGCTCCACATATATGAAGTGCAGGCTGTCCGTCATCATCTCGTGCACCTCCCTTTCCTCTATCACGTAGTGCGAGAGCACACGCCCGTCCCATCCGTCTCCGTGGTTGCGCGTGAAGCCGTCTATCGACACCACATACACCGGCTTCAGCCCGTATTCCTCCGCCGACTCCCTAATCTGGCCCTGGATGTTGAATGTAGAGTAGTAGAGGCATCTGTCCGCGAACCTGTCCTGCTTCCTCACCTGCACCTCCACGTCAATGTACGAACCGTCGTCAGTCCTGCACGACACATCGAACACACTCTTCTTCAGTTCCTTGGAGA
>JAZRYP010000011.1:0-7528 GCA_045600825.1 Bacteroidaceae bacterium
ATAGGTGCAGCTTATGCAAAGAAATTGATTGCCGCCGGCATCAAGACAACCGAGGATCTTCTGGCAAAATGTGCATCCAAGAAAGGTCGTGACGCTGTTGCAGAGACTACAGGTATCAGCAGCAAACTTATCCTGAAATGGGCTAACCATTCAGATCTGTTCCGCGTAAACGGTATCGCAGGTCAGTTCGCTGAGCTGCTGGAGGCTGCAGGTGTAGATACAATCAAGGAGTTCCGTCATCGCGTGGCAGCAAACCTCTATGCAAAGCTGGCAGCTGTCAACGCAGAGAAGAAACTTTGCAAACGTGTTCCTACAGCGGTTGAGCTTGAGAAGATGATTGCTCAGGCCAAGGAACTGGAGCCGACCATCACTTATTGATAAATACGCTCATCGATATGGCGCGGAGCTTTGCCAATGGCAGGACTCCGCGTTTATTTTGTGGTATCGTACTGTACTGTGAAGCCGGCGACAATGTAGGGGTGGAAGTCGTTCTTGTGATCGGTGAGAATTTTCAGCATGCGCTTTTCCCATTTTTTCAATTCCTCTTCGTCAATGTCAGTCTCCGGTTCGTCAAAGTAGCTGTCAAGCAGTTCCTCAGCTGAACAGTCGAAAATGCCGGAACTGTCAAACACAAGACTGACAGGCATCAGAATGTCTCCGTTTACGAATCGCGACTCACTGCGTATGGTAAGCCCGCTGTCGTTGTACTGTACGGAAAGTATGCCCCATACATCCTCCACAATATGCAGGGTAGTGGTCATTCCGTTGTATTCCAATTTCAGGACATCCACAAAATAGTCTCCGTACTGATATGTGCCCTCAAACTCGAATTTGTAGCGCTTTGAGTTCTTGCGGCTCCAGTCACGTTTGTGACTATACAGGACATTGAAAAGGTCGTGGTTGTCAAATGCTGATATGATTGACTTCTGAACGTTGTCAGGCAGTTCGGCACTGCTGTTGACTATGACGCCTTTATCACAGACCTTACCCCTGACGACACTGCGCTCCAGTCTGGCGCTTGCTTCAAGATCATCATTTTTGAAGCAATAGTTGCATATCGGTCCAAATGGCGATGATACGGCTGCTGCGGCTTTTATGATGCCGAGCAGCGATTTCGGCAGCATCTCCGCCAGCAGATTCAGCTGGTGGGCGGAGACGTTGTAATTGACGGAGGCATTATACGTGTCCATACGCTTGCGGTTCTCATCGGTGCGCTCCCATACTTTTGACAGAATGTATGTGGCCGGGTCAAGACCATCCTCGGTAATGTATGTGGCGGGTAGCATTATCGGCTGGAAATTCATTATAACGGTATCCTGCCGCATTTCTCCGGTGTCTGCTACCGATATGCTCCTGGTCTCTGTGGTGTAGCCGATGAAGGCATATTCCACAATTATCTTCCCGTCTTTGACGGCCTTGTCAGATTCCGACACATGCAGAGTGTAATTGCCGTGGGTGTCGGTGATGGTGCCGATGTCGGTGCCTGGAATGAACACCGATGCGAACTGTGCCGGAGAGTTGACGGTATCGCTGAGCATCACACATCCGGATATGAGATAACTGTTGCCGGTAATGGCATTTGCTGTCAATAAGGATAGTGTGAAAGACGCTAGGAAACGGAAGGGTCTCATTTGCTTGAAAACAGTTGTATTGATGCAAAATTAAGAAGCTGTTTTGAAATGTTCGATTAAAAATGTTATGAAAGATTTTCGAGATGAAAATTTGGTTATTTGAAGGAATGATGGGGTTCCATCATGACTGAAAAGAAACGAATTTTCAGCCGGAAAGATTTTATAAAAGATTAATTGGAACATTTCAAAATAGCTTCTAAGTAATACTTTTGCTAATTTTGCGGTGGCTTACGATTAATTACTGAAATATATGTGGTCATTTGTAATCAGCATAATAGCTCTGATTATCGGTTATTTCCTCTACGGCACATTTGTTGACAGGCTATATGGACCGGATTCGTCCAAGCCGACTCCGGCAATGACCAAGGCGGACGGTGTCGATTTCGTGCCGCTCCCTACCTGGAAAGTCTTTATGATACAATTCCTGAACATTGCCGGTACGGGACCCATATTCGGTGCTATAATGGGAGCCAAGTTCGGACCGGCGGCTTACCTGTGGATAGTACTGGGCTGTATATTCGCCGGCGGTGTACACGACTATATGTCAGGAATGTTCTCAATACGCAGCGGTGGACTGTCTCTGCCGAATGTCGTAGGACATCTGATGGGACGTGGAGCCCGTAACGTAGTGCTTGTGTTCTCCGTAATCCTGCTGCTGCTTGTGGGTACGGTATTCGTATATAGTCCTGCACTGATTCTGGGCGATATTGCAGGAGACGGCTCCAGAAATGCCATTATGATGTGGGTGCTGATAGTGTTCGCATATTATATTCTGGCTACATTATTGCCTGTCGACAAAATTATAGCCAAGATATATCCGCTGTTTGCGTTCGCATTGCTCTTTATGGCGTTTGGACTGATGGTAGGCCTGTTTGTTAAATGGCCGCATCTGCCTGAGGTATGGAACGGACTTGACAATCTCGGGCCTTCAGTAGGTCTGAATGGTCAGAGAATTTTTCCTTGCCTGTTCATCACGATTGCCTGTGGAGCTGTCAGCGGATTCCACTCGACACAGACTCCGATTATGGCCCGTTGTCTCAAGAACGAGAAGTTAGGCAAGCCTGTGTTCTATGGCGCAATGGTTACAGAGGGTATCGTAGCTTTGATATGGGCTGCGGTATCATCGTACTTCTTCTTTGATGGGGGTGCTGCGGAGGTAGGAAGCAATCTGTCTGCCCAGGCTCCGGAGGTGGTTACGAAAGTGTCATCTGCCTGGTTGGGCATTGCAGGGGGTGTGCTTGCGATACTCGGAGTGGTGGCTGCCCCTATAACAAGTGGCGATACGGCATTCCGCAGTGCACGTCTGATTATAGCGGACAGCCTGCATTTTGAACAGAAAAGCAAACGCAACCGTCTGGTTGTGGCATTGCCGATATTCGCAGTGGCATGCCTGATGCTGTGGTACAATATTGCCGACTCAAATGGCTTTAATGTGGTATGGCGTTATTTCGGCTGGGCAAATCAGTCGCTGGCTGCATTGGTGCTGTGGTGTACCGCCATTTATTTCAAGACCAGGAGAAAGAACCTGTCTTATCTTATAGCGTTTATTCCGGCATTTATGTTGACTGTAATCGTGGTGAGCTATATCTGTATGGAGAAAATAGGATTCTCACTGCCGTATGGTGTCAGTATGGTTGTAGGTGTGGTAGTGGCACTGCTGTTGTCTATAGCCTTTTTCCTGAAAAGACATTATAATCAGGCATAGACCTGAATGATATAATCCAGAAACGCCCGCAACGCCAGTTCAGCCGCGTTGCGGGTGTTTTCGTTACGCTCTATGTCGTCTGTCAGACAGTGTGAGTGAACATCGTCTTCAGAGCCCCAGGCTATCCAGATGGTCCCTGACGGTATTGTCCCGTTTCCGCCCTCGGCATATCCGGTCGAAGACAGCGCATAATCGGTCCCGAACATACGGCAGGCACCCCGTACCATCTGCTCCGCCACCTGACGGCTGACCACATCGTACTTCTCGATGTCCTGCTGATTCACGCTGAGAAACCGGGTCTTGACGGAGTTCTGATATGCTGTAAGTCCGCCCTGAAAGTAATCCGAGGAGCCGCTGACGGATGTGAGAAGCGCGGCTATCTGTCCGCTGGTGCAGCTTTCGGCCGTTGATACGGTCTTGCTACAGCGTACCATTATGTCGCGTATCTGCGCCGATATCTCAAGTATTGTCTGTTCCATTCTGTGTAGGTTTATTAGTGAAAGCCTGCAAATATAATTTTTTGTTCTATCTTTGTGGAAGATTGTCAAAAACTATCACACAGAATATGGGAAAAATTACAAATGTACTGATGATATGTGCAGCCCTGACGGCTGGCGTGTCACAGACTGTGAATGCCGCGAATGATAAGGCCGATGCAAAGGCCGAGTATGAGTTTCACGGAGCGGGCAATCCGTATCTTCCGCTCTGGGAACACGTTCCGGACGGTGAACCGCGCGTGTTTGAGGATCCCGACAATCCAGGCAAATACCGTGCATATATAATCGGTTCGCACGATGTCCGTTTCGGAAGCTACTGCGGTCCGGATATCCGTATGTGGTCGGCTCCTGTGGAGGATCTGGGCAACTGGCGTGACGAGGGTCCGATTTTTACCTATAATATACAGAATCAGTGGGATGTGATGTACGCGCCCGATCTGGTTGAGGTGAATTATTCCGATGGTACCCGTAAGTATTTCCTCTATCCGCACAGCCGTGGCGCGAACCGTGAGCCGCTTGTCGCTGCGGGAGATCGTCCTGATGGCCCGTTCACTGCAATAAATGCCACGGAGGATGGTACGCACGTGCTTGAGGGAAGCTGTCTTGGCTTTGATCCGTCCATCTTCGTGGAGCAGATTACCGACAGGAATGATCCGGACTACGAGATAGGTTTCCGTGCATACGGGTTCTGGGGCTTCCAGCATTCCACAGCCGCACAGCTGGACCAGAAGACAATGTACTCGGTGCGTCCCGGTACGGAGCGCATTGAGTTCTTCCTGCCGGCAAGCGCCAGCTATGGTCGTGTGCGTGATCCGCAGGGAACCATTTATCCGGCTCTTGCCGAGGGACAGAACCCTGGAGACTTCAATTTCTTCGAGGCATCGTCAATCCGTCAGGTGGGCAATAAGTTCGTGATGATTTTTTCCGGCTATTCCGGCCCTGACTACGGTCTCGGCAGCACCAACTCTGCTTTGAGATATTGCTATGCAGACTCCCCGTTAGGCCCCTGGCGTAGCGGTGGCGTGGCTGTCGATTCACGTGGCGTCGTTCTGAACGAGGATGGTAGCGCGCTGACAACGACCAACGCCGCTCACAACACTCACGGAAGTATCCAGGAGATCAACGGCCAGTGGTACATATTCTACCATCGTCCTCCGCGCGGTTTCGGCAATGCGCGCCAGTCAGTGGTGGCTCCTGTTTCAATCGAATGGGATGAGAAGCCTGTGGCAGAAGGCGGTAAGGTTATCATTCGCGGATATGACCCGTATGCTGCTGATGAGAAGTGGACAGCCAGGGCTTCCAATGGTGACGAATATACCGGAGCCGAGGTTACATCGGAGGGTTTCTTTATGTATGGACTTCCTCCATATCAGTATTACTCAGCCGGTTACGCTTGCTATATGTCTGATCCGAATATGATGCAGGACACTTGGGACAACTGGGACAACAATATGGACCTGACAGCTGTCAAGAACGGCAACATCATAGGTTTCAAGTATTTCGGATTTGAGGGACTGAAGAAGGCCAGCAAGGGCATACAGCCGTTTGACGGTGCCAAAAAAGGCAATAAGACCCAGCTGAATCTCTTCATTACCCCACGTACCGACAAGGCTTTCAGAATTGTCGTTATGATGGACGGCCCTTGGGCAAATGCAGCCTGGAACGGTAAGAAACTGGGCGAGATTGAGGTTGTTGCCGGCTCTGCAAATGTCAGCACCAAGTACCTGCTTGATGTGGCACAGTATGTAGAGGGCATCAAGGGCAAACACGCCATCTATCTGATTGCCGAGGGTCCTGAGGGTGATTTGTTCGATATGCACGGAATTGGCTTCAGCTCCAAAAAGATTGAGCTGACACGCCATATTTCGCCGAAGGTCAATATATCTGTTGATGGTCAGAACATTGAACTGCCGGATGTTCCTGTACGTTCAACAAATCAGAACGGCTTTGTCAATGTGGAGAACTACGTGATCAATCAGACAGTTGAGGCCGGCTCGGCAATCAAGGCTGAGTGCGCTGATCCTGAGGTGAGCATTGAAGTGTCACAGCCTGCCGGTGTTCCAGCCAAAGTTATCTGCACCTATCGCGGTCAGAAGAAGATTTACAATTTCGACCCGAGTCTGGTGGTCGTGGAGCGTCCGCGTGGTATGTTCCGCCGTTAAAGGTCTATAATAAATCATAAGAATACTGTGCAGGAGTCCTCATTGTGAGAACTCCTGCCTTTTTTATACTACTTTTGCCACGACTTGAGTTCCAGCCGTTCTCGGCGGGCCTTGATAGCCCCTGACAGACAGTAATTTGGAATTCAGCGAAACTTGAAAAATATAACTATGAAAGAGAAGGGTGGGGTGTTTGTATCGGTTGTGTTGGGAATGCTTACGGCGTTCGGACCTTTTGTGACAGATTTCTACCTGCCTGTCCTGCCTGATATGGCCGAATGGTTCTCCACGTCATCGTCGGCGGCATCCCTGTCAATGACTATGGGTATGCTGGGACTTGCTATAGGCCAGCTTTTCATAGGCCCGCTGACAGATAAATACGGTAGGAAATGGATACTGGTAGCATCTATGGTGCTGTTCTGCATAGCATCGGTGCTGTGCGTCTATGCGCCGGACATCTATATGTTCAATGCGATGAGACTCCTGCAGGGCATCGGCGGCTCCGGCGGTCTGGTTATATCCAGGAGTATGGCGGCTGATATGTTCTCAGGCCAGAGACTGCTGGAGTTTATGGCTCTGCTGCTGGCTATCAATGGTGTGGCTCCCGTGCTTGCTCCGATGATAGGCGGCACTACGGCGCGGTTTTTCTCGTGGCGCGGCGTATTTGTACTGCTCACAGGTATAGGGGTAGTGCTGATGATATGCTGTCTGTTACTGCGTGAGACACTGCCTCCGGAAAAACGTCTGAAAGGTAGTGTGGCTCGTGCGTACATAGGGCTATTCACGGTATTGCGACATCCGGCATTTGCGTTGGCTACGGTTGCGATGACATTCTGCTACTTCGCGTTCTTCTCGTACATCACCTCTTCTACATTCATCATTCAGAAGGTGTATGGACTGGATGCTCTGCAGTTCAGCCTCTGTTTCGGCGTGAACGGGACATTGCTGGTGATATCGTCGGCTATGGCCCGTAAGTTCAGGAATCCGTCCGTCGGTATGCGTATCGGCGTGAGCGTATTTACGTCCGGTGCCATTTTCGTGGCTTTCAGCCTGTGGCTTGCATTGTCCCTGCCCTTCGTTCTGGCAGCGTTTGCCATTATGCTTGTCGGATTCGGACTGCTTGCGCCTGTGGTGACATCGCAGGCCTTGGACGGTGAGCACGACAATGCCGGTGCCGCGAGTGCCATCATAGGTGCTACGGCATTTCTCTCAGGGGCTGTCGTAAGCCCTATAGTCACTATCGGCAGTGTCGCCGTATCGACCGGTATCGTAATTGCGGCGAGCGCACTGCTATGCTTCGTGTTTACACTGAAGCTCCGCGTGTAGGGAACCGGTCTCAGGGAATGTCTGCCTTTCATAACAAATCCGGATTCATCCGTCTGTATGAATGACAGTAAGGTGCCCACAAACTTTATTGTAAAAATACAGCATACATATTTAGAAGTTGTTTAAATTTGTTCGATTAAAAATTTTATGAAGGATTTTCGAGATGAAAATTCGCTTGTTTGAAGGAGTGATGGGGTTCCATCATGACTG
>JAZRYP010000012.1:0-95797 GCA_045600825.1 Bacteroidaceae bacterium
TGTCGCCAGTGTGGAAAACGGACTTGTTTCCGCCAACAGCCTGGGCGAAGCCATAATTACAGCTTCAATTGGAGAACTCAAGGCAAACTGCGTTGTCACTGTCATACCTGTAGTTGGAACATCATTGACTCTTGACAGGGAGCAAGCAAACATATTAATAGGTGACGAAAACCAACTTAGTGCAACCGTTTTGCCTGAAAACACCACTGACAAAACAATAATTTGGGAGGCATCCGATGCCGATATAGTCAGTGTCAATAATCGACTGATAAAAGGAGTCAATGTGGGCAATGCCACTATTACGGCAAAATCCGGTGAGTTGTCAGCCTCCTGCGTGGTGACAGTCCTGCCGATAGAGGTAAGTTCCATCACATTAGACCACACAACTGCAAGCATCCTGCTCGGCGGCACGACGACACTGACAGCGACCGTCCTGCCGGACAACGCAACTGACAAGACCGTGACTTGGACTACTTCCGACGCGAGTGTCGCAAGCGTCAAGGACGGCGTGGTCACAGCCAACAAGCTCGGCACTGCTACCATCACCGCCACAGCAGGAACGAAGTCAGCCGAATGCCAGATAACCGTTCTGCCGATTGAAGTGATATCAGTGACTCTTGACCGCAATACCGCCAGCATCCTGCTCGGCAGCACGACAACACTGGCAGCGACCGTTCTGCCGGACAACGCAACTGACAAGACCGTGACGTGGACTACTTCCGATGCGAGTATCGCAAGCGTCAAGGACGGTGTGGTCACAGCCAACAAGCTCGGCACAGCGATTGTCACCGCCACAGCGGGAACGAAGTCAGCCGAATGCCAGATTACCGTCCTGCCGATTGAAGTCGCTTCAGTGACTCTTGACAGAACGACCGCCAGCATCCTGCTCGGCAGCACGACAGCACTGACAGCGACCGTCCTGCCGGACAATGCCACCGACAAGACCGTCACTTGGACTACTTCCGACGCGAGTGTCGCAAGCGTCAAGGACGGTGTGGTCACAGCCAACAAGCTCGGCACAGCGATTGTCACCGCCACAGCAGGAACGAAGTCGGCCGAATGCCAGATAACCGTCCTGCCGATTGAGGTGACATCGCTGAGCATCAGTGTATCGAAGGCCAATATGGAGATTGGAGAAACTCTGACCATTATACCGACGATACTTCCGGTCAATGCCACGAACCAAAACGTCATTTGGAAGTCGGACAATGAAAGCATCGCTTCCGTGGATAACGGTGTTGTGACGGCTCTCAAATCAGGAAAAGCAACAATATCAGCAACGCTTGAGAAATTCACAGTAACGTGTGACATCACCGTTTATCCCGATGGCCTGAGACCGCAGATTGACGATTGGGACGAAGGTGGAAACATTAGTGGAGAAGCAGAATAACAACAAATAAACCAAATCATAATGAAACAAAAGTATCTATCATTAGTCGCTTGTGCAGCCATGCTGTTTGCAGGTTGCGCAAAGGAGCAGGTGCTGACACCTGAGGGCTATGATGCCGACCTCATTCCGATAGGCATCAGCGGAGCCATCAATCAGCAAGCCACAAAAGCAAATGCCCAGGGCTTTGTCAATAAGGATGCCGTCGGACTTTTTGCTGTCAACTATCTTGAGGGCAACACCATTGCAGGCACGCTTGTGCCGGAGGGCAATCAGGCCGATAACGTAAAGTACATCTTTGATGAGACCAATTTCAAGTGGAATCCTGTCAGAGCGGTGTATTACAAAGACATCAACACCCATGCAGACCTGTATCTGTACTATCCGTATCAGGCTTCAATTACCGATGTGAATGCAGCCGGATTCGAGGTGAAGAAAGACCAAAGCGCTGCCGCCACCGCCTCGGAACTGAGCGGTTACGAGGCATCAGATTTCCTGTGGGGCAAGGGCGAGGACATCACCCCTTCGCAGTCAGCAGTATCAATTACACTCAGTCACAAACTGGCTGCAGTCCAGGTTGCCCTTGCTGAGGGAACCGGCTTTGAAGATGGCGAGTTTGAGAGCCTTGAAAAGAGCGTTATTCTGACCGGAACCACTCGCAAAGCCACCATCGACTATGCAACAGGCAATGTAACGGCTGTAGGTAATCCACAGCTTGACGGCATTGTGATGTGTCCGCAGGGTGACGGCAGCTGGCGTGCCATTGCCATACCGCAGACTGTTGCCGCCAGCACGCAGCTTTTCGCCATCACCGTGAACGGTGTGTCGTACAAATTCAGCCAGACATCGGCCGTCACCTACCAGAGCGGCAAGCAGACCGACTTTACCATTACAGTAAGCAAGAAGAGTCCTTCCGGCGAATATGAGTTCGCTCTTACCGATGTTCAGATTAACGACTGGACCGAAGACAAGAATACCCACGGCGGCGAGGCCCGCCAGTACTTCGTGGTCAATGTCACCGAGCCCGGAACCCTTGGCAAGACCATCAAGTCCATGGGCAAGAACCCCGACAAAATCAGGAACCTGAAGGTAGTCGGAACCGTCCGCGACGATGACTTCTACTTTATGCGCGACTCCATGGCGATACTTGAGGCGGTGAATATGAAGGAGAGCGTGGTGGCTGCGCCGAAGGAACAGAAAACACTTGTGAGTGCATCCACAACCTCGGATGTGTATAGATGGTATTGTGAAGCTTTTGGCGAGCCGGATAATGTATCGTATTCAACTGCCCATTGGTATGATAAAGGAAACAATATCCCAGCTTATGCCTTCAAGTCCAAGACAACTCTCTGCTACTTCAGTTTCCCGGAGAATGTAACAATTATTGGCGAAGCTTCATTTTCTAGTACAAAGCTTTCAGGAACCCTTGTTGTTCCTGATGGAGTAAGTGCAATTATGCCCTATGCCTTTGAACAAACCAATATTGGAAGTGTTTCTTTTCCTTCAAATTTAGGCTATATTGGTGATTATGCATTTAGTGCCTGTTCTTCTCTTTCGGGGACACTAAACCTGCCAGCTCAATTACTTTGTATTAGAGATGATGCTTTCCAGCATTGCAATTTCACGGGAGAACTGCATTTGCCTGAAAATTTGGAATATATTGGAGCTGGAGCCTTATTTGTAGCTGGTCGTTTTGTTGGTAGTTTGAGAATTCCAGACAAAATCACAGCGTTGTATTCACAAACTTTTTTTAATTGTGGATTTAGTGGTACGCTTGACTTAAACAATGTGATAAACCTTGCGAATGCATATGAGTGTTTCGAGCTTTGCGGATTCTCTGGAGAACTGATTATTCCTGAGGGTGTTACAAGTATTGATGATTATTGCTTTTCTGCAAGCAAAGGAAGTGGTGGTTTTTCTAGTGTTAAGTTCTCATCTACTTTAAAAGAAATTGGAGCATATGCATTTAATGCTCAAACACGTATGTGTTGTGATATTACATTTCCTGAGGGCTTCCTTGTTATAAAGGAAGGTGCTTTTAAAGATTGCCCGTCTATTACGGGCATCAAACTCCCTTCCACCACTCAGACAATTCAAAAGGGAGCATTTCGAAATTGTTTCAATGTTTCACGCATAGTCTGCAACGCGATTGAGCCGCCAACCGTATTGGACTATGCTTTTGACGGTGTTGCCAAGGATAACTTTACAGTCGAAGTTCCGGCACAGTCTGTCAAGAAATATCAGGCAGATCCTGTATGGGGTGAGTTCAAGCGTATTGCTGCACACTATGATTTCTCGCTTAGCCGCGATAAGATGCGTGCTCTGAACGGAGAAATGACACGCACATTTACTCTTCGTGCTCCTGCAGGCTTCAACTGGAGCATAGAGAGCAAACCGGATTGGGTGACAGTAAGCCAGGAATCCGGAACAGGCAAGGCTGACATCACCGTCACAGTCAGCGCAATGGAAAGAACGGACGAGATGTTTGAAGTGAACGAAGGAACATATAACTATCCGGATTATAAACAATACAAAGGTCGTAGCGGAGAAGTTGTTTTCAGCCTTGACGAGAAGGATTACACCTGTACTCTGGAGGTGGAACAATACGACTACGATTATGCTGACGGTTATGTCAAAACCCACCAGGATGCAACACAAGGCAATGGCATTGACATTATATTCATAGGCGACGGCTACGATGCCAGAGATATTGCCAGTGGTACCTTTGTCAGCAATGCCGATGAGGCGTACAACGCATTCTTTGACCTGGAGCCGTACAAGACATACAAGGATTATTTCAATGTGTATTCCGTTATGTCAATGTCCGATGAAAGCGGCATAGGTACGGTCAACACCATCCGGGACACCAAGTTCGGCACATACTTTACCCAGAACCGCATAATGATTCCAGATGTGGAGCCTATGTTTGAGTGGGCAAAGAAGGCAGACAATGATGTGGATTTCACCAAGGCACTTGTTATCAACCTGGTGAATACATCAACTTACGAAGGAATCTGTGCAATGTATGGCGACGGTTCAGCCATTGCATTCTGCCCTGTAAGCCGCGATGCCTATCCTTACGATTTCCGTGGAATTGTCCAGCACGAAGCCGGCGGTCACGGATTCGGCAAGCTTGGCGACGAGTACATCTATCACAACGCTTTTATTCAGACTTGCGGCTGTATATGTTGCGACCATGGTAACGTATTCAATGCAATGAAGGAGAAAGGCTGGTACAGGAATCTGTCCATGAGCGGCGATGCCAATCAGGTTCCGTGGGCGCATCTGATATATCACAGCAAATATTCCGATTATGTGGATATGTACGAGGGTGGCTATATGCACAGCCGCGGCGTGTATCGCAGCGAGGCTACCAGCTGTATGAACAACAACATACCTTACTACTCGGCAATCAGCCGTCAGGCTATTGTGGAGAGGATTATGGAGATTGCGGGCGAGGAATTCACACTTGAGAAGTTCTATCAGAATGACAGCGATGCTTTCGGCACCATTACCAAGGGTGCCTGGGCTGTGCCGTTTGACCGCACCTTCGGCGTGGATCCAAAGTGGAGCCGTGGCAGTGAGAAGGGTTCGGTTGTCTATATGGGTGAGCATCCTGATTACAGCAAAATCAAATAAGGAGGAACGGATATGAAAAAGACAATATTGTTTGCAATTGCAGTTTTTGCTTTGGCATCGTGCTCAAAGCAGAGTTTGTCAGATATCAATTCTGACGAAATCCGCTTCAACATCAGTCTGCCCGATGGCTGTGCGTTGAAGTCAGCTACAAAGGCAACCGCCACATCGTTCCAGAACGGCGATGTACTGAGCCTGTATGCTGTGGAATACAGTGGTGAAACGCCGATGCCGCTTCAGGTGGGCGGCAACTTCCTGAACAACGAGAAGCTCACGTACAATGGCAGTACGTGGCAGTCGGCACGTACGCTCTACTGGAGCACTTTTGCCTGCGATTTCTATGGACTGTATCCGTATCAGCCTTCCATCGGCTCCATTGACAGATATCCGTTCTCGCTTGAGGCCAATCAGAATGGTGCAGGATACGAGGCTTCGGATTTGCTCTATGCCAAGGCAGAGGCAGTAAGCCGCGCGGACGGCAGTGTGAATCTGCAGTTCCGGCACATGATGTCAAAGTGCCGCGTGGTTATCGAGAAAGGTCCTAAGTTTGAAGGCGACATTCCCGATGACATTGTAGCCCACATCTACAACACTATAACGGACTGCACGGTGAATCTGGAAACGGGTTCGGTCGAGAAGGACCCGTTCGGTGCCAAAAATACTGTCACTATGAAGAAACTGTCCAACACGGAATTCGAGGCAGTATTGGTTCCGCAGAACCTTGAGAAGCGCACTCCGCTGATAGAGCTGACTATGGGCGGCATTGCGTATCTGCTCGAAACATCGCTCAGCTTCCGTCCGGGCTATGTCCATACCCTGACTGTGACACTGAACACATCGCCCGACCAGGAGATGATAGAAATCAACATCAGTCCCGAGACCGGCGACTGGAACTGATTTCACACTAGCAACCGCCCCGTTGGACTCATTTATCCACCGGGGCGGGTTTTTTTTTTTGGGGGGGGCAACTCATTGTCATTAATTCCAGTTGTTTCTCACAGCGGACTCTGACCGTTCCGGAATGGTTTTCCATTATCCAGAACGAGTCTGAAAAGCGGCGCACTATGTCAAGGTCGTGCGATGAGACGAGGATGGTCTTGCCTTCGTCGTGAGCCAGACGGAGCAGCAGGCGCATCAGTTCCTCCTTGCTCGGGTAGTCCAGAAAAGCCGACGGCTCATCAAGAAGTATCACCGGAGTCTGCTGAGCCAGCGCCTTGGCTATCATAACCTTCTGGCATTCGCCGTCGCTGAGTGCAGAGGCATAGCACTCTGCAAGATTTTCAATTCCAACCAGTCTCATAGCCTGAAGTACCGCGGCTTCGTCATCTGCGGAAAGTGTTCCCAACAGCCCTGTGAACGGAGCACGCCCGAATCCGACTATATCATATACAGTCAGGCGTGCGAGCTCCGGACGCTCCGTCAGAACCACGCCTATCATCCGTGAGCGTTCTGTCTGGGTCATCGCGGCTACAGTGGCCGTCTTTGTTCCAAAGCCGACCGTAACACTGCCGGCCAACGGTTTCTGGAAGCCGCCGATTGTGCGGAGCAAGGTGGATTTGCCTATTCCGTTCACACCCACGAGGCACACCAGGGAACCATCGGCAGTCTCAGCGCACAGGTTTTCAGCCACAGGCGTACTACGTTTGCCCGACAGATAGCCTATTGACAGATTATCAAGCCGTATCATTGTTTCAAGACGGATTCTTAGCCTTGATGTCGAGTTTTGAGTCTATGTTTGTCATCTTGAAAATGCTCATCACCTGGGGGCAGACATTTATGATTGAAAATGATGCGCCTAGTGACAAGGACTTTTTGTTAGCCAGCAGGACCTGTCTGAGACCTGCGGAAGCCATATATTCCACAAGATCAAAATCCAGAATCAGAGAGCCGGCCTCGGTTACGGACTCGACCGCATCGCCAAGTTCAGGAGATGAAGCGGTATCAAGCCAACCCTCCGGCTTGATTATTACAGTACCATTCTCAACAGTCTTTGTGATTTGCATATTATTGTTTCATTAATGTTTTTGAAATTGTCAGGATATTCTTTCCATCGGTATATTCATAGTCAACCGAATCAGCGACAGTGAACGCAATAAACCTTCCGAGCCCGCCTACCCTCGTATCAATGTCATACTCGTCTGTCGATGGCATATTCTTTCTGGGATCAAACTGACGGCCTCCGTCAACGAAGCGCAATACCGCCTGATTGGAATATTCCAGTGAGAAAAGTATCTTCTCCCCCTCGGGAACCTTACCGTCGAATGCGTATGAGCATATATTCACGAAACATTCCTCGGCGGCTACGCACAAGTCCAGTTTGAATTTGTCCGGCATACCGCTGTCCATTATCAGGGACTTTATTTTCTGGAATTCCCTGATATCATAATCAAGTGCTATAGGAGCATTATCGCAAGCCATCAGCGACAGCATGGTAATATCGTCGTTCTGTTCTGCATTTCCGACAAAGGCTCTCACGGCATCATACACACGCCGCGCCGGATTAGAAACACCGAACGATGCCGCCAGCACATTCTCCAGCCTTTCAGTCCCGAAGAACTCACCTTTCTCATTTGCAGCCTCGTTGACGCCATCGGTATAGAGCAGAAGGGTGTCACCCACATTCATCGGCACGGACACATCGGTATATTGTTCATCAGGAAATAGTCCAAGAGGAGAACCCGGAGTACCATCCAGCCGAATAAGCCTGTTACTTATTATATATGGCTGGTTGTGGCCGGCATTGGCATAAGTGACAATATGATTTTCAGAATCGTATATGGCTATGAACGCTGTCACGAACATCATTTTTGGGTTTTCCTCGGACAATGTGGAATTGACATTGCCAAGTATGCTGGCCGGACTGTGTCCAAGTCTGGCAAACTGACGGATAAGAGTCAGCGTAACCGCCATAAACATCGAGGCCGACATTCCCTTGCCTGATACATCGGCCACCACTGCCATTGTGTGGTTGTCGTCAATACGGATGTAGTCATACAGATCACCTCCGATATATTTGGCAGGTTTCATTCCTGAATGAATACGGCAGTTCCCGATCAGGGCCTCTCTTGCCGGCAGAAGTCCGTTCTGGATTGACGCGGCAATGTCAATCTCCGCACTTTGACGTTCCTGTTCACGGCTCAGTTTCTCATTGTCCGTCATATAGCGGTCAATATCGTCAGACATACGGTTGAAGGCCTCAGAAATCATAGCGAACTCATAATATCCTTTCTCGTTCAGTCTTACCTTTGACCGCTGTCCTCCCTTCATATAGTCCTCTATAGCCTTACTGATATTCTTAGCAGGAAGTGATGCTTTACGTGATATAAGCAGATGGAAGATTGCTATTGCCAACGCGATAATCACGAAAAAGACAATGGCAACTGTGATTATTCTGCTCTGAATCTGGGATTTTATCTCATCATTCGATACGGCACATCCCAGAATCACCTTGTTTCCGAATGCGTCCTTTACAAGATACTCAATCTCCACATCAGACGGGACAAGCGCAGCATCCAGAACCGCAAATGCCATCTCGCCGTTCCATAGCGCAAGTTCATCGTCAGTAAGTTTATAATTAACCACGCATCCCACTATCGTGTCCCCTCGGTAAGCATTGAATTTCCCTGCAAGTTTCTCATCACAGGAGAATGAAAGTAGCGTAATGGTACCATTCTCCACATCCGGCGCGTAGAGATATACATAATCCACATTGTACCACTTGCAGAAATAATCGCCTATAAAATCCGCATCACTGCTGTAATTAAGATCTATCGGAATATGCCTCTGCTCACTCTCGTAGCACATCATATCGCCATATACGGACAGCAGCATCTTCGCATATCTCTGACTGTTTTCCATTACATTCTGTGATACGACCCTGTAGGAAAAAGACATAATGATGATTGCACAGGCAGCCATCAGCAAGGCCATTCTTCCAGTAAGACTTATAGCTATGGAACTATTTTTGTACTTTTCCTTTTTCTTCACGCTACGGATTTGTCTGAATTCTCTTTCAAAACTACTCTAATTATCTGAGTTTCGCAAACCCGCAATGCGCGGAATAAGGAAAAGCGGGCTGAGACCCGGAGTCCTCCTCCTGATTACGCAGACCGGTATCAGCAGCAGAAGCGCAGACATCAGCTGACCTGCGGCAAAGCCGAGCCAGGGATTCAGAACCGTGTAACGGAGCGATATTTCCGAGAACAGCCAGAATCCGAAGAACGGAAGGATGGCCTGGACCACAGAAAGGAACAGTGCAAGATTATTGCGGGAGTAAATCTGATACACGGGAACGATATTGCCTGTCAGCGTATGCAGGATTATCTGTATCGTGAAAGCCGGAATTGCAGCTACGGCAACGGAAATATTGCCGATATCCTCTACTCCGAGCAGCATTGTAATCTGTCGCGGAAAGGCAATGGTCAATGCTGAGAACACGGCCAGACTGACAAACAGGAACCTGTATGCCTTGCGTACCAGTCTGCGTATGCCGGCGGTATCGTCACGTCCCTTCAGTATAGCTCCTATCGGCTGGATTGTGCGGTACGTTCCGTTCAGGAAAATGGTGGAGAACACCAGCAGCTGCATACAGACTGCATACGCCACAAGTCCGCTGTCACCGAAATAACGGCTGCAGACTATATTGTTACAGGCAAACTGTACAGAGAGCAGGATTGAGCTGATGAACAGGGGCAGTCCATACGCTACGATAGGACGGACATCTGATTTGCGGACATTTACTGTCAGTCTCAGCGTACCGGCTTTCCGGAAATGCGGAAGCACCAGCAATATGCAGACTATGTACATAATGCAGGTGGCAAGTGCAGCACCTGTTATTCCCCATCCGAGATATTTCATAAAGACGACATCCAGAACGAGATTCACGATGTTGCTTACTGTCACAGCAAAAGAGGCGCGTTTCGGCTCACCATCAACAGTGACATAAAAATCGACAGCCGTCATCAGCATCATAGGCACTGCCGAGAGCAGCATCACCCTCAGAAAATCACGCGCCAGAGGCATTACGGTCTCGGACTTGCAGAGCATACTGACAAGCGGTCCGAGAAAAGCCGTTCCAACCAGTGATATCAGCAACGCGACTGATACGGTCATTCCCATAGAAAGCGAGAAAATCCGGTTCGCACCCTCACAGTCCTTACGGCCTATTGCCATACCGACAAGCATAGTACCACCGCTGACAAAGAACACAGACAGTGAGAAGATGGCCTGAAGCACCGGCCTGCATACATTGACAGCGGCCAGACCATTGTCGCCGACAAAATTGCCGACCAGGGAGGCATCCACTATATTGGCTACCTGAACGGCGGCTATGGTCAGAATTGAGGCAGACAGATAGCTGCCGAACATTCTGTCAACATCCGATGTGCTGTTCTCCATCAGTCAACCCTGTGATCAATCACCTTCTTTATCTTGCCTGTTATCGGGTTGCGTGGCAGACTGCCGAGCGGCACAAGGCACACCTCATAGCGGTTGAAGAAACCTATCTTCAAACCGCCGGCAATGTCCTGGATATGCTGTGCCAGCACCTCTTCCAGACGATGCGCGGCATCAGCGTGCTTCTCAGGCTCGTCACACTCCACGTTCACGACCAGATCCATACGCGCGCCGGCCACATCGGCAAGCTCAATCTGGAAATTCAGGCTCAGTTCCTCCACCTCGCTCACGGCACGTTCAAACTCGCCCACCGTGACGTATGCGCCCCCAAGCTTGAAATCCTCACCGGCACGGCCTGCCAGACGATACTTCCTGTCGGCACTGCCACAGGCGCAAGTATCGTCAATCCACGATGCAAGATCGCCTATGCGGTATCGGATAATAGGATGGAACTCACGTCTGAGACTGGTGACAAGAATCTCGCCGGTCTCACCGGGGCCGACAGGTTCCATAGTGACAGGATTGACAATCTCTATCAGCTGGAAATCTGTGAGCGTGTGATATTCTCCGAATCCGCAGTCTGTACACTGATAGCCCATAATTCCACAGTCGCCACTCGTATATGCCAGAGGCTTTATCTCCTTGACGCCCAGCCATTTCCTGACGTGAGCCTCGGCCTCGCGGCTCATCTGTTCTCCGGCATAGCAGGCCATACGCAAACCTTCAAACGGTTTATTGTCCTTCTTTGCTATGTCGGCCATCAGCACGAAAAATGTAGGAAGTGACAGGATTACCGTAGGCTTATACTCCCGGCAAAGTTTGTATGCCTCGTCTATGCCGATATTCGCAGAAATGGGCAGATGTACACAGCCGCTGCGCATTATCATCTCGTGAGCGCCGATGAACGACGGCCAGAGATGGCCTGCAACGAACATATTCGCCACTATATCGTCCTTACTTACACCAAGCCTCATAAAAGCCTCGGCCTGTTTCTGACAGAAATCGTTCCACTCGCTCTGCCTCAGGACTATGGTACGCGCTACCCCACTTGAGCCGCCGGTACTGCTCACGATGGCATCTTCCAGAACTCCTGTAAACATTGTCGTGGTACGCGGATACGTGTTATCGTAAAGCTCGGTACGCTCCAATACCGGAATCTTCCGCCACTCCTCCCAGGTGGATGGAATCTTACAGCCACTGTATTTCTGCTTGTAATATGGTGCCTTGCAGGCTGTCTGAAAGATTTCCACCGCACGTTTCAGTTGATTGTCTTCTATCATAGCAATACGTATGTCAAATTACGAATCTGTGTTTGAGATTGCCCTGCAGGACTGATACATCCTCTGTACGTAACGTGACAAGAGGCCTGTCGCAGGACTTGGAGAGGTTGTGGTACTTGAAGCTGAACTCCGCACTGTGACCGCAGAGATACTCCAGCAGCAAAGTCTGGAACCGGTCACTGTCGGAATGTCTCTCCCCACGGGTATAGACAGTGAATTCAAAGGTGCTGATATCATTCTCCACTGCCTCGTGAACAGAAAACAGTCCACCATAGCCCTCAGCCTCAGGCAGAGACAGCAGCCACTGCTGTATATCACCGATCATCAGGTTTGTTCCATAGAATATCACGGCATTGTCGGCCCGGCCGAATACATACATCCATTGCTCGGGCATAGCGTCCAGCAGGTCATCAGGCACGATGCCTCTCAAGGACTCCCTATCCATCAGTCCGCCACGATCCTTCGTGTCATAACGAACAAGCGGAATGAACTGATCCTTAGTCACGACAATGTGTCCGCCAATAATCTCAATCAGGCATTTGTCATTCAGACACAGCATCATCGGCGTATCCTCCGTACCGAATATCTCCACACTCCTGTCGGGATGCGACGCGAACCATTTGCGGACTTTGATTGAAGCGACAGTCTCGTACGACACATCGCCGGTATCCGCACTTCCATAGCCTGTCCATAGCACGCTTGTGGAATCGGCAGGATGACCGTATTCCACGCAGATATGCTCACGCAGAGATTCCGTGAAATATTCGCCAACGACCGGGAAAAATGTAGTGCCCGGTTTCAGTCGGATTCCGCTATCCTGTATCAGTGCTGTTATAATGGGAATGTTCGATGGATTCGTAATGACAAGCAGTTGGTCATACCGCTCGTGATATGCCTTTATCACGCTCACCGCCTCACGGAGATCCAGTCCGGGAGTGGCAATTGTGAAATGATAATTGCCCGACAGAGCGATATTGCGTATCGCCGCCGCTATCTGCATCCCACCTATCCACATTCCGAATGCCAGACATTCCAGACACAAGGTCTTCCTGCTGTCAATGTTATAATGGTCAATGAACATCATCTCAATGCTCTCCATATATGCCTTCTCGTCACACGGACGCTTGGGCCAGAACACGGCTCCGGACCTGGAGAAACCGCTGCTCGCACCTATCAGATGGATGCGGTCCATATCACCGGGACGGCAAAGCTGTTCCATAGGATATGACAGCAGATAATCCTGCTTGCTGATTATCGGCAGATCCTCAAACTTATCAGGGAAAGCCTTCCCTACCTTATCCTTATAGGCTCCGACCTGTTGCCAGATTTCGTGAGCCATTGATTTTCCATCTATCATATTCTATCGGTTATAATCGTCATCAAAGAATTCAAGAGCCTGAATCTGTATCAGGAACTGTTCCATATAATCCCAGGTAGTTGTGTTCCACTGGAAGCCCAGATGATACAGCACCTCGGTCGTATAATCGGACGCATAGCTGTTGAATACAGCCGTCTTGCCGTCACTCCGCGAGGTGTATGCCAGCATCGACTGCAGAATATCAGCATTCCTAGGATTCTTCAGAGCCTCCTGAAGTATCCGTTCAAATTCACTGCCGCCAACCGCCCTTATAGTGTGTCCCATCCTGTTCATACGATCCACCAGATCCAGATACAGAGCCCTGTGTGGATTGAACACATTGAAAATCACACAATCGGAATTCGTACCTGCCAGCAGACATATAGCACGTGCGGTCTCATCAATCGGCGAAAACTCAGTCTTGGCCATAAGACCACTGTACGGAATGGCGCCAAGTGTCTGGTAAGCCTTCAATCGTCCCATAAACGAGTTGCTGTGGAAGTTTACCTGGAATTCGCCGTCGCTGCTTCGCGGAGCAAGGTTGCCCAGGCGCATAATCTTGGCTTTCAAGCCTTTCTCCGCAACAGCTTCAAGAATCGCCCTCTCGGCAAGGAACTTTGAACGGAGATATTTGTTGTCCAACACCTGTCCGAAATACAACTCATTCTCCAGCAGGATATGGGGCATCGGATGCGGGTTGTCGCTCAATGTCACGCCAGACACGCTTCCCGTAGAGGTGTGGATGAACGTAGCACCAGTCCTGAGACAAAGGTCAATACAGTTCAGTGCGCCGCCGATGTTGATATCCTCAATATCCGTACCTGCCGAGAAATGCTTCACATTCGCGGCACAGTTTATTACAGTGTCAATGTGGATGTCCCCCAGTTCAATAGGCTTCGTGACATCGCCCTCAAATGCAAACAGGCGCTTTTCCACCTCTTCCTGATAAATATCGTTGAAATAGTAGAACAGCATAGTCTGAATTCTGGTCATTGCGCTCGCATTCTTCTGTCCGCGCACAAGACACCAGATGGCGGGAATATTCTTATCCTCTAACAGTTCCCGAAGCACGTGAATGCCCAGATATCCGGTAGCGCCCGTAAGCAGCACTGTACCGAGAGGACGCACTGACGTATCCTTGAAATACGTACTGCTGTTGTTCCTGCTGACAATACCGGCAAACCGACCGTAATCGTAGTTGGAAATCTCCGTATCATCTTCAGGAAGTTCGTTCGAAATCACCGCGCCACCATTGACAAAAGCTGCCATAGCCGCAGGTGTCGGATTGTCAAATATGTCCTTGTAGGCAAGCCTGTATCCGCCACGACTTATTGCCACAGACAGACGCATCGCGACAAGTGAAGTACCGCCAATCTCGAAGAAATTGTCCTTTGCACCGACCTTTTCAAGTTTCAGCACCTGCGCAATCGCATCGCAGAAGAACTTCTCAAGACTATTCTTCGGTGCCACATACCCGCGCTCTGCCACTGTCGGCTCAGGAAGCTTTTTCATATCAATCTTACCGGAAGGCGAGACAGGCATTTCCTTCAGTTCCATCAGAATGTTCGGCACCATATATGGAGTAAGCCGCTCCGACATACCTTCCTTTATGGAATCCGGAGTACAAGGACCATCAGCTGTAAACCAGGCCACAAGCTTATCCTGCTGGCCTACTTTCCGTATCGCCACCACACACTGGTGAACACCGCTCTGCTCGCCCATCACGGTCTCTATTTCGCCAAGCTCTATGCGGAGACCGTTCAGTTTCACCTGACTGTCAGTACGGCCAAGTATCATCACCTGACCATTGTCTGTCCATTTGGCGTAATCGCCGGACTTGTAGGCACGTGTTCCGTTCCACCCGATAAATGCAGCGGCGGTCTTGTCCGGCAGATTATAATAGCCGGGACATACTCCAACACCACTTATGAGCAGTTCACCCATCACACCTGCCGGAAGCTCATTACCGTCAGAATCTATGATATATTCGGTGAAACCGGGCAACGGAGAGCCGACAGATACAGTATCGCAGCCGTTCAGTCTGGCGGCATTACAGCAGATAGTAATCTCCGTAGGACCATACATATTGTAAATCTCCGCGTCCGTCATTGCCTGAAGACGCTTCATAAGAGAGGCAGGAAGCTTCTCACCGCCCATCTGTATCACCTTGCAGTCCCTGATGACATCGCGGTACTCCTGCATTTCCATATAGGTGTCAATTCGCGACGGAGTACCACTCAGTACATCCGCGCCGGTCTTACGGTACAGTTCGGCCAGAGCAAGGCTGTCGGTAGTGGTCTTCTCATCGGCAAACACAAGCATTTTACCGTTGAAAAGGGCTGTTCCGTATTCAAGGATTGACAGGTCGAAAGATACCGTAGCACTGCAAACCACGCCACTTGACCTGGTGGCAACAGCATACGTATGCGGATTCGCCGGATGCGGAGTCAGATAATTGACAATGCCGCGATGTTGCAGCATTACACCCTTAGGAGTGCCTGTAGAACCACTGGTGTAAATCAGGTACGCCAGGTCATCGGGTGTCACATCAATATTCAGAGGCTCCGTGGAGCAGGAGGCTGCAGCCTTACGCACATTTTCTATATCAAGAGCACGGTCTGCATAATCGCCCACTTTATCAGACGTAGTCAGCACAAAACGGCCTTCGGAATTCTCCAGTATGAAGGCTATTCTCTCGGCCGGATATTCCGGATCCATCGGTATATACGCCGCACCCGATTTCATAACGGCATAGACGGCAACAAGGAAATCGCTTGTACGCGGCAACAGGAGCACTACCCTGTCGCCCTTGGCAAGTCCCCTCTCAGCCAATGCGCGCGCCATACGGCAAGCCTCTCGGTCAAACTCCCTGTAGGTCAAGGTACGGTCTGATGCCACGACCGCGACAGCATCGGGAGTTTCACGTGCCCAACGTGCGATGCCATCGTGAAATGTACCGACCGTCGATACAGAATCTGCAACTTTATGAAATGGTTTCAGGACTTCCTTCTGACCATCACTGAGAATGCTCACGCTACGCATAGGTGCACTCCCGTTATCTGTCATATTGATTGCAGCCGTAACAATGCTGTCAGCAAGCGACTGCATCAGTCCACGGCTGTACAGCGAATCATCGTATTGGATGACAAGTGAAGGCTTACCGCCATAAACCTCGATGAATACGCCAATCTTGAACTTAGGTTCTGTCAGTCCGAATGACCCGAACCCAACCTTTTCGCCGCCAATCTCTGCATCGGAGATAATACCCAACTGATATGCGTATGTGATTGCCGCCGAATAGCCGTAATCTGCAGCTATTATGGAGAACGGATAGTTCTCGTGAGCCACCGTACCACGCAGGACTTCAGCCGCAGCGGCAATATACTCTTTCACACTACCCTTACCCTGGCGTATGCAGACAGGAAGCGTATTCACGAACATACCTACCGTCGATTCTATGTCGAGATTCTGACGTCCGCTGCTGACCGTAGAGATATAGACATCCTGGGCATTTGCATAGCGTCCTATCGTGTAGGCCGCAGCCGCAAGCCAAAAGCCTGCCGCAGTCACACCTTCAGAGCGCCAGTCGAGCAGACGCTGCGGAAGTTCCATAGCCACCTCGGCCTGCCGTCCGGGACCTTCGGACGATATATCGGAAGCTATCTCGGTGACATTCTCATAATCACGCAACTGCCCGGCAAAGAACTCTTTATGTTCCTTGAAGCTGTCGCTGGCTGCAAATGACTTCTGATCCCGGCAGAAATTAAGATAGGTGTATCTCTCGTCACTTACAGAGCCCCCGCCCAGCAGAGTTACCAGTTCCCTGAAGATGATATCGTACGAGCCTCCGTCGCACACCAGATGATGTATGTCGAGCAGAAGCACCGGTCCGCAAGCGTCAGACGCCATTATCTCACCTCTCCAGAGCGTATCATTCTCCAAATTGAAAGGACGGACAAAACGCTGTTTTTCTTCGTCGGCATTATCCGTCAGGACAACAGGTATCTCAGCCTTGCGGGTCTTGGGAACGACCTGCACTATCTCACCGTCCTCGTCCGCCTGGAACTTGGCGAACAGTATCGGATGAGCCTCAAGGACACTCTCCGCAGCCTTTTTCAAAGCTTCCGCAGTCACTGACGCAGGGAAACGCACTTCCATAGGGATATTATAGATTGTGCTATCAGGATGCGCCAGACAGTCGGCATATACTCCCTGCTGCGAGAATGACAGGCGTGAGATACCACTACTGATGGTTTCACCGGCATTTTCCGCATTGCCCGACGGTTCATTGCCCCTGTTCAGAAGAAACTCCAGAATGACATTCTCCACATCGGTTATGCTGATGCCTGACAAAAGTTCGGAGCTGCCTATCTTCACGCCGAATTCCTTGTAAATCTGAGCCGCAAGACGCATTGACAGTATTGACGACAGTCCGCAATATGCAAGCGGCACGCTCAGACCCACCTCGCTTCCTACGAGTCCTGCGGTCATTTCCTGCAATCTCTTCTCCAGCACATTCGGCTCACGGTTATCCTGCACCGTATCGGATGCCCCATCTGCCGGCGCGACAGGCTCCGGCAGTTTCTTCCGGTCAACCTTCTGATTCACATTCAGAGGAATGGCATCAATCTGCATAGTCACGGCCGGCACCATATAAGGCGGTTTCTGCGAGAGAATGAACTTATTTAACGCCGCAATATCAATATTTCCATCACTGACCACGTATGCGGCAATGAACTTGCCACCGCTCGCCAGGTCAAATGCCTGTACTGTCACATCCCTGATGCCGTCGAACTGGCGGATGACAGCCTCCACCTCCTTTAATTCTATTCTGAATCCACGTATCTTCACCTGTCCGTCGTTCCGGCCGACGAACTCGATGTTGCCATCGGCACGGTAGCGCACCACATCGCCGGAACGGTACGATTTTTCTCCATAAACGCCGAATACATCAGCAGTTTTCTCCGGAGAGTTAAGATACCCGCGCGACACCTGTTCACCCAAGATAATCAGTTCACCTGCCGCCCCCACCGGAAGATCCTTGCCGAAACGGTTCACGATTCTGCAATTAAGCGTATCAAGCGGCTTTCCTATGGGAATATTAGGCTCGGATTTCAGCACGGGATATATGGTAGAGAATACCGTACATTCCGTAGGCCCATATACATTGTAGAATTTATAGCCTGTCGGAGGATTGATTGATGCAAGTTTCTCGCCGCCGATTGACAGATGACGCAGCGTAGGATGCTCCGGAAAGAGTGTCGCAAACTGATAGCCCACCTGAGTTGTAATGAAGCTGTGCGTCACTCCGCAATCTATAAAATATGCGTTCAATGCGTCAAAATCCAGACGGATGTCCTCCGGCACAATGGCGCAGGCGGCACCGGTAGTAAGAGGTGCATACATATCCATCATATCGGCATCAAAGCCGAATGATGCGTATGCGGCCACACAGTCACCTGGATTCAGGCTGTAATAACGCCTGTACCAATAGCAGAACGTTACCAGATTATGATGTCCTATGACCACGCCCTTAGGAATACCTGTGGAGCCGGAAGTATAGAGCAGTACCGCCGCATCAGACGGCTTCACCACGTGTCCGCCAAAGGATTTCATATCACCGGCTATACCGGCATCCGGGTCTGTCAGCATCACTTCTCCGTCAAAGCTGACCAGTTCCCTCAATTCAGAATCCACAATGAGAAGCGAGGCTCCGCTGTCCTTCACCATAAAGTCAAGCCTCTCCTTAGGATAACTCGGATCGAGCGGCTGATATGCCGCACCGGCCTTCATCGCCGCAAGAGTATATATAGGGAAGTTCTCGGATCTTCCCTGCATAATCGACACCACCGGTATGCCCAGTTCCCTGTTCTGCTGACCTTCGATTCTATCGGCAATTTCTGCAGCAAGACGGTCGCTGCGTTCATCCAGTTCACGGTATGTCAGGCGCCTGTCACGGAATATCACGGCGGTATTGTCCGGCCAGGCCTTTGCGCAGGCACGCAGCAGTGAAACTACGGTATCGTTTTCGTCCGCCTTTTCCGGAGTCCTGCTGAATGCGGCTATCTCATCGGTCTGCACTGCATCACACAACTCTATCTGCGAAACATTCTCCGATACCAGAAGTCCTGACAGCACATTGTCAAAAGTTCTCGCGAATTCACCGATAATTCCGTCGGAATACTGCCTTGCCGAATACTGCATCATACACTTGAAACTTCCATCGGCATCCTGGAACACATTGACCAGTATCGCATAGCCCGGACGGCAGGAACGTATGTCCTCAGTCTCCTGCAATCTGCCACCAAGATCTATGCGGTAATCGTACAGTTTGCCCTGAAAAGCGAAACATATCTGCGGTGTCAATGACAGATCCGTACAGCAGTCGCCGAATGAATATAGCGCACGGCTTCTGGCACCGCGTATCTGCTCTGATGTCTGCTTCAGCAATTCCGCGATATTCCTGTCCTCCCTGAAATTCTGATAGACAGGGAAAGTCTTGACCATCATTCCCAATGTATGCGATGTCTCACTACCATTGCGTCCGTGATGTATGGTCGCAAACAATGCCCCGGAATCACCGGTGAAATTGGACAATGTGTATCCGAATGCCACCGTGAACGGAATGCTTATGCCCACCCCATTCTCCTTGCTGAATGACGATACCGCCTCGTATTGTACGTCCATCGGGAATGTCACCGACTTCCACTGCGTATCTTCCGGCACAGTCTCATCGGACACGTCCGGTATAGGCGCTGTGGCCGCATCGGTAGCCGCACCGAACTCACCGGCATACCATTCCTTAGCATCAGCAAACTCCTGACTTCCGCGGGATTTCTCCTCCTGCACGGCCAGAATGAAACTGTCAGTCTGCTCCAGCTCCAGTTTCTCTCCGTTGTAGGCCTTGCCCAAGTCCTCCTTGAACACCGTAAATGACACTCCGTCAAACACAATATGGTGGAAACACAGTCCGAAGATGTTACCCTCGGCAGTACGGCACAGACCGAAACGGAACAGTGGCTCTGAGAAGATGTCGAACCTGCGCTGCATCTCCGTCTTGAGCGTTTCCTTATCCTTGTATTCCCTGACGGCACTCCCGGCAGTCTGCGCCTTCACCGGTGGCACTATGCAAATCCCGCCATCGTCCGCATGCTCTATACTTGAACACACGTACGGATGATTGTTCAGCACCGCCGCCACCGCTTCCTTGAGTCTGTCAATATCCACATCAGCCCCAAGCCTGTACAGCAGGCATATATTGTAGTCACTGTTACCCACAGCCTTAGACTCCGAGAAATAAATTCCCAGCTGCGTCTTCGTAATTGGAAATGACTTCTTCATATTTCTGTTTTTATGCGAATATACAACTAATTTCCGGACAATGGATTTATCTGTTTTTGATATATCTTTGGGGACGGATTAATAACACGTTTTGATAATCAGTTATATGAAAAGATTTGCATCAATTTTCGTTGCAGCCACATTGGCAGCAACCGTATGCTCAGCGCAGTCTGAGATTAAGGAGGACTTTGTTCCTTCGTCAAAGAACCAGCCGGGACAGCAGTATCCTATGGTCAACTCACAGGGATATGCACGTTTCCGCATCCAGGCACCGAATGCCCAGTCAGTAAGCGTAAGTCTCGGATTGGGAGGCAACGGCGGCACAAGACTGACAAAGGGCGATGACGGCTACTGGACAGGCACCACGGCGGGTCCGATGGACGAAGGCTTCCACTACTATCATCTGACCATTGACGGCGGCACTTTCAATGACCCCGGCACAAACAACTATTACGGTTCCAGCCGATGGGAAAGCGGAATTGAGATTCCGGCCAAAGATCAGGAGATATTTGCAGAGCGTGACGTTCCACACGGCTTCGTACAGCAGATTCTGTTCTGGTGCAAGGAAACGAACAGCCTGAAGCGGGCTTTTGTATATACTCCGCCCACATACTTCAGCGACAAGGAATCAGTCCGCTACCCCGTCCTGTACCTTCAGCACGGTTACGGCGAGGACGAGACGGCCTGGTTCACCCAGGGTCACGCCAACCTGATCATGGACAACCTTATAGCCGACGGTAAGATACAGCCGTTCATCATCGTCACCACCTACGGTATGATCAATGATGCCAAGTTCGGCCAGATTGCGACATTCGACTATTCACCGTTCCAGCGTGTCCTCTGCGATGAGCTCATTCCGTACATCGACTCGCACTTCCGCACGATAGCGCGGAAGGACAGCCGCGCTATGGCAGGTCTGTCAATGGGAGGCTTCACCACCCAGGTCGTGACATTGGCACGTCCGGAGGTATTCGGTTACTACGGCCTGCTGAGCGGCGGTTCCTATACTCCGCAGGACATCAAGGACAAGAAACAGGTCAACAAGATTTTTGTAAGCTGCGGAAGCAAGGAAGGCGGTGACCGCATAATGAAACAGGCCGAGGACTTGCGTGCCGCCGGAATAGAAGCTATGGGCTATGTTTCAGAAGGGACAGCCCACGAGTTCCTGACCTGGCGCCGTGCCCTCTATCAGATGACCCAGTACTTCTGGGGCAAATGATCTGCACTGTCAGAAACGCACGTCAACGGCATTGCCATCGTACTCTATGCTCTTGGTACGGATTGTCTTGCCGTCAATGTAGGTGATATTGAAGCGGCGGGTTTTCAGCATTCCCTGATACTCGCCGCTGCGTTTTCCTATCGTCAGTTTTGAGCCCCTCAGAGAGAATTCTATTGTCGTGTATTTTCCCTGCTCGTAATTATAGTTGTCACCCTCATCCTCGTAGAGTGTGAAATTGCCGTTTTCACCGGCAAATACGCGGATTTCAAGGTCATCCCACGGCTTTTCAGAAGCATACTGCACGTCCGGTCCAACCGGCAGGATCGAGCCTGCCTTGACAAACAGCGGACAATGGTCAATAGAGGCATCGACAGTCACATCCTGACCACCGCTATACAGACGGTTATCATAGTAATCGTACCATTTCGTACCCGACGGCAGATACACATCCATCGTTTTGGCCTCAGTCCAGTCGTACTTCTCATCACTCCAGCGGCGTTCCTCGGTCGTGTAGAGTGCATGAGTAACAGGGGCTACAAGGAGCGAACGTCCGAACATAAACTCATCGTTCATGTCCCAGACCTTGCGGTCAGCCTTGAAATCCATCATCAGCGCACGCATAAAGCTGTCATCGTTGCTTGATACCTGCCAGGCGGTACTGTAGATGTAAGGCAGCAGCGAATAGCGCAGCCTGATGGCCTTCCCAATGGCATCGTATATCGGCTCCCCCTTCTGACCGAACTCCCAAATCTCGCGACGGGAGGACTCTCCGTGACTGCGCATCATAGGATTGAACACGCCGAACTGCAGCCAGCGCACATAAAGCTCCTGAAACAGAGGATTACGCGAACAGGTCTGCGTCTGGCCGTACCTGTTGTAGCCGCTCGGGAAAAAACCGCCTATGTCACTGTTCACGTATGGACTGCCGGTAAGGGTATAATTCAGACAGAGCGGAATCTGCGCACGGAAGTCATTCCAGGTGGATTGCACATCACCGCTCCAGGTGTTGGCACCGGTACGCTGCTGGCCGGTAAAGTACGAACGGGTCAGTATGAACACACGCTTGTCGCTGCTCACGGCACGCTGATGGTCATAGACACCCTCCACACACATCAGCGGATAGATATTGCGCACACTGCGGAACGAACCCATCGCCGTAGGCTGATCCAGGTCGCTTTCCTTGAAATCGTGATGGTCCGGGTCCGTAGAATCCATCCACCACGCATCAATGCCGAGATCGTAGAGTTTGGACAGATATTTCCAGTAGATGGCACGCGCCTCATCGCTATACGCATCGTAGCACAATACCCCCGACGGATAATCCATACGCGGAGGCCAGTATTCAGCCAGTCCGCTGTTCGGCCAGGTGAGGAAATCCAGCAGCAGATTCCTGTCGTTCAATTCCCGGAACTGCTTGGTCTGCGGACCGAACGACTGCCAGATGGATATTGATATATGGGCATTCATCGCGTGAGTCTGTTTCACCATATCCTTCGCATCGGGGAACTCCGCATTCAGGAACTCCATTGCGTTCCACAGATAGTTGTTGCCCCAATATTGCCAATCCTGAATGATACCGTCCAACGGCACACCGACGGCACGATAGCCCTTCACCACATCGAGCAGTTCCTTCTGGCTCTTGTAACGCTCACGGCTCTGGTGGAATCCGTAGGTCCACATCGGAATCATTGGCACCTTGCCAGTGAGCCAGCGCAGACCTGCCACCACCCCGTCGGCATCGCCCCCATAGATGAAATAGTAGTCTATCGCCTCAGCCACCTGCGAGCTGATGTTCAGCACCCTGCCGTCATCGCTCCACTCCGTCGGCGAATAATTGTCAACGAAAATTCCGTAGCCTTTTATTGACTGGAAGCAATTGGCGTAATCCTCCGTATTTGACTGTATCATAGTGCGGTTCTCGCCACGCTGGCTCATCTTGCCGTTCTGCAGCATACCCACGCCGTATATCGGCTCATCGGCATCGAGAATCCAGCTCTGGCCGGCCTTCCAGGCACCTTTGTCTATACCGGACTCTATCGGTTCGAAGTTGCTCGGGCCCTCCTGAAGCAGCACATGTCCCTTGGCATCCATAAATGTGACAACGCCACCCCGGCCGATTGCAACCTTTATCTCCGGTCTCTCCACATCCTGCGGCTGAGCCGTGACAGACACGCTCGGCGACATACGGAACTCTCCTACCGTCTTCTCTATCCTTACTATACGGGGCGTATAGTACGACACCCTGACCTGAACGTCCTGCGCCGCCACGACCAATGCCATCACCGCCGCGACAATGAATACAGACAATCTACGCATAATATCCGGTTGTTTTTATTACTGACGACAAACATACACAAATTGCGAGTATCTTTGTATTCCAAAGACAGTAATTCAGGCAATATGATGAAAAGACTGACATTTCCATTGATCGTTATCCTATCAATATCTGTGATATGCGGATGTGAAAAGGATAGTACAAACGGACAGGAGATACCTGAGGGCGCTATTGCAGCAGAGAAGATTTCCGTGTCCGGCATACGTGCAAGCGAGATACCAGAAATATTCGCTTCCTGCGGAGTGACGTACAATGCCGTATCGGTCCTTAACTGGCCTGAGAAATATCCTTATCTGCCGGAGGTGGATTTTGCCATTGCGCACAACGGAAGCAATATACTGATTCACTATCGGGTGACAGAGAAGAGGACTGTCGGCACTATGGAGAACGATTTGGACCCGGTATATAAAGAATCCTGCTGTGAGCTGTTCTGTATGGAAGAAGGTGACAGCCTGTACTACAACATCGAATCAAACTGCATCGGCTCAATACTTATGGAGTGCGGCACAGGACGTGACAGCAGAGAGACATCAACGCTTACGAACCTGCAGAAGATTGACCGCTGGGCCTCATTGGGCAGAAGTTCAGTCGGTACCATTGCCAGTGAAAAACATTGGGAACTCGCACTTGTCATACCGCTATCCGCATTCTGGCGGCATACGTACGGAACTCCTGACGGAAAAACATTCCTTGCCAATATCCACAACTGCGTAGGCAGCGGCGATGACCGCCAGTACGTCACGTGGTCGCCGATCGGGACGGAGAATCCAGACTTTCATCGTCCGGAATATTTCAGACGCATATATTTTAAAAAGTAGTATCTTTACGGATTAAATGAATGACTATGGACATGAAACTTAGAGATAACTGTAAATACGCACTCCTGGTGCCGACGAGTATGGGACTGCGTGTCACACCGGAAAACGGCCAGCCTATACAGTGCAGCGACGTGCTTCACTTGCAGGCTACCAGTGCAGAGACCAATGTGGCAAGCATCGCATCTTATTTGGGAATGCCGGTCAAAGTGCTGACGACATTCGTTCAGGGGAGTCCGTTCTCGGCCTTCATCAAGGCCAGTCTGCGCAGCCGCGGAATGGATTTCGAGGGTGTGGATGTACCCCAGGGAGGCCCCTGGGGCCACCGTCATCAGATTAATGTGGCAGACAGCGGCTACGGTTCGCGCGGACCGAGAGTCTGGAACGACCGTGCCGGCGAGGTGGGACGCACATTGAACGTAAAGGATTTTGACCTGGACCGCATATTCGGACAGGAGGGAGTGCAGATAGTACACCTGTCCGGCCTCATCGGAGCTCTCAGCCCGGAGACCAGCCGATTCTGTCTGGAAATAGCACGTGCAGCAAAGAAATACGGCACACGAATCAGCTTCGATCTGAATTACCGCGCATCATTCTGGCAGGGACGCGAGCAGGAACTGCACGATATATTCTCAGAGATATGCAGCATAAGCGACATTCTGATAGGAAATGAGGAGGACTTCCAGCTCTGTCTCGGCATTGAGGGGCCGGAGGCAGGAGGCAAGGACATCGCAGCCAAGATAGGCGGATTCAAAGAGATGATAAACCGTGTCAAGGCACAGTATCCCAACGCCCAGGTGTTCGCCACGACACTCCGTCAGGTGGAAAACACGAACAGTCACAACTGGGGAGCGATAATGCTTGAGGGCGACACCTGGCACATTGTAGAGCCACGCAGCATCCACGTTCTGGACCGCATAGGCGGAGGCGACGGATTCGTAGGCGGACTGCTCTACGCAATACTCAAAGGCTGGGAACCGGAGAAATGGATTCAGTTCGGCTGGGCCACAGGCGCGCTTGCCACGACTTTCCTCACGGACTATGCCCAGCCTGCCGACGAGGAACAGGTATGGAGCGTGTGGGCCGGCAATGCCCGTGTAAAGAGATAGTCCGCACAGGTTATGCTGTACTTTGCAAGAGGTTCCAGGAACGATGTCATCACCCCTGACGAGGTGCGTGCCATTCTGAAAGATGTGTTTGACGGAATGGGGCCGAAGAAGCGCGTACTCGCTCTCCCACCCGATTTCACAAGGGCAAATTCGTATGCAGGACCTATTACGGAAATGGCCTATGACTATTTCCAGAATAGACTTACAGACATTATGCCGGCGTTGGGGACACACACTCCAATGACCGTCACACAGATATCGGCAATGTTCGGGCACACTCCGCACAGCCTGTTCCGCGTACACGACTGGCGCAACGATGTGGTGACAGTCGGCGAAGTGCCTGCGGAATATATAAACAAGGTGAGCGAAGGCCGTCTGAGCTACAGCTGGAAGGCTCAGGTCAATAAGCTGCTGCTAGACCCCAACTTTGACCTGATACTGTCGATAGGCCAGGTGGTGCCCCACGAGGTTATCGGAATGGCCAATTACAACAAGAACATATTCGTAGGCGTAGGCGGTGCCGAAGGCATCAACAAGAGCCATTTCATAGGTGCAAGCTATGGAATGGAGCGCATTATGGGACGCGCAAAAACGCCTGTGCGCGATGTGCTGGAATATGCCTCACAGCATTTTATCAGCCATCTGCCTATAGTCTATATCCAGACCGTACTGTCAAAGGACGACAACGGCACGATGAGACTGCGCGGCCTGTTCATCGGAGATGATTTTGAATGTTTCCAGCGCGCATCGGATCTGGCACTTGAGACGAATTTCATAATGGTTGACAAGCCTATACGCAAATGTCTGGTATGGCTGGACCCGGAGGAATTCAAGAGCACCTGGCTCGGTAACAAGGCCATCTACCGCACACGTATGGCTCTGGCCGACGATGCTGAGCTTATCATTATGGCCCCTGCGCTCAGGGAGTTCGGTGAGGACACGACCATAGACCGTCTGATACGCAAATACGGCTATCGCGGCACACCTGCCACACTGAAGGCCGTCAATGATAATACAGACCTGCAGGACAATCTCGGTGCGGCCGCCCATCTGATACACGGTTCGAGCGAAGGACGTTTCAGCATCACATACTGTCCGGGGTCGGAAATGTCCAAGGCGGAAATTGAAAGTGTAGGATTCAACTACGGAGACCTTAACAGTATATTGGAGAAATACAAACCGGGGAATATGCACGACGGATGGAACATCACTGCCGGCGGAGAGGAGATTTATTACATATCCAATCCAGCGCTTGGCCTGTGGGCGCACCCCGACAGATTCTCCGACTGACAACTGACTTAGAACCTGTTTTTTAATATGAAGATAGTCTGTGACAACAAGATACCTTTTCTGAAAGGAGCCCTGGAGCCTTACGCCGATGTAGTGTATCGGCCAGGCAGTGAGACTACGGCTGATATAGTACACGATGCCGACGCTCTCATAACACGCACACGCACCAAATGTAATGAAGCTCTGCTGAAAGGCTCGTCCGTAAAGATGATTGCCACCGCGACAATCGGGTTCGACCACATTGACACCGTTTGGTGTGAGCGGAACGGCATCAGCTGGACCAATGCACCGGGCTGCAACTCGTGGTCCGTACAGCAGTACATTGCCTCATTGCTCGTGACTATGGCCTCGGAAATGGGTTTCAACTGCTCCGACAGGACTCTTGGAGTTATAGGTGTGGGCAACGTAGGCAGCAAGGTTGCAAAGATAGCAGCCACACTCGGTTTCAAGGTTCTGCTGAACGATCCGCCCCGCGCACGCAAGGA
The DNA here is from genome assembly GCA_045600825.1 of Bacteroidaceae bacterium. Taxonomy (GTDB): domain Bacteria; phylum Bacteroidota; class Bacteroidia; order Bacteroidales; family Bacteroidaceae; genus Colenecus. Next base: position 27,649 of record JAZRYP010000012.1, read on the forward strand.
AGGAAATGACGGTTTTGTTTCATTGGACGAACTTGTCAGCAGAAGTGACATCATAACCTGCCACGTGCCATTGCAGCGCGAGGGAGAAGATGCCACATACCACCTATTTGATAGAGAGCGCATCGCCAGCCTTCGCAAGGACCAGATTCTGATAAACAGTTCCAGAGGCGAAGTCGTTGACAACATCGCCCTGAAGGAAGCATTGGGAAGCGGTTCCATCAAAGCTGCATCGCTCGATGTCTGGGAGAACGAGCCGGACATTGACCGCAAGTTGCTTGGTATGCTGTTTACTGCTACCCCACACATAGCAGGATACTCGCTCGACGGCAAGGCCAACGGTACCTGGATGAGCGTGCAGGCTGTCGGCCGTGCACTCGACCTGCCGTGCAAGGACTGGAAAGTAAAGGAGATTCCCCTGCCGGCACAGCCTGTGGAATTCTGCCTGGATGCAAGCGGAAAGAGTTTCCAGCAGGTGATGACAGAGGCAATACTTTATACATACCGCATCCGCGAAGATGACGGCAGGCTCAGGGAGAATCCGTCGGAATTCGAGCGTCAGCGCGCAGACTATCCTGTACGCCGCGAGTTCCCGGCATTCACCATCCGCCTGTCAGGAGCCGACAGACGTATGCAGCAGGCTCTGAATGAGATTGGCTTCAATTTGATTATTAAGGATTAACAATATATGACTATGAAAGAAGTTTCCGACATTGGCCTGATAGGTCTGGCTGTAATGGGAGAAAACCTTGTTCTGAATATGGAGAGCAAGGGATTTCACGTGAGCGTATTCAACCGCACCACATCGAAGGTGGAGAATTTCATCAACGGACGCGGTAAGGGCAGGAACATTTACGGAGCAATGACGCTTGAGGATTTCATAGCATCACTGAAACGCCCGCGCAAGGTGTTCCTGATGGTGAAGGCCGGACAGGCTGTAGATGATTTCATTGACAAGCTGATACCGCTTCTGGAGCCAGGCGACGTAATCATTGACGGCGGCAACACGCATTTCCCGGACACCGCACGACGCACGGCTTACGTGGAGAGCAAAGGACTGTTATACATAGGTACGGGAGTATCAGGCGGCGAGGAAGGTGCCCTGAAAGGACCGAGCATGATGCCCGGAGGCTCACCCAATGCCTGGCCTGTCGTCAAGCCCATATTCCAGAGTATCTGCGCCAAGGTGGAGGACGGAAGTCCGTGCTGCGACTGGGTTGGCGAAGGCGGTGCCGGCCACTTCGTTAAGATGGTTCACAACGGTATTGAATACGGCGACATCCAGTTGATATGCGAGTGCTATCAGATAATGAAGGATATACTCGGAATGAGCAACGAGGAGATGCACAGGACATTCGCCGAATGGAACAAGGGCGATCTGGACTCCTACCTTATTGAAATCACACGCGACATACTGGCCAAGAAAGACGCGGACGGCCGCTACGTGCTGGACTATATTCTCGATACAGCCGGTCAGAAAGGCACTGGCAAATGGACAGCCATCTCCGCGCTGGACGAGGGTATTCCGCTGACACTTATCGGTGAAGCCGTATTCGCACGCTGTCTGTCAGCACAGAAGGAGGAGCGTGTGGAGGCAAGCAGGATACTCGCAGGTCCGAAACCGACTGTATTCAATGGTGACAAGGCTGCATTGCTGGAGGATTTGCGCAAAGCCCTGTTCGCAGCCAAGATCGTATCGTATGCACAAGGCTATGCACTGATGCGCGCTGCCGCCAAGGAATACGGCTGGAATCTGAACTACGGCGGCATAGCCCTGATGTGGCGCGGAGGATGCATCATACGCAGTGTGTTCCTCGGTAAGATAAAGGATGCCTTCACCGGGAATCCGGAGTTGGCGAACCTGATGCTCGACGGGTATTTCCGCGACAAGCTGGCCGAGGCCCAGCAGAGCTGGCGCAAGGTTCTGTCGCTCGCCATCACCAACGGAGTTCCGGCACCTACTCTCTCTGCCGCCCTTGAATATTACGACGGCTACCGTTGCGGACGACTGCCTGCAAATCTGCTGCAGGCACAGCGAGACTTCTTCGGAGCACACACATACGAGCGCACCGACAAGCCACGCGGTGAGTTCTTCCATACCAACTGGACAGGACACGGAGGCGACACTGTAGCCGGGACATACACGGCATAGAAAATGAGGAATATGTTATCGCATACAAAAAAGGAGGTCGAAAAACCTCCTTTTTTGTACGCGATCAGGGATTCGAACCCTGGACCCATTGATTAAGAGTCAATTGCTCTACCAACTGAGCTAATCGCGCATCAAGCTCTCTCTCAAAAGCGGTGCAAAGTTATGAAATATTTTGATTATTCCAAAGCATACAGCTTTTTTTTGAACTTATTTTTTACGCTTACCAAGCAGGAGTCTGACGTCAGAAACGGAAGAATCTCTTCGCATTGTAGTAAGAGATATCCTCTACCATACGCTCCACCCTGTTCATCTCAGACATAGGTATCTCACCCTTCTCCACATCGTCTGCTATGAGATTGCATAGTATGCGTCTGAAATACTCGTGACGCGGATATGACACAAATGAGCGGCTGTCCGTCAACATTCCGACAAAACGGCTCAACAAGCCCATCACGCTCAGCGTGTTCATCTGCTCCTCCATACCCTTTTTCTGGTCACAGAACCACCATCCTGCTCCAAACTGAATCTTACCCGGCACGCTTCCGTCCTGGAAATTGCCTATCATTGCGGCAACTACGGCATTATCGCTCGGATTGAGATTATAGATGATAGTCTTGGTCAGTTTTCCTATACTGTTCAATCTGTCCAGGAAACCTGCCATCTGCTTTGCATCGGCACACGGACCTATTGAATCAAATCCCGTATCAGGGCCTATCTGATTGAACATCTTGGAATTGTTATTACGGATAGGGCCATAATGGAACTGCTGTGTCCACCCGGTATCGGCATCCATCTTGCCGAACTCAAGCATCATTGCAGTCTTGAACTTGGCCGTCTCCAGAGCGTCAAGTTCGTTACCTTTCTTATATACCTTCTTGAAAATGGCCTCAATCTCATTATCCGTAAACTGCTCATTGTAGAATCCCTCCATTCCGTGATCGCTCAGACGGCAACCCTGCTCCTCGAAGAACTTATGGCGTACTGTAAGAGCATCCACCACATCCTGGAATGAGCCTATCTTAACTCCACTGACCTTGGACAGCAGGTCTATGTACTGACGGTACGCCTCAGGATTCTCTACAGCCATTGCCTTGTCAGGACGCCAGGTCGGCAACACCTTAACCTTGAACTTTTCATTACGGGTCTTGGTATGATATTCCAGGGAATCAACCGGGTCATCCGTTGTACAGACCGTCTCGACATTATACTTCAGCATCAGGTTACGTGCGGAGTATTCAGGACTGAGCAGCATCTCGTTGCATTTGTCGTATATACGGCGGGCATTCTTCGCATTCAGAGTATCCTCAATGCCGAAACAGGTCTTGAGTTCCAGATGAGTCCAGTGATACAGGGGATTACGAAGCAGGTACGGTACCGTTTCCGCCCATTTCTGGAATTTCTCCCAATCCGAGGCATTCCCTGTAATATAATGCTCCGACACGCCATTTGAACGAAGGGCACGCCACTTGTAATGGTCCTCCGACAGCCACAGTTCCGTAATCGAACCGAAACGATGGTCCTCAGCCACCATTTTTGGATTCAGATGACAATGATAATCTATTATGGGCAAGTTCTCTGCGTGATTATGAAACAGATGCACAGCCGTATCAGAATGAAGCAGAAAATTGTCATGAATGAAAGGCTTCATATTATATAAATTATGTGGTTAGACAAACAGTTTCCTTATGTGACGGTACAATATATTCTCAATCACCTGCGCTCCGACTACATCACGATTCCTGTCCAATGCGGCATAATACTCATCGCCGTGTTCGGCGGCAAGCTTGTAGCTTACGTGTATCAGCTGTCTGAAATCGGGATTATACGCAGAAGACAGTTTATTATGACGCAACACCTCTGCAAACTGGGAGCCGGTCCAGGAATTTATGACCTGTTCCGACGGCAGGCGCGAAGGGTTTATGTCTATGACCGTAGCGTACGGAGCGCACAGCTCGTCAATACGTCCGAGAGCCTCGACAGAAAGCCTTTTTGCCAAATTCAGGGCCTTCCCGTCCGACAATGCCAGTCCTATAATCTCCTCAAGCCACGTAGTTCCGGCGGTCTTGATGTGTATGCCCTTGTCATATTTGTCAATCAGGCTCCCCATAACAGGATAAATCGAAAACTTGTCGCTGCCGGAATGAATGCTGAGCTTCAGATTGTCGGGCAGTCCGAACTCACGTACAGCGAAATCAATGACCAGCAGGTCGGCCTCGAACTCCGCAGCAAAGCGGCTTACGTCACCGACATAATCGACGCCTTTGTTGAAACGTCCGGTAAATTTGGGAGCGATGGTCTGCACAGGAATACCCTCACCGGCAATAGCTGAGAGTATGAAGAACATCTCAACGGGCGTCTGCGGCTCATTCACCTCGTCCATAGAGATTTCAGTCACGAAATTATCCGCGCCCTTCTTCTCCGCTATATGTCTGTAGATGCGTCCGGCTTCACCCACTGCATACAGATAGCGTCCGGCTATCCCGCGCAATGTCTCCTCCGGCATATCAAACGGACGGTCAATGCCGGGTATCGCCAGTTTTCCCACATATTTGGCGTTTGCCTTGACAAATGCATCAATATCGCATTCCGGTGCCGGCTTGCCGATATAGTCAGCTACATCTATCGTGAAGAAATCCGATGCATCCATAAAGCGATCGGCATTGTTCATATTGATATGATCGGCATCTACGAAATATGGTCTGTCATATCCAAGATTTCCAACAGCAGCATCTGCCTCTGCCCGCGTGTCGGCAGGCTCGGTCCCGACTATCTGATGTTCACGGTTAGACTTGTTCCACACAGGGACGAAACTCCTGCCAAATTCCCTCTCAGCACGCACAAGAGCCTCCAACTGCGACTCGCCTTCGTGAGAAAAGCGGTCACCTATACCAAATGAGTATTTACCTATTCTCATATATCCGATTATTATCAAAACTCATACAATTCCGAAGGAGTCGTCCTTTTCAAGGCTGTCAGTCCGACATCCTTGCCTGGTATTATCCCAACGCTTCTCAAGCTGAACTCAACAGCCTTATATGCAATTTCCGGATGGTTGTTCTCCCCGCTCAGATGACACAGCCATATATGCTTCATATTCTCTGTGATATTCTTCGCCAGAAACTCGGCAGTCTCCTTATTGCTGAGATGCCCGAGCCGGCTTGTTATCCTGTCTTTAAGGAATTGGGGATAATGTCCCATACGCAGCATATCCTCGTCGTAATTCGCCTCCATAATCAGGTAGTCGGCACGCACGATATACGAAGAGACCGTGTCCGTAATATGTCCCAAATCTGTCACAAAGCAGAAATGACGCCCATCAACCTCAATAAAATATCCCACGTTGTCCGTTCCGTCGTGAGGCACTTCAAACGCGGTTATCCTGAACGGACCGAGTTCCATAGGACTCTCCTTCTCTATGTATTTGGAAGATATTGCGCCAAGCTTCTCGCTCATACAATAGTTGTTGTTCACCCCCTCGTGTGTACGTCTGGTAGCGTATATAGGCAGCCAGAACTTATTGCCAAGCGTACCTAATGCCTTGATATGGTCGGCGTGGTCGTGCGTGACAAACACGGCCTTGACAGTGCTGAAAGGCACACCGACAGCACTTAAATGCTCACGTATCTGACGTGCAGGTATTCCCGCATCAATCAGAATTCCCTCGTCGTCCGCTGCCAGATAATAGCAGTTTCCGCTGCTGCCGCTGGCCAGACTTATAAATCTCAGTCTCATATATATGTTTTTTTATTCCTTCCATATAAATATCCATGCTATCAGAACGGGTAGCCTATCGCAAAATGTATGGCATAATCGCGATAATCCACCTTGTTTACAAAAGGATAATGTTCCGGAGTCGAGCTGCTGTATGCCGGATTGATTATCTGCTTGCCATAATCAAGCCTCAACACCAGGAAATTGAAATCAAGCCTTATTCCGGCTCCGCACGACACGCCTATCTGATTATAGAAAGTATTGAACCTGAACATACCTCCGGGCTGCTCATCGTACTCCCTTATCGTCCATATATTGCCGGCATCTGCGAACAGGGCGGCATTGACCTTCCAGAACAGGTGGGCGCGGAACTCGAGTGTAGCCTCCAGCTTCACGTCACCCGACTGTCTGACATAGTTCACAGCATCATCCTCACCACGATAAACGCCAGGGCCAAGTTCCCTGACTGCCCAGCCTCGTACACCGTTGGCACCACCGGAATAGAATCTCTTTTCGAACGGCACACTGGTTGAATTGGAATACGGATATGCGATGCCATATTCCGTATGGAACAGCAGATTGTTCCACTTGTCGATTCTCCAGTTCAGTGTAATCTCGCCATCACTCCTGACATATTGGGCAAATGCCACTCCCAGGCATTTGTATTGTCCGTATTCATTTACATCGGCATCCGACATTCCGGATATCAGATTCAGCACATTGCCCGATGTCTCGGCATTGAAACGCAGAGAGAGAGTCAACGGCTTGATAACTCTTGAGTTGGGATTTGCGCTTGAATAATAGAATGAATATCCTATCCTGGACAGAAGCATATCCTCATAGTTGTACCTGAGAATCGAATACCTGCTGTCTATAGGATCAAGATACTCTTTTCTGAACTGATCGGATATCCAGGGAACTCTCAGGAAATTTATATCCAACACATCAACCTTATGTCTGTGCCTTCTCATACGCCAGATATAGCTCCAGCTGAAAGTAAACACCAGTTTATTGAACTCCGGCCTGTTCTGCGAGTTGAGCATCAGGCTCAGTTCCGACGTTGCCTGACTGCGTCTCTGGAATTCCTGTCTGACAAACGGGAACATCAGTTTCGGGAAATCCAGTTTAGTTTCCAGTCCGTACTCCTGATAGCTGTTTCCCGAATATCCCGGCAGATTGTTTATAGCCTCAAATGCTCCGCGCAGAATCAGAGTGAACTGCTCCCCGCCGTGGAATATGTTCCTGTCTGTCAGGGACAGCAATGCCGCAACGCCAAGATCGCCTGCCGTATTCGTGCCCTCCAGTTCAGCAGAGAATGAATATTTTCTGTCAGGAGCGATGAACACGACAGCATCCAGAGAGTCATTTCTCTCATTCTCCACGAATCTGATATTTGAGAATCTGACGCTGCTCATATCCGACAGAGACGTATTGGTACGCGACACACGGCGGCTGTCATACCTGTCACCATTGCTTATGAATGAATGGTTTCTGATTATCTTCGGCTTCAGACGCAGCTTTCCGTCACCCTTGTCTATGTAGTAATACGAATAGCCGTCAACCTCCTTCCGGGAATAGCGGCCAAGATCCTCGGACGCGTTCGAATTCTCCCCGAGGACATAGCTCACTGAATTCACATACCTTACAGGATACGGGACATCCTTTCCATCGTCGTCCTTTGCGTATGGCCGGACATACATAGTCAGATTGACATCGTATGATCCGCTGACAGTATCAGCAACAAACGATATGCAATCCTTATCGACTCCGTAATAGCCGTTCATCTGAAGGACTGATATTATCCTGTCTCTCTCGGAATCCAGCACTGATGCGTCAAACCACACTCCGGCCGACACAAGCGGAGCAGAGCCCTGCGCAGATGAGTACGCCAGCGAATCTATGGCCTTGTCCGGGATAACTCTTTCAAACGTGCCTATCCTGTATCTCTGTCCCGGATTGATCACATACGTAAGATCGGCCTTGGGCTTACGATGACGCACTATGCTCTTGCCGACCGACGCTTTAAGATATCCGGCATTGTTCAGATAGAGCCGCATATTATCGATGGAGCTTGCACACAGCATTGTATCCAGGATGACAGGCTCTTCGCCGATACGCCGGAACAGATTTCTGTCAGACGGGTCCTCTCTTTTCTTTCCGGACAATGAATAGACCCTCAACGGTATTCTCAGCAGACCCAGCCATTTTGTGTTAGGTGTCTGATACGACAGCTTCCCATATTGCGACAGGTTGTCCAGACTGTTGTCTTCCGACTCGACGCTTACCTTATGAAGCAGATAATCGCCTTCCGGAACATATTTATACACCGAGCATGACGCAACCATACATATCGCTGCGGACATACACAGATATCTAAACAAATTCCGTTGCATCATAACTTGCAAAGTTAAGAATCTGTTTTGAAATGTCACAATTAATCTTTTATAAAGTCTTTCCGGCTGAAAACCGGTGCTTTTTGCTTTCATTTATGCCGGTCAGGCACTAACTTTGCCGCAAATATCAAAGCCTTATGCTAAGTGCCTCCAAGATCAAGCTGATACATTCACTTGCCCACAAGAAATACCGTCTTGAGAACGGATTGTTCCTGGCAGAGGGAGCAAAGCTCACAGAAGAGCTTACAGGTACATTCGAATGCGTCTTTCTGGCAGCCACAGAGGAATGGCTTTCCAAAAATCACCCCAAAGGAATAGAGCAGATACAGCCAGTCACTCAGGACGAGCTGCGTAAGGCGAGCCTGCTGCAGACACCGCACGATGTATTGGCATTATTCCGCATTCCCGACAACCCCTGCAATATGGATATCGCCGCCAATGAACTGTGTCTGGCACTGGACGGCGTACAGGATCCGGGAAATCTGGGTACTATAGTAAGACTCGCCGACTGGTTCGGAATCAACCATATTTTCTGCTCACAGAGCACAGCCGACGTATTCAACCCCAAAGCAGTGCAGGCGACTATGGGCGCAATAGCCAGGGTACAGATGCATTACGTGGATTTATTCCAGGATCTCAGCCGCCTGGCCTGTGATATACCGACGTACGGTACTTTCATGGACGGTAGCAATATATACACGGAGCACCTGAGCCGGAACGGAATCATAATTATGGGAAACGAAGGAAACGGAATCAGTGCAGGAATTGAAGGACTTGTACATCACCGCATAGGCATTCCAAGCTTTCCCGCAGGACGTCCCACATCGGAATCGCTCAATGTCGCGATGGCCACATCCATCATCCTTTCCGAATTCAGAAGAAGATTCTGAGATTACAATCAGTCAACAGTCAGAAGAGAATCAACACTCTCATCAAGCGAGTCTGCAGCAACTGCCGGAATGGAATCCACGGTAATCCTGTGAACATCGGACGCGTGATAGCGCATAAGGGCAATGTCGTGCAGAACCATCAGAGACATATCGTCGCCCTCCTGATTCAGATACGTTATCGAGCCCATTACATTTTCAGGCAGGACGGCCTCATCGCTCTGCAATATCAGGCTGTACATACCATTCTCGCGGACAAGAGTATCAATAGACGATATGCTGTCCTTATACCCCAGAGAAAATGAGAGATATGCTCCCCTATCCGTTTTTGCAGATATCGTATCAGGGAAGATGTCATTGAAAATTATGCCGACCTTCCACTCCAGAGAATCAGCCTTATAGAATGTGGAATCCATATTGACAGAGAATGTCAGAGGATTCAGCAATGGTGCATCGGTCATTATGCGGTTGCGACCCAAGTACCACAAATCGACAGAATCGCCATTTTCCACCATTATGGATTTCTTCTCAATCTTCTCCAGCCTTGACGCTATGGTCTTCTTCTCCCTTTCCGAACGCTCCGTAAGACTGACATAGATATCATACAGCTGATCAGGATGACGTGTGTACCACAGCAGGGAGGCTTCATATTCATCCTGTGTAATGTTGTGGCGTTCAAATATATAATTGAGATACAGCTCCTGCTTGTATTTTTCGTCGTATTGCAGGTCGGTTCCTATGGCCTGTGCAAGATGGTAGTCATACAGGAAATCCGCAAACCTGCGTGGAGGTATCACGTCTTTTCTGTCACGGTTACCGCATCCCACGACAAATGTGAAAGCCATCAACAGCAATATCAGCCGGCAGTGCGTCATTCCACGTTCTCCGTTTTTCCTTTGCCAAGTTCCCCGTTAAGGCACTTCGCATAGAACAGTATTATCGCTATCATTGCGCAGGTTATGCAGGAATCTGCGACATTGAATACAGGGCTGAAGAATATATTGCCTCCAATCAAAGGTATCCAGTCGGGCCATGTCCATAACGGGAAATAGAACATATCCACTACCTTCCCGAAGAAGACAGGCGCGTATCCGTCGCCGAAAGTTACAAGAGATGCCACCCCGTCAGCGCCATATCCGCTTTGAGAGAATATCTGACCGTAAATGATACAATCCACCAGATTGCCGGCTGCTCCGGCAATGACACAGGATACACAGACGATATAGCCTGTAGGGTAGCCGCCCTTATTGATTATCCTCACCAGGTACCATACGAAGAAGGCAATGGCAACAATACGGAAAAGCGACAGAAACAGCTTGCCGAATATCTCCATTCCGAAAGCCATTCCGTTATTCTCGACAAAGAGTATATAGAACCAGTCGGTTATACGGATCTGCTCACCCAGGTACATATTGGACTTGACCAGATATTTCACAATCTGGTCTGCCAGCAGTATCAGGACAATAAGCAGCACGGCTATACGTCTCTGCCGCGATTTTTCTTCTGACGGAGAACCACTCATAAAGTCATCCCTTACTTTTTCTGCTTTGCCTCAATGCACAATGTTGCATGAGGTACGGCGCGCAATCTGTCAGCAGGAATAAGCTTGCCTGTCTCGCGGCATATTCCGTATGTCTTGTTCTCTATACGCACCAGAGCAGCCTGAAGAGACTGTATGAATTTCATCTGACGCTGTGCGAGACGTGTTGTCTCCTCCTTCGTGAGAGTATTCGCACCTTCCTCCAGCACCTTGTATGTAGGAGATGTGTCGTCAGTACTATTGTTGTCGGCATTCATAAGAGAAGCCTTCAAAGCATCATAGTCACGCTGCGCAACAGCCAGTTTCTCGTTTATGAGCTGACGGAACTCCTCAAGTTCCTCATCAGTGTAGCGTTTTTTCTCAGCCATAGCAGTAATTTTTAGATTAATACTTAGTTTTGTCTCTCCACCTGAGCCTTCAGCGAATACTCGTCAAATGAGACATCCTCACCTTCGGACAGACCGGCGACAAGCTCAATCGAGTTGGCCAGCACCTGTTCCTTAATCCAGTCCATATACTCAATGACAGCCTCATCCGTGGCTGTGGTCGATGACAGGCGCACGGCAATACGGTCTGTTATATCAAAGCCGGATGCCTTGCGCATATCCTGAATTCTCTTCTTAAGTTCACGTGCTATACCCTCACGTACCAGCGCGTCTGTCAATGTGATATCCAAAGCAACTGTCACCGTTCCCTCGTTGGCGACAACCCATCCGGGAATGTCCTCGCTGAATATATCCACCTCCGAGGTATTCACCACGGCCTCCTGACCGTCTATGTTGAACGTAAACGAGCCGTCACGTTCCAGAGCGGCGATATCTTCCTGACTCATATTCTGCACGGCAGCCGACACGCTCTTCATAAGTGAGCCGAATTTTTTGCCGAGCAGTTTGAAGTTACACTTGACCTTCTTCACAAGTATTCCGGCCGTGCCCTCCACGAACTCGACCTCCTTGACATTCACCTCGCTCCTTATCAGTTCCTTGACCGGCTCCAGATTAGCCTTGACATCGGCAGTCACAGGAACGAGTATTTTCTGAAGCGGCTTGCGCACATTGACCCTGACATCATCGCGCTTACGCAACGCAAGCGTCATTGACGTGATTTTCTGAGCGAGTTCCATACGGGCCTCCAGAGCTTTGTCTATCATATTTTCATCACATTCCGGGAACATAGCCAGATGCACGGAATCGGACTTGACTCGTCCTGTCACTGCGTTCAGGTCGCGGAACAGACGGTCTGCATAGAACGGGGCAATAGGAGCCATCAGCAGGGAGATTGTCTCCAGACAAGTGTATAATGTCTGGTAAGCCGCAAGCTTGTCTGCGTTCATTGCACAGCCCCAGTAGCGGTCTTTGGTAAGACGTACATACCAGTTCGACAGGTAATCGTTCACAAAATCCGTAATCAGACGGCCGGCACGTGTAGGCTCATAATCGTCCAGACACTCGCGCACATTCCTTATCAGAGTGTTGAGCTCGCTGAGTATCCAGCGGTCCATCACAGGTCTGTCCGCCACAGGGATGACACTCTCCGAGAAATCGAAGCCATCCACATTGGCATACTGGGCAAAGAATCGGTATGTATTGTGAAGAGTGCCGAAGAACTTCCTCACGACATCCTTCACCCCTTCCTCGTCAAAACGGAGATTGTCCCAGGGCTGTGCATTGGTAATCATATACCAGCGGAGCGGGTCACTGCCGAACTTCTCAATCTCGCCGAACGGATCGACGGCATTGCCGAGACGCTTGCTCATCTTGTTGCCGTTCTTGTCAAGCACCAGTCCGTTGGATATGACAGCCTTGAACGATACGGCATCGCGTACCATAGTGGCAATAGCGTGCAGGGTATAGAACCAGCCTCTCGTCTGATCCACGCCCTCTGCTATGAAATCGGCAGGGAACACCTGTCCCTTATCGACAAGTTCCCTGTTCTCAAACGGATAATGCATCTGTGCAAACGGCATTGCGCCACTGTCAAACCAGACATCAATCAGGTCGGTCTCGCGCTTCATCGGACGTCCGGCCTCAGACACCAGGACTATATCGTCAACATACGGACGATGCAGATCTATCTTCTCATAGTTCCCAGCCGTGTAGAGATCCGGTACGAAGCCCTTATCCTTGAACGGATTGGATTTCATAAGACCGGCCTTGACGGATTTCTCTATCTCGTCATACAGTTCATGAACGGAGCCTATGCAAATCTCATCACCATCATCGTTGCGCCATATAGGCAACGGTGTTCCCCAGTAGCGGCTGCGGCTGAGATTCCAGTCATTCAGGTTCTCAAGCCATTTGCCGAATCTTCCTGTACCGGTCGATTCCGGTTTCCACTTTATGGTCCTGTTCAGTTCAATCATTCTGTCACGTGCGGCAGATGCCTTGATGAACCAGCTGTCCAGCGGATAATAGAGTACAGGCTTGTCGGTACGCCAGCAATGAGGATAGTTGTGTACGTGCTTCTCTATCTTGAAAGCTGTTCCGGCCTGCTTCATGCGCATACAGATGGCAATATTCAAATCCTCGGCCTTCGATGCCGCAGACTCATCGTATTTACCGCCCTCGTTGAACTTGGGGTCGTATGCGTTCTTCACGTATGCGCCTTCATACTCCTGATACAGGGACTTGTCAACGCATCTGTCAACGAAATCAGGATCAAGTTCATCCAGCATCCAGTATTTTCCCGTAAAATCAACCATCGGACGGGTCTCCATCTTGCGGTTGACCATAAACAGCGACGGAATGCCGGCAGCCTTTGCCACAAACGCATCGTCAGCGCCGAATGTCGGAGCAATATGCACGATGCCTGTACCATCCTCCGTAGTGACATAGTCACCGGGGATTACGCGGAATCCGGCATCACTTATCTTTATCGAGCCGTCCTCGTCCTTATAGGTCGGCCTGACCCACGGGAAGAGCTGGGCGTAATGCATTCCAACCAGATCTGATCCCTTATAATTCGCGACAATACGGTACGGAATCACCTTATCGCCCTGAGCGTATTGCTCCATCGGCAGTTTCCCGCCCTCCGGATTCAGATACGCGGAGACACGCTCAGAAGCCATAATCACCGTCACAGGCTGACCTGAGTACGGATTATAGGTCTGTACTGCCACATAATCTATCTTATTGCCCACACAGAGGGCAGTATTTGACGGCAATGTCCACGGAGTCGTGGTCCAGGCAAGGAAGCACGGCGTACCCCACCCTGTCATCTCCGGCTTGGGATCGAGTATCCGGAACTGCGCCGTCACCGTTGTATCCTTGACATCGCGATAACATCCTGGCTGGTTCAGCTCGTGGCTGGAAAGTCCTGTTCCGGCAGCCGGAGAATATGGCTGTATGGTATATCCCTTGTAAAGATATCCCTTGCCATACAACTGCTTCAGCAACCACCAGAGAGTCTCAATGTAACGGTTATCGTAGGTTATATAAGGATTGTCCAGATCAACCCAGTAGCCGATCTTGCGTGTCAGCTCACTCCAGCGCTCCTTGTATTTCATCACCTCGGTACGACAATTTCTGTTATAGTCATCAACCGAAATCTTCTTGCCTATATCCTCCTTGGTAATGCCCAGATTCTTCTCCACGCCAAGTTCAACAGGAAGTCCGTGAGTATCCCAGCCGGCCTTGCGGTTCACCTGGAATCCGCACATTGTCTTGTAACGGCAGAAAGTGTCCTTTATGGTACGTGCCATCACGTGATGAATACCCGGCATTCCATTTGCCGACGGAGGTCCTTCATAGAACACGAAGGAGGGACAGCCCTCACGTTCCGTCACACTACGCTCAAACAAATTCTCTTTCAGCCAGTCAGCCAGCACTTCCTCATTCAGCTCTGACAGATTCAGCTGACTCCGTTCTGCAAATTTGCGGTTCATCCTCTATTCCTAAATTGAATGTTTCAGGCCGCAAAATTACTTTATTTATATAACATTTCATAATTTTGCAGACCGGATATGAAAGTAGCCATAGTCAAATACAATGCAGGAAATGTCAGTTCCGTGATGCACGCCCTGGACAGGCTCGGCGTGGAGCATATTCTGACGGACAATGCCGAAGCCCTGCGCTCGGCCGACAAAGTCATATTCCCCGGTGTAGGCGAAGCAGCGACAACTATGAGCTACCTCAGGTCACACGGATTGGATTCCATTGTCAAGGGACTAGCACAGCCTGTCCTGGGTATATGTCTGGGGCAGCAGCTGATGTGCTCGCACAGCGAAGAAGGCGATGTGGACTGTTTGGGAATATTCAATGTACCAGTCGTAAGATTTCAGGCTGCAAGCAACGAAGAGAAAGTCCCGCACATGGGATGGAATGAGATTGAATGTACCGGAGATGCACTGTTCAAAGGTTTCAGCAAACCCGAATCCGTATATTTCGTCCACAGTTTCTACGTGCCCGTCTGCAAATGGACAGTTGCGGAAACTGACTACATAAATCCATTCAGCGCGGCACTTCATAAAGACAATTTCCACGCGACGCAGTTCCACCCCGAGAAGAGCGGTAAAATCGGTGAAAAAATATTGTGCAACTTCCTTGATTTGTAAATAATAATGACAATAATTCCTGCCATTGACATTCTCGACGGAAAGTGCGTAAGACTGACCAGGGGAGACTATTCATCACAGAAGATATATTGTGATACGCCCTTGGATATGGCGCTGCTGTTCCAGGACAAAGGTTTCAGACGCATACATCTGGTCGATCTGAACGGAGCAGGTGGAGATCACATCATCAACCGTTCCGTGCTGCACGATATATGCTCCAAGACAGACCTCACAGTAGATTTTGGCGGAGGCATCAAAAGTGACACGGACATTGAGGCGGCATTTGACGCAGGCGCGGCAATGGTCACTGTAGGCAGTATCGCAGTCAGTTCTCCCGACAAGGTTGCCAAATGGGCAGAGCTATACGGATGTGACCGGATAATACTGGGTGCCGATGCCCGCAACGGGAAGATATCCATCAACGGATGGAAAGAGGACAGCCAACTGGATCTGTTCGGATTTATCAGAAAATACACCTTGCTTGGAATAAGTCAGGTGATATGCACGGATATCAATCTGGACGGAACACTTCAGGGACCTGCCACGAGACTGTATCGCAAGATTCTGGCTGAATTCCCAAGCATAAGGCTCACAGCCAGCGGAGGCGTGTCTTCAGCCGCCGACCTGACAGAACTTAAAGAAGCCGGACTTGACTCGGCAATTGTCGGCAAGGCATATTACGAGGGAAGAATCACGCTGGACGAGATGGCAATGATAGATGATAGATGATAGACAATGACAAGACGAACGGATAACGCACTATGCTGGCCAAAAGGATAATACCCTGTCTCGACGTTTGCGATGGAAGAACCGTCAAAGGCGTGAATTTCGTAAACCTGCGCGATGCCGGAGACCCGGTTGAGCTGGGTCGCATCTATAGCGAACAGGGGGCAGACGAACTGGTATATCTGGATATTACAGCAAGCCATCAGGGACGCGATACATTTACAGAGGTGGTAAAGAGGATTGCCGCAGAGATATCAATACCGTTTACCGTGGGAGGAGGTATCAGAAGCGTTGACGATGTGGAGAGGATGCTTCTGGCCGGAGCCGACAAGGTATCCGTCAACTCAGCCGCAATCAGAAGGCCGGAGCTTGTCAGCGAGATTGCGAAAGCTTTCGGACAGCAGGTATGCGTAGTAGCCATTGACGGCCGTATGACACCGCAAGGATGGCGATGTTTCCTGAACGGTGGCCGGCTTGAGACGGACCTGGACCTGTTTGACTGGGCAATGAAGGCATCGGATATGGGAGCCGGCGAGATTCTGTTCACGAGTATGGACCACGACGGCACACGCGACGGCTATCCCAACGACACTCTTGCAAAACTGCATCAGTTGCTTCCGATACCGGTGATAGCATCGGGCGGGGCCGGAAAGATGGAGCATTTCAGGGATGCATTTACCATCGGCAAGGCTGACGCCGCACTTGCCGCTGGTGTGTTTCATTTCGGAGATATCAGTATAAAGGATTTAAAAGATTATCTTTACGGGCAGAAAATCCCGGTAAGGATTGTATAACGACAGACAATATGGAAATAGATTTCGAGAAAATGGGCGGACTTGTTCCTGCCATAATCCAGGACAACGTCACAGGCAAGGTGCTGATGCTCGGGTTCATGAACGAAGAGGCTTACGACAAGACCGTCAGCACAGGCAAGGTCACATTTTTCAGCCGTACCAGACAGAAGCTCTGGACAAAAGGCGAGGAAAGCGGGAACTTCCTCAATGTAGTGTCCATTCTCAACGATTGCGATAACGACACCCTTCTCATCAAGGCAAACCCGACAGGTCCCGTCTGTCACACAGGCGCAGACACGTGCTGGGGAGAGAAGAACTGTGCGGACATCAACTTCCTGTCATATCTGCAGGATTTCATCTGCAAGAGATATCAGGATATGCCGGAAAGTTCATATACCACATCCCTGTTCAGGAGCGGAGTGAACCGTATGGCCCAGAAAGTCGGAGAAGAAGCCGTAGAGACCGTCATCGAGGCTACCAACGGCACCGACGACAGGCTTATATACGAGGCATCTGATCTTATATATCACCTCATTGTATTACTCACATCGAAGGGTCACCGCATAGAGGAACTCGCGACAGAATTGAAGAAACGTCACAAATAACAGCCAATGACACTTATTGACTACAGAGGAATCGAGATTCACCAGGAAGATATGTATGTCCTTGGTGATGTGACATTTACAGTCGAACAGGGAGATTTCGTATATCTCATAGGCAAAGTCGGAGCAGGCAAAAGCACACTGATAAAGACCCTCTACGGTGAGCTCGATGTAATATGCCAGGGACCTGAGAGCCACGCCTACGTACTCGGTGAGGATATGTCGTCCATCAAGCGGAACCAGATACCCAAGCTGCGCCGCAGACTGGGCGTCATTTTTCAGGACTTCCAGCTGCTGACTGACAGGAATGTGCACGAGAACCTCAAGTTCGTGCTGGAATCGACAGGATGGAAGGACAAGCACAAGATAAGCCAGAGGATAATGGAAGTCCTTACTCTGGTCGGGATGGACACAAAAGGCTACAAGATGCCTCACGAGCTGTCCGGCGGAGAGCAACAGCGAATATGCATTGCAAGGGCACTGCTCAATGACCCGGAACTGATCCTGGCCGACGAGCCGACAGGAAATCTTGACCCGGAGACAGGCCGTCAGATAATAGGTATTCTCCACAAGGTCAGGGAATCTGGCACCGCCGTAGTAATGATAACCCACAACCTGCAATGGCTCTCAGAATTTCCGGGCCGCGTAATGGAATGCAGGGACAGATGTCTGCACGAGATTGAAAACAACACAAACGTATCTATATGAAAGTTCTGAAATTTGGCGGCACCTCGGTAGGGAGTCCGCAGAGGATGAATGAGGTAAGTAACCTTATCTGTAATGACGGTGAGCAGAAGCTTGTTGTCCTGTCGGCTATGGCCGGGACTACGAATACGCTTGTGGAAATAGCGAAATACTACAGCAAGGGTGAGAGCGGAAACGCCGCTGCCGTCATTGACAGGCTGCACGACGCATACTCACAGCACATAGCGAATCTGTACGACACCGTAATATACAAGCAGAACGTACAGGATTTCATTGACAGGAAATTCGAGCACCTGAGATCATTCGGAAGCGTCCGGTTTACAGAGAAGGAGGAGAAGGAGATTCTGGCACAGGGCGAACTGCTGTCAACATTTATGATGACGAGCCTGCTCTGCGAGAAAGGAGTAAATGCCGCCCTTATACCGGCGCTTGAGTTTATGCGGACCGACATCAACGGTGAGCCGGATATGAACTACATACAGAAGAACATCGCCAAGCACATTGACACGGACTCCGACATTCAGATATATATCACCCAGGGATTCATCTGCCGCAACATCAACGGCGACATAGACAACCTGCAGCGTGGCGGCAGCGACTATTCGGCATCAATCATAGGTGCAGTGCTCAATGCGGAGGAGATACAGATCTGGACAGACATTGACGGAATGCACAACAACGATCCGAGGATAGTGAACAAGACCCAACCTGTACGTCACCTTCTGTTTGACGAGGCTGCCGAGCTGGCATATTTCGGAGCCAAGATTCTCCATCCTACCTGCGTACTTCCGGCCAAGAACGCCGGCATTCCGGTGCGCCTGCTGAATACTATGCAGCCGGACGCTCCGGGTACGCTGATTGACAATGAGACCGATCACGGCAAGATAAAGGCCGTAGCCGCAAAGGACAACATCACGGCAATCAACATCCAGTCAAGCCGAATGCTGCTGGCATACGGTTTCCTCAGGAAAATATTTGAGATATTCGAGGCCCACAGGACCCCTATTGATATGATATGCACGTCGGAGGTCGGTGTATCAATGTCCATTGACAATCCGCAGAACATAGATTCCATTATCAATGAGTTGAAAGAACTGGGCACGGTAAGCGTTGAGACCAATATGTGCATTATCTGCGTGGTCGGAGACATGAAATGGAACAATGTGGGATTTGAATCGCGCGTAATGGATGCACTGAGCGATATTCCCATACATATGATATCATACGGAGGCAGCAGCTACAACATCTCATTCCTTATTAAAGAAGATGACAAGAAGCGCGCACTGCAGAGACTGAGCGACACCATATTCAGAAAATGACAGACACCCCATTCTACCGCTATGACATCGGACTGCTCCGCAGGACGCTGGACGAATTGAGAGAGCTGGCCGGGAGCCGCTGTCACATCCACTATGCCATCAAGGCCAATTCCAATCCATTATTGCTCAAGCATATAAAGGAGTACGGACTGGGTATCGACTGTGTCAGCGGAGGAGAAGTCAAGGCTGCACTCGATGCAGGATTTCCACCTTCGTCAATAGTATTCGCAGGAGTTGGCAAGGCCGACTGGGAGATAGACCTCGCACTTGAAAATGACATATTCTGCATCAACGTCGAGTCCGAACCGGAACTTGAAATCATACAGGAAAGGGCACACAGTCTTGGGAAAAAAGCGCGCATCGCGTTCAGGGTGAATCCCGATGTCGATGCACACACCCACTCAAACATAACTACAGGCATTGCCGGGAACAAATTCGGTATAGACCTCAACATGCTTGACGGCATCATTGCCAAAGCCTTGGGTATGGACAGCGTCATTGTAGATGGACTGCATTTTCACATAGGCTCGCAGATTCTTGACATGGAGCCATTCCGGAAGCTTTGCCTCCGCATCAATGAGATACAGGACAGGCTGCAGGAAAACGGCTTCACTGCCGGACATATCAATGTCGGCGGCGGTCTCGGTGTCGATTACACAGATCCAGACAATAATCCTATAGCCGATTTCAGAAACTATTTCGGCATATTCCGCAATAATCTGAAACTGCGTCCCGGACAGGAACTGCATTTTGAGTTGGGGCGTTCCATAGTCGCACAATGCGGACAGCTGATTACCAGGGTGCTGTATGTCAAGAAAAATCCGTTGAAGCAGTTCGCGATAACCGATGCCGGGATGACGGATCTGATCAGGCCGGCACTGTACGGAGCATACCACAGAATCGACAACATCAGCAACCCTGACAGCAGGTTGCAGGTCTATGATGTGGTAGGACCGATATGTGAATCATCGGACACTTTCGGCAAGGACAGGGAACTTCCGGAAATCCGCAGAGGCGACCTGCTTGCAATCAAGTCGGCAGGTGCATACGGAGAGAGTATGGCCTCCTGCTACAATCTGAGGACGCTGCCACGCTCGGAGTCATTCGAATCTGATTGACCTGGAAGGCGCAATCCGTGATATGACAGCAGACGGACCTGTCAGCATCAGCACAGACAGTACGAATACTGCGATATTGAGCAGCGACAGCCAACCAGCTCCCAGTTCGCACGGAACACTGTCAAGATAATAGTTTTCCGGATTCAAAGGTATGATGTGATAACGCTGTTGCAGCAGGCATAGACCGATTCCCAATACATCGCCGATCACCATTCCCTTCAGGACTATTCTTGCGGAAAGCATCAGGAAAATTCGCCGGATCAGGCCATTGCCAGCACCCATTGCCTTGAGCATTCCTATCATTGAGGTACGCTCCAGTATTATTATCAGGAGGCCGGAGATAATGGTGAATCCGGCAATTCCCATCATCAGCAGAAGTATGATAACAACATTGACATTCAGGATGTCGAGCCACGCGAACAGCCCGGAATTGATCTGTTCCGTAGTACGTATCATATAAGGCTCGTTCGTACGCATCGTAATCTCGTCGAACACTGACCGTGCATCCATATATGCATCGTACAGAGATATACCGTCTGCAACAGTCAGTTCTATTCCGGAACTCTGCTCCGCGTTCCACCCGTTTATCTGCTGTAGCGTATGTATATCGGTAATGGCATAAACCTTATCGTAATCAGGGAAATTGGTCTGGTAGATACCTGACACGGTAAAACGTCTGAGCCTTATGCGCTCCTGCATAAAGCAGGCATCAACCTTGTCTCCTACAGAAAGTTCCAGCCGATCGGCCAAAGTCTTGGACAGCAGAATGCCACCGGACGCCACGCTGTCACTGCAAGCCGGAATTTCACCTTCAAGCAGATAACTTTCAAGGAAGGAGAAATCGTATTCCTGCCCCACCCCCTTCAGCATAAATCCCTGGAATGAGCTGTCTGTACGAAGCACACCGGCTTTCTCCACATACCTTTGCGCGTGTCTTATTCTATTTCCTTCAAGCAGCATATCGAAACTCTCTGCAGGACAGGATACCGGGTACTCTTCAAATTCCGGGGAATAATCGCAGTTGACCACCTGGATATCCTGCATGAATCCACGGACCTTCTCACTCACCTGATTACGGAATCCCCTGCTCACAGCCACTGAGAGTATCATCACGAACAGTCCGAGAGACACCCCTACCGTGGCGATAATGACAGCCGGACGCGTAGCCCCGCGTGCCCCGTCACCACGTCTGTACAATCTTCCTGCAATAAATTTACTTACCACACTGAAACCAAATAGCATCGCGAATATAGCCTTTTTATCATTATAGTTTTGTAAGTTTGTAGTTGAATTCGCAGTAACTCTGGCAAATGGATACGAATGACATCAACGGCATAGCGCAAAGGCTTCTTGAAATCAGGGAATCCCTTCCTGACAATGTGACTCTCGTTGCCGTATCCAAAACACATCCGACAGAGTTCATACAGGCAGCATACGATGCCGGCCAAAGGGTTTTCGGTGAAAACAAGGTGCAGGAAATGGCGGCTAAGCACGAGGTCCTTCCCAAAGACATCGAATGGCACTTCATAGGTCACGTACAGCGTAACAAGATACGCCAGATGGCATCGTTCGTATCAACCATTCAGGGTATTGACTCCTTTGCCGCATTAGAGGAAACCGATCGTCAGGCAGAGCGTTTCGGACGCACGATAACCTGCCTGCTCCAGATTCACATAGCGACAGAGGAAAGCAAATTCGGCTTTTTCCCGCAAGAATGCTCTGATATGCTTGCCGAAGGCAACTGGCGGACTCTCAGCCACATAAAAATAGGCGGTGTAATGGGAATGGCAAGCAACACCGACAACAATGGGCAGGTGCTTTCCGAATTCACGAATCTGGTGGAATTCTTCCAGTTCGCAAAAGAGCATTTCTTCAGTGACGATACGGATTTCAGGACGATATCCGCAGGAATGAGCGGCGATTATCCGACAGCTATTCAGGCAGGAAGCAATATGATACGGGTCGGCACAGGCATATTCGGTGCCCGCGACTATACAACACACTAACCACTCTATCAGACAACACATTTACTTGATATATGGACTCCGGAACATCACTTATCTCCTGCATACAGGACAGCATCAGGAAGAATTGGGATCTTGAGGCACTTACCGACTACAAAGGAACGACACTGCTGTATCGCGACATTGCAAGGAGGATAGCAAAACTACACATCCTGTTTCAGGCTGCCGGCATCAAACCAGGAGACAAGATTGCCCTGTGCGGCAGGAACTGTGCAAACTGGGCATCAGCGTGCCTGGCCGCAATGTCCTACGGTGCCGTAATCGTCCCTATCCTGCACGAGTTCAAGCCAAACAACATTCACAACATAGTCAATCATTCCGATGCGAAGCTTCTGTTCGCAGGCGACCATATATGGGAGAACCTGAACGAATCCATGATGCCGGAACTGACCGGAATCATTATCATCGACGATTTCTCGCTTGCGATATCGCGCAACGAGAATCTGACGGAAGCCCGCGAACATCTGAACGAGCTGTTCGGGAAGAAGTATCCGAAGGACTTCACGCCTTCCAATGTATGCTATGCCATACCGCCGTCGGACAATCTGGCAATGATCAATTACACATCCGGCTCAACAGGTTTCTCCAAAGGTGTAATGCTTCCGTACCGTTCCCTTGAAAACAACAGGGAGTTTGCAAAAAGGGTTATGCCCAACCTCAAGGCCGGCGATCAGGTGATTTCAATGTTGCCTATGGCACATATGTACAGTTTCGCCTACGAGTTCATCTACGAGATTTCCATCGGATGCCACGTATATTTCCTGACACGTCTGCCGAGCCCGAAGGTAATTTTCCAGGCATTCCACGACATAAAGCCCAAAGTCATCATAGCAGTACCGCTTGTCATAGAAAAAATCATCAAGAAGAATGTACTTCCAAGACTTGAGACCACACAGATGAGACTTCTGCTGAAGGTACCTGTGGTAAATGATCAGATTAACAGGAAAATCCGCAAGGAACTGATCAACTCGTTCGGAGGAGAATTCTATCAGATAATCATCGGTGGAGCGGCATTCAACCAGGAAGTGGAGAACTTCCTCCATTCAGTACATTTCCCTTACACAGTAGGCTACGGGGCCACCGAATGCGGCCCGATAATATGCTACGAGGACTGGAAGACCTTCGTACCAGGTTCCTGCGGAAAAGCGGCATACGGAATGGAAGTCAGGATATTGAGTAACGATCCGGAACATATTCCAGGCGAAATTGTCTGTCGCGGACCGAACGTAATGCTGGGATATTACAAGAACGAAAAACTTACAGAAGAGACAATAGATGCAGACGGCTGGATGTACACAGGCGATCTCGGCATAATGGACAGGGACGGCAACGTATTCATCAAAGGGCGCAGCAAGAGTATGATACTGGGTCCTTCCGGGCAGAACATCTATCCGGAGGAAATAGAGGACAAGCTCAACAATATGCCTTGCGTGTCCGAATCTGTCGTCATAAGCGAGAACGGCAAGCTTGTAGCACTTGTATATCCGGACTTCGACGAGGCAATGAACCTCGGTCTGAAGGAAGAACAGATACCGGCTACGATGGAAAGCAACCGCAGCGAGCTCAACAGGGAGCTGCCTGCATACGAGCAGATATCACAGATAAGAATATACAACGAGGAATTCGAGAAGACACCCAAAAAGAGCATCAAGCGTTTCCTCTACCAAAAAGAATAAAACGATGAAGAAGTTTTTCAGCAGATACGGTGCATACGTCACAGCACTGTTCATATTCATTGCTTTGGCCTGTATTTATTGTGCCCCATCACTTGGCGGGAAAGTCGTCAATGCTGGAGATGTAGATACATATACAGGAGCCGTACACGAGATTATGCAATTTCAAAAAGAGAGTGGAGAAAATTCTTTCTGGACAGGCTCAATGTTTGGAGGAATGCCCACATATCAGATTGGAGGTTCAAAATACAAATCCAATACGTTACTGAAGCCGTTGAAATCAGTATTACTTGCTGGGCATAAGACAAAAAACACGCCATTCATACTTATACTCTATTTCATTTGCTTTTTCACGCTGCTAAGGTGCTTCGACATAGACAAGTGGACATGTATCGCAGGAGCCATCGCAATATCACTGTCCTCATATTTCCTGGTTATTATCCCGGCAGGTCATATGACGAAAACATCAACCATTGCACTGATGGCAGTTGTCATCGGAGGTTTCAGGCTGATATTCAACAAGAAATACAGCAAGGGCATACTGCTGACCATAATACCTACAGCAGCAGGCATCACCAACCATCCGCAGATGTCCTACTACATCTTCATGCTAATCGGCACATTGTACATTGCGGAACTATATATTCATATCAGGGAGAAAAAGATGAAAGATTTCTGCATCGCAACAATAATTTTCGCCCTGACAGTAACAGTGGGTCTTGGCGCAAACAGTCCGAACATATTCGCGAACAAAGAGTATGTTACACAGACCATGCGCGGAGGGCATTCTGATATTGAAAGCGACAGTAACACCAGCAAGGCCTCCGGTCTGGATATTGCATACGCCACAAATTGGAGTTACGGTATTGACGAGTCATTGTCTTTTATGATACCGGGCATTATGGGAGGAGCCTCAAACGTAAATGTAGGAGAAGGTTCCAAGCTATATGCTGATATTGTAAAGAGAGGTTTTGACAAGCGTTCCGCCGCACAATTCTGCCAGAACATTCCACTATACTGGGGTGACCAGCCGGGAACGGCAGGCAACGTATATATGGGAGCTGTAATCTGTTTCCTTTTCGTTCTGGGGCTCATAATTGTAAAAGGGCCATACAAATGGGCTATCGCATTCGCCACAGTTATGTCCATAGCTCTAGCCTGGGGACGCAATTTCATGTCTCTTACAGAATTTTTCTTCAAGTTCTTCCCTTTATACAACAAGTTCCGCGCCGTATCCTCAATTCTGATTGTAGCTGAAATAACGATGCCGCTACTCGGTTTCATTGCTCTGCGCGATATTATGAAAGGCACTGTAGATAAGGACAAAGCTATGAAAGGCATATACATATCTGCCGGCATAACAGCAGGTATATGTCTGTTTATAGCTTTCTTCGGAAAGAGACTATTCTCGTTTACAGGAGCGTACGATGCACAATTGACAGAATTACCTGACTTCCTGTATTCCGGAATCATTTCAGAACGTCAGACACTGCTGCTCAAAGACTCATTACGTTCTGCCGTTTTCATTCTGATGGCAGGCTTTGCAACATGGATATGTGTAACAGGTAAAATTGAAGGACGGTATTTATCATTGATTTTCGGCATTCTGATTCTTGCAGATATGTGGGCTGTTGACCGCCGTTACTTCAACGAGCGCAACTATATCAGCGCAAAGCAGAATTCCGGCAAATTTGAGATGCTGCCATACGAGAAACAGATATTAAGTGACACCGATCCGCATTTCAGGGTTATGAATCTGACGACCAGTACTTTCAAAGATTCACGCACTTCATATTGGCTGAAATCCCTAGGCGGATACAGTGCAGCGAAGCTGCGCCGCTATCAGGATCTGATAGACCAGCATCTGTCAAAGATGAATATGAACGTAATCAGCATGCTCAATGCGAAATACATAATCACTCAGGGCGAGAATGGTCAGCCCACACCATTACGCAATACACAGGCAATGGGAAACGCCTGGTACGTGGATACGCTTATGATAGTTGACAATGCCAATCAGGAGAGCGATGCTCTGAACACAATTGATTTGCGCACTACTGCCGTACTGGACAAGGAGTTCGCCCCGTTTGTCAGGACTCCTGTCCGCGTCCATGATAATAATGCAGCAGTACGATTGACAAGATACACGCCACGTTACATAGATTACGAAAGTACATCCAACGCAGACGGAACCATAGTATTCTCCGAGATATACTATCCGTTCGGATGGAAAGCCACAATAGACGGTAAGCCCGCCGAGCATTTCAGAGTCAATTACACCCTGCGGGCTCTTAATGTACCGGCTGGCAAACATCAGATTCATTTTGAGTTTGCTCCGGACAGCATAAAGGCAGGAGAAATAGTAGCCCTTGTGTTTATTGTCATAATGTATCTGACAATAGCTGCAATAATCGGTTTGAGTATATTCAAAACTATACGTAGTCATAGTCAGAAATGATCTCCGTCATAGTCTGTACATACAATAGGGACAAATACATTTACAACACACTGAAATGTATAGCCGACAATGATTTATCATATAACGAGTATGAGATCATTGTTGTGGACAATAACTCCACCGACAACACTGTCTCTGAAATACGAAGAATCTATGCAGATTATCCGGATGTCAATCTTAAACAAATCACAGAACAATCACAAGGCCTGTCGTTCGCCAGGAACAGAGGGATACAGGAATCAAGCGGGGACATTCTGGTGTTTCTGGACGATGATGCATTTACCGACAGTCACTATCTTGACAGATTATCAGCCATAATGAACGGACATCCTGGGATTGATGCATTTGGAGGAAAAATCGTCCCTACATTTGAAAATGGCACTTCGCCGAAATGGCTTTGCAAATGGACATATTCCTGGGTCTCTGGGCTGGAAATGGGTAACGCAATGATTCCATTCACAAGGAATTATCCCATCGGAGCGAATATGGGATTCCGAAGGAAAGTATTTGAAAAATGCGGGATGTTCAACACCTCTCTTGGAAGAGTCGGAAAGAATCTGGCAGGAGGAGAAGAAAAAGACATGTTCAACAGGGTACGTAACTCCGGATTCGGCATATTTTACATTCCTGACATTCCTGTAAAACACATTATACCGGAAACACGTACAACCACAGATTACATCAGACGTTTGGGATACGGTGTCGGCACAAGCGAAAAAATCAGATGCCGTGAACAGGGATATGCAAGCTACATTAAACGTATTCTTATTGAATCCGTTAAATGGGCAGCCAGTCTGACTCTATGGATAGGCTATTCACTAACAGGGAGATTCTGTTGCGGAAACATGCTGATATACTTCCGCTGGTATGTCACAAGAGGTCTCTTGGCAAAGTCCTCCTGTCTATAGAGTGCCGGATATGATGTGCTTGTAAAAAGTATTATCCCTGTGGAATATACTCTGATCGCGGAACTTGTACGTAAGCTTATGAATATTTGATGCGGAAGATATATCATCCATCATCTGATCCGAATACGGTTCCGCCAAAACAGCCTGCAGCCTATGCACATCAACATTATTTACAAAACGTATCTGCTTCCATAAAGCACGGCTTTCAGGATCTGAATCAACAATAGCCGACAACAAAAGATGAAACAGATAATAATCACATAACCTGCTCTCACGTTTCCAATAAATTTCAAGAATATATTGAATACGTTGCAAAATGGGATTATTTCTCTGAGCGGCTATAAACCAGCTTGAGCACTTGATAACAGCATTGTCGAAGGCTGACGTCTTGAACACGAACAACGGGCTGTCAAGTGCCGCTTCAGGCATAGGCCCAGTCATCAGCACAGTGGAATCAATCCAAAATCCACCATATCTGACCAATAATGCCACACGTATATAATCAGAATATTGTGCGAACTGCATCTGATGCTTTCTCAGACGTTCATTAATAGAATTCGGAATCACAATATAATCTGCAAGGTTTGAATTATCTACCACTCTGACCTCACACTCTCCAGCGTGTTCTCGTATTGATGAAATGCATCTCCGTACAATTTCAGGAGCAAATTCTTCACCTTGCAACCATAAGACCCATATAATCTTTGCCGGCTGGGTATCAGACGATTCCAATGGACTGAAATCTTTGAGATATGGTATATATTTGCGTTTGAGATAATTATATGCTTTTTTCTCACAAACCGCATCCATCAGGGCCTTATCACCAATCCATCGTATAGGAAATAGATATTTACATACCTCTCTGACACAAAAAAACCATCCTTTTTTCCTTAATGACTCAAGGCTACGCACAGTTATGTCTTTTATTCTACCCATTATTTGTATTTTTCCCATCCATTGACCGCACAAATTCCACTATCTCTGCAGAAGAATTGAAATTCAAACTATTCCCCCAGAAACGCAACAGAATACAATTCCTTACATTCGCATCAATATGATAATTACCGGCAAGGACACATTCCTGCAATTCTTCAAAAGAATACGTTTTAACACCGGCAACATTTTCATCAAACGGATAATAAAAATCACGTTCGCTCACATACTCCTCATAATCATACAGATACAGAATCACACCTTTGTCCGGCAGAATCAGATAGTCATACAATATGGATGAATAATCTGTTATCAGCACATCCGTGTAAGGAAGTAACGGATACACATCCACATTCGAACCGACCAGACTTATATTTGAGAACTCCGATACCCCGTCAATTATTGTATTCGCATGTGGTTTCAACAGCAGCAGAGCATTTTTTTTCCGCATTATGTCATTCAATCTGTTCAGATCCATACTCTGGGTAAATACCTTACGCTGTGAATCACGCCACGTCGGCATATAGATAAACACCTCATCAAAATCCACAGTCCTGTCTATCAATGCCATAGTGGCCTCAGGCTCATACCTGGAAACAAAGTTCCTGCGCTCTATGTCAGACATTCCCAGTATGGCATTCCTGGGGTATCCGAACTCCAGACATCTGTTCTCGGGTATTCTGAAAGCTTTAGCGAACATTGAGGTCTGGAAAGGTGCTGACGATATCAGATAATCAGGTCTGCGGAAAGACTCAGGATGGAAAAACACCTCTTTGGGCTTTTTTCTTATAAAGCGGTCTCCCATAGGTCCTGATACCGTATTGAAATCAGTTCTCTTCAGTCCAATACCATGCCAGAGATTCACACACACTGCTCTGCCCGACAGACAGAACATTATATCAGATGTGTATGAATTGAAAAACCAGTATTTTGATGTCAGCGCATACCAGGCACCATGCACACTGAGAACGTTATATGCCTTAAGCCCAAAAGATCTGACCAGTCGTACAGTATCACCATTGGTTGACAGCCATGCGGCATCTGCATCGCCATGATTTTCCGACAGCCATATAAACAGATATTTTGCATTATCATTGAACGCACCCCTGAAACTTCCGAACGCATAGCGGTTACTGCGTCTCGGAAACAGAAACGAGAACGGATAAATCAGGTAACATACAAGATAAGCCAGAAACTTCATGACACAATGTTATTTTTGAATTCTGACATCAAACACCTGACCACTCGCATCTGAGAGTAAGACAGACAATGATGCTACAGCTACAGTACCGGTATCAAGCAATGTACCTTCCGGCTCATTACCAAAGTTCCGGATACGCATAGGAGTCTTTGTCCGCTCGGGATTCATCACATTCACCCTTATTCCGTCCCCCTCCCATTCCTGGGATATGGCCTGCATAAAATTGACGACTGCTGCCTTGGTTGATGAGTATATACTATAGAATGATCTGCCGCGAGTATAAGAGCTAGAAGTATATAGCAGCAGTTGACCCTTTGAATCCTTCAAATACCGGAAGCTCTCCATTGCAATGTTGACCATTCCGTCATAGTTAGTACGGATCACAGTGTTCAGAGTGCCCCTATCCATCGTCATCAATGGTTCCTTCACAAGTATCGCCGCCGAATTGACAACGTAATCAATCCTGTGCTCATGCTCATAGACAGATTCAAGAGCAAGCCGAACAGATTTATAGTCCGCGATATCCGTATTGGTGGTACTTCTGGAAAAAGTATAGGCTTTGGCACCGTTTGCCAATGCGACTTCGGCGACTTCGGCACCAATCCCGGAATTGCCACCAAATACCACCAGAACTTTTCCTGCCAATGGAGACAAGTCTGCCTCGCTCTGCACCACCGAAGATCTCAACTGAAACAGTTTATCCAGCAGGTACGAATCCTCCTTATAAGTCAGCTTCATATTGGATTCCTCGCCGGTCACTACAAACACCCTTTCATCAGGCAGGTATCTGACCACCGTACCACAATCATCTGATGACACGAAATCCGGATCCTTCAATGCCAGCTCGTATGCCTTGCTGATAATCTTCTGCTTGAAAGCCTGAGGAGTCTGTCCCCTGCGCAACAGACGGCGATTGGGGATATTATCTATCAGATTACCAGTTTCATCTACCTGAATTATCGTATCTGTAGCAGGTACGGCTACATCAATAGCATTATACTCATTCAAGGCGCTTATTATATCATCAATGATGCGGTCACTCAACAATGGCCGCACGGCATCGTGAAATATCAGATTACAATCCGGATCATAGTCGTACGCCCTGATTGCCGCAAGACTGGAGTCATATCTTTCCTTGCCTCCGATCAACACCTTCTTCAGTTTGGTCCATCTGTTACGCAGGATTATACTCTCCACTTCGCGTACAAGAGATGAATTGACCACTACTGCAATCTCATCAATTCCCCTGTGACGTTCAAACACATCAATAGTATGTTCCATCACAGTCTTCCCTGCCACTTTATAGAACTGCTTCGGAGTGCTCAAACCTGAGCGTGATCCAACGCCTCCTGCCAAAATTACACCTACGTTCATACTACTTATCAACTAAAGAGATATTACTGTCAAATACCATTTCATGACCGCCTCTACCATTCTCACCAGGTAATGTCATATAGTCACCGAATAATCTTTTCAGATATGCGTCACAATCAACAGGAGCAGGGAAAAGATGTCCCTCAAAAGAAACAGTTCCCAAAGGTATCACATCACAGAGATGACGTTTACTGTAAAACCCAACGCCAAAATCGTGATCCAAATTACCTCTATCAACAAACTGTCCTACAAAGCGCAGCCCCCCTACCAACATACGTACAAACGGATAAGCAACGACACCGATACAATGTCTTAACCGGCCATCATCTATCACATTGTATTTTCTTCGAAAACACCTTCCGTATAATTTATTGATGTTTCGTGCAAACAGAGCCGTACCATATATCATCGGGAATATGTCCAGCCACAAATTGACAGTTCTTACATTTCCATCACAATGCCTGTAACTCACAAATATACCGTCATTGACGATTCTAGGGTATATTAATGAATTGTTATTAAGCATATCCGCATCACATAGTTTATATGGACTTTTGAGTTTATTCATAATCACTCTGCGGTATCTCATATAGTCCTTACGAAACATAC
Organism: Bacteroidaceae bacterium; assembly: GCA_045600825.1. GTDB lineage: Bacteria > Bacteroidota > Bacteroidia > Bacteroidales > Bacteroidaceae > Colenecus. Next base: position 59,325 of record JAZRYP010000012.1, read on the forward strand.
ACACATCAATATCATCATCCCAGGGAATAAAGCCTCCGTGTCTGACAGCGCCAAGCAGTGTTCCTGAATCCAACCAATATCTGATGCCATTCTCGCGACAAACTCTGTCAAACTCAATAAGAATCTCCAACAGACCCAATTGAACACTTCTAAGATCAGATCCGTCCGGATTATAATGCTCGCGCAGCTGTTTCTGTATTGATTCGTCAATCATAGGACATATGGAACAATAGTATCTACCAAATCACATCCATTTAGAATTCCATCGCGCAAATATTCCCTGTTCATGACATTCTGAGCCCAGCTTATAACAGTATCAATCATCTCCGTAGTAATTCCCTGCCGTTCAGCAAAAGCCCTGACCATCAGCATACCAAACGGGATATCCTCCGTAAAGTAACGGTTTCCATAATCAAGAACATATTTTTGAGATTCCAATTTTATCATAGGAACTCCAAGGCCCTTGAAGGCTGAAATAGAACGTATCGTCTTTGTCAATGAAACCGCATCGCTGCTCTCATAATATGTCAAAAGCGAAGGTATATCATTTTCACTCACATCGAATGATTCCGCCACCTTTCTAAATTCCCGGTCGCACTCAATCAGAATTTCCGAACTTCTTACATCCCAATCTTCATAAAACATAATTCCCGGATTGTACGTTCCCTGACAACTTTCAAACATACCATATAGTCTGGAAGGATGCAATATCGGGTTACTGTTTGACAGCGTCACCTTCATATAATTATCCAGTAATACGACAGGAATATCAAACATCGCAGACAATGTTGATACCAAATACTCCGGTTCCGAAATATGCAAAGTTGCAATTGTTATTGAAGGTTTGTAGCCAAGCAGCATCGCTTTTGAGCCATACTCGCCAATTCTGGCTATAAAAGGCACTCTCTGCAGACCGAACAGGCGGGTATCAGGTCCCAGGAGTTTATCAGCCATAAGGAAAAATCCCGTACTGGACACAATTGAGCCGATATACATATCAGACGTAACGTATTCCCTGATTTTTATCAATTCATCAGCTATCGCAAATCCAGGAACACACATAAGGACAATCTCCGCGCCATCCAATGCAGTCTGCGCATCAGATGTAACCAAAGATAGATTTCCCCTGAATCTATTGCCGTTCGGATCTTCAACAATCAATGGTCTGCCATCCACGCACCATTTTTCGGGATGACGCGTAAGCAAACGTACCGAATACATATCCTTCGACGCAAGGTATCCACCAGTCACATGAGCCAAGTTTCCACCACCACAGATACAAATCTCAGTCTTTTTCATTACATTCCCCTCAGTATCTCGGCAAGCATATGATTGTCATTTCTATCCCTCACTGCAATTCGAACGAACTGCCTGTCTGAGAATGCACTTTTAGTTCCGCAGTCCTTGATGAGTACATTATGCTCCCGCAGAAGCAGTTCCGTCAATTCATGCGATGAATAGCGCGACGTCACCTCACAGAGAAAATAATTTGCCGATGACGGTATAACTCTCAGATATGAGACATCGCAAAGTTCTCTATAGAACATTGCTCTTTCCTCTATAAATTTATCACATGCAGCATAATAATCCTTCTCATACTTGTTAAATATCTGCATGTAAAACTCTGCAAACGAATTGATATTCCAAATGGCAACCTCCTTACGCATTGCCTCAATAAGCGCGCTGTCGGATGATGCGACAATGCCCAGGCGCAACCCCGGGACACCGTACGATTTACTTATGGATTTCACGACCGCGAGATTTGCATTATCTGAAAGAATATCGTTTCGCAGCAAAGTATTGTCCTTATGATTTTCTGTAAAATCGACAAAACTCTCATCCACGACAAGCAAAATATTTCTCTTACTGCACCATCTTACCAATAAAAGGACATCATCTGCTGAAATATAGTTACCTGATGGGTTATCCGGATTAACAAGCAAAAGATTGGACAAATTCTTGTCTGCAAAATAATTCATCAAATCATCTGCCGTATATGAGAAATCACGATTGTCGGGTACATATCTGACTATATTCTCCGAAGCCAATCTGTTCGGATACTCCTCGAAAGTTGGAAATACCACACCTGTCTTCCCTTGTGCATGATTCTCCATCAGACATTTTATCAGTTCTGCAGCTCCATTGCCAACACACACATAATTCTGCCGTATCCCGAAATACTTTCCACCAAGCAGCGAATTGACAGCCATTCCCGATGGATACTGCGTAAGTAATGAGTTGAAATTTGCACACATTTCATCCTTCATCCTGGCTGGAGGGAAATAGGGATTGACCAAATAACAGAAATCCTTCAACTCCGGGAATCGCCAGTATCCACCATAGCAATGAGACAATTTGGCCAGGCGTGCATCGGCAGAGGAAAATATTGTCTCTGCTATATCCTTATCCTGAACATCATCAATCTCATACCACTTTTCATCAGTTATCGGAAGAGCCTTCAGCTCAGATTTGTCCAGAACCGTCAGCACACGCAAAACCTGCTCATAGTACTCATTATTACCCATTGCCCTGCTGTATGCCTCAAGAAACGGCACATACTGATTCGTACAGAACTCTCTGCTGAATTTATAAATATTGCAGGTTTTGTAATAGTATGGAACATCTGAGTATTTGAATGCCTTTTTCGGAACGAAACTGACTATTCTATTATTATCATCAATACATACCATAGTGCCATCCATCCATGTCTCGTACTTGGCCACTAGCGCCAGATTAGGATATGGATTATCCAACAGCAGATTCAACATACGCTGTTCAAAAATCAAATCACTCTCCAGTAGCAAAGTATCATCCTCCTGCAACTGTTTCTTTGCCAGAGCCAGTGAATATATATTGTTTGTGCGGTCGAATATCGGATTGACAATATACTCAATTGTCAAGATCTCATCGTAACGGTGACCTATGTAATTCATAAGTCTCTCACCTTCATATCCGACAACTATCACCACGCGTGATAGTCCGAGACCCGTCAGATTCATGAGCATTCTATCTATCAATGGTACGCCATTAACCTCAATCATACACTTTGTGTTGGATTTTGTAAGCTCACCAAGACGCTTACCCATTCCTGCCGCCAGAATTATCGCCTGCATATCACAAAACCAATATATTTTTTCACAAACCCATTGACATACTTACGTTCACTTCCCGTAATTCCTATGAAATAAACGACTAATGCAGTCCATATCATACTGACTGTCATTACTATAATCGCAGATAAAAGGCCGTCGGACATTTCAAAAAGCCATTTTACAAGCAGTGGCAATGTCACACACACAGACGTCACCAAAAGAATGACAGATACAACTTCGCGCACGAACATTCTTACATCAAGTCCTACCAGTTTTCTCACGAAATACACTCTTTCAAATTGCGCTACCATTGACAAGATTATAGACACATAGAAAACAATCTCAACATCCCAATTCAGCCACTTATATCCCACATATCCCACAGGAACAATGGCAAGCAATGTCGAGCCCATACATATCTGATACCATTTGTTTCGGCCAGTAGCCTGTATTGCTGACGCCAAAGGATTTGTGAAAGTATCAATCATACCATTCACAATGAGCAATCTGGCAAAGACAACGGCATATTCAGGAACCTCCTTCAACCAAATGTCAAGAACGGCCGGAGTCTCTATAAGTATGGGCAATGCCACAATCAGCAACATATAGTATGTAAGCCTAAGACTTTGGCACATAAGGCCAATCATATCTTCCGTCCTTCCGTCTGCGTACGATTTGATCAATTGCGGCTTTACCGCCATAAAGAAATTTGATTGCAGCTGGACGATTGTATTATACACCCTATTAGCCACATCACGCGCGGCATTCACGACAGGACCGAAAAATGGATTCAGCAACAGGAGATTGACGCCATACGTTTTGCACACACCGGCCAATGAGCCAATCATTTCCCATCCCGTAAACGAAAAGACCTGTCTGAATATCGTTCTGTCATATTTTATCGATACACGGCATTCAGCATAGAAGATTCTGCAGTACAGATAAAACGCAAGTGATGTCATTACCTGAACGACAAGCATCAACCATGCGTAAAGTATCAGTTTGTCATTATGAGAATGGCTCAGCAAAAGAGATATAGCCAGCGAGCCGAATGCCTCAAACACGCTGATATACGCAAAAACCTTCATTTTCTCTCTTGCAATAACCATTCCCATATACGGGACACGCATTATCTGAAATATAAAACTTACAATTGAAAGCTGAAAGACATAATGAGCAGCATATACACGGCCGGCAAGTTTCATTTTGTTCTCAAGAAACCACATTCCTGCACTTTCCGAGAGCAGAACAACAGTCAGTGCAATAACTATGAAAACTATTATTGTCTGACTGAAGCAGCGTCTCAACCTGTCAAAGTCGCCACGTCCTATCTCAAAGGAATAGAATCTCTGACATGCCGTTGACATTGTTGCAGAAAGGAAAGAACACATCTGTACTATGCTTCCGACAGCACCATATATGCCGAAATCGACCTTACCTAAAGCTGCAAGAATGACTCGTGACGCATAAAGATTGACCAGCATAACCACGCCCATTCTGATGTACAGCATCAGCGTGTTTTTTGCTATCCGTTTCTGATCAATCCCTACCATATATCAAAATACAAAATGAGCTCTATGCCCCATCATTTAAGAAGATTTCCGAGAATTGAACGGGTAAGATTTCGCACGACAGACGATGCGGCGGAACTGGCGGCCCTGCCGGCCACGGACTTGGCAGACGTGGTCTTGGATTTCTTGCCTGTTATCTTGTTGGAGACAGAAGTGCCTACGCTACGGCTCACTGAACTTATCGCGGCCCCGACTGCTGCGGTGGCTATGGTCTTGACCAGCTTGTTACCGCCGGTTTTGGTTCCGGACTTCTCTGCCTTTCCGGTAGCTTTACGTTCTTCAGCCACTGTTTCCTCCTCCTGTCGGGCCTGAGCCTCACTGGCCATTTTCTCGCTTTCGGCAAGCAGCACCTCAAACGCACTTTCGCGGTCTATAGGATGATCATAGCGTCCGTACAGACGCGAGGCATTGACAATCTGTGTACGCTGACCTTCAGAAATAGCGCCTATCTGACTTAACGGGAACAATATCCTGGCACGCTGCACTACCGACGGAGCGCCCTTCTCGTCAAGGAAAGAGACAAGAGCCTCGCCGGTCTCCAGCTGCATGATAGCCTCCTCCGTATCAAATTCGGGATTAGCGCGGAAAGTCTGCGCAGCTGCACGGACAGCCTTCTGATCCTTTGGCGTATATGCTCTCAATGCGTGCTGTACCCTATTACCCAACTGCCCGAGTATTTCGTCAGGTATATCCGTCGGATTCTGCGTCACGAAATAAATACCCACACCTTTGCTGCGGATAAGCCTTATGACCTGTTCTATCTTATCAGTCAGAGCTTTGGAGGTACCGTCAAACAAGGTATGTGCCTCATCAAAGAAAAACACGAGTTTCGGCAAGTCCAAATCCCCCACTTCCGGAAGCTGCGCATACAAATCGGACAGCAGCCACAACAGGAACGTTGAATAAAGCTTGGGATTCAGCATCAGCTTATCGGCGGCAAGCACGCTCATCACGCCCTTACCTCCCTCGCACTGCATCAGGTCAAATATATCAAACGAAGGCTCACCGAAGAACTTCTCCGCGCCCTCGTTCTCCAATGCCAGCAGAGCTCTCTGTATGGCAGACACGCTTACCGCACTCACAGCGCCATACTGACGGCTTATATCGGCAGCATTATCAGCCACATACGTCAGCATGGACCTGAGATCCTTCAAGTCAATCAGCAGCAGGCCACGCTCATCAGCGACACGGAACAATACGTTCAGCACACCCTCCTGCACGTCATTGAGCTGCATCAGTCGCGCAAGCAGCTGAGGTCCCATATTGGAGATAGTGGTACGCATAGGATGTCCCTGCTCGCCATACACATCGAAAAACCTGGTGGGACAGCCTGCAAATTGCGGATTTTCAATGCCGAACTCTGCACAACGCTTCTGGATAAAGCCTGTCATAGAGCCTGTCTGGCTGATACCGCTCAGGTCGCCTTTCATATCCGCCATAAAACACGGTACACCCGCCTGACAGAAAGTCTCGGCAATAACCTGAAGGGACACGGTCTTTCCCGTACCGGTAGCTCCGGCTATCAGGCCGTGCCTGTTAGCCATTTTTCCACATATTGACAACGCGCCGCAATCACAATGGGCGACATACAGACCTTTGCTGAAATCGTACATATATTATATTTTTAACATCGTCAAATTTACAAATAATACTTTAGATTTACGGAATAAATCATTACTTTTGACAACGTTTGAAAAGTATGGCAGTCTATGAGTAGTAATGTTTTCAAGAACGTATTGGATCTCAGTAGCATCATAAACCTGAACAACCCCAGCACAATAGCTTTCTTTCAGGAAAGCATCACCAAGAACTGGGATCTGAAGGCATTGTCGGACTATCAGGGTGAGACATATCTCTACAAGGATATCGCGGAAAGAATTGAACGGGCTCATATCCTGTACAGAAGTATCGGGCTGAATCCCGGCGATAAAATCGCACTATGTGGCAAGAACTGCGCTAACTGGGGAATTGCATTTCTCTCAATTCTTTCATACGGAGCGGTGCCTGTGCCCATTCTGGCGGATTTCAAGTCCGACTACATTCACAACATAGTAAACCACTCCGAAGCAAAATTGCTCTACGTAGGAGATTCACAATGGAAAAGCGTCGAGCCGGACAAGATGCCTGCAATTGAAGGATATTTCAACCTGTCCAACCTGGAGTTGATTCTGGCGCCAAACGAAAAGCTGTCCGACTCATACGGAAAATTGGACGAGATTTTCAGCCAGAGATTTCCGAACGGGTTCGGCAAAAGCGATGTCGCATTCTTCAAGGAGAAAGACAGGAATGACCTTGCCATTCTGAACTACACCTCAGGAACCACGAGTTTCCCGAAAGGTGTTATGATACCTTACAGAGCGCTGCGCATGCTGATAACATACAGTCTCAAGAAGATGCCTCTCAAGCCCGGCAGCGATACAGTATGTATGCTTCCTCTGGCCCATATGTTCGGACTGATGTTTGAGTTCATCTACGATTTCATGTTGGGTTGCCACATACATTTTCTGACCAAGATTCCGAGTCCGAAGATTATCTTCCAGACTTTCAAGGAATTCAAGCCCACGCTTATCATCACCGTGCCTCTGGTTATCGAGAAAGTTGTAAACAATGGTGTGATGCCGATTATGAACAAGCCTTCCATGAAAATAGCCCTCCAAATTCCTATTTTAAGACAGGTTATACTGAAAGGTGTCAGGAACAAACTCATTGACATATTCGGAGGTAAGATGGTAGAGCTGATTATCGGAGGCGCAGCACTCAGCAAAGAGGTTGAGAACTGCCTTAAGAAAATCAAGTTCCCATATTCAGTAGGATACGGTGCTACCGAATGCGCTCCTTTGATATCATATACACATTGGAACACATTCAAGTCCGGCACATGCGGCCAACCGATAGATGGAGTGACAGTCGAGATTCACAGTTCCGACCCTGAGAACACACCGGGCGAGATTACCATAAAGGGTGACAACGTAATGCTCGGTTACTACAAGAATCCGGAAGCCACTGCCCAGGCCATAGACGAGGACGGATGGTTCTACACCGGCGATATGGGTCTTATGGACAAGCACGGTTTCATCACGATAAAGGGTCGTAGCAAGAATATGATTCTAGGTTCCTCCGGGCAGAACATATATCCGGAAGAAATTGAAACCATAATAAACAAGCTGCCTTTGGTGTCAGAATCGCTGGTGGTGGAACGTGACGGCAAATTGGTAGGTCTCATAGTCGCCGACCAGGAAGCAGTAAGGAATGAAAGTCTAAGCCGTCAGCAGATTGAGCAGCGCATCGATGCGTCACGCAAGGAAATGAACGAATCGCTCCCGGCTTACGAGAGAGTCCATTCATTCCAGTTGATGGATGAAAGTTTCGAGAAGACCCCGAAAGGCAGCATCAAGCGTTTCCTGTATCAGTAATACGAGTTTCACAAGCGAAACTCGTATTACTGATAACATTTATGACCCCCTCCTACATCCTCCCCTCAGGGGAGGACCCAGCCGAGAACGGCTGGAGCAAGCGAAACTTCAGGAGGTAGCCGTACTTTATTAGTCAAGTTTCAATACGGCAAGGAATGCCTTCTGCGGGACCTCTACGTTTCCAATCTGCTTCATACGCTTCTTGCCTTTTTTCTGTTTTTCAAGCAGCTTACGCTTACGCGACACATCACCGCCGTAGCATTTTGCGGTAACGTCCTTGCGCACCTGCTTTATTGTCTCGCGCGCAATAATCTTAGCACCTATTGCCGCCTGTATGGCAATGTCAAACTGCTGTCTGGGAATCAGATCCTTCAGTTTCTCGCACATCCTGCGGCCAAGATCGTATGCATTATCCACGTGCGTGAGCGTGGAAAGTGCATCTACAGGCTCCCCGTTCAGCAGAATATCCAACTTTATCAGTTTTGACGGGCGGAAGCCTGCCGGATGATAGTCGAACGATGCATAGCCCTTCGAGATGCTCTTCAGTTTGTCATAGAAGTCAATGACAATCTCGCCGAGCGGCAGTTTGAAATAGAGCTCAACACGGTTACCGGCAATGAACTGCTGTTTGACCAGTTCTCCGCGCTTGTCCAGACATAGCGTCATTATCGGGCCTATATACTCAGTCGTAGTGATAATCGATGCATCAATATAAGGTTCCTCAATATGGTCAATCAGCGTCAGATCCGGCATACCGCTCGGATTATGTACCTCCGTACAACCGCCCTGCTTGTCATAGACCAAATACTGCACATTCGGTACTGTAGTTATCACGCTCATATCGAATTCGCGGTCCAGACGTTCCTGAACAATCTCCATGTGGAGCAATCCGAGGAAACCGCAACGGAATCCGAATCCGAGTGCCATTGATGACTCAGGGGTAAAACTGAGTGACGCATCATTCAACTGAAGTTTCTCAAGCGATGCCCGCAAATCCTCGAACTCATTCACATCTATCGGATACACACCCGCGAACACCATAGGCTTGGACTCCTCAAAGCCGGAAATGGCCTCTTCGCACGGACGCGCCACGTGAGTGATTGTATCACCGACCTTAACCTCCGTCGATGTCTTTATTCCGGATATGATATAGCCTACATCTCCTGTTTTCATTACATTGCGCGGCACCATATCCATACGCAGCACACCTATCTCATCAGCATCGTATTCCTTGCCGGTATTGTAGAATTTAACCTTATCGCCACTACGGATACTTCCGTTCACAATCTTGTAATACGCGATGATTCCGCGGAAAGGATTGAATACGGAATCAAATATCAGAGCCTGCAGAGGAGCATCAGGATCACCTACGGGATGAGGGATGCGTTCCACAATTGCGTCCAGTATTTCCTGTACGCCCATTCCCGTGCGTGCAGATGCGCGTATTATCTCGTCACGCCTGCAACCGAGCAAATCAACAATCTCATCCTCCACCTCATCCGGCATAGCGCTCTGCATATCGCACTTGTTGATGACAGGAATTATCTCCAGATCGTGTTCAATAGCCATATACAGGTTGCTTATCGTCTGGGCCTGAACACCCTGAGTGGCATCAACCACCAGCACGGCGCCCTCGCAAGCTGCAATAGAGCGCGACACCTCGTATGAGAAGTCAACGTGTCCCGGAGTATCAATCAGATTGAGAACGTATTGCTCACCCTTATATTCATATTCCATCTGAATAGCGTGACTCTTGATGGTTATTCCACGTTCCTTCTCCAAATCCATATCGTCCAGCATCTGGCCCTCCGTCACATCTATCGTCTTGGTATATTCCAACAGGCGGTCAGCCAGAGTTGACTTACCGTGGTCAATATGCGCTATTATGCAGAAATTCCTGATATTTTTCATCACGTACAATTATTACGCAAAAATAAGTAAAACACAACAATTCCGCAATCATCAATATCAATGACTGCGGAATTGCCGTAATAATGTTTCAGAGAAGTTACTTACTTGAGTGCAAAATACATCTCATCCTCACCCTCGGTGACATTCAGTTTGTCCTCGCGGAGCAACCAGCCGAGACCAAGATAGAACTCCTTGTCCTTCATTTTTGCTATTTTCTTAATCTCTTTCTGAGAAAGGGCATTGTTGCCTTCAAGTGCACGCCATATCATACCAGCGTACTCTCCAACCATTTGTGTGAACATCTTTTCTTATACGTTTTTATTTCGACCGCAAAGTTACAGTCAATTTATTAATTGGCAATCAGCAAATTAACTATTTAACATTATTTGAGTTAAAGTTAGAATTGTTTTCTTTGCCGTTCAGATAATCATTGAATATAGCCGCAGCATCGGCCACAATCTGTACGCACGGTCTTTTCCTGTAGTATTCCGCATTCCTTTCGGCTGGAACAGGACTGCCTTTGGACAAGCCCAGCAACTCCCGGCAGACAATCGAGCCGTTATGTTCCCTGAACTTTTCCGCAAGCATCTGGACTACGCGGTAATTGTATTCCTTACCGGCCGCATCTCCCGCCTGCGTGCTACCGCAGTCAAGGCCTGCCAGAACAAACATACCGGACACGGCTCCGCACACCTCACGCATACGTCCCATACCGCCGCCGAACGAGGCAGACACGCGCAACGCCTGCTCGCGTGTCAGCCCGTATAAGTCTGCAAAAGCCGCTGTAACCGACTGAGAGCAGTTAAAGCCTTGCTTGAAAAGCTCTACGGCAAGGGCTACCCGATCAATCTGCTCTGCCATGCTTTTTTATTCCTCGCCTTCCAGAGGACGCATATTGGTATATACGTTCTGCACGTCATCGTCCTCTTCCAGGCGTTCAACCATCTTGTCAATGGTCTCACGCTGTTCAGGAGTAACATCCTTCAGGTCGTTCGGAATACGCGTAAACTCCGCAGCCTTAACCTCAAAGCCATTCTCCTCAAGGTATTTCTGTATTGCCGCATACGACTTGGGATCGCCGTACAGGGTTATCTCGTTCTCCTCCTCATCGTAATCGTACTCATCCTCTACGCCAAGATCTATAAGTTCCAGAATCAGGTCATCCATATCAACGCCGTCCTTCTTGGAAATTGTAAACTGGCATTTGTGGCTGAACATAAAGTCAAGGCTTCCGCTGGTGCCGAGAGTACCGCTGAACTTATTGAACACGGCACGGACATTAGCCACGGTACGTGTAGTGTTATCCGTAAGTGTCTCTACGTAGATAGCGATTCCGTGTGGGCCATAGCCCTCGTAGTTCATTTCCTTGTAGTCCTTCTGGTCCTTTCCCATTGCATTCTTGATGGCGCGCTCCACATTGTCCTTAGGCATATTCTCATGCTTCGCAGTGGCAATGATGGCACGAAGAGACGCATTAAGGTCAGGATCCGGACCTCCAGCCTTCACTGCGATGGCAATCTGCTTGCCGATACGCGTAAAGGTCTTGGCCATGTTACCCCAACGTTTCAGTTTTCTCGCCTTTCTGAATTCAAATGCTCTTCCCATTTTCTTATTGTTTTTTGATTATATATTCGTAAAATCATCTCAAACGTGCGCCGAGAGAGGTTTCAAGACCGTGGATTATTGAATTCATAGTCTTCTCTATCTGCTTGTCGTTCAATGTCTGCGATTCATCCTGCAGCATGAATGCAACGGCATAGCTTTTCTTGCCGTCCTCCAGATTCTTGCCCTCATACACATCAAACAGCGTCACATCCTTGAGCAGGCGTTTCTCCGCACCGTATGCCACGCTCTCTATCTGAGCGAAAGTCACGGACTTGTCAACGAGCAGAGCCAGGTCACGTCTTACGGCTGGGAACTTCGGCAGATCAGTATAGCTCACCTTCACCTTTTTGGTAGCCTTCAGCAGCTCATCCCAGACAATGTCGGCAAAATACACAGGCTTCTCGATATCGAAAGACTTCAGTATCGGATTCCTTATCACACCCATCTGGGCAAGTACCTTACCGGAACGGAGCAGATAACGCAGGCCGCTTGAATAAACATCGTCCGAAAACTCCTCAACGCGTACATTCCTGACATCCAGTCCAAGGCGTGTGAACACATTATGGACGCAGGCTTTCAGTTCGTAGAATGAAGACTCCTCATCCTTGTGTGCCCACGAAGCCGATACACGCTGTCCTGTAATCCACAAGCCCACGCGATAATCCTCACTGTAAGCCTTGAGCGTATTGGCGCCCTCTTCGCCCGACAGAGACTCGCGGCGTGCCGCATCGAAATAATAGCATTTGCCAAACTCGAACAGGCGCAGATCCGGGCTCTGGCGACGGACATTGTACGAGATACTCTCCAACCCTCCGAACAGGAGCGACTGGCGCATCACATTCAAATCAGCGCTCAACGGATTCATCAGCCTGACAAGTTTTTCCGAAGGATAGCAGCCGAGATTGTCATAATATGCAGCCTTTGTCAGGGAATTGTTCAGAATCTCATTGAACCCGCAGCCGACAAGTTGCTCGGACACGAGATCCTGCATCTTGTGCGCACGATCCACATCGCCCTGCACAGTCAGGCTGGAACGCACCGATTTGTCAAACTCCACATTATTATATCCGTATATTCTCAGGATTTCCTCAACGATATCGCACGGATGCTGCACATCTGCGCGGAAAGGCGGAACGGAAAGTTTCAGCCCGTCCTCAGCCTCCGAGTCAATGGCAATGCCCAGATTTCCGATAATTGTCTTCATAGTCTCGCGAGGAAGCACCTTACCTGTCAGCTTATCTGCATAGTCATATTTGAAATCGACCTTGAAATCCTCAATCGGCTGTGGATAGACATCCTTTATCGGCATTGATATGGTACCGCCGCCAAGCTCTGCAATCAGCATCGCAGCCTGTTTCAGGGCATAAATCACACCGTTGGGATCAATGCCACGCTCAAACCTGAACGATGCGTCCGTGCTCAGCTGATGTCGGCGCGCGCTCTTCCTGATCCACGTAGGATGGAAATACGCACTCTCCAGGAACACATTGACCGTCTGATCGGAGATTCCTGACTTCAAGCCACCGAACACGCCACCTATACACATCGGCTCATTGACATTGCATATCATAAGATCACGCTCGGAAAGCTTGCGTTCCTGTCCGTCAAGAGTGACGAAAGGAGTACCCTCCGGCATTGTCCTGACAATGATTTTGCCACCTTCTATCTTGTCTGCATCGAAACTATGCAGAGGCTGTCCGTACGCGAACATTATGAAGTTTGTGACATCAACGACGTTATTGATGGGATGCAGACCTATTGCCGTAAGCTTATTCTTCAGCCAGGCCGGACTCTCCTTGATGGCCACGTTCCTTATGGATACGCCTGAATAGCGCGGGCAAGCCTCCTGATTCAGCACCTCAATATCTATGTTCAAGTCATTGCCGTCAACGTGGAAATTCTCATCCGACGGACGGTGCAGCGATGTCTTGTAGCCGTTCTGGAGCAGCCACGCATAGAAATCACGCGCCACCCCCCAATGCGAGCAGGCATCCGCATGGTTTGGAGTTATATCCACCTCTATTATATAATCGGATTCAAGTCCGAAATAATCGGCGGCAGGAGTTCCCGGTACAGCATCGGCAGGCAGGACCATTATTCCGGAATGGTCATTTCCCAGGCCCAGCTCCTTCTCAGAGCATATCATACCGTTCGAAGCGACGCCACGCAACTTCGACGGCTTGATTGTAAAACATTCATCACCGTCATATATGTTAGCGCCGCACACAGCCACTACGACCTTCTGCCCCGCAGCCACATTAGGCGCGCCACAGACTATCTGCTCCGGAGCCTCACCCCCCAGATTGACAGTCGTGATATGAAGATGATCAGAATTGGGATGCTGCTCGCAAGTCAGCACCTCGCCTATTACGATATCCTTGAGTCCGCCTTTTACAGACTGCACCTCCTCAATGCCGTCAACCTCAAGACCTATCGAGGTCAGGGCCTCAGCTGTTTTCTCCGGAGAAAGGTCAAAATCGACATACTCCTTAAGCCACTTGTACGATACGTTCATATATAAATAATTCTATTATCCGTCACAATCCGCGAAGTTACAAATAAATACTGAGTTTTACGGATGTTTGGCCATTCGTTTTCAATTGTCAATGTCACGGGACACATAAAGGGAGCGTAATGTAAATAAAATTGTACCTTACCGAAAAAAGCAGTAATTTCGCAAAGGATAATGACGTAATGTGAAAAAATGTAAAAATGAGTAATAGAGTCGTAATTACAGGAATGGGGATATGGTCTTGTCTCGGACAGGATTTAAACACAGTCACAGAAAGTCTGAAGAATGGTGTGAGCGGAATAATTTTCGATGAGAGACGTAAGGGAAAGGGGTTCGGCTTCCGTTCAGCACTGACATCTGCAGTTCCGATGCCGGATTTGAAACCGTTTGTAGGCCGTGACGAGCGCAAGTATATGCACGAGGAATCAAGTTATGCCTATATGGCCACCAGACAGGCCCTGGAGCAGGCCGGGCTTGATATGGATTACCTGTCTTCACACGAGGTCGGCATCCTGTACGGTAACGATTCCGTATCAGAATCAACGGTTGACGCCTGGGACAGGATACGTTCCATTGACTCGACTGCGGCAAGCGGCAGCGGTGCGATATTCCGTTGTATGAATTCATCCATCACGATGAATCTGGCCTGTCTGTTCAAGCTTCGCGGTGTAAATATGACAGTAAGCGCAGCCTGTGCATCAGGCAGCCACAGCGTAGGTCTCGGCTGGCTGCTTATAAGCCAGGGATTACAGGACTGCATCGTATGCGGTGGCGCACAGGAGGTTAATCCTTACGCCACAGGTCCCTTTGACGGTCTGCAGACATTCTCCACAAGAGAAGACGATCCGACCAAGGCTTGCCGTCCGTTTGACCGTGACCGTGACGGACTCATTCCCGGAGGAGGTGCCGCAACAGTAATTCTGGAGAGTTACGACAATGCCGTAAAGCGCGGTGCCCACATCATAGCGGAAGTTATGGGATATGGTTTCAGCGGCAACGGCGACCATATGACCACGCCAAGCGTTGAAGGTCCGCAACGTTCTCTGGAGATGGCTATCCGCCTGTCCGGAGTTGACATACGCAACATCGGCTACATCAACGCTCACGCCACATCCACAAAAATCGGCGATGCCCGCGAGGCACACGCCATTGACAACGTATTTCACGGTCTCAACGTCCCTGTGACATCTACAAAGAGTCAGACCGGACACGAGATGTGGATGGCAGGCACCAGTGAACTCATCTACTCCACCCTGATGATGAAGAACGGCTTCATTGCCGGAAATATCAATTTTGAGAATCCCGATGAAGATACAGCAGTGCTGAATATAATTCCAGAGACACGCGAGGCTCATTTCAATATGTTCCTCAGCAACTCATTCGGGTTCGGTGGCACAAATGCCACACTTATAGTCAAAGATATTAACTAATATATAAAAGGTATAACTATGACACATGAGGAAATCGTATCAAAAGTAAACGCTGTATTAGCAGAAGAGTTCGAGGTTGAGGAAAGTGTTATTTCACCCGACGGCGACATTCGCAAGACACTTGAGCTGGACAGTCTGAGACTCGTTGATCTGATATCAGCAATACAGGTGGCATTCGGTGTGAAAGTAACGACTGAGGAACTCCACCTTCTTACAAAGTTCTCCGACCTCTACGATTATATAGAGAAAAATCTCTGATAACGCCTTAGCATACAGATGCTTTACGAGGCAGAGGAAGTGCTGGGGCTTATACCCCAACGGGAGCCTATCGTCATGGTCAGCAGGCTGATTGACGCAAGCGGTAACAGATGTCATACCGGTCTTAGCGTCACCGCCGACAACTATTTCATTGAAGATGACGGACTTATGGCCGAGACCGGGCTGATCGAGCATATCGCGCAGTCGGCATCGGCATTTGCCGGACACCGTTACCGGATGCAGTCCCTTCCCGCCCCTATCGGATATATCGGCGAGGTCAAGAAGTTTCACTGTTACAGACGTCCGTCAATCGGAGACGAGCTGCAGACAGAGATAATATTTGAGGCAGAAGCCGAAGGTGTCACGCTGATATCCGGTATCACATCGTGCAATGGTGAGATGGTGGCAGATACCAGGATGAAGATTTTTGTAGAACCCGTCAGATAATTTCCCTGCCATGCTGCTGAAAGATAAATTCTTCTCCGTAGAGAATACTGTCGTCTCCAACGAGGGTGCAACCTATTACGTACGCCTTCTCAGCGACTGCGACTGCTACAGGGGACATTTCCCCGGCAAGCCGGTCAGCCCAGGCGTCTGCAATATTGAGATGATACGCGAGTGTGCCGAGCTGTTCACCGGCAAGGACCTTTTCATTGAAGATATAAAACAATGCCGTTTGACAGCAGTATCCTCACCAGCGATATGCCCGTCATTGGACATCGCGATAAATCTCATACCGGCATCTGACGGCACGTCATACGAGATCAGTGCATCAATAACAGATAAGGACCGGACATATATGAGCTTGAAAGGAACATTTAGAAGCAAATAATTGGAAATGGCAAAATACGCGCTTGTAACAGGAGGCAGCCGAGGCATCGGACGTGCAGTGGCTGTAAAGCTGGCTAAGGCCGGATACAACATTCTCATCAATTACGCATCACGTATTGATGAAGCTGAGAAGACGATGGCTTTGATACGCGAGTCCGGTCAGGACGGAGAGATACTGCAATTCGACGTGGCTTCAGCCGAAGAGACCCGCAAAGCCCTTGAAGGATGGCAGTCCAGAAATCCGGAGGAATACATTGAGGTTATAGTCAACAACGCCGGCATCAGACGCGACAACATCATGGCCCTCATGCCGGAAGAAGACTGGAACCGTGTATTGCAGGTAAGCCTCGGCGGATTCTTCAATGTGACACAGCCGCTGCTTGCGCCTATGATGCGCAGGAAATACGGCCGCATCATATCAATGGCAAGCGTAAGCGGTCTGATGGGTATGCAGGGACAAGCCAACTACTCAGCGGCAAAAGCCGGAATCATCTCCGCCTCAAAGGCACTGGCAAAGGAAATAGCACGCAAGAACATCACCGTCAACTGTGTGGCACCTGGTTTCATCAAGACTGATATGACAGAAGGACTGGACGAGGCCACGCTGTGCAGGAACATACCGGCCGGACGCTTCGGAACTGTCGAGGAAGTTGCCGATGTAGTGGCATTTCTCGCGTCACCGGAGGCCTCGTACGTAACCGGCAATGTAATATCAATCAACGGAGGTCTCTATACCTGATGACATACGATGTCGTAATCATAGGGAGCGGACTTGGCGGTCTGGAGTGTGCGGCACTTCTGGCCCGTCAGGGGAAAAAGGTCTGTGTGCTTGAGAGGCAGATGACCCTCGGGGGCTCCATGCAGAGCATCCCAAGATTCGGCATACGTATGGACACCGGTCTGCACTATGTGGGAGGACTTGGCAGAGGTCAGTCGCTCCACGACCATTTCAAGGAATTGGGCCTGCTGGACATTCCCTGGCAGAGACTTGACCCCGACGGATTCGACCTTATCACAATAGCAGGCGATACATTCCGTTTTGCAGAGGGATTCGAGCAGTTCGCAGAGACAATGGGAGATTATTTCCCAAAAGAGCGTGACGCACTGCACGGATATGTACGGATGCTGGAGGCTTCCGGGAATATGTCTCCGCTTGAAAGTGCCGGTGCATGGGACTATCTGCAGCAACAGTTCCAGGATGACCTGCTCCGTAACGTACTGTGCGGCTCATCCACAAAGATGGAACTGAACAGGGACACATTGCCGCTTTTCGTATTCGCACATATCAACGCACCTTTCATCCAAAGCAGCTGGCGTCTTAAAGGTGATGGCGGCATTCTTGTTGACAAACTTGTCTCCGAGATACATAAATACGGAGGCGAGACTTATTGCAACGCCAATGTGACACAATTCACCGAAAAGGAGGGACTGATTGTAAATGTCATTACAGACGATGGAAGGTGTTTCGAAGCAAAGCAGTTTATAAGCAATGCACATCCGTCCGCCACCGCCAGTATGATTCCGGAATGCAGAGCCGTCAAGAAATCATACCGCAACAGGATGGCCGCAATGGAGAATACCTTCGGTCTGTTCACCGTATCCACGCAGATAGAACCGGATACGATAAAATACTTCAACCACAACAAATTCATCTACAGAAACGCCGACGTATGGGACTTCTACAAAAAAGAAGAGCCTATTAGCGGTGTGATGGTCTGTTGCAGGTATCCGGAGAATGGTTCGGAATACACACAGAACATTGACATACTGACCCCAATGATGTATAACCGTCTTTCCAAATGGTTTGAGACCAGGGCCGGAAGACGCGGAGACGATTACATCGCATTCAAGAACAGCATAGCAGACGAATGTATCGAGCTTGCTGAGACACAGCTTCCAGGCCTGAAAGCCGCCATAGCCCACAGATGCATCAGCAGTCCGCTGACCTGGCGCGATTACAACGGCAATCCTGAAGGCTCGGCATACGGAGCCCGCAAGGACTGGCATACACCACTGCTCAGTTATTCATCGCCTGCAACTCCTATAGCAAATCTGTTCAACACCGGACAGAGTCTTGTATTACACGGACTACAAGGCGTCACGGCAACTGCTTTTGATACAGTCAGACTGTTGGCAAACAAATAATCACTACCAATTATGGCATTGCAGTCACAGACACGTAAGCCCTCCAAACCGAGGCAGAGCGCATCCGATATGATGCTGCTCAACCATCTCCAGCCCCAGGCAATCGAGCTTGAGGAAGCGGTACTCGGCGCCCTGATGATAGAACAGGACGCTTTCCCGAAAGTAAGTGAGATTATCAATGCCGAGTCGTTCTATGACCACAGGCATCAGCTGATATATCAGGCCGTAATGGCACTTGTCATGAATCAGCGCCCCATTGATATGCTTACCGTGACAGAGCAGCTGAAAAGAGACGGCACTCTGGACGAGGCAGGCGGACCTTTGTATATCACCACTCTCGCAGGCAAGGTCACATCGTCAGCCCACATTGAATATCACGCCACAATCATTGCCCAGAAGGCTATGGCACGCGAACTGATATCATTTGCAAGCGAGGTTCAGACCCGTGCGTTCGATGAGACATCCGATGTTTCGGAACTGCTTCAGGCCGCCGAAGGTGAACTGTTTCAGATAGCGCACCAGAATGTAAAGAAGGACTACACCCAGATTAATCCGGTTCTGGTTGAGGCTATGGAGCGCATAAGCCAGGCGTCCAAACGCTCTACAGGTCTGAGCGGTCTGGCCAGCGGATTCACAGAACTGGACAAGGTCACTTCAGGCTGGCAGAAATCAGATCTGATTATTCTGGCAGCGCGTCCCGCAATGGGAAAGACGGCTTTCTCTCTGTCAATGGCAATGAATATCGCCATCCACAACCGCCAGCCGGTAGCTATGTTCTCGCTTGAGATGAGCAATGTTCAGCTTGTAAACCGTCTCATCACAAACATTTGCGAGATATCGTCGGAAAAACTGCGCAGCGGACGTCTCGCACCATACGAATGGGCACAGCTTGACGAGAAGATAAAGCTGTTGCAGGATGCCCCACTCTATCTGGACGACACTCCGTCATTGTCCATCACGGAATTGAGGACGAAGGCTCTCAGGCTCAAGAGCGAGCACGACATCCAGCTTATTATAATAGACTACCTGCAGCTTATGAATGCCAGCGGCTGGCGTTTCAACAACCGTCAGGAAGAGATAAGTATGATATCCCGACAGCTGAAAGGACTTGCAAAAGAGTTGGATATCCCCATCATAGCCCTGTCACAGTTGAACCGTAACGTTGAGGGACGTGACGGATACGAAGGCAAGAGACCACAGTTGAGCGACTTGCGCGAATCAGGTTCAATCGAGCAGGATGCTGATATTGTATGTATGATTCACCGTCCTGAGGTATATAAGATATATGAGGATGATCACCACAACGATATGCACGGAATAGCAGAGATTATCATAGCCAAGCACCGTAACGGCGGTGTAGGCGATGTACGTCTGGCCTTCCACAGCAACTTCGCGCGATTCTGCGACCTTGGCACCGGTAATGCCTCGAACGCATCATACGGTGAGACTCTTATCGGCTCCAAAATGAACAGGGAATCCGCCAAAAAAGACCAGCCGGTACCCGACGATCCTCTGTCCGGCCCGGCTGGGGATATGCCATTCTGAATTTCAGTATTACCACTTATATCCGGCGGCGCGTGCCATACGTACAGGTATCTCGGTATTATCCATCTGGCCTGTAAACGCCTCAGCACCTACACCTATCGCAAAGACAGGAACATATCCGGCCGAATGTTCGCCCGTACCCCACGCTATCTGAGACACTTCGCAGATTGTCTTGACAGCCATATCTGACAATGCGTCAGCTCTATAATACTGGTAGGACTCTTCCTTGGCCACATCGGTATCAGTGGAGACGGGTGCACGGCGACGTCTGCTCAGACTGCCGAATGTCTTTTCGTATGCATCCTTAAGATTCGCCTCCTGAGAGCTTCTAAGTTTAATAGTATCAAAAAAGCCAAAGTATTCCGTAAGTTCAGCCTTAGCCTCTTCCCAAGTGAGGGAATCCTGTTTTTCCTTGGTCAGACTTTCCAGATGACGTGCAAATGAATCCTCACTTATCTTCTGATACTGGAGATTCTTAAGTGCAAGCCTGTATGAGCCAGCCCCCAGAGACACTCCTCCTGTTTCGTGATCAGCGGTAACGACTATCAGAGTTTCCTTCTCGTGTTTCTTGTAGAATTCGTATGCTACCTTTATCGCATTGTCAAAATCCATCACTTCACGGAATGTCGATGCCACATCATTTCCGTGCAGCCAATGATCAATCTGTCCGCCTTCAACCATCATGAAAAAACCTTTCGACGGCTCCTTCATCATAAAATCAATGGCAGCCTCAGTGACCTGCGAAAGACACAGATCACCCTCCTCCTGGTCAATACTGGCCCTGAGTTCAACGTTCTTGCCATCCTTGCGGGGTTTCTGAAACAGAATCATCTTATCAGCAGCGGCGGATTTCTCCTTATACTCATCGTAACCGCGTACAATAGTATAGCCTGATTCTTCGGCATACCCCATATTCGTTCTAGCCGAATCCTTCCTATCCTCATTTTGGGCGAAGTCGCCTCCGGCAAAGAAATCAAATCCGCTGTCAGCCAGCTGGAGACCTATTGTATGCCTATTGTCACGACTTCCTGTATGTGCATAAAAAGCTGCAGGCGTAGCGTGGTCAATGCCCACACTCGTGCAAATAGCCACCCTGCGACCTTGCTTGTGGGCCTTCTCGGCAATACTTTCCACAGGAGTAGTCTTGTCCGGGAGCATTCCCATTACATTATTTGCAGTCTTATTTCCTGTTGCCAGGGCAGTACCCGCCGCAGCTGAATCAGTGACATCGCTAGAAGCAGAATACGTAGTACACAGACCCGTAACAGGGAAACCGGCAAAGCACAAAGGCTCAATTCCGATGTGTCCGGCAAGTTCTCCCAGATAGTACTCCGTACCGATTACCTGATTGGCTCCCATTCCGTCGCCTATGAACAGAAAGACATACTTGGCATCCTTCGCCGTCACCTGACAGGCAAACAGGGCCAGAGCAACAAAGATTTTTCCAAAAAATTTCATATTGGGATATCAGAATTTGTTTTGAAATGTTCGATTAAAAATTGACTACAGCAAAACACGCTGCATGTGCCACATATTGTGGAAATATGCTCCCGGATCCTCCAAAGGAGTGCGGAATATGCCATACACGGCAGAACCGGATCCGCTCATTGCAGAATACACAGCTCCAGCCTCGTACATCCTATCCTTTACAGCGGCTATCTCCGGATGGAGGCTGAAAATACTCTTCTCAAAATCATTTCTGACTGATGTGCGCCACTCTTCCAATGGTTTCTTTACAAGACTCTCCAGGCCTGTTGCAGGACGCTCCGGAACAACCATACTGTAAGCTTCCTTAGTAGAGACAGCGACATCAGGTTTGACAATAAGTATGGAATAGCCTTTCAATGACAGATCCAACGGAGCCATCACATTTCCTATACCTGTTGCCAGCACAGGCTTGTTACGAACGAAAAAAGCGCAATCAGCACCAAGACGTGCGGCATAACGCTCCATATTCCCTGCCGTCATTTTAAGGCCGAAGCGTCTGTTCAGCAGCATTATCATATTCGCGCAGTCCGATGAGCCGCCACCAAGACCTGCTCCGGACGGAATCTGCTTGTACAGCATTATATCTACCGGAGGAAGGTCGAAATCCTCAAGCATCATCCTGTAGGCTCTCACCACAAGATTATCGGCAGGATTCCCTGGCAGAACGTTACCCTTCAATGTAAGTGAACACACATCGTCCTCATAGTAAACGCCCTTCGCCATCATCTTGTAAAGGAACGGTCTTGGCGACCTGAGCGCACGTTTGACATTGATTTCCAGCACGTCCTGTACATTGACAGGATAGAAGACAGTCTCAATGTCGTGATAGCCGTCGGGCCGCTCCGCCACAACATTGAGCCCTATGTTTATCTTTGCAATCGGGAATGCTATCATAGCGTGATATCAATTCTCAGCATTGATGGTGCGGGCAGCTATACGTCCGGAAACCATAATTTCCGTCAGTGCATTGCCGCCGAGACGGTTACCGCCGAAGAAACCGCCGGTCACCTCACCTGCCGCATACAGACCCGGGATAGGCTTGCCTGCCTTATCAAGCACGTGACGGCTCAGATCCACCTTCAATCCGCCCATTGTATGATGTGTGGCTGGAGCCAGAACCTTCAACAGAAAATCGGCATCCTCTACAGTGTAAGTGGATTTGTCGTATCCGTCAGCCCCGCGCATCGCACGCCCGATGATCACAGGCGCATGAGCCTTGCCCGGAGTCGGGGCCACACCATCCATCACGGCCATATCATACTCGCGGATAGTGTTCTTTACGACCTCTGCATCTATGTCAAGTCCAAGTTCGTTGAACACCTGCTGCATCGTGGCACCGGTGCAACCTGCGGACTTCAGCGTATTAGTTTCACCTACGCCCCCGAATCCGGCAACGCCTCCGAAGTTGTCATTCATACCGAGCGGTCCGTCAATCCGCGGTGTAATTAACAGATATACGCCGCGCACGCCACGCCATTCAATGCCGTTCTTCAACGAACTCAATGCCAGCACATCGCGTTCGGAACACTCATCGACATAGCGTTTGCCAGTTGCGGGACTTACGAATATTGCGTTCTCAACACCACCAAAGGAAATGGTGCCGTCATTTACATTGCTGATTGGCATAAGCTGTGTCCATCCCATCCCCACGGTAGCGGCACCTACGGCTGTAGCCATATCTATACCGTCACCGCGCAGAGACGAGCGGTTGGTAGTTCCGATAGTCGGAGACAGATACATACGTGACCAGTAGTTGTTAGTCTTAAGCACCCTCTGAATATTGGCAGCATAACCTCCCGATGCAATAAGCACGCCCTTCCTGGCATGAGCTGTCACCTCTGTACCATCATCCATAACGGCCTTGACACCTGTCACACGACCATCCTCGAATATCAGCTCATTCGCCGTTGTAGAGCGCATTATGCGGTTTGAAGCATCTCCGTGACTGATGGCAGCAAGATGAGGAGCGAAATACGCGCCCCAGTTGCCTGAATAATACTCCATATTTCCGTCGCCATCAGTGTCAGTCCGGCAGCCTGTAATTGAATTGCCACGATACCACATGGCACCGATAAGGGTTGACTGTTGTTCCAAAAAGCCCACACCCATACTCATCAGCCAGGGTTTGAGCTGTTCACCTTCTTCAACGAACTGCCTGATCAGTTCGTGCTCGCCGTATATCCATTCAGACTTATCCGTACTCTGACGCAGACCTCCGTAATAGGTTTGGAAGATGTGCAGGTTAGTCGTTGAAAACAGTGTAAGCTGTGTTTCCGGAATACCCTTTGCAAGCTTAGGCTCGGCATACCTCATATATGCGGCAATCTCCTTCTTCAAAGCCTGAAGCGTAGGCAGGAACTCCTGATGCACACCGTGCTTCGACAGTTCCTTGGTATCACCTGCCACAAACTCGTGATTTCTATAGAACTCAGCGTCAAACGGATCCTCATTCCAGCCGGCTATAACAGTAAGGTCTTCTATACAGCCTTCAGAGGAGCGCACCTTGTCATGCATCTTGCCGTCAAAGCCCTTTGCCGAAGTAGCCTCGGGATTATTGATTTCCCACACAAGGTTATGATCCACACTCTGATACAGACCTCCGGACACGAGAGTATTGCCTCCCACCTCGGCATTCTTCTCAATCACCAGTACCGAGTTCCCATCCTGAACAGCCTGTGTTGCGGCACACATTCCTGCACCGCCGCCACCTATTATCACTATATCCCAGGTTCCGTCTATCGGTTCACCTGCCACTTTCTCCTTAGTACGCAGGATGAATGCGTCACGATTCGTGACACCAGCCTGCTCTGCCGCGTTCAGCACGGCTGCCTTCACGGCGTGAGTTGAATATGTAGCACCTGTCACGGCATCAACGCCAAGGCCACAGGCTTCCCTTATCATAGCAGCAGCCACCGGCAGTGCAGATTCGCCGATATGTGCCGTCTCGCTCTGGCTAAGTATCTTAATGTCCGTAATGGCATCCTCCGAGAATGTCACCTGCGCCTGCACGTCACCGCCGTAACCGGCAGCTGTAGCCGTATATGTGCCAGGTGTAAACGCTATAGGAGCATTGGCCTTGACCGACGGTTTCTCACCGCGTGCCTGCGCCAGAGCCGCATCCACACCCATCTTTATGGCATTGGATGTATATGTCGCACCTGTCACGCCATCCACAGATGTTGACTGATGAGCGATAATACTGTCAGGCAGGACATCAAACGGAGCCTTGTACTGATCGTAAGTATGACCATCATCCTTTATATCAATTTTTGCAATACGGTTCTTCTTAACAGTCACTGTCACATCAACAGTTCCGTTGAAGTTCAGTCCTGTAGCTGTGTATTTACCATTGGCCAGCGTGGTGCCGTCCGAAGAGGCATTACTCCCGCAACCGACCAGAATCATCGCCAGAACCGGCAATGAATAAAAAAGTCTTTTCATAATTAGAGCGGTAATGTTTTCAAATTAGAGTCCAAGAGCTCTTGCTATTCCCTGATCAACTCCGCTGAAGCCCATAAAGGCAAGAGCCAGAAGACCGGCGGTAATCAGAGCTATGGACATGCCCTGCATACCTTTGGGAATGCGGACAAGAGCGAGCTGCTCGCGTATGCCTGCAAATATTATCAGTGCAAGAGCGAAGCCGAGAGCCGTGCAGAATGCGTATATAACACCCACGAGCAGAGACGGTTCCATACCCTGTGCATTGTACGTGCCGTTGGCAACCAGGATAGACACACCGAGGATGCAGCAGTTCGTCGTAATCAGCGGCAGGAATATACCGAGAGCCTGATACAGAGCAGGTGACACCTTTTTCAATATAGTCTCAAGCATCTGCACAAGTCCCGCTATCACCAGAATGAACAGAATTGTCTGCAGAAAACCGAGACCCAACGGATTCAGCACCCACGTCTGAAGGGCGTATGTCACAATTACAGCAATCGTAAGCACAAAAGTCACAGCTATGCCCATTCCGGCAGCCGTACTGATTTTCTTCGAAACGCCAAGGAAAGGACATATTCCGAGGAACTGTGACAGTACTATGTTGTTGACGAAAATCGCCGATATGAAAATCAGAAAGTATTCCATAGCTTAATTTGCTTTTCTGTTCTTGATTGAGTTTACTATCGCTATCAGCAGACCGAGTGTTATGAACGCGCCCGGAGCCAGCACGAACACCAGCATATTCGTCGATGCCGGAAGTACTGCGTAACCGAAAAGCGAGCCCTTGCCGAGAAACTCGCGGATCAGGCCGAGCAGTGTCAATGCGATTGTGAAGCCCAGTCCTATGCCTATGCCGTCACACAGCGATGCCAGCACGTTGTTCTTCGCGGCAAATGCCTCTGCACGTCCCAGAATGATGCAGTTCACGACAATCAGAGGTATGAAGATACCCAAAGTCTTGTACAGATCGGGCACGTATGCCTGCATCAGCATCTGCAGCACAGTCACGAACGATGCTATCACGACTATGTAGCAAGGTATTCTGACACCGTCCGGTATCAGATTCTTAAGCAGCGATATGAAGACATTCGAGCAGATGAGCACGAACATCGTGGCAATGCCCATTCCCATACCGTTGACCGCAGATGACGTGGTTGCCAATGTCGGACACATACCCAGAAGGAGTACGAACGTAGGGTTCTCCTTCACTATTCCGTTTAATATAGTCTTGAAGTAATTCATCACTTTTTGTTTTTAGTTTGTGCCGAAGCACTGCTGACAGCGTCAGCCGCACTGTATCCGAAAAGAGACTTGTATGCCGCATTGACAGCACGCATAAAAGCCTTCGATGTAATTGTAGATGCCGTAATCGCATCGACATCGCCACCCTCCTTGCTTACCCACATAAGGTCGTCGCCGGGATTCATACCTATTATATTATGGTTGCCGGCCTTGGCGGGAGCACCGAGAACGACATCTGCAAACGCGGACTGTTCCTTGACCTCGCCGCCGGAAGCCTGACGGAACCACGCGTCAGCCTGAGCGCCGAGACCGGGAGTCTCTGAATGCTCCAGCACCTGATAGCCCAGAATCTCACCCTCAGGGTCAAATCCGACCATAATCTTCAGATTGCCTCCGAAGCCATTGGGATCGGTTGATTCAACAGCAGTTCCCAATATATTGCCGGAAGCATCAACTACCTTATGGAACACAAATCCGTTCTTTTCCTGCGGAGGAAGTACCATGAATTCCACATCACCATCGCCAATGACAACATTCTTCACACCGTCCGACACGGTTTTCTCATTGATCTCAGCAATAGATCCGCTGGTAACGCCATTGACCAGCGCAAGCAGTCCCGCCGACACGACAGAGATTACGGTCAGGACCACCGCCATATTCAATATGTTTGATTTCAGTTTTTTCATTTTGCAGTCTCCCCGAAACGTTTTGGCTTGCACCAGTTATTTATAAGAGGAACTATCGCATTCATTATCAGAATTGCGAACGACATACCCTCAGGATATGATCCGAAATATCTGATTATGACAGTCAGGAATCCTATTCCTATACCGAACCATACCATACCCTTACTTGTCATAGGCGATGTCACATAGTCCGTAGCCATAAAGCAGGCACCGAGCATAAGTCCGCCCGAGCAGAGATGATACAGAGGGTTGACGTACAGATCCGGATTCACCAGATGCATTATACCAGTCAGCACCGCTACCGTAAGCAGTATGGACACCGGAATATGCCAGGTAATCACCTTGCGCCACAGCAGTATCACAAAGCCGATAAGGAGAGCCAATGCACTCACCTCGCCTATACAGCCGGCAGTGTTGCCGATGAACAGATGCCATACCGACGGCAGCTGTTCCATAGCAGCGCTGTTGCCGCCCGCTATCTGGCCTATCAGATTCAGCGGAGTGGCGCAGGTTGTGGCATCGGTATATGCCAGCAGCTGATGCGGCTCCGGCCACGATGTCATACGCGTCGGAAATGATATGAGCATAAACACACGTCCTACCAGCGCAGGGTTGAACGGGTTGTTGCCCAGACCTCCGAACACCATCTTGCCAATACCTATTGCGACCAGCGAACCTATTACTATCATATATAAAGGTATATTGGCCGGCAGGTTGAACGCCAGCAGGATACCTGTGATAATGGCAGAGCCGTCAGCTATGGTCGGTTTCCCGCGTTTCAGCAGATACTTCGTTATAAGCCACTCGAACAGTACGCACGAACAGACCGATGTCAGTGTGACAATCAGCGAGCCTATACCGAACACTATAAATGATACAATCAGTGCCGGCATCAGAGCCAGGATGACCGTATGCATATTCCTCTCCACCGTATCCCCACTATGAAGATGCGGAGATGTAGATAATATCAGTTTCTCCACCATATCATTTCTTAGCATTACGTGAGCGTATTATTCCGCCCACAGTTGTTTTGGTGAGACGTACCCAGTCGAGCAACGGACGTCTGGACGGACACGTGCTCTGGCAGCAGCCACACTCAATACATATCATAATATCCTCCTTCTCGGCGCGTTCCCAGTCACACTGTTCGCCAAGCGTAGCCATCAGATAAGGTTCCAGTCCCATCGGACAGGCGCTCACGCACTTGCCGCAACGGATACAGGAGCGTTCCTCTGCACGCCCGGCATCCTCACGCGGCAGCATAAGCACGCCCGATGTACCCTTCACGACCGGGACATCAGCATTCATCAGCGGACGACCCATCATAGGACCGCCACTGATCAGCTTGCCGGTATCCTCAGGCATACCGCCAGCATACTCTATCAGCTGCGAGATTGGAGTACCCATTCTGACCACAAGGTTACAAGGCTTCTTCACGCTCTTACCGGTCACGGTGACAATGCGCTCAATCAGAGGCTTGTTCTTTTGGACGGCCTCATATATGGCGAACACGGTACCCACGTTCTGCACAATAGCACCCACATTGGCCGGTATGGCAGGTGGAGCAGGCACCTGACGTCCTACAACAGCATCTATCAGCTGTTTCTCACCACCCTGCGGATACTTCATCTTCAACGGAACGATTTCAACGCCCGGATAAGCCGCAGCCTTGCTGTCCAACAGATCAATGGCATCCTTCTTGTTAACCTCAATGCCGATGTACGCCTTGCTGATATCAAGAGCCTTCATTATGACAGACACGCCTATCAGCACTTCCTCAGGATGTTCCAGCATCAGTCTGTGGTCGGCCGTAAGAAACGGTTCGCACTCTACCCCGTTCACTATCAGGCAGTCTATCTTGCAGTCCTTCGGCGGCATCATCTTGACGTGAGTCGGGAAACACGCGCCTCCCATACCCACTACGCCGGCATTCTTTATCCTGTCAATTATCTCCTGCGGGGCAAGCGTACACTCCCTGACTATATTGTCCGAGCGGTCAACAGTCTCCTCCCACTCATCTCCTTCCACGTCAATGAAGATGGCAGGCTTGCGATATCCGCTCGCATCCACCACAGTATCAATCTTCGCGACCTTACCCGATACTGACGAATGGATATTGGCCGATACGAATCCGCCAGCCTCGGCAATAAGCGTTCCGACCTTAACCATATCGCCCTTCTGCACACAAGGAGTGGCAGGGGCTCCGATATGCTGTGATAGCGGAAACACAGCCTGTTTCGGCAGTTCCGCAATCTCTGTCGCGACGGCACGCGTGAGTTTATTGTCATCCGGGTGCACGCCTCCTATTTTGAATGTCTTTAGCATAATACTGTCTCTTTTAAGCATTTTGTGATTCGTTGCCGGAACCTTCAGTTTCAGCCGCCACCGGTTTAGGCGCAGGGAAGTTTACAGCCATTATCGTATGCTGCGGACATTCCTCAACACACTTCCGGCACAGACGGCATTTCTCAAAGTCAATATACGCCAGATTGTTCTCCAGTGTGATGGCCTCAAACTGACAGGCCTTCACGCACTTGCCACAGCCTATGCAGGCTACGGCGCAAGCCTTCTTCGCTACAGGTCCCTTGTCCTTGTTGACGCACGACACATATACCCTGCGGTCCTTCTTGTTCCTGTTACGGAGTTCAATGATATGTCTCGGGCAAGCCCCCACGCAGGCACCACAGGCGGTACACTTATCCTGATTAACCTCAGGAAGACCTGTCTCCGTATTCATCCTGATGGCTTCGAAACGGCAGGCAGCCACGCAATCGCCACAGCCCAGACAGCCATAGAAACAGCCGGTCTCACCGCCACATACCATATTTGCGATTGAACAGCGCTTCACACCGCCATACTCATTGACACGGGGACGGTTTTCACAACTGCCGTTACAACGCACCACCGCAACCCTGGGAGTCACAGCCTCAACTTCGCCACCCATTATGGCGGCAATCTTCTCCATCACCTCAGGCTTCGACGCAGAACAGTTCATACCCTTGAGCGAGCCCTGCCTTACGCAAGCCTCAGCAAAGGCAGAGCAGCCGGGGAAGCCACATCCACCGCAGTTTGCCCCGGGAAGAAGTTCCTCTATCTGAGTTATCCTCGGATCGGTCTTCACGGCAAACTTCTTGGAAACCAGGAAGAGTACCACACCTATGACCAGTCCGGTAATGCCCAGGACAATCACTGCTGTTAAAATCAAATCTGACATATCAGTAAGTTAACTTGTAATCATTCTTCTATACGGAACCGGAAACGTCTGTCCAGTCTGCCACGCATAATGAACAGCACAATATAGTACGGCACAAGCACCGCAAGAGCACATACCGCAGCCACCCCATCGGAGAGCCCCAATGCGCTGCAACCTATCACAACAGCCAGAAGAAGCAGGAGCGGCACTGTAAATGCCAGCATCACAGCTCTCATTCCCTGTCCTGCAGTTCCTACCACATCCACTTTCTGAGCTACCGCAAAGCGGGAAGCATCACTGCACTCCACTTCAATCAGCTTCTCCTTCGACTCGGAGACCTTGCATAGCGACTTCGCCTGACAGCCGGAACAGGCCGACGACTGAAGAATCCGCACCCGGACCATATTGCCGTCCACGGATTCCACAAAGCCCTCGTGTCTGAACTCGTCCGCCATCACACCGTATTTATCTCTGTGCAGGAGCTCCTGCCGGTGCTCCGCCACCTGGGAATCCGCCACCTGGGAATCCGCCGCCAAAGCCACCGAAGCCTCCGAAGCCGCCCTGACCCTGCGGTTTGAGTATTTCATTATTCAGCCAAGCCTCCAGTTCGGAAGTCCACTGGGCCTTGTATGCGAAATTGTCACCTGCACCCCAGCCGTGGCTGCCACGTGGGTAAAGATGCATCGATGCAGATACCCTGTTTGCAACAAGTGCCTGATAGTAGCGGATGCTGTTCTCAACAGGTACCAGCCTGTCGTCCGTGCTGTGGAAGATAATTGCCGGAGGAGTGTCCGATGTCACCTGCTTCTCATTGCTGAACTTAATCTCCATTTCCTCGCTTGCGTCCTGACCGAGCAGCAGATCGTGCGAACTGATGTGGGTGAAAGACTTGTCCATCGTGATTACCGGATAGAAAAGTATCTGGAAGTCGGGACGATTCTCATCCGACGTATAATGTGTGGCAGCCGTAGATGCCAGATGTCCGCCTGCGGAGCAGCCCTGGATACCGAGCTTTGTAAAGCCCAGTTCCTCCGACATGCCGCGCAGAATGGCCATTGCCTTCTGCACATCGCTCAGAGGAATCTCGCTGTGTTCATTCGGCAGTCTGTATTCCAGAACGGCGTATGTCACACCGATTGAATTGTAGAACTTGTAGAAGTCGTGTGCCTCGTGTGTCTTGGACAGCATCGCATATCCACCGCCAGGAAGGCCAAGCACAGCCAGACCGTCAGGTTCCTGAGCCTTGTAGATGACCAGTATCGGCTCGAATCCGGCATCGCGGGCATTCGGACCGCTGCTGTTCGGAGCTCCGTCAGGCCATATCTTGACAGTTACCTTGTTGTCCTGCGCATCCTGAGCGAATGCGCTCACTGAACATACTAACAATGCCGCAAATGCAAGCACAATACCGATTTTTTTCATATATGCGTAGTGTTTTATAATAAACCTATATACGATTTCTCAAAGATACATATTTATTCATTCCATTGGGCAAAATGCGGTTTCTTTTAACTTTTGGGAAGCCGTTAAGTGAAAAAAGATTACGACACGGCAGAACGTATGATATTATTTACTATCTTTGCCCCGCCTTAACGGGTTTAAGGCATAATTCAAATCATTAATCAATTAAAAAGAGAAATTATGGCAGCAAAAATCAGATTGCAGAGAAGAGGCCACAAAGGCTATGCATTCTATTCAATCGTAATTGCCGACTCAAGAGCTCCACGTGATGGAAAGTTTATTGAGAAGATTGGTACCTACAATCCTAACACCAATCCAGCTACAGTAGATTTGAATTTCGAGAGAGCACTCTATTGGGTCAATTGTGGCGCACAGCCAACCGACACAGCACGCAACATCCTTTCCGGTGAAGGCGTTTATCTGATGAAGCATCTTCAGGGCGGTGTCAAGAAGGGCGCTTTCGACGAGGCTGCGGCTCAAGCCAAGTTCGATGCCTGGAAGCAGGCCAAGGACAGTAGCAAGAAGGCTATCGCAGTAAAGGACGAGCAGGCTAAGCGCGAGCTCGGCAAGGCAAGACTCGAGGCTGAGAAGAAGGTCAACGAGGCTATCGCCGAGAAGGTCGCAAAGAAGAAAGCTGAAGCTCTGGCAGCCGCAGCAGAGGCAGCCGCAGCAGAGGCAGCAGCTCAGGAAGCTCCAGCTGCAGAAGCTCCCGTAGAGGAGGCTCCGGCAGAAGCACCTGCAGAAGCTTAATCCCTACAGCAGATCAGACAGAGCGAAGGCGGGTCATTATGATCCGCTTTCGTTTTTATGTAAATTTTGTACCTTTGAACAAGTTATGAGCAGCACATATTTTGATTCCAAGCCACGATATATAATTCTGGACGGACTACGTGGTGTCGCCGCCTTGCTTGTGGTTGCATATCATCTGTTTCAGACCCATGCCACCGGTGCGGAAGACCAAATCGTAAATCACGGCTATCTGGCTGTCGATTTTTTCTTCGCATTGTCAGGATTCGTCATCGGCTACGCCTACGATGACCGCTGGGACAGTATGACTGCGTGGCAGTTCTTCAAGCGGAGGCTCATACGCCTTCACCCGATGGTCATCTTCGCATCCTTCATCGGACTGATGCTCTTCTACCTCGGTGATTCACCTGCATTTCCAGCAATCGGACAGGCGGAGTGGTACAAGCCCGTAATCCTATTCCTTCTGGCCTGTCTGATGATACCCGTAGGGGCAGGATTGGACGCACGCGGATGGCTGGAGACCTACCCTCTCAATGGTCCGCAATGGACACTGATGCTGGAATATATCGCCAACATACTATACGCTCTGTTCATACGCAAACTGTCAAAAACAGTTCTCGCAATACTTGTCGTAATATTCTCGTCACTGACGATAATGCTGTGTATGAACGTGGACCCATTCGGTGTCACAGCTGATTTCTGGGCTCCCTATACCGCCATCGGCGGATGGAGCCTCAACGCCGAACAGCTGTGGATTGCAGCCTGCCGTTTGTTCTACCCGTTCTTCTGCGGTCTGCTTATTTCCCGCCGAGGCAAGTTCATAAATGTGAAAGGCGGTTTCTGGGTCTGTGCACTGATCATAGCATTCTGTCTGCTGATGCCACGTGTAGGCGGTCCGAGTCCCGACAGGTTCTGGATGAACGGCATCTACGAGACAGTATGCATACTCGCAGTATTTCCGCTGACAATAATAATAGGAGCAGGCAGCAGAATAACAGGCAAACGTTCGGCAGCCGTATGCAAATGGCTTGGCGCTATCTCCTACCCTCTCTACATCATCCACTACCCTTTCGTTTATATTCAGATGGCGTGGAAGGAAACTCATTTGGAGAATCCTGCCAGTCAGCACATTATGGTATCGGCAGGTTGCTACATCATTGCCCTTATGATGGCATACGGAGCCCTGAAGCTTTACGATGAGCCTATACGTGAATGGCTGAGATCTTCCAGGAAAACGGACCGTTTCGCCTAAGAATTTGCAACCGATTCTCCAAACTAAAAGCTAACTTTGCAAAAAAACATACAGAATGATGCAGATGATGCTTTCCATATTAGGTATTGACTGGCACGCCTGGCTTACAGTCATATTGATAATTACGATGTTCGCCATTCTGCTCAAGACCAACTTACCGACAGACATCGTATTCTTGGGCGGAATGACCATACTGTTAATCTCCGGTACCCTGACACAACAGCAGACATTGGCAAGTTTCAGTTCCGAGAGTGTCTTCACGGTGGGTGTCCTATATATCGTAGTAGCAGGACTTGTCTATTCAGGAGCAGTGCAATGGGCTGTAGATCATTTGCTCGGCACGCCCAAAGGATACAGGAAGGCAATCGTCAAGCTTATGGTTCCCGTCGCCGCCCTCAGCGCGTTTCTGAGCAATTCAACAGTGGTGGCCATGTTCATCAACATTGTAAAAGTATGGGCCAGAAAACTCAATATTGCCCCAGGCAAACTGTATATTCCACTGAGCTACGCAGCAGGAATGGGAGGTATCTGCACATTGATAGGAACTCCGCCGAATCTCATCATATCATCTTACTACACAGGACAAAGCGGCATTTCATTACCTATCTTCACTACCCTGCTGCCCGGCTTGTTCTGTCTGGTCATAGGCATTGCCGCCACTGTAGTTTTGAGCAGGTTGCTGCCCGACAGACGCACTGACACAGAACAGACGATAGACATTGACAGGAGTGTGATATATGAGCTGAAAGTATCATCACATAACCGTCTGGTCGGACAGTCCTTCAAAGATTGCGGACTAAACCAGTACGTCTCATTCAATACAGACAATTCCGACAAGCCCCGAATAATGAGTATTGTCCGTTTTGACCGTGATATCGTTTCAAATGTCAACGAGGATGAGGTGCTGATGGGTGGTGACCATATTGCAATAAGCGGAAACGCCAATGACATTATGGAAATCTGCAACAAATTCAATCTGCAGAACAGTGTTTACGGAATGGAAGAGATACCTAAATCAGGGACAAGGACGTTAGTAGCAGCTCTCATAATGCTAGGTATTATAGTTCTCTCCTATTTTTCAATATTCAGTATCCTGGAATGTTGCTTCATAGCTGCCATGCTTATGATAATCTGCCGGTGCTGTACAATCAAACAGGCGCGTCAGTCAATAAGCTGGGATATACTTATGGTATTTGCCGGCAGTATATGCCTCGGCTCAGCGATAGAACAGACCGGACTTGCAGAAATGACGGCGAAAGGCATACTGTCAATATGCGGATCCAATCCAATCGTGATCCTTACGGCTATCTGTCTGGCAGGCACATTCATCACCGAGTTTGTATCAAATACGGCTGCCGGAGCCATCTTCGCACCTATTGCATACAACACGGCATTACAGTTAGGCGTTAACCCGCTGACATTCTGCGTTGCCCTAATGATAAGCGTCAGCTCCAGCTTCGCCACGCCTATAGGCTCCCCTACCCACCTTATGGTATATGGACCAGGCGGCTATCGTTTCAATGACTTTATGAGAATCGGCATACCGATGAACTTCATCATTCTCGCAGCCAACATATTCATAACGACACTCGTATTTCCATTATAAAAAAATCCAACAATATGAAGAAATTTATGAGCATCGCAATGGCGCTGATATTCTCAACCGCCATCTTCGCACAATCACAGCAGCCAGAGTCACAGAACAAATCAGAGAACCAGGAGCCGGCAGCACCTGAGCTGGAATATGTCGTCACCCTGCACGTACAGCTCGGTCAGACCTACAGCGTAGGCAAGACTACTCACGGCACACGTACCATAATCCCAATCACCGGCGGAACATTCGAAGGTCTGAATGTCAAAGGCGAAGTTCTGCCCGGCGGTGCTGACTATCAGATGGCCGACGCCAGCACAGGCCACACCGAAGTTGAGGCAATCTACTGCATCCGCACCGATGACGGCGTCACCATCCACGTACGCAACAGCGGCATCATCACAATGGGTCAGGACGGGATGTATTTCACCTGCGCCCCTAAATTTGAGGCTCCTGCCGACAGCAAATACGCCTGGATGAACAACAAGCTTTTCATCTGCCGTCCCGGATTCGGCGGTATGGGCGGAGGCATCACCCTCAACGTTTGGATGGTGAAATAGTTCAACATTTACGGTTGACGCAACCATAAAAAGGCATACGCCGCCAATGATTGCACGGAATTAATCAGGGAGGTCTTCCAGACTCAGTCCGGTACATTGACTTATGGTCTCATCGGGGACTCCTGCAGCCTTCAGATTTCTGATTGCCTGAAGCATAGCAGTTCTGCCAGTGGCGATGCCTTCAGCTCTGCCGGTTGCGATGCCGGCTCTGAAGCCTTCCTCGCGACCGGTGCGGGTGGCGCAGAGGAGCTGTGCGCGTTTGTCTATTTCTGTCACCATACTCTTTATGTATATCTCTTTCAGTTCTGGGGGCATCTCGCAGATTCTTGACTGTTCGGCAAGTCGGGCCACAAGTCCGGTGGCCATTCCTGCAGGAAGAGTCTCGTACTCGTGCAGATGCTTTATGCAATAGTATATCCTCTCTCTGTCACTCACGGTTTCCTCCCACCTTTTATCAAACCTGTCCAGCTCTATGAAGATGAAGTGCAGGTTGTCGGTC
>JAZRYP010000013.1:0-4839 GCA_045600825.1 Bacteroidaceae bacterium
AGCGGCATCGCATCCAATCGGACGAATGCACTTGGAACCATATATTCAGGCAAAGAAGATGACAGGGATTCGGCGAGTATGCCATTCAGCGTGATTGTATTCACATCATCAGTCGCTGACGATGTGAAGTAAAGCACAATCTGCTCGTTCTTCACCGTCGCCACGGCCTGCCTGATGCCTTCCACCTGAAGTGCTGCACTCTCTATCTCACCGAGTTCAATGCGAAAGCCGCGGAGCTTGACCTGGTTGTCGATGCGACCTATGTATTCCAGCTGGCCATCGGCGTTCCAGCGGCACAGGTCGCCGGTCTTGTATATCCTGACGGTCTTGCCGCCTATCGTGACAGTCACGAATCGTTCTGCAGTAAGTTCAGGATTGTTCCAGTAGCCAAGAGCCATTTGTGGGCCTGCAAGGCACAGCTCACCTGTCTCTCCCCGTGGCAACAGATGTCCTGCCTCGTCGCAGATGAAGGATTGGCTGCCTGGAACCGGACGACCAATAGGGACATCGGCAAGTGCTTTGTCGTCAACTTCATAATATGCTGAGCAAACCGTGAATTCGGTAGGACCATAACCGTTGAACAATCTGAGTCCTTTTCTGTTCACAACCGGCATCTTTTCTCCTGCCAGCATCATATATGCCAATGGCAGATCATAGTAATGGAGAAGTTCAACACCCACTTGCGTTGACACGACCATCGCCGTAATCTGCTTGTCACATATAAACTGACCCATTCCGGATATGTCATATCTCAATTGTTCATCTAATATATGCACCTGACCACCTGCGGATAGAGGTGGAATACATTCGAAGACTGATGCATCGAATGAGAACGATGAATGGACGAGATGTCTGGTTCCAGCACCTTGCGGAAATCTTGCATTGTTCCACAAAACCATCGAGAGAAGGCCTTCGTGCTGCACCATCACTCCCTTCGGCTTTCCTGTAGAGCCTGATGTGTAAATCATATAGGCAATGTCAGGAGAAGGCAGCTGCTTGCCGTCACACTCCCCTCGCATAAACTGCTTGCGCTCCTCCGGATATTCAGTGTCGATAGGAACATAGGCGCTTCCCGCCTTCCAGACACCCAGCACCGCCACAACGAACTCCTTCACGCGCGGCATCTCAAGACAGACGAAGGTCCCCGGTGTCACGGTCTTTGCATATTCATCAGAGGCTTCGTCAAGTTCCCTGTAGGTCAGCTGTGAGCATTTGTCAACGACAGCCACTGCATCGGGAGTCTTCTCCACCTGCTCGCGGAACAGGTCGATGAAGGTCTTCGACCTGTCATAATCAAGCGTCTCTCCCGTGCCGAGCGCAATCAGACTCTGCTCCTCATCTTCTGTGAGCAGGTAATTGCCCGCCTTCATAGTGTCTGATTGAGTATTACCTGTCATAATGGAAATTCATATAGACGCAGTTGATGCCGTTCATATACTTGTAGTTCAAATCAGGGCAGAAGGCGTTGAGTATCACCAGCGCCAGATTTGCATCTTCCGGATTGACTCCGTTCGCCGTGTCGTATTTTATGATTGGATTATATGGTTTACCGTCGTCTTTCATCGTTATGAGTATCTTCTTTCCGGTATCCGCCACGCGGAGGTCGAAACTTCCTTGCTTACCTGTATCTTCAGTCATCGAGATGAGATTGCCGGTAAGCTCATCGATGCAACTGTCAATCTTGTAGTATAGGGAATTGTCAAGTTCGCAGATGTCCAGAAATGAATGTATCTTCTTTAAGGCCTCCTGCACGGACGCCCGGTTGTAGTTGACGGACAATGAGATGCTCGGGTCATTCGGATACTTCGATATCAGTGTGAACCAATGCAGTTCCTTCTTTTTTCGGGAAATGACAAATGAACAGAATATCATAGTAATGAACATCGCCCAAGTCCCCACAGGTATAGCATACCACAGATATTCAGGACAGAATACAGACGCCGCCCAGAATGCAGGAATCAGATATGCAATGAACAATATATTCTGGAATGAAGACAGTGCATTGTGGCCCTGCAGAAGAAAAGAGGAGTTCAGTATTGTTGAAATGCCTAAAGGGATAAAGGCGAAACAGATGTTCCTTAACGGTCCCCGGGCAATCAGCAGCAATTCGTCACCGGCGCCGAACAGTTTTGCCAGTAAATCCGGATATATCATAAGGACTGCAGAAATTACAAGGAGGGCTAAAGTGCTTTTCTTCAATACACCGCCGACAAGACTGCGGTATCCGTCAATATCCCCCTCTCCAAGCATAACACCTCCGATGCCTGTGACAGAGCCTGCAGCCCCGCCAAGCAAAAGCATACACAGTATCAGCATCTGTAAGGACACTGACAGAATGAACATCCCGTCAGCGCCATAGGATTTCTGAGCAATCATATTCAAAGCGGCAAAGAGGATGGCTGTGGAGATGGAACCTACTGCAGACGGAATGCCATTGATGACCAGATTCTTGCCGTACGGGAAGAACCAGGAGCGTTCCGGCTTTGTCCAGCTTATGAAGGAATCTTTCCTGAGAAGAAAATATATCAGGAATATGAACGAAAAAAGAATACTCAGTGCAGATGCCCAGGCGGCACCTTTGATCCCCATTGAGAGCACCCCCACAAACAACAGATCAAGAACTATGTTTGAAGTGCTAGAAATGATGACAGCTCTGGTGGCCCGCTCGGGATGACCGCTTGATTTGGTGAACACCATAGCCATTGTTGCCGCAGCTGATACAATGCTTCCGAAAAAAGCCACCGGCAGATAGGATTGAAGATGCGGCAAAAGTCTCTCCTCTTTTGTCAGCAGTCCTGCAACATTGTCGGAGAAAATCATCAAGCCAAACGCAGTCAGGGCCGTTACACCAACAGCAATGAGGATTGCAGAGACGAACAGTTTGCTGACTTTCGAGTAGTTCTGCATACCCATCTCTTTTGTTGCCAGAATGGATGAACCCAGGCTGACCATACTTGCAAACAAATACAGAATAAACATTACAGGATTTGCAAGGTTCAGCACACTCAACGCATCCGGGGAAACGAAATGGCTCACTATCACGCCGTCGACAACCGTGTTTATCTGTGAAACGATCGATATGAGAACCGAAGCGACGAAAAAAGTCCTCAGGCTCTTGTTTTGTATGTAGTTATTTCTGCTCATTGAGTGATTTCAGTTGTGACACAAAAGTTTTGCAAAATATATAAGCCTGACTTTCGTCAAGTACACCTTTATCGTAAGATAAGGCACCTGACAGTTTGCCGTCAGTCATTGCACAGTTGATAGAAAGAGGCGTGTCAGACCTGTTTTCGGAACTGGACGAACTGCCTTGCGGGAGGGTGTTGTCAAAAGTGAATATGCCTTCCGAGCAGGATTCTTCGAAAGAGCCTAGATAATTGAAAGTCATCAGCGGCTCGCATTCCAGACTTTCTCCCGGAGTTATTTTGGAAAGGACGCCGTATCCGAATCCTTTGTTCGGAATCTCCTGAAGCATAGCTCGGGTAGATGCAACGTGCGTTCGGATGTCGCCATCTTCATATGCCAGCACAATCGGATAAATGGAAGTAAACCACCCAACAAGCCTTTCAAGTGAGAGCGGCCGCTGCCCGAGCGGCTCACGGCCGTGGCCTTCCAGAGCGACGGAAAGGAATGCTTGTCCTGTCACTTCCTTCCAGGCGCGGGACAATGCCGTCAAAAGCAGGGCGTTGATGTCGGCATTGAATTTTTTGTAACCATTACCAATCAATTGTACTGAATTTACGTTATCAAGTTGGAACGGGGTATATGATACTTCATTCGTCAATTTGACTTCAGCAGTCTTGTTGCCGTTGATTTTATCAACGACTGACCGCCAATAGCTTTCTTCTGCTTTGAGTTCTGTGCTGCACGCATACTCTCCCAGAGCCTGCGCATACCGGGCGAAACTGCACTTGCGCTTCGACAGTCCCACCGACATCTTGCCCTGAAGCAGGGTGGAGTAAATCTTATTGAGGTCTTCTGCAATGACACGCCACGAAACTCCGTCAACCACTAGATGGTGAATCACTATCAGCACAGTGTCCTTCTCCGGCAGATGGAAAACTGCCACACGCATCATCGGTCCGTTTGCTATGTCAATCGACGATTGCAGCCTCTCACAAAGAGGAAGCATATCCGCAGCTACGTCTGAGCTGTTTTTTAGATTGTGCTCCTCAAGATGGAAGAGGTTTCCGGCAGTGACATCGCGCACCTGCAGCTGCTGACCATCCCATACTGCCCGCAGCATATCGTGATACTGGCACAGGATGCCGAACGATGCCTTGAGAGTGAACACATTCAGGCGCCTGGACGAAGAGAGCATCACCGACTGGTTGAAATGTCCCGGGACCGGAAGCGCAAGACGCTTGAAATGAGCCAATATTGGGGTGTTGGGGATAATCATACATTAGCTTCTTATATCAAATTCTCAAATTTACGCTTTTATTTCATTCTTTTTGCTTTCTGAGAAATTTATTATCACTTTCCTTTGACTATTGTCACGTCTTTGAAGCAGTTCTCCGAAATCAAGTACGGCCGTACTGTCGGACACTACACCTTCAGCGAATTTGACCAACTGGTAAAGGACCGTGGGATGGTCAGCGAGTTTTCACCGTATGAATTCAAGGTGGAGAAGGAATAGTTTCGGGAAAACGCAGAGTTCGGGGCCAAATCGTATATTTTTTCACCACATTTGGCCCTGAAGTCGTATGTTATGGATTCTTTTGAACGCCAAGAGCCTCCTCAAGTTCCTGCAGAGAGGATTGATGCTTTTCCCTTATCAGGGAGAAATTCAGAGAAGAAATCATTTCCCGTGCCGAATAGCCTTTACTGTAGATTCTC
>JAZRYP010000014.1:0-12647 GCA_045600825.1 Bacteroidaceae bacterium
GTCATTGCCGTGACCAGCGTCTTCAACATCACAGATGAGGAAATCTACGACGCTGTAATCAATCAATCTGAAGAGCTTGCCCATATTTGTGAAATTTATCGGCTAAA
Organism: Bacteroidaceae bacterium; assembly: GCA_045600825.1. Classification (GTDB taxonomy): domain Bacteria; phylum Bacteroidota; class Bacteroidia; order Bacteroidales; family Bacteroidaceae; genus Colenecus. Next base: position 108 of record JAZRYP010000014.1, read on the forward strand.
AATGGCCGTTTGAGAACTTGCGAAACTTGAATAAGGTTTTTTATTGACAAATGCCCCACAAGGCGTGTGGGGCATTTTCTGGTGATTCCGTTGGGATTCGAACCCAAGACCTACTGCTTAGAAGGCAGTTGCTCTATCCAGCTGAGCTACGGAACCATCATTCTTGGGCGCAAAATTATAGTTTCTTACAGACTTTGCCAAGTTTGTAGGTAAAAAGTTTCCGTATATTTGCTGTTAACGGAAATGGCGGCGTTGCGTCTTATTGTCAGAACGATGAAAAAACGGATTGTTATGAAGAAAAAATCGGGTATGAGAAAGATGGTGGTCGTGATGCTGCTGATATTGGCATCGGCAGCAGTTTTTGCAAAGAGTGGGGAAAATGCCGTAAGGCAGGAGAAACTGCTGGAGCTTATCAGCGAGTATAGTGAAAAGAAAAATTTCAATGTCATCCGGATAAGCTCATTCGGTGCATCTGCTATAAAGGACGTAGTGCGTGCGGCATCGGCATTTGACGGAGACAAGGATCTGAAAGATACGCTGGAAGTGATCAAGGGTATTCGTGGAGGGGTGATAGTTAAATATGGTGACTGTAGTGAAGCGGTTCGCAGGGGATTTGACAGACGGCTTGGCGAGTTGCTGGAGAATTGCGATGTGCTGTTTGAGGCAAAGTATGGCGAGGATATGATACGTATGTACGGGGTCATTGACGAGAATGCTGAGGATGTGAAGGATTTCATCCTGTATATCCCGTCCGATGCCGCTCTTATGTGCCTTTTCGGTACCATCAAACTCGATGCTGTTGCAAAGATAGTCGCAGAATGACCGCACGACAGTTTACAGACACGTTCTTGCCTCTGAAGGAGCCGCTCTACAGGGTGGCTTACTATATCCTCGAGTCCAGACAGGATGCGGAGGATGCCCTTCAGGACCTGTATGTGCGTCTGTGGAACTCTCGCGAAACATTGGATGTCATTGTCAATCCACGGGCCTACTGCATAATGATGATGAAGAACGTGTGCATTGACAGAATACGCAGGGCGAAGCTTTCCTTTGCCTCGCAGGAACTGGCTGGAAGTGTTGCCGATGACGGCGATGTGCTTCAGTCGCTGATGACGAGGGAAAGGCTTGAGCGTGTGATGGATTCAATGAATCTGCTTACAGATACTGAACGTGAAGTGTTGCGGATGCACGTAATGGAGGATTTGTCGTACGATGAAATATCCGCGAGAACAGGAATTAGCAATTTGACGCAGCGTGTGCTGTTGAGCCGCGCCCGTAAGAAAATGAGAAATGTGAAATGAAACGGATTGAGGAAGTCAGGAATTTGAACATCGGAGATCTTGAGAGAATTGCCGATGACAGTAGCGTGGAGATTCCGGAAGGACTGGATGATAGGGTGCTCTCCGCGATTATTGCATCGTCTGCAGACAGCACTACGCCCCGCGGCCGCAATATCTGGAAAATATTGCCAGGTGTAGCTGCTGCCGGCATTGCTGCGTGCCTTGCCATTATGTTTGCAATGTCGGACCAGCCCAAGGATACGTTCGATGACCCCAGGCTGGCTTATGCCGAGCTGGAAAGGGCGATGTCGCTGATTTCGTCCAAGATGGAGCGGGGCATGGAGATTGCGGCGGAGGCTGCGCCTGCGATAGAGATGACAGACAGGATAATGAACGGAAAAATTGAAATAGAATGAAAAAGTTTTTATCATTTTTGCTGCTGGCGGCGCTTACGGTAACGGTATCTGCCCAGAGTGGTCGTGATATATATAATAAGTATTCGGACGAGGATGGCGTGACTGCCGTCTATATCTCGAAGTCTATGTTCAAGCTTATGGGCAAGCTCCCGAGTGTGGATGAGGATGTCAATCTGTCGGAACTTGTCAAGTCGCTCGAAGGGTTCTATCTGATTGAGGCCGGTAACAATGCGGGCATCACGCAGAGTCTCAGGAATGATGTGGACAAATATGTGAAGTCCGCAGATTATGAGATGCTTATGGAAGCAAAGGATGACGGTGAGACTGTCCGGGTATTCATCATATCCAAAGACGATGAAGTGAGTGGCTTCGTCATGCTGATTGTGAATGCTGAAGAATGCGTCTTCATCTGTCTGGACGGCAGTATGTCGCGCAAGGCTCTTGAGAATGCCTTGGCTTCGGCACAGAGCGAGTGAGTCACTGATTAAAATAATCCTTTCAACATTTGGATTATTCAAAAAAATGCCACACCTTTGCACCGCCTTAAGCGAAAGGCGTGACATTTATTGGAAAGATGGCAGAGTGATCGATTGCACCGGTCTTGAAAACCGGCGTACCGCAAGGTACCGGGGGTTTGAATCCCTCTCTTTCCGCAAATCGCCGAAAAGCAATGAAGAATCCTCGCAGACTTGCGAGGATTCTCTGTAAGAAGTACCCCACAGCACGTTGAAAGCTCGCTTTCATAAGTGCTGTGGGGTACTTCTTACATACCAGTCCGGCCGTCAGGTCGGACTGGTTCATTGCGCTGTTCTCCCCCTGATTTGCAGGGGCCCCCACGGCGAGTGGCTAGGGATGGAGCCGCGCCAGTGGCTCAATCCCGTGCAGCGGTGGAGCCGCGCCAGCAGCTCAATCCCGTACAGCGGTGAGGAGCCGCGCCAGCAGCTCAATCCTGTGCGAACCGCGACAGAGTAACAAAAGATTCACTAACTTCACAGCCTGAAAAGCAAATCAATCGGTTATGAAGAGAATTTCAGTATGTGCTGCCGTCTGTTTGGCATTGGTGCTTCTGACAGGGTGCGGTAAAACTCAAGAGACAGGCAATAACGGTGTGTTTCCGTTCCAGACACCGGAGTCAAGGGCTTTCGTGGATAGCCTTTACAATGCAATGTCGGTGTATGAGCGTGCCGCTCAGCTGTACAGCATCCAGCCACAGGAGATAATGATTGACGGAGAGGTCTCGTTGGAACTGTGCCGTGAAAAGATGCCGTATGGCATTGGTCACGTGTGCCAGTTTACCAGCAATCTTGATGTCGATGCAGACCGGCTGCGTGAGATTGCAAAGCAGGTACAGGATTATCTGGTGAACGAATCTTCGGCACATATTCCTGCAATTCTACACGAGGAATGTATAACGGGACTTACGGCAAAGGGCGCAACGATTTATCCGCAGCAGATAGGTCTGGCGTGTTCCTGGAATCCTGAGATGGCCCGTCTTAAGACTGGACTGACTGCCATCCAGATGCGCTCTGTAGGTGTCACTATGGCTTTGTCGCCGATGACCGACATAATCCGAAACCCGTCGTGGTGCCGTGGCGAAGAGTCGTACGGCGAGGATGGGTATCTGTCAGCTGCAATGGCGTCGGCCTTCGTGCAGGGGCTGCAGAGTGAAGGCCTGCATGACGGCGTGGCTGCGTGTACCAAGCATTTCCTCGGATATGGAGGCGGCAGCACATTGTCGTGGAAGGAGATTATGGAAGAGGTACTTCTTCCGCACGAGGTGTGCATCCGTCAGGCTGGCAGCAAGGCTGTGATGACGTGCTACGACAAGTTCCGCAGCGAGCAGGCTGTCACGAGCGACACCCTGATAAATGTGATTCTCAGAGATGGACTGGGATATGATGGCATATTTGTAAGCGACTACCTGTCAATAGGATATAAGGGAAACGACCCGGATAGCCTGAGACTGACGGCGGCATTGGCACTGAATACCGGCAATGACCTTGAGTTCTGCAATGGCGACAACTATCAGTATCTTCCGGAGTTGCTGGAAAAGGGACTGGTCAGTGAACAGGCGTTTGAGAATGCAGTGAAGCGTGCCCTGACGATGAAATACAATGTCGGTCTTTTTGAGGAGGGCTACGGAATGCACGAGCGTGGCAATCTGGATTCGGATGAAATGAGATATCTGTCGTATATGCTTGCCACACAGTCGGTTGTACTGCTGAAGAATGACGGTGTGCTGCCTCTTTCAGGCACTGATGGAAGCATCGCTCTTGTCGGTCCGAACGCGGCCGCATTCTGTGCGATGATAGGCGATTACACATATCCGTCGATGAGCTATTTCTGGCACGGAAATGAGATGGATCCGGAGAGTCCGCATATCGTATCTCTGCGTGAGGGGCTGGTTGACAGGCTTGACGGTGCCAAACTGTACTATTCGCGCGGATGCGAGTGGAGTGTGCCGGGTGAACTGACATTGAATTTCGGAGGAGATCCCAGAATCAAGTCACTTACTACCGGACTGATTCCGAAGAATGAGACGACCGACTGGGATAAGGCTGTGGCGATGGCATCCGGATGTGATGTCATAATTGCAGCGATGGGTGAGAACCCTGCTCTATGCGGCGAGGGCCGTGAGCGTACAGGCATACGTCTGCCCGGTCAGCAACAGGAATTCGTGTCGGCTCTGATAGCTACAGGGAAGCCTGTGGTGCTGGTGATATTCGGCGGGCGTCCGCAGTCGGTGAGCGACATTGCCGACGGTTGTGCGGCAATTGTTCAGGCCTGGTATCCGGGCGAGGAAGGCGGTCACGCTGTAGCCGACATCCTGCTGGGCAATGTGAATCCATCGGGCAGACTTGCCATAACATATCCGAATTATGCTATTGACGGCCAGTTCAGCTATACGAATGGCGTGAACAGCGATTATGTGGCATATCCTTTCGGTTACGGTCTGTCCTATACGACGTTTGATGTGACTGACTGCAAGGCATCCGTAACAGGCAATGAGATTAAGATTGTATGTTATGTGACGAATACCGGAGAAGTGGACGGCAGTACTGTTCTGCAGCTGTATGTCTCGCCGGACAGTGTAAATCCGCAGGATATGAAGCCGATTCAGCTGAAGGGCTTTTCGCTTGTCGGAATGGCTCCGGGAGAGCAGGCTGAGGTTACGTTCATATTGTCTGCCGATCAGTTGGCGGAATGTGTGATGCCGTCCGGCGCACCCGGCAAGGATGCGTACTGGCTGGTCGAAGGCGGAACTTATCTGTTCAAGCTCGGTTTCTCATCGCAGGATATCAGAAAAGTTGTTCCGGTCAATATCAAGGAGAAGAACCGCAGGATAGCCTTTGACGGCAGGCAGAAACTTATCACAGATGTAAGATGGAAATCAGGGAGGTAGTAGAGAGTGAACTTCGTGCTACAAAGCATAGGGGAACGGACAGTCTGATGTCCGGACTCCTGGAATCCGGTTTCCTGGATGAGGCGTGTTCCGACGGGCACGATACAGGACGTGGCGGACTTGTGAATCATACGCTTTGGGTGTCGTGGCTGGCCAGACGGGAACTGAAACGGATTCTTGAAAACCGTCCGGAATTGTCCGTAACGGAGGAGAGTGTGGCAATGCTCTGCCTTATGTATGGCTTTACAAAATCGGCGGCATCCATACCCGGATTGTCTGAAATTACTCTTTCTGCCGATGAGAAGACTGCCCTTGACAATGTCAGATACCGTGCCGTGGCGAAAAATGCGGAACCAAGCTCACCGGATTCAGAAACTGTGGCAGCTCTGCTTCATTACATTCTCCGCGAGTCAGTCCGGCTGGCTGTAGAGTATGCGGACGGCATACCGTTCTGCGGAAAGGCTGAGGATGTGGTGCGTCCCGAATTGCTGAATGATGGGATTACCGCCTGCTTTGAGCCGGAGGATCACCGTACATGGTGGAATGCGGCCGGCGATTCATACAGCGATGCCGGAATTGACACGGAAAGCCTGATACAGATGCCGGTTCACAGACTGTTCTCTTTGTCACTAGGTCCAACCGGTGATGGTAATGTGGCGGACTTGGCCGTATTGACAGACGATTATGGAGCAAAGGCATTACTGCCATTGTATAGCAGCAGGAACGGACAGATACTGATGCGCTCGGACAGGGCCTGCTTTGATTACAGGAACTGTGTGTTCTTGATATCGCGTTTCCCGCATTACCGCTCATCGTACATCATTGCTCAGCGCATTGACGGAAAATGGGGTGCATTCTCCATCAAGAGAGAACTGTCGCAGGACAAGGTTCCGGCTGTGCGTATGACCGGTGTCCTGCATTTTGATTGCCGCTCGTTCGACGAGGCTCTGAACAAACTGTGCCGGAATAGCGGACGGCGTACGTTCCAGATAAGGGTAACGGATCCAGACTTTTATTATAGATTCTCCGTCACTGATGTTGTGAGACATTGATTGTTTTGTATCTTTGCGACATTAATAATTAACAATCGTCTTTGACGCACACAATGTTTGAATGAAGTTCAAGTGCAGCATAATACATTTTTATCATGGGTAATAAAAATATTTCTTATGTGATTATTCTTATCATTTTGGCGTTGCTTTTTGGCAGTTGCTCGAATGACAATGAAACTGCGCCACAGGTTGACAGAATCAGTGTAGGAACAATGAATGTTGACGGACTTCCGGTATCTGTACCATTGGGATGGCTTGGACAAATGGTAAAAAAAATTCTTCCAGACGTTCTTCCTGTGCCTATTGACGCTGACGGTAATCTGATTGTTAATGCCGGAGGACCAGGCGAGAATGGTTCAAAGCTGATAGGTCAGAAGATTAAGACTAAAGACTGGGATGTGTTCGGCCTCAATGAAGACTTCAATTATCACAATGAGATATGGAGTTCTCTTGACGGATATTCCAGAGGCAAGTATATGGGAAAATTTGATGCAAGTCAGATTGAGGAGGTGATTGGAAAGGTATTGTTAAAACAGCCTTTGTTTGAAATTGACGGCCTTGAGTTTGGCGCCAGAACCAAGTACCAGGTCAGTGACGAAACAATCCGCAAGTGGGTTCCTGAAGCAATTTTCGGCTATTTTACAGATTCGCAGGACAGTCTTACCACAAAGGGATTCCGCTATTATCAGGTCAAGCTGGACGAGCAGGCCAGCGTTGACTTCATAATCCTGCATGCTGATGCCGGTAATTCAGAAGGGGCTGTGCGTGCCCGTGAGGCGGCATTCAACCAGATGTACGAATTTATTGTAAATGAAATAAAGACCAACAACCCATTGATTGTGATGGGTGATTTCAATTCTCTCTATGTGCGTGACAGAATGGAGGAACTTTTCCTGAAACGTCTGAATGACAGTGGCATTTTTGATGCGCATGACGTATGGGTCGAATATTACAACAATGGTGTTTTTCCTGAATGTAAGAATACCCATGATGATGACAGTTCCCTTCCTGTGACCAAAGATTGTGAGATGATTGATAAGATTGTATATGCTAACAGAAAAAACAATGCCAATATAACTCTGAAACTGGAATCTGCTGCCAATGTCCTTGATTTCGTGTATGACGATGATAAGACAAAACAGTTGGCCGATCATTATCCGATGGAGGCTTCTTTCCTGATAAATCGCAAATAATACATTGAATATGAAAAAGCTAGTATGTCTGTTGTTTGTGGCAATGCTGTCATACACCTGTGCAAATGCGCAGAATGAGGAAATTGACAATGCTACCGTTATAGAACTTCTGCAGGAGGGTTTCTCCAGCAGTGACATTATCGGACTTCTTGAGACTTCGTCCAATAGGACCGTTACCTTCTCTGTCACTTATATGCGTGAACTGAAGGATGCAGGAGCTGATTCGGAGTTGATTCAGTATCTGCAGAAAATATCCAAGACTGACTATGGTATGGAGGGCGTGTACTGGTACAATACGGATGACAGCAAGCCTATGAAGATTTACCGTTCACAGTTTGAAGAGGAGGAGAACAGTTTCAATATGGGTACTATTGCTGCCGGTGCTCTTGTAGGTGCTGTGGCGGCGTCAGCTCTTGCCGGCAGCGCACCGTCTCCGGGTGCCGGTGCTGCCCTCGGTGCAGGTACTGTGCTTTTAGCTTCAACTGGAAAGGATGTGCAGAAGCTTACCATTATGGGGACTACCTCCAAGAATGTGGTAAACACTACACGTCCAGTATTCCGTTTCTATTTGCCGAAACAGTCACCGGATCAGTTCGCGAAAGAGGCTGACAACTGGTATTACGGTATTATGAATCAGATTATGAGCCCCAACGAGTTCCAGCTGGTTATCATGAAGCAGAAGAAAAATCGCCGCGTATTCCCGTCGGAGGCTTCATATTCTGTAGCTGGCTTTTCCTCATCAAATGCGAAAAAACGTGTAGTGGTTGATTTCCAGATAGAGGAGGTGAACAACAATACATTCGACATTATATTCAATGAGGATCTGGCGCCTGGAGAGTATGTTTTCTTCTGGAAGAACGGCCTGTCCAGTGAAGTCTTCAAACAGCACGTCTTCGGATTTGACTTCTCAATACCTGGTGCAGAGGTGGAAGAGGAAGTAAAGTCCAAGAAAAAGAATAAATAGCAGAATAGGCACGGTCCTTGAACTGTTGAAAAAAAGTCCGGCATACATTTGTGATGTAATGCCGGACTTTTGTATTTTTGCCGTCGCTTATGGTTTCGGATCCGGTCGTGTGCCGGTGATGAGTAAATCGGAATCGGGTGGGAATCCCGGACAGTACCTGCTGCTGTAATTCCCTTTCAGTTCTCAGCAATCCTTGCCACTGACCTTTTGGGTTGGGAAGGCGCGAAAGAACGGGATAAGTCAGAAGACCAACCATAAAGCGTTTAATAAACTTGCCCTGCAGGTGTACGGGATAAGAGTTATGGGACGTTTTACAAAAATATTATGCATTGTAGTGACGTCGGTATGGCAGGCTGTACCGATGTCGGGAGAGATTCTGACTGATTCCCTGTCGCGTGACTTGGATGAGGTTGAGGTGGCTGCGTCGCGTATCGACAAGGTGACGATTCCGGCGCAGGAGTTGGGTGGAGCACAGCTCAGGCGGCTGTCTGCGTATTCGGTGGCCGATGCCTTGCGCTATTTCAGCGGTATCCAGATAAAGGACTACGGAGGCATTGGCGGACTGAAGACCGTGAATGTGCGCAGTATGGGCAGTGAGCACGTGGGTGTGTTCTATGATGGCATCCAGCTGGGCAACGCGCAGAACGGCACCATTGATCTGGGCCGTTACTCGCTGGAGAATATGGAGAGCGTGACTATGTACAATGGTCAGAAAAGCTCCATCTTCCAGCCGGCCAAGGCTTACGCCAGTGCAAGCACCATTTATCTGCAGAGCCGCAGGCCGGTTTTTGACGTGGAGTATGGTGACGATTTCAGCGAGACTGTGAAGCCGTACAATGTCAATGTCGGTCTGAAGTACGGTTCGTTCAACACCTGGAATCCGTCTGTACTGTGGGAACAGAGGCTTGGCGGGCATCTGAGCAGCAGCGTAAGCGCGGAGTATGTATCGACATCGGGCGAGTACGACTTCCGTCTGAGACGTGCCGGAGGTTACGATACCACTATGACGCGCACTAACGGCGGTGTCCGCGCCTGGCGCGTGGAGGCCGGACTTTACGGCAATACTATGAAGGATATATGGTCTGCGAAAGTTTATTTCTACAATTCGGAACGTGGCTATCCGGGTGCAGTGGTGCGTGAGATTCCGGGCAAGTTCGCCAATAAGGACCGTCAGTGGGACACTGATCTGTTTGCCCAGGGTAGCTGGCAGCGCAGTGTGACTGACTGGTACAGCCTGCAGGCCCAGTTGAAATATGCTTACGATTATCTGCATTACAAGTCCGATCCGCAACTGGATGTCAGCACTATGGCAGTGGACAACATCTATCGTCAGCAGGAGGCGTATGCATCAGCGGTACAGTTGTTTGCCATAAAGCCCTGGTGGAGCGCCTCCCTCTCGACTGACTTCCAGATGAATTTCCTTGACGGGAATATGTCGGACTTCTCGAAGCCAGTACGCTATACCGCTCTTGTGGCGGCATCTACGGCCTTCGGGTGGAACCGGCTGAAGGGACAGGCATCGGCTCTCTTCACATACGTTGACGACAAGGTAGAGAAAGGCTGCGTGGAAGGCACCAAGAACAAGGTGACACCTACTGTGGTGATTTCCTGGCAGCCGTTCGAGAGTACGGACTGGAATCTGAGGGCATTCTACAAGACTGTGTTCCGTGTGCCTACGCTGAATGATATCTATTACACGATAGTCGGCGCGAAGCCTCTGAATCCGGAATATACCACCCAGTACGATATCGGCACCACCTGGGCTTTGTCGCGCGACGGCGGTCTGCTGCGACGCATTGAAATTCAAGCCGATGCGTATTACAATCAGGTCGATGACAAGATTGTGGCAATGCCTGCCAGCAATCAGTTCCGGTGGACTATGATGAACATCGGACACGTGAGGATATTTGGCGTGGATGCCGCCCTGCAGAGCAACTGGAGGGTAGGGAAGACCGGTCACGGACTGCGCCTGAACTATACTTACCAGAGCGCACAGGACCGTACGGATAGTAGCAGCCAGTGGTATGGTGGCCAGATACCGTATATCCCGAAACACAGCGGCTCGGTAATCTATTCGGGCGAATGGCGCAAGTGGAGCTGGAACTACAGTTTCATCTACACGGGCGAAAGATACATTTCCGTGGCCAACATCCCGGAGAATTATGAGCAGCCCTGGTACACTCACGACCTCACTCTGTCACGGCTTATTGATATGCGCGGCTGCGGTATGAGGGTGTCGCTCGAAGTGAATAATCTGTTTAACCAACAGTATGAGGTGATCAGGTGCTATCCTATGCCCGGCACCAATTTCAAGATACGTCTGGAGGTTTTGCTGTGATTTATTAAGAAACTGTTATGAGAATCTGTTTTGAAATGTACGGAAATGAAAAATAAATATACAATCATATTACTGGCGGTGTTGGTGATTCTGGCATCGTGCCGCGATGAGAACTGGTATCCGGGAGCATCTCTGACTGCGATTGGAGATGTTTCGGAGACATATAGGGGACTGCTCCTGCTGAACGAGGGAAATATGGGTTCAAACAAGTGTACCATTGACTGTTACGACTATACATCCGGAACATACAACCGGAATATCTACGGCGATTGTAATCCCGATGTCGTGCTTGCACTCGGCGACGGTGGCAATGACATAGGCGTGTATGGCGGAAAGATATACGTAGTCGTGAACCAGAGCAATCTGGTTGAGGTTATGGATGCATTCACCTTCAGGCATATCACCCAGATAAGCATTCCCAACGGCCGCAATCTGGCTTTCTGCGGAGGACGCGTATATGTGTCCAGCTATGCCGGTGCCGCTTATGGCGATACAGAGTACCGCAAAGGATTCGTGGCCGAGATAGATACGGCGAGCCTGAATGTCGTAAAGACGTGTGAGGTAGGGTATCAGCCCGAGGAGATGGCTGTGTATGGAAGCAAACTCTATGTGGCCAATTCCGGCGGTTACTGCGCGCCCGATTATGACAGCACGGTAAGCGTGATTGATCTTACGACATTCGAGGTTGAGAAGACAATCGATGTTGATGTCAATTTGCACCGTATGGAGGCGGACTATGAGCGTGGACTGATTTTCGTGAGCAGCCGTGGCGACTATTACGGCATTCCTTCGTCGGTATATGTCATTGACGTTCAGACTGATAATGTGATAATGCACATAGCTGACCTGCCGTGCGCCGATATGGCATTGGCCGGTGACTCGCTCTATGTCTATAGCACGGAGTTCAGCTATGAGACTTATCAGACTGTAGTGTCGTATGCCATATATGACATTGTACGCAGGGAGATTGTGACCAGGAATTTCATCACCGACGGTACAGAATCCCAAATAATCTATCCCTACGGCCTTACCGTAAATAAACATAGTGGCGATATATACATTGCTGATGCAAAGGACTTTATGACTCCTGGCACGCTGTTCTGCTACAGTCGCGAAGGGAAACTGAAATGGTCAGTGATGACCGGCGATGTGCCAGGTCACTTCGCCTTCATCAGGAAATAACACAATTGAGTGGTAAAATATATTATTCAGGTTTCGCTGGATTCCGATAGTAGCCCTATAACAACTCACGAATACGTTGCTGACTCGCCAAGCGATTCACAATGTCGATTTATCCAGTAAATCTTTCAGTTGCTGCATGCTCAATTTCAAAGAATTGGCAATCTTTTCCATTGGCAATCCTGACTGGAGCAGTAATCTGCAACTGTCAGCGAGCATGGTTTTCTGAGAGGTAATAGTGGAATGATAATCCGCAATCGTGACATCGCGGGCGGCAATTGCTGCATCGCGGGTGTCTATCGCACTGAAAAACTCTTCCTCTACTGTCATATTCTGTCGTATTTCCTTGTTAACTGCCGCTGACTGGAGCCGGCGTATTATTCTGGTCAGTTCGGAGTCATCGCCGTATGATGCCTCATCTATGTTCAGTATCTGGCGGCTCTCACCTACGAGAGACTGATTGAAGACGCTGAGTACACTCTCCAGCCTGTTCTGTCTGCGCCCTGTGATACGCGGTATCTGGACGACTATGCTGTCATGGGTCAGACTGTCTATGAATCTGTCCGGAAGTCCTTCCGTCACCTCGTTGCCGTAATAGTCATAGCATTTCCTGCTGACGTATAGCACCGGTTCATACAGATTCTGTATTGTGTGGCCGAGAAGATAGACGCTCACCATAGGAATGGCGTAGTGCGAACCTTCTCCAGTTTCCATA
>JAZRYP010000015.1:0-2392 GCA_045600825.1 Bacteroidaceae bacterium
GTATCGACAGAAGTGTCAACATATGCACACCGATACCGAGCCCTGTCAGCAGGGCTGTCAGCACTATCCATCTGTTCGCATACTGCTCGTTCGCGTGGTCGTACCACATTGTCATAGTCCAGAACGTCATTGCAGTGAACATGGAGCTCATTGCATACACCTCGGCTTCTGTGGCAGAGAACCAGAAGGTATCCGAGAAGCAGAAAGCCAGAGCCCCGGCAATCCCGGACCCTAATACTGATACAGTCTGTGCAACAGAATACTCTCCGTTCGCTTTAATGATACGCTTCACGAACCAGACTATCGTAAGATAAAGGAACAATATCGTAAACGCAGAACATATGGCACTCAGGGAATTTACTTGAACCGCCGCATGCATTTTGTCACCGAACAGCGTGAATATTCTAGCGAAAAGACTGTATGTCGGATTTCCTGGAGGGTGCCCCACTTCCAGCTTGTATGAGGTTGCGATATATTCACTGCAGTCCCAGAAGGATGCCGTGGGCTCCAGCGTCAGAAGATAGGTCGCAGCCGATATCAGAAACACAGCTATCGCGCTGAATCTGTGCCATTGATTGAATTTGTCCTTCTTCATTATAATGGCGAAGATACCGAAAATAATTCATAAATTCGCACAATATTATGATGCACGGAATGAAAATATTGAGCGGCATCGTATCGCTGATTTGCCTTTGGCTTTCTGCAGGCTGCACAAAGGAAATTATGCTCTATTGCGATGAGTCGGACCTGAAAGAATGCAGGGTCGCGGTCGTACTTCCGTTATCCGACGGGCAGGAGGCCCAATGGAAGCAGTGTCTCGAGATATGCTCGAACAATCTCGCTGATGCTTTCTGTAAGACCGGAATGGGGGTCAGGCTCGTGTACGAATGGTACGATGAGCTGTCCCCCGACATTAGAAAGACTGCTGAAGAACTCGCCTCAAGGGATGACATAAAGGCCGTGATAGGCGGTTTGTACTCGGACAATGCTCTTATACTGGCCGATGCCCTCTGCGCTAAGGACAAGCCGCTGTTCACTTTGGCTACGACGGATCAGCTTATTCGCGGTTATTCCAACTGGGGCAATCTGTGGGCTATGACCGAGACCGACATCACCCAATGTGAAGTGATGCTGAGTAAAGTAATGCAATATGGAGCAAAATCGGTCGCTTTGCTGGTGAACGGAGAAAGCGCATACGGCAACACGTTTGTCGACTGGTTCCCCTTTCAGGCTCAAGAACTTGGCGTCAGAAACGCAGGAGTGTTTTCTTGCACCGACAACACTGAAGAGCAGACTCGCGCCGCGCTCGCTACCGATGCCGATTATATCCTGTGCGCACTATCTGACATAAAAACAGTGGAACAAGTGCTCAGTACCTATAACTCGACCCCGCATACGGCGAAACTGCTTATGAGTGACGTTACCTACATCAGCGATGCATTGGCAAAGCTGGGCGATATGGTCGAAGGCATTGAGGGTATCTGCTACGGTGCCGACCCGTCATCAGGCTTTGAAGTAATATATGGAACCATTGTCGGACGTACACCAATGCTTGACGAATCGCAGGTCTATGATGCCGCAATGCTTATTGGTTACGCCTCAATGCTGCAGATGATAAATAAGGGAATCAGTTTCAAGGAGTCAATGAGACAGATAGTAAGCGGCAGAGAGGATGTAGGCAGTTTTTGGGGAGCTGACGGAATGCTGCGCGTGACAAGGTCGCTTGCCGCCGGTGGACATCCTGACATCAACGGTGCATCGGGTAGTCTGGAATTTGACGAGAAGGTCTATACCAATGTACTCGGCACCTATTATATGAATTATGTGGTTTATCAGCAGCAGTACCTGACACTGGGATACTGTTCCACAAAAGGTGACCGCCGAGCCGGGCCTACGCTTGCCGAATGGAACTGGATCAAGTCAAAGACACAGGACATAGACGTAGGAGGCGATGTGAAGTATCCACCTCTTGATGAACGCTGGGCCCTGCTTATCGCCACTTCGACCGGATGGGAAAATTACCGTCACCAGGCCGACGTTCTCAATATCTATCAGCAGTTGAAATCAGCGGGTTACGACGACGACCATATCCTGCTGATAATGGAAGACGACCTGGCATATAACCAGGCAAACCCTCAAAAAGGAGTGCTGTATTCACGTATGGACGGAGTGAACATATATGAGGATGTCAAAGTGGATTACAACATCTCCGATCTTCAACCCATGGATTTCAAAGATATTCTTCTCGGGCGAAGGTCTTCGCGTCTGCCACAAGTTCTTGAATCTGATGCCGACGACAATGTGTTCGTATTCTGGTCCGGTCACGGAGGTCCCGGCTATCTCAGTTTCGGGAACTCATATGTAACAAGGAATAATATTGATGAATGCCTTG
>JAZRYP010000016.1:0-19808 GCA_045600825.1 Bacteroidaceae bacterium
AAATTTTATGAAGGATTTTCGAGATGAAAATTCGCTTGTTTGAAGGAGTGATGGGGTTCCATCATGACTGAAAAGAAACGGATTTTCAGCCGGAAAGACTTTATAAAAGATTAATTGGAATAAATTTAAACAGCTTCTTAATCTGTCGGTCTAATACTAAAAAAGCCTAAATAATACATTTTACATTGAAAACTTCTTGTACGCTTTGAAGTTTTCAAGTAACTTCGCGGCTGTATGATTACAGCTACGTTGGATAGGGAAGGACTGCGTCCGGAAATTGTGCGTGCGGCACTGTCAATGTTCGTGCGTGAAGGCATTGACAATGTGCGTATGGACGATGTGTCAGCGGCTTTGTCTATATCCAAACGGACTCTATATGAGATCTTTTCCAGCAAGGAGAATCTTTTGCTGGAGTGTCTGGACCTGCATACATTGAATACCCAGGAGGCTATGGAGGCAGAACTGTCCAAGGGCAAGGATGTGCTGTCTGTAGCGCTGAGGTATATTGACCTGATATTGTCCGAGGTGAGTCGGAGCGGTAATGTACTTGTGTCTGATTTAAGTAAATATCCGTTGTTTAAGAAAAAAATGGATTCTCACATAGCTGGAATACATAACAATTTCAAGAATTTCCTGGAGACGGGTATCAGACAACATGTGTTCAGAGATGATATTTGTGTGGATGTCGTCTGTAAGGCTTTTGTATCAATGAGTCGTTTCGTCAGTGAGGAGCGTACCAGGGAGAGAACAGCTCTGGATACACTTCTTGATTCTACGATAATAGTGATGCTCAGGGGGATAGCCACTGCAGACGGTCTGGAGAAATTAAATGAATATAAATTAAAATACAGTAATAAGTGATGAAGAAACTTCGTGGAAAAAATGCAGTTATGACAATTGCTGCCGCATTTCTCATGACTTGCCCTGCAATGCTCCGCGCACAGGATATGAGACTGGTGCCGGATGCGGACGGTAAGGTGCCGTTGACGCTTGACAAGGCCATTGAGATTGCACTTGCTGATAATCCTACCATCATTGTGGCGGATCAGCAGATACAACTTAAGGAAATAAGTAAGAAAGAAGCTTGGCAGGCATTGCTGCCTAGCGCGGATCTGTCGGGTACTGTACAATATACAGCACTGGCAGCCGAGATGAAGCTGAACGGGCAGTCTTTCAAGATGGGTAAGGATGATACATATACCTGGAATGGTCAGTTCCAGATAGCATTGCCTGTGTATGCCCCGGCCGTATATGCGACAATGAATCTTACCAGGACTGATCTGATGAATGCGATTGAACAGAGCCGCAGTTCGAAATTGGATCTTGTCAATCAGGTGACAAAAGCCTATTATATGCTCATTCTGGCACAGGACAGCTATGACGTGCTGCAGAAGAGCTACGAGCAGAGCAACCGTAACTACCAGCTGATCAAAAATATGTATGAGCTTGGCGGCGTCAGTGAATATGATAAGATCAGTTCTGAGGTGCAGATGCGCAGTATGCAGCCTTCTGTCATATCGGCGCGCAATGCAATAAATCTGGCTAAACTTCAGTTGAAGGTACTTATGGGCGTGACGTCTGATATAGAGTTCTGTATAAACGACAGCCTGCAGAATTATGAGGATCAGCTTGTGACCGGTATGATAGACATAGACAATATGTCTCTGGAAGGCAATACATCCATCAGACAGTTGAAGTTGAATGAGGAGATGCTGCAGCAGACATTGAAAGTGCAGAGGACCAATTTGTATCCGACTCTGGCACTTGTCGGTTCGTATGCCTTCCAGTCCCTTTACAATGAGAATCTGAAGTTGGGGCACTATGACTGGGGACAGAGTTCTTCGATAGTACTGTCATTGTCCGTACCTATCTTCAAGGCTTCCAATTTCACTAAAATGAAAAGTACCAAGCTGCAGATAAACCAGCTGGCAGAGACACGCAGATATACCGAGGAGCAACTGGCGGTGCAGGCACGGAGCTATATTGACAATATGAATGCCAGCATTGAGCAGGTGGCCAGTAACAAGGAAGCCGTGAAACAGGCTGACAAAGGATATGAGATAGCAAAGAAACGCTATGCCATAGGCGGGGGAACAATACTGGAACTTAATAATTCCGAGATATCGGTGGTGTCGGCCAAACTGACATACAGCCAGTCCATTTATGATTATCTGGCTGCAAAGGCGGACTTGGACAAGGTGCTCGGACGTGATGATATGATTATAGTTAATGAGAAATAAAAAATACAATATGAAAGCAATTGATTATTCTATCGTGTTATGTGGCCTGACTGTCCTTATGGCAGCCTGCGGTGGCGGTGACAAGAATAAGGAGACCGTGGTGGCTGTCGAAAAGCCAATAGTGAAGCTGGCATCAGTAAGATCTGAGTCTGTTGATCAGCTTCAGGTATATTCCGCTACGGTGGAGGGTGATATAAAGAACAACATCGCACCTTCCACGGCTATCAGAATTGACAAGATTCTTGTAGAGGTGGGTGATAATGTGAGCAAAGGGCAGAAACTTGTCCAAATGGACGAGTCGAACCTGCGTCAGCTGGAACTGCAGATAAAGAACCAGGAGGTTCAGTTTAACCGTATTGACGAACTTTATAAGGTAGGTGGTGTGTCAAAGGCTGAGTGGGACAATACCAATATGAGCCTTGAGGTTAACAGGACGGCGTATAACAACCTGCTTACCAACACGCAGCTCAAAAGCCCGATTGACGGTGTCGTGACGGAGAGAAACTATGATAACGGAGATATCTACAGTGCTGCAAAACCTGTTCTTGTGGTACAGAGCATAGCACCGGCCAAGCTGATAATAAACGTATCGGAGCAGTATTACTCCAGAGTCAATCTGAAGGATGCCGTTACTGTTGAACTTGACGCATATCCCGGTGTTAAGTTTGACGGTACAGTGTATCTGATACATCCTACTATTGATGCAGCTACACATACATTCCCGGTAGAGGTGCGCGTTCAGAATGCTGATAAGAAACTGCGTCCGGGTATGTTCGCACGTGTGACGCTTAATCTCGGTACAGAGAATCACGTGGTCGTGCCGGACATATCAGTCGTGAAGCGTGTCGGTTCAGGTGACCGTTTTGTGTTTGTCTATGAAAATGGCGTGGTGCATTACTGCAAGGTTGAGCTCGGACAGCGTATGGGTGACAGATATGAACTGATTTCAGGTGTGCCTGACAATGCGCAGGTTGTCATTGCCGGACAGAACAAACTGATTGACGGAACTGAAGTTGAGGTAAGTAAATAAACTGAGGATATGAGTTTGTACGGAGGTGCGGTCAAAAGACCGATTATGACGGCTTTGTGCTTTGTGGCCGTCGTTGTCTTCGGTATCTTCTCATATACGAAGCTGCCGATAGACCAATTGCCTGATATAGAAACGAATACTGTAATGGTATTCACTTACTATACAGGTGCCAGTGCGTCTGATGTGGAGAATAATGTGACACGTCCGCTGGAGAGCTCGCTCAACAGCTGCAGTTATCTGAAACATCTTACATCAAAATCATCGGAGAATGTCTCCGTTATCACGCTGCAATTTGAGTATGGACACGACATCGACGATATTACCAACGATGTGCGTGACAAACTGAGTATGGTGACCATGCAGTTGCCTGACGGTGTATCTACGCCGATCCTGTTCAAGTTTGATACCAGCCTGATGCCTATCATGATGCTGTCAGTGCAGGCAGGTGAGAGCCAGTCCGCTCTCTATAAGATACTTGACGAGAATGTAGCCAATCCTCTGGCTAGAATACCGGGTGTGGGAACCGTATCCATTGCCGGTGCTCCGGAACGTGAGATTTATGTATATTGCGATCCGGCAAAGCTTGAGGCTTACAATCTGACCATTGAGAGTATAAGTGCTCTCATAGCATCAGAGAACCGTAACGTTCCGGGTGGAAACATTGATATAGGTAACGAGAGTTTCTCTCTGCGCGTACAGGGCGAGTTCACCGATCCTCAGGATATGAGAAGTCTTGTGCTGGCTTCCAAAAATGGAAAGAATGTGTTCCTTACGGATGTGGCCACCATTGTTGACCGTACTCAGGAACGTGCACAGGAGACATATAATAATGGCGTACAGGGCGGTATGATCATCATACAGAAGCAGACCGGCGCCAATACCGTTCAGATATGCAAGAGGGTGCTGGAAGAACTTCCTGCCCTGCAGAAGAATATGCCAAGCGATATCAAGCTGGGTATAATCAATGACGGTTCCGAGAATATCATCCAGACAGTGAATTCTCTGTCCGAGACAATTCTCTATGCTTTGCTGTTCGTCGTGCTGGTGGTGTATTTCTTCACTGGCCGTTGGCGTGCTACGGTTGTGGTGTCAGTCACGATACCGCTTTCGCTTGTCGCTTCGTTCATCTATCTGGCCGTGACGGACGGCTCGCTGAATGTCATATCATTGTCCTCGCTTACCATAGCAATCGGTATGGTCGTGGATGATACCATTGTGGTGCTTGAGAACATTACAACACATATTGAGCGTGGTGCAGATCCCAAACAGGCTTCAATCCACGGTACCAATGAGGTCGCTGTATCTGTTATGGCTTCAACATTGACCATATTCGCAGTGTTCTTCCCGATGACTATGATATCGGGTATGACCGGTGTGATGTTCAAGCAGCTCGGTTGGATGATGTGTATTATCATAGGTATATCACTTGTCACATCCCTGACACTGACACCTATGCTCTGCTCGCGTATGCTCAAGCTTGAGAAGAAACCGGGCAAGCTGCATACTTTCCTGTACAGTCCTATACAGAAACTTCTGGATGGCCTGGACGGCTGGTACGAGGGTCTGATAAACAAGGCCGTGCGTCATCGTAAGCTGGTTATATCTCTCTGCCTCGGCCTGTTTGCCTTGTCACTTCTGTTTGCCAGGTCAATCAAGAGTGAGTTCTTCCCATCTGATGATGACGGGCGTATATCCGTTACGATATATATGCCTATGGGTACAAATACCGATCGTTCCAAAGAGGTTGCAGCGAGACTTGCATCTACCTGGCTGGAGCGCTATGGAAAGGATATGCGCGTGTGCAACTACCGTGTAGGTGCCGCAGGCGATGACAATGCTTTCGCATCAATGCAGGCTAACGGTACTCACGTCATATCATTCAATATCACGATGACGAAGATGACGGAGCGTGATTTCCCGATTACCCGGGCTATTGATGAAATGCGTGCCGATTTGAACGCGAGTCCGGAGATAGACCGCTTTATGGTGAAGCAGGGAAGCGGTATGAGTATGGGCGGTCAGTCAAGTGCAAGTTTCGAGATATACGGGTATGATTTTGATGCTACGGATAAGGTCGCGAATGACTTTATGGCGGCAATGAAGCAGATTGAGGGAGTAGGTGAGGCATACGTGAGCCGTGACAAATATCAACCGGAGTACCGTGTGGAGTTTGACAGGGAGAAGCTTGCCCAGCACGGATTGAACCTTACAACTGCTGCTACATATCTCAGAAACCGTATCTATGGCGCGAGCGCATCGTTTTTCCGCGAGGATGGCGAGGAGTACGATATCAAGGTGCGTTATGCTCCTGAATTCCGTACTGAGCTGTCGGATATAGAGAACATAGTCCTGTACGGAAGTGCCGGTAACGCAATCCGTGTCAAGGATGTGGGTAAGGTCGTAGAAATGTTCACTCCGCCTACCATAGAGCGTAAGGATCGCCAGAGAATCAATACCGTGACGTGTGTCGTGGCCGGTGGATCCGCATTGAGCGATGTTGTTGATGCCGGCAAAACGATAATTGCCGGAATGAATATGCCGGAAGGTGTATCAATCCAGATATCGGGTGATTACGAGGAACAGCAGGAGTCCTTCCACGATATGGGCCTGCTTGGTGTCCTGATATTGTTGCTCGTGTTCATTGTAATGGCAGGACAGTTCGAGTCTCTCAAGTTGCCGTTCATAATAATGTTCTCAATACCGTTTGCCGTGAGTGGTGTGCTCATAGCGCTTGAGCTGACGGGAACGACACTCAACATTATGAGCCTTCTCGGAGCGATAATGCTGATAGGTATCGTAGTCAAGAACGGTATCGTGCTGATTGACTACACGAATCTCTGCCGTGAACGTGGCTTGTCGGCCATATCAGCAACGACAAAGGCTGCCCGCAGCCGTCTGCGTCCTGTGCTGATGACAACGCTGACAACTATCCTCGGTATGATTCCGATGGCTGTAAGTCATGGAGAAGGCTCCGCTATGTGGCGTCCGCTGGGAATCTCTGTAATCGGAGGTCTGACTGTTTCAACCATACTGACACTTATTCTGGTACCTACACTGTACTGCGTATTCCAGGGCTTTGAAATTAAGAAAAACCGTCGCCGTCATCGCCGTAAGCTCGAACTGGCGGCATACTGGGCTGAGAATAAGAATAAAATGATTCGCGACAAGACCGCGAGAACAAATTGAAATGAATAATATGAAATCGGTTTTTATAGCTTTTGATCAGGCGTTTACAGAGCACGTCATAGATATATTGACAAGGCTGAACTGCAGGGGGTTCTCTATGGTTGAACAGCTTCAGGGTCGTGGCTCGAAGAAGGGCATACCGCATTACGGCACTCACGCCTGGCCGTCAATGTGCTCCGGCATCATATCGATTGTGAATGATGATGTAGTGGATTTACTGCTTGAAGAGTTGCATAAACTTGATAAGACAAGGGAAAAACTCGGTCTTAGGGCATTCGTGTGGAATATTGAGAAATCAATCTGACCGCAAGGTGATATGAAAAATGGCAGCCTTTACAGAGGTTGCCATTTTTTGTGTTTCATTGTCTGTGACTTATTCGTTAAGGTGATTCTGCCATCCCTGGGCTTTCAACTCTATTTCCTGGCCAGAATCCGTCACAAGCATACGGCCAAGCTCCGGCTTCGTGATATGACCTATCAGCCGCACGTCCTTCAGCGTCATTATCTGTTCGTGACATTCAAGCGGTACCGTGAACAGCAGCTCGTAGTCCTCTCCACCGTTCAGCGCGCAGGTATATACGTCCATATTCATTTCCTCCGCCATTACGGCAGTCTGATAATCTATGGGTATTCGGTTCTGATAGACCTGGCAACCTGTACCGCTTTGCCTGCATATATGGATCAGCTCGGAGGATAGGCCATCTGATATGTCCATCATTGATGTGGGCTTGATACCGGCCTCGGCCAGTTCCTTTATTATATCTCCGCGTGCCTCCGGTTTCAACTGCCTTTCCAGAAGATATTCCTTGCCTGAGAAATCAGGCGAGAATGGTTCCCCGTCATCATGTCCGGTGCTGTTGAATACGGCTTTCTCCCGTTCCAGCAGCTGCAGGCCCATGTATGCTGCTCCAAGATTGCCGGATACGCAGATCAGGTCGTTCGGTCTTGCTCCGTTACGATAGACTATGTCCTCTTTCCGCGCCTCACCGATGCAGGTGATGCTTATTGCAAGGCCAGTCAGTGATGATGTGGTGTCTCCACCTACCAGATCCACGCCGTGCTTGCGGCAGGCCAGCATTACTCCGTCATAGAAATCTTCCATATCCTCAACAGAGAAGCGCTTGCTCAGGGCAACGGACAGGGTCATCTGGCACGGCTTTCCGTTCATAGCGTATATGTCGGATATGTTGACTGATGCTGCTTTGTAGCCGAGGTGCTTCAAAGGAGTGTAGGTGAGGTCAAAATGAACGCCTTCCATCAGCATGTCCGTAGTGACCAGAGTTTCACTGTCTCCGTATTCAAGTACGGCGGCATCGTCGCCAATGCCATATATGGTACTTTTGTTTACGGGCTGAATGTCTTTTGTAAGATGATCAATGAGCCCGAACTCTCCTAATTCTGATATTTCTGTCCCTTTCATTATCTTTTGTTGAAATTTTCAATGTGTCCAATAATAATGTTGTCGAATTCGTCTTTGCCCGTGATGAATTCTGTCTCAACAGGAAGAATGTAAAGATGCTCGGCAAGATCCTGTCCTATGTGCAGATTCCTCATCTTTACAGAGTCTTTCTCAGTTATAATGACAATCCTGTCGTTGCCACCGGATTTGCCGTATGTCTCAGCAATGCGTGAAATGTCTGTGTCCGTATATCTGTGATGGTCATTGAACGCAACATTGGATATGTTGCCGCTTTTCCCTTTCAGCATATCAATTATCGGCTGCGGTGAAGCTATGCCTGTGGCAACGGTGACTGCTGTTGACTGCGATATGCCGCTTATCGTTCTGGGAACTGTACTGTTGTTCCATGGGATGAGCTCTCCGTAGCGTATTCTCGTAAAGAATACTTTCTGGCCTTTATCGGGGGATATTCTTGCCGTAAATTCCGTCATCTGACTTTCACTGATGGAATCCGGGCATTTCGTCACGATTATGATGTCAGCCCTCTTTTTGTTGGCAGCCTTTTCCCTCAGCAGTCCTGCAGGAATGGGCAGGTCTGAATGTATGTCCCTGTTCCAGTTGATGAGAAGTATGCTCAATGACGGTCTGACGGCTCTGTGCTGAAATGCATCATCCAATATTACCACATCAGGGTGCGCTGTCAGTTCAAGTTCCTTGAGCCCTTTTACCCTGTCCTCACATACTGCTATGCTTGCGGACGTGAACTTGCGGCTCATCTGAAACGGTTCATCTCCGATTATCCCTGGAGTCGAAGTGTCTGATGAAAGAATGTAACCCTTTGTGGCTCTGCCATAGCCCCTGCTCAGCAGCGCAGTTCTGAACTTGTCCTGCAGCAGTCTTAGCAGATATTCAGCCTGCGGTGTCTTGCCGGTGCCTCCTGCCGTGATGTTTCCTATGCAGATTACCGGGAATGGGGCAGAGTAGCTGTCCAACACTTTTCTGTCGTACAATGCATTCCGCAGGTCTGTAGCCAGTCTGTAAATGTACGCTGCAGGCTTCAGCCATCTGTATGTCTTGAAATGATTGCCGGACATCGTTTACCTTATTTATATCACAAAAGTACTAAGAATATGTCAATACATACAGAACGTGTGCGGATTTAAGGGATAAAGCGTGGTAAAGTGCGGTGTTTTTGCAATCGGATAATCCTAAAAGATGTGAAAAGCGAAAAAAAAGTTGCATTTAAACATTAAAAAATAAGATGTCTCGTAAAAAAGTTGTAATTTGCACCCGAATTATGGTGCCTTGCAGTAAGGCTGCATATTTGGAAAGATGCTCGAGTGGTTGAAGAGGCACGCCTGGAAAGCGTGTAAACGCCTAAAGCGTTTCCGGGGTTCGAATCCCCGCCTTTCCGCAGAAAGTGAATTAAATTAATAGAAATTACTAATAATAACTAAAAGATTTTCAAAATGAAAAAGGTATTTGCATTCGTTGCAATGATGGGTATCCTCTCATTCGGATTGACCCAGACAGTTAATGCTCAGGAAGAGGCTGCTCCAGTTGAGACTGAAGAAGTTGCTCAGGATGAGGAGATCGTTGAGGATTCAGTAGCAGAGGAGCCTGTACAGGAGGCTGTTGAAGAAGTTGCTCCGGCAATCGAAGAGGAGAAGGTCGGTCTGCACAAGAACATTAAGATCAAGTTCATCGAGGGTTCTGCAGGCTTTATGGCACTTGTTGCTATCGCTATGATCTTCGGTCTTGCTCTCTGCATTGAGCGTATCATTTTCCTCAGCCTGTCAGAGATTGACAGCAAGAAGCTCCTTGAGGATGTTCAGGCTGCTCTTGAGAAGGGTGATGTTGAGGGTGCAAAGACAATCTGCCGCAATACACGTGGTCCTGTCGCATCAATCTGCTATCAGGGTCTTATGAGATTGAATGAGGGTCTTGATGTAGTTGAGCGTTCAGTAGTATCATACGGCAGCGTTCAGGCTTCAAACCTTGAGAAGAACCTTTCCTGGATTACACTGTTCATCGCAATGTCTCCGTCACTCGGATTCTTGGGAACTGTAATCGGTATGGTCCAGGCATTTGATGCTATCCAGAAGGCTGGTGATATTTCTCCGACAGTTGTTGCCGGCGGTATGAAGGTCGCTCTTATCACAACAATCTTCGGTATTATCGTAGCTCTTGTTCTTCAGGTGTTCTACAACTACATCCTGAGCAAGGTTGAGGGTCTTAACACAGATATGGAGGATGCTTCTGTAAGTCTGCTTGACATCATTATGAAGTATAACCTCAAGTTCCAGAAGTAATAAAAACCGCTTACGATGGAAAAGAAATTCAGTGCTTCACAAATAGTCCTGTGGGTGCTCTTTATCCTTTCTGCCATAGTTCTCATTATGTTCTTTGGCGTAGGATATGACCATCAGGAGAGTTTTAGCGGCGAACTGCTGACTGCACCGATCTATACAGGACTCCTTATTTTCTGGCTGTATGCATTGGTGGTCATCTGCGCCGGTGTCGTGTTCGGATTCGGTATAGCCAAGGTGTTCAGAAAGAAGTCAAAGAAAGCCGCCCGTACGGGTCTGGTAGGCTATGTCTTCCTGTTTATGCTGGTTGCTATCGTAGTGTCATACTTTGCTGCAAGTACAGATTCCGTTGTTCTCGGTGGCGATAAGCTTTTCGAGGATAAGGGACTTCTGAAACTTACGGATACCTGTCTGTATTCAATGTACGCATTGCTGCTGGTTGCCATTGTGGCAGCTCTCTGCTCAATGACAGGTGCGTTCAAGGCAAAGGTAAAGAAGTAAAAATCCTGATTTTTCTGAGTTATGGGAAAAAGTAACAGAAAAGTTCCTGGATTGAATCAGTCTTCAACTGCGGATATCTCCTTTATCCTGTTGATTTTCTTCCTGGTGACTACTTCTATGGATACGGATACGGGTCTGACCCGTCGTCTGCCGGAGTGGGATCCGAATGCAGAGGAGCAGGAGGTAAAGATTAAGGAGCGTAACATTATGACTGTTCTCGTCAACAGAAATAATGATATTCTCTGCCGCGGTGAGATTATTGATATCAGTGAACTCAAGGATCTTGCCAAGGAGTTCATTGCAAATCCTGAGGACAAATCGAATCTTCCTGCCAAGGAGGAATATGAGATAAAAGGTTTTGGAACTGTCATTACCACAACCAAGCATTGTATCTCACTGCAGACTGACCGTGATACCAATTATGATATCTATTTCCAGGTCCAGAATGAGTTGAGCAGGGCTTACAACGAGCTTCGTGACGAATGGTGCAAACAGCAGTTTGGCGTATCGTACTACAAGCTTGAGGAGGATGATGACAGAAAGATATATGCACGAAGCGGTATGTATCCTTCAAAAATCTCGGAGGCTGAGCCAAAACAGTATGGTAAATAAAGAATTTAAGTTATGAGTAAGTTTAGAAGTAACGGCAAGAGGGAAATGCCGGAATTGAACACCTCTTCACTCCCAGACCTTATTTTCTCTGTATTGTTCTTCTTTATGATGGTAACATCTATGCGTGAGGTTGAACTGAAAGTTCAGTTTACCACACCGCAGGGTACTGAAATAGAGAAGTTGGTGAAGAAGTCTCTCGTGTCATTCATCTATATTGGTCAGCCTACACCGCAGTGGCGTGGTAAGATAGGTACCGGTACCCGTATTCAGCTGAATGACAAGTTTGCAGAGGTTGACGCTATCCACGACTATGTCGCTCAGGAGCGTGAAAGTATGCACGAGTACGACAAGCCTTTTATGAAGGTCTCTATGAAGATTGATAAGAATACTCAGATGGGTATTGTCACAGATGTCAAGCAGGCATTGCGTAAGGCGTATGCCCTGAATATTGTCTATTCGGCATCTGCAAAACAGAAGAAGGACCAGTAATTGGAAATTCTCAATAAAAGAAGCAGGAGTCTTGATAATCAGGACTCCTGCTTCTTTTATGTCATATCTTTATCTCAACGTTTTCTGACCAGTGATATGAAGGAATATGCTATCGGGTTGCTGTCATCGGCAGGAAACGTCTGTATGGATGTCTGCTCCCATTCGGATTGTTTGATTTCCGGGAAGAAGGTGTCAGCGCATTCCGGTGTGGCGTGAATTCTGGTCAGTAACAGTTCGTCTGCAAACGGCAGGGCCTGACGGTATATCTCTGCGCCACCTATTACAAATATATGTTCGTTGTCAGCGCAATGCGAGAGTGCTTCTTCCATTGAACTGAATCGCTCGGCTCCGGGAAACTCCAGGCTTTCGTTACGTGTCAATACTATGTTGCGTCTGTTTGGCAAGGCTCCCTTGGGCAGTGACTGGAATGTCTTCCTTCCCATCAGTACGGTATGACCGGTAGTGAGAGCCTTGAAACGCTTCAAGTCGGCTGAGATGTGATAGACAAGTTCTCCCTTGTTGCCGATAGCGTTGTTCTCTGCGATTGCTACTATGATTGATGTCATCGGTCCTGATATGTTATACTGAAACATCGGCTTTGATGTGCGGGTGCGGATCGTATCCGACAAGTTCGAAATCCTCGTATTTGAAGTCGAATATACTCTTGACATCCGGGTTTATGATCATCTTTGGCAGCGGACGCGGCTCGCGCGTGAGCTGCAGCCTGGCCTGATCAAGATGGTTGAGATACAGATGCGTGTCACCTGTAGTATGTACGAAATCTCCGGCTTTAAGCCCTGTGACTTGTGCCATCATCTGCAACAACAGGGCATACGATGCTATGTTGAACGGCACGCCCAGAAAACAGTCGGCGGAACGCTGATAGAGCTGGAGGCTCAGTCTGCCATTCGCTACATAGAACTGGAAGAATGCGTGGCAGGGCGGCAGGTTCATGTTCTTGAGGTCGGCCACGTTCCACGCGCTGACAATGATGCGGCGGGAGTCGGGATTATTCTTTATGGTATCTACTACCTCCGATATCTGGTCTATGAAACCTCCGTCATAGTCGGGCCAGGAACGCCACTGGTAACCGTAGATATGTCCGAGATTGCCGTCCGGGTCAGCCCATTCGTTCCAGATGCGGACACCGCGTTCCTGCAGCCACTTGGCGTTGGTGTCGCCGTTCAGGAACCACAACAGCTCGTAGATTATGGATTTGAGGTGCAGCTTCTTTGTAGTAAGCAACGGAAAACCGTCTTCCAGATTGAACCTCATCTGATGACCGAAAATACTAATGGTTCCGGTACCTGTGCGGTCTCCTTTCTCTACACCTTCCTTCAGTATCTTGTCCAGTAAATCCAAATATTGTTTCATATATGCTTCGTGTTATAAGGGCGAATTTACTCATTTATTTTTATCTTCGCCACACATTTGCGATCAGCTATGGAACTGCCGTCAGAATTTATTCATCAGATGCTTGAACAGATGCCTCAGCAGGAGGTGGATGCCTTGTGCTCTGCGCTATGCTCAGACCCGATGGTAAGCATACGTCTGAATGACAAAAGCGAAATTGCAAGGAGCTCCGTGTGCCGGGATTTCGGAATCAATCTGGAAAACAGGGTTCCGTGGTGTGAAAGCGGCTTGTATCTGCCGGAAAGGCCATCGTTCACAATGAACCCGCTGTTCCATTCTGGAGCTTTCTATGTTCAGGAGGCATCGTCTATGTTCGTGGAGCAGGCTGTAAGGAAATGTGTTGGCGGACCGGTCAGGGCACTGGATCTTTGTGCCGCTCCGGGAGGCAAATCCACGCATCTGCTGTCGTTGCTTCCGGAAGGCAGTCTCTTGGTGGCGAATGAGATAATCCGTTCCAGAGCCAATATCCTGCGTGAGAATATCGTGAAGTGGGGCAGGGCAAATGTGGTTGTCACGAATGACACTCCGGCGCATATAGGCGGAAGCCCGCTTATGTATGACCTGATTCTGGTTGACGCTCCCTGTTCCGGTGAAGGTATGTTCCGCAAAGACGATGTGGCCGTAAGTGAGTGGAGTTCGGACAATGTGCAGATGTGCGCCGCAAGACAGCGTGAGATACTTGAGGCAGTATGGCCGGTGCTGAAGCCTGGTGGCCATATTATCTACAGCACCTGCACTTTCAACCGTTTTGAGGATGAGTACAATGTGGCCTGGATGATTGGGCATCTCGGTGCTGAAATTATAGGGATTGAGGTTCGTGAGGACTGGAATATAAAAGGTGATATGACAGGAAGAGGGCTTCCGGTATATCATTTTATGCCGCATCTCACACGCGGAGAGGGATTCTTCCTGTCGCTGTTGCGTAAACCCGGTTCATATACCGATATTCCGCTATCGGGAAAGACAAAGACCGGCAAGTGCGAAGGCCTGTTCACGGAATGGCTTGCGGAACCTGAAAGTTTCCGCTTTGTTGAAAATGATGACAGCGTGATGGCTTTGCCTGAATGCCTGGCAGATGATATGTTACGGATTGAACGTAGCCTGAATACTGTTTCGTGTGGCCTTGGACTTGCTGTCAGGAAAGGTCGTAACTGGACTCCTGCACATTCGCTTGCAATGAGCAGGAATATCCGTAAGGACGCATTCTCCGTATGCGATTTGAGCCGCGAACAGGCTCTCGCTTATCTGCACGGGGAGTCAGTCACATTGTCTGATGCACCACGCGGGTATGTGCTTGTCACGTATTCGGGAGTACCGCTTGGCTTTGCCAATAATGTCGGCAACAGAGCGAACAATCTCTATCCCCAGCAGTGGCGTATCCGCAAACAGATTTGCTAATTGTAGAGGCCGTAGGTGGTGCGGAGGACGCTGAATTCGGTGCGGCGGTTCAGCTGGTTGCAGATTTCCTGCTGCTCGTCTGTAAGGGTGAGGATGAAGCTTTCCGTAAGTTCCTGACCTTCCTCAAGGAAGTCGTATTTCTCCGCAAGCTTCCGGGTGATGACTTTCGGGGTGGTCTCTCCGTAGCCCTTGGCTGTCAGGCGGTCTTCGGCTATACCGTTGGCGATGAGGAAGGCAACCACGCTCTCGGCGCGTCTCTGTGACAGCCTTTCGTTGTATTGGTCAGCGCCTTTGTAGTCGCAGTGCGAGCGCAGTTCTATTGTCACATTCGGATTGTCGTTCAACAGCGATACGAGTTCCAGAAGCGACTGTTCTGATTCCGGGCGCAGTGTGGCCTTGTCGAAATCGTAGAAAATGTTGTCGATGAGGACCGGTCTGTTGATGGACGAGAGAGGGAACTGCAATACATATTCGCGGTTCTCCTCGGTGCTGTCGGCTACAATCTCCTGCTTGTAGTTCAGGAAGCCTTTCGCCGTGCCGAGAAGCACGTAGCTTGCTCCAGGCGTGACGCGCACGGTGAATGAACCGTCGGCCTTTACGCCTATTTTTTGGTTGGTGCCCTCGTTGCCGACCATATAGACAATGGCGTCGGGAAGCTCGTATCCGTCTTTCTCATACACCCAGCCCGTGATGTTGTGTATGGTCTCCGGCAGTATGAACGAATAAATGTTGTCGCGTCCGCGCCCGTCGTTTCTGTTCGATGAGAAGAAACCGCGCGTGTAGTCGCCCTCGAAAGTCATTCCGAAATCGTCTGCAAATGAGTTTATGGGCGACTGCATATTCTGTATGTGCCAGGTCGTGTCATTCAGCTGCTCCGCCATAAATATGTCCAGACCTCCCATTCCGGGCCAGCCGTTGGACGAGAAATACAGTTCTCCGTTGCGGCGGAATGTCGGGAACATCTCATCGCCTGCAGTATTTATGGTCGGGCCGAGATTCTCTGCGCCGATGAAGCGTCCGTCAACAGGTATCCTCCAGATGTCCTGACCTCCGTAGCCTCCATACATATCGGATGTGAAATATATCCATTGGCCGTCGGGCGATAATGCAGGGTGTGCGTACGAGAAGAGCGTGTCGTTCTCGTCCTGATAGTTCGTGGCCTCCTGCCAGGCCGCATCGGAGCGCCTGGACTGCATTATGCGTGCCGGTTGCGGCAGGGTGGGGTCAACGGCGCATCTCGTGAAGTACATTGTCTGGAAATCCGGGCTGAAGGTGCAGGCTCCATCCTCATCGGCACTGTTCGGACCGCCTTCAATCACCTCAGGCTTCTGCCATACGCCCTTCTCGTTTTTCTCGGACACGAATATGTCACAGCTCTTCATACCGGTGATTCCGTTTATGTCATCGCCGTTGGCCTCATTGCGGGTCGATGTCAGATAGAGCTGGGTGTAGTCGGCATTGCCATAGACCGGTGAGTAATCGCTCATTCTGGAGTTCATAACCGGATCCTTTCTGACCGTGTAGCGCGTCGGGCTCTTCTTCCATTCCTGTGAAAGAGTACACGATTCCAGGCCGTACGATGCAAGAACGTCATCCGGATTCAGCTCAAGGTACGCCGCATAGTTCTTCGCCGCATCCTTGTATTTGCCGGATGCCAGCTGCATATCGGCCAGGTATTTCAATGCGGTGGAGTCCTTGTATTTGTAGCGTACCGAGTTCTGATATGCCGCAACGGCACGTGCATAGTAATTGATGTGCCTGTAGCATTCCCCCATCATAAAGGCCCGTTCTCCGCGATGTTCCCTGTCCTTGGGCGGGGTGGCGGCGTATGCTTTCTTGTAGAGGGCGGCGGCATTGGTGTATTCGCCGATGGCATAGCTCTGCTCGGCCTTGTGAAGCTGGTACTCCGCACCGCAGCTGCAGATTACGGCGGTTACGGACAATAGGAGCAGACTGATTATGTCACCGTGTCTCTTCATCAATAATAATAACTCAATAATCGGTTGTTTATTGCAGTCTGGTTACTGAATTGTCGGCCAGCACGTTCCTGGTCAGGTCCGTGACCATCTGCTTCAGCTCGTCGATGAATTGCCGGGAGCTGTATTTGCCTTTCTCAATCTCGCGCAGGCGTTTCTCCCATATACCTGTCAGTTCGGCGCTTTTCAGCAGTTCCTCGTGTATGGTGTCAATCAGCACCATTGCCATACTGGTAGGAATCAGATTCTTCTTCTCCTTGCGGATATAGTTCCTCTTGTACAGAGTCTCTATGATGGCGGCGCGTGTGGAAGGGCGTCCTATGCCGTTCTCCTTGAGTGCATCGCGCAGCTCATCGTTATCGACGAATTTGCCGGCCGTTTCCATTGCACGCAACAGGGTTGCCTCGGTGTATGGCTTTGGAGCCTGTGTCCACTTTTCGGCCAGTTCGGGCGTGTGGGGACCGTTCTCGCCTACGGTGAATGACGGGAGAGTCTTTTCGTCGTCACTTTCCCTGCTGTCCTTCTCCGGCTTGTCATTGGCATAGAGTACGCGCCATCCGGGCTTGAGTATCTCCTTGCCGCTTACCTTGAACTCGACGGATGCGGCCTTGCCCAATACAGTAGTGGTGGAAAATGTGCATTCCGGCCAGAAAACCGAGATGAAGCGTCTTGCCACAAGGTCAAATACGCGCTTCTCTCCGTCTGTGAGGTTGCCGGGTGTAACTCCTGTCGGTATTATGGCGTGGTGGTCTGTGACCTTGGAATTGTCGAATACACGCTTGGTCTTCGGGAGCCTGCCAGCCAGCAGAGGTTCCGTGAATGTCCTGTATTCGGTCAGTCCCTTCAATATCTGCGGACACTTGGGATATATGTCGTCGCTCAGAAATGTGGTATCGACTCTTGGATATGTGGTGATTTTCTTTTCGTACAGCGATTGGATTATTTTCAGCGTGTCGTCTGCGGAGAAAGCGTATTTCCTGTTGCATTCCACCTGTAGGGATGTGAGGTCAAAAAGCCTCTGAGGATATTCCTTGCCTTCCTTCTTGGCTACATCGGTTATGACGAAAGTGTCATTACGTACCTTGTCAAGCATCTTCACCCCTTCCTCGTGATCGGTGAATCTGCCCTTGGTGGCGTTGAATACGGTGTCGCGGTATGTCGTTCTCAGTTCCCAGTACTGTTCCGGCTTGAAGTTGTCAATCTCCTTCTGCCTGTTCACCACAAGGGCGAGGGTAGGGGTCTGCACCCTTCCGATGGAGAGTATCTGACGGCTGTCGCTGTGCCGGTATTTCATCGTATAGAGGCGTGTGGCGTTCATTCCGAGAAGCCAGTCGCCTATGGCGCGGCACAGCCCTGCCTCGTACAGCTGCTGGAAACTGTCCTGCGGTTTCAGATTACTGAACCCCTCACGTATGGACTCTTCCGTAAGAGATGATATCCACAGCCGCTTCACAGGGCATTTTATGCCGACTTTCTGCATTACCCAGCGCTGTATCAGTTCGCCTTCCTGCCCGGCATCGCCGCAGTTTATTATGCCGTCGGCCTTGAGCATCAGCGACTCTATTATCTTGAACTGTTTCTCAATGCCCTTGTCGTCAATCAGTTTGATGCCGAACCGTGGCGGTATCATAGGCAGGCTGCCCAGACTCCACGATTTCCAGAGTGAGTTATAGTCGGCCGGTTCTTTCAGGGTACATAGATGACCGAAGGTCCACGTCACCTGGTAACCGTTCCCTTCGATATATCCGTCGTGTCTCTCATGTGCGCCAAGTACGCTGGCGATATCCTTCGCCACGCTTGGCTTCTCTGCAATACATACTATCATCGTTTGGTATTCCTTTTATTAAGATTCTCATTCACAAAGATACTCTGTTCGTCTGTAATGTCAGCCTAATCAGGTAACTATTGTGTACGAAATAAGGTGGTACCCGTTACCGGACACCACCTTATTTAAAGTTGATACTGGATTACCGATGATTACTCACCGAGCAGCAGCTCTACAATCTGGCAGGCAGCCTTGGCTACGCTGGTACCGGGGCCGAAGATGGCAGCTGCGCCGGCCTTGTACAGGAAGTCGTAATCCTGTGCAGGGATGACACCGCCCACTACGACCATAATGTCCTCGCGGCCGAGCTTCTTGAGTTCTTCGATGACCCGCGGAACAAGAGTCTTGTGACCTGCAGCGAGTGATGATACACCGAGTACGTGTACATCGTTCTCGACAGCCTGGCGTGCTGACTCTGCAGGAGTCTGGAACAGAGGTCCCATATCGACATCGAAACCGCAGTCTGCGTAACCGGTAGCTACAACCTTGGCACCACGGTCGTGACCGTCCTGGCCCATCTTGGCTATCATGATACGTGGCTGACGGCCTTCCTTCTTCGCAAACTTCTCTGTGAGGGCGCAGGCTTTCTCAAAGTCGGCATCCTTCTTGCTTTCTGATGAATACACTTCTGAAATTGTTCTGATGACTGCTTTGTAACGGCCTACGACCTTTTCGCAAGCGTAGGAAATCTCACCCAGTGATGCGCGTACCTTGGCGGCCTCGACAGCAAGCGCGAGCAGGTTGCCCTCGCCGGTCTCGACGCACTTGGTGATGGCATCGAGAGCCTTCTGGACGTCAGCCTCGTTACGGCCGGCGCGGAGAGCCTTCAGACGCTCAATCTGCTGGTTGCGGACAGCGGTGTTGTCAACCTCGAGGATGTCGATAGGATCCTCGTGGTCAAGGCGATACTTGTTGGTACCTACGATGGTCTGGATGCCTGAGTCGATGCGGGCCTGTGTGCGGGCTGCAGCCTCCTCGATACGCATCTTCGGCAGACCTGTCTCGATGGCCTTTGCCATACCGCCCAGCTTCTCGATTTCCTGGATGTGCTCCCAAGCCTTGTGGGCAATCTCGTTGGTCAGGCTCTCGATGTAGTATGAGCCGGCCCACGGATCGACCTCGCGGCATACGTTGGTCTCCTCCTGAATGTAAATCTGGGTGTTACGTGCAATACGTGCCGAGAAGTCGGTAGGCAGTGCGATAGCCTCGTCCAGAGCGTTGGTGTGCAGTGACTGGGTGTGGCCCAGAGCTGCTGCCATAGCCTCGATACAGGTACGGCCTACGTTGTTGTAAGGATCCTGCTCGGTGAGTGACCAGCCTGATGTCTGGCAGTGTGTACGCAGAGCCATTGACTTCGGGTTCTTGGCACCGAAGCTCTTGGTAATCTTAGCCCACAGCAGACGTGCTGCACGCATCTTGGCAATCTCCAT
>JAZRYP010000017.1:0-42790 GCA_045600825.1 Bacteroidaceae bacterium
CAGGACGGTGTTCTGAGCAAGCAGGACGGTGTTCTGAGCAAGCAGGACGGTGTTCTGAGCAAGCAGGACGGTGTTCTGAGTAAGCAGGACGGTATTCTGAGCAAGCAGGACGGTGTTCTGAGTAAAATGGAAATATTCCTGTAACCATTCATAATCACTCACTTTGGACAGACTATATAACAAAACAATACGTCTTGTATTGATTTACATAGGGTTATGGGCCGTATTACCGGCTCATAACCTGTCTGTTTCAGCACAGACTATATACCAGTACAAGCAGCCCGATGCGACAATCTGCTTCTTTGATAAGGAACAGTCGCAGTATATCCCTCACCTGATGAGAAAGTATCAGTTAGGCAAAGCACTGCACAAACAAATCTGGGGACTTCTGCCCGAGCAGGCTCCGTTTATGATGCTTTCTGATATTGATGACGACAGTAACGCCGGTGTCACACCATTGCCTCACACAACAATATTAATTGGAATGGGGCCTACAAATAAATCATACTTCACATTTCCGTCCAACGAGCGGTACGATGATTTGTTCAAGCACGAATACACACACGTGGTTATGTCCGATAAGTCGGACAGACAGGACAATATGTGGCGCAAATTCACTGGCAACAAGGTAATGCGCGAGTCAGAATACCCTCTAAGTGCAGTGTGGAGTTATCTTGACGCTCCCAGATGGTATGCTCCACGATGGTATCAGGAAGGTATAGCATGTCTTATGGAGACGTGGCTTGGCGATGGTAACGGCAGGGCGCTAGGAGGTTATGACGAGACCTATTTTCGCACACAGATACAGGAAAACAGGGAACTTTATTCTGTAGTGGGACTTGAAACTGAAGGAACAACCGCTGATTTCCAGCAGGGAGCCACATCGTATCTTTACGGTACGCGCTTCGTCAATTACCTGGTGCTTACATACGGTTATGACAAATTAATAGAATTCTATAACCGTACAGAGGGCAGCAGGACATTCTATGCCAGACAATTTGAGAAAGTCTATGGCAAGGGACTGCGACAAGTATGGAATGAATGGCAGGAATATGAAAAGAAACATCAGCAGGATAACCTTGCCGCCATCAATGAATATCCGCTTACCGCTACAGAGAACATTGTTGACTGCAACCTTGGAGCTACCTCGCCGATGATTATTGATGAAGATGCAGGAGTGGCATATATTGCTGTGAATCATCCCGGCGACTTTGCCCAAATTGACGCAATTAACCTGAATAAGGATGCCAAAGGCAAAAGAATAAAACGTCTTGCCTACATTGACGGACCTATGATGTATCAGACAGCATATCTGGCATACGACAAGCATAACGGCCGGCTTATCTGGACGGATCGCAACGGAAGGATGCGCGGACTCGTGGTATATGACCTGAAAAAAGGCAAGAAAGTAAAACATCTGAAGTACCAGCGTACATACGACATTTCCTACGATAATGCCAACGACTGTATGTATGGTCTGTTAAGTAGCGGTGGAATCTGTCATCTGATAAGGTACAGCTCCGATTTGGAGAACCGTGAGATAATGTACAGCTTCCCGTTCGGAGTAAGCGTAAGTGACCTTGATGTGTCGCACGATGGTACTAAAGTCGTAGCAGCGCTTCTCGGTACACGCGGCCAGCACTCACTCATTATGTTCAACACAGCCGATTTTGAGGATGCCGCCGGTCAATATGAGGTTTTATATACTCTCGATGACTCTAATCTGAGTCAGTTCCGTTTCAGTGAGGACGACAGCAAGCTGGTAGGATTCAGCTATTATACCGGCGTGCCGAATATATGGGTATTCGACATGGCAAGCCGTGACTTTGACCTTCTGACAAACGTAGAGACCGGTATGTTCGCACCGTATCTGACCAACGACGGCACTGTCTATGCCTACAAGTTCGGTTCAGACGGTATGACACCTGTCACCTTCGATTACAGGATTCTCAACGATGCCAACAGCGTGGAATTCCTCGGTCAGAAGGCATTTATGAAGAATCCGAAACTGGCAGAACTGAGTACTGTACAGGAAAAACTTCCTGAAATATCATTCGGCGAGGTTTATGACTCAATTACAGTTTATAAACCTTTCAAGGAAATTAAGTTTCAGGGCGCATATCCCGATATCAGCGGATTTACCGACCGTCAGTCATGGAACAATATGACACCTGTTCTAGGTTATCATCTCTCATTCTACGACCCGTTGTCGGCTTGCTCGATAAACCTGTTCCTCGGAGCATCGCCCTGGAGCAACAACGACTGGAAGAACCGTTTCCACGCCATGGCCGAGATAAAATACTGGAACTGGAAATTGAATGCTACGTGGAACAAGACGAGTTTCTACGACCTGTTCGGTCCCAAGCGTTCGTCAAGAAAAGGCTACAGTGTGTCTCTCGCCTACGATGTGAGCCATTCTCTACAGTCTCCGTTCAAATGGGAATGGGGCGGAAGTCTGGGTCATTACGGTGATCTGGATGCTCTGCCTATGTATCAGGAAATTGAGATAGACAACGGCGTTACATCGTTCCAGACACTCGACCTTCACATCAATGCAAGCAAGACACGCGGCTCACTGGGTTCAATCGAGCCTGAACAGGGATTCAAGGCCGAGGCAGATGCAAGTGTCTATCTGGTAGGCGGAAAACTGTTCCCTGCAATAAGCGCTACTTTCGAGCAGGGATTCCTGCTTCCTGTAGGCAAGCACAATTCATTCTGGCTGAGAGGAACTTTCGGACAGAATTTCGGTGACAGCGGCTCATCATTCGGCAATGACTACTTCGGTGGTTTCCGCAACAACTACGTGGATAACGGTGAAATTAACAGGTATCGCACAACTCTGTCTATGCCGGGAGCGAACATTGATGCAATCTGTGCGCACAGCTATGCGAAATTCAACGGTGAAATCAGTTTTTCACCCATCAGACTGAACAATTTCGGAACTTTGCAGTGCTATCCGAACTACATACAGTTCAATCTGTTTGCCAACGACCTGATGGCAGACTACTGGGGAAGCGAATCAGCCTCCAAAACCAACTATATAAGTGTCGGAGCGCAGATGAACATCCCACTGGTATTGTTCACCCACATGAAGACTACCCTTTCCGCAGGCTACGCACGTATCTGGGGCGGCGGTCTGGAGCAAGGTGAACTGATGATATCCTTAAAACTGCTGTAATGCTGATTCCATTTCTGTCGCTGAAGGATGTAACCGCACTGCACGGGGCTGAGATAAACGAGGCCGTAAGCAGGGTAGTGAACAGCGGATGGTATCTGCAAGGAGAAGAAAACAGGAAATTCGAGGAACATTACGCAGAATATATCGGCAGCCGTTATGCAATAGGTTGTGCCAATGGTCTGGATGCGCTTATATGGATATTCCGTGCATACATCGAACTTGGTGTAATGAAGCCGGGCGACGAGGTGATTGTCCCTGCCAACACATATATCGCCACAATTCTGGCCATCACAGAGAACGGACTCGTTCCGGTTCTCTGTGAGCCAAGACTTGACACACTGGAGATTGACGATGATAGGATAGAACAGCTCATAACACCCCGTACAAAGGCCATAACCGTAGTGCATCTTTACGGAAGAATCGCCATTTCACCGAGGATTATTGAACTGTGCAGGAAATACAGTCTGAAACTTGTCGAAGACAACGCGCAAGCTCACGGATGCGTATATGGCCCTACCGGACAGAGAACCGGAAGCATAGGCGATGCAGCCGGACACAGCTTCTATCCGGGCAAGAATCTGGGGGCTCTCGGCGACGGAGGGGCCGTCACAACAAATGACCCGGCACTGGCCGAAGCTGTACGCACATTGGCCAACTACGGCAGTCAGAAGAAATACGTATTCAGATATACCGGCAGGAACAGCAGACTGGACGAGATTCAGGCCGCCGTACTCGATGTGAAACTCAGGTATCTGGAGCAGGACAACAGTCACAGAAAGGAGGTGGCAAACCACTACTATGACAACATATCAAACCCTCTGGTCTCACTGCCTGAAAGGCTTCCCGACGCACAGAACGCATATCACCTGTTCCCCATACTTGTAGCGGAGGGCAAACGCGATGAGCTTCAAGACTATCTGGCAGAGAACGGGGTAGGGACGATGATTCATTACCCTATAGCCCCGCACAGACAGGAATGTTACGCGAAAGCGGCATGGAACACACCACAGCTATCGCTTCCAATCACCGAGCGTATAGCAGCAGAGGAACTGAGCCTGCCCATTGGACCTACTATAACACCGGAAGAAACTAAGACTGTTGTTGATTTAATCAATAGGTTCTTAGAAGTTGTTTAAATTTAAACAGCTTCTTAGTACATTTGTAGTTCAGTTGAACTGTGAATGCAGATATGGATTTCAGTTACGATGTAATAGTCATCGGAGCAGGACATGCCGGTTGTGAGGCTGCCGCTGCCGCCGCCAATATGGGTTCCAGAACTTGTCTTATCACTATAGATATGACAAAGATTGCCCAGATGAGTTGTAATCCTGCTATTGGTGGCATAGCTAAAGGGCAGATAGTCAGAGAGATAGACGCTATGGGCGGCTATATGGGAATAGTCACAGACAAATCTGCCATCCAGTTCCGCATACTGAACCGTTCAAAGGGACCGGCTATGTGGAGCCCCCGGGCACAATGCGACCGCGCCAGATTCGTACAGAACTGGAGACACATACTTGAGAATCTGCCGAACCTGAATATCTGGCAGGACATAGTCACAGAGCTTATAGTCAATGAAGGTAAAGTACAGGGAATCAAGACTTTGCAGGGCGCTGAATTCAAGGCAAAGTGCGTGATTCTCACAGCTGGTACATTCCTGAACGGGCTGATGCACATCGGACACGTACAGATGCCGGGCGGACGTATATCCGAACCGGCCTCGTATGGTCTTACAGAATCCATAACAAGACACGGCATTCACAGTGGCAGGATGAAGACAGGCACGCCTGTCAGGATTGACTCCCGCAGTGTCGATTTCAGTCAGATGGAGATACAGGAGGGTGAAAACGACTTCCACCGCTTCTCTTTTATGGAAACGGAACGGAATCTCAAGCAGATGTGCTGTTGGACTTGCTTTACAAATGAGCGTGTCCACGAAATACTGCGCTCCGCACTTGCGGATTCTCCATTGTACAATGGCCAGATCAAGAGCATAGGACCGCGATATTGTCCGAGCATAGAGACAAAACTGTTCACCTTCCCGGACAAGGACAGACACCAGCTGTTTCTGGAACCGGAGGGCGAGAACACCAACGAGATGTATCTGAACGGATTCTCATCGTCCATGCCAATGGATGTGCAGATCCGTGCCCTGAAAGAGATTCCGGCATTCAGGAACCTGGTGGTTTACAGACCCGGATATGCCATTGAATACGATTATTTCGATCCTACCGAACTTAACCCAAGCCTTGAGTCAAAGATTATCAGCGGACTGTATATGGCCGGTCAGGTAAACGGTACAACAGGATACGAAGAGGCTGGTGGACAGGGACTTATAGCCGGAATCAATGCCGCGCTCAACTGTCGTGGACAGGAGCCGCTGATTCTGGGGCGCGATGAATCATACATCGGAGTACTTATCGATGACCTTGTTACGAAAGGAGTGGATGAGCCTTACCGTATGTTCACATCAAGGGCCGAGTTCCGCATATTGCTACGCCAGGATGACGCGGATATACGTCTGACTGAAAAAAGCCATAATCTGGGACTGGCTACAGACGAACGGTACTACAGAATGACCTCGAAGCGGGATACCATTGACAGTCTGATAGAATTTGCAAAGACATATTCAATAAAGCCGGCTATCATCAATCCTGTTCTGGAGGAACTCGGCACAACTCCGTTGCGCGAAGGATGCAAGCTGATTGATCTCATAAACAGGCCACAGATTACACTTCTGAACATAGCCCCGCACATCAAGGCCCTGGCAAGAGAACTTGACAGGATTGACAAGGAGAGAAAGGACGAAATAATTGAGGCGGCAGAGATAAAGATGAAATATAGCGGGTACATAGACAGGGAAAGACTTATTGCCGATAAAATGGTCAGACTGGAAAGCATACGCATAAAAGGCCGCTTTGATTACAGCAGTCTGCAATCGCTCTCAACGGAGGCCCGGCAGAAACTCTGCCGCATCAACCCGGAAACTTTGGCGCAGGCCAGTCGCATCCCGGGGGTATCTCCAAGCGACATTAACGTGCTATTGGTATTGTTAAACAGATAATGTTTCACGTGGAACATTTTATAAAGGAATTGAAAAATGAGTAAGGAAACGCTGCTAAAGCATTTAAGAAACATCCCGGATTACCCGATGGCCGGTGTACAATTCAAAGACGTCACATCGTGGTTCATGAACCCTGACGACTTAAGGGAAATTGCCGATACCCTTTATGAAAGATACAAGGATAAAGGCATAACCAAGGTATGCGGAATTGAGTCTAGAGGTTTTGTAGTAGGCGCAATACTCGCAGAAAAACTGGGAGCAGGATTCGTTCCAATAAGGAAGCCCGGTAAATTGCCATACGAGAAGGTAAGTATAGAGTATAGGAAAGAATACGGATTTGACCGTATTGAAATGCATAAGGATTCCATAAACGAGCGTGATATCGTACTTGTACACGATGACCTGCTGGCCACAGGAGGAACATCAAGTGCCGCCTGCCACATGGTAAAGCAGTTCAATCCCAGGAAAGTTATGGCTAACTTCATAATTGAACTGACCAATTTCAATGCACGCGAGCGTTTCCCAATGGATGTGGAGATAGACAGCCTCATTGCAATGGACGAGATGGATGGGGTGAATTGAATGAGAATACCACATACTCAAACCGGTTGAAGGCAATTGTCACGAATCTGCCGGAAAAACCCGGATGCTACCAGTATTTGGATGATAGCGGTAAGGTCATATACGTCGGCAAAGCCAAAAATCTGAAAAGAAGGGTAAGTTCGTATTTCAACAAAGAGCATGAGTCGGCCAAGACAAGGATACTTGTAAGCAAGATCAGGGACATTAAATATATTGTCGTGGCAACCGAATGGGACGCACTGCTGCTAGAAAACAATCTGATAAAGAAATACAAGCCAAGATACAACATACTCCTTAAAGACGACAAGACATATCCATCCATTTGCATTACAAAAGAGGATTTTCCGAGGATATTCAAGACACGCAACATAATACGCAACGGTTCAGAGTATTACGGTCCATATAGTCACGTATCCACCCTCAACGGGCTGATGCTGCTTATTAAAAACCTGTATAGGGTACGGAGTTGCCGACAAACCATTTCAACGGATAAAATCCAGGAAAAAAAGTACAGAGACTGTATTGAGTTCCAGATAAAGAACTGTAATGCACCGTGTATTGGGAACGAAAGCATCGAGGATTATAACCGTCAGATAGATGAGATACGTGAGATACTAAAAGGCCGTGCCGGAAGTATTGAGCTGAAACTTAAGGAAAAGATGAAAGAACTGGCCTCGGCAATGAGATTTGAGGAGGCACAGGTCATCAAGGAAAAACTGGCCATCCTGACAGCCTTCCGGGAAAAGAGCCAGGTAATAGCTGAAATTAACGATGAAATTGATGTTTTCAGCATAGAGCAGGACAACGATGATGTGGTATTCACTAATTATATTCACGTATCAGAAGGATGCATAAACCAGGCATTCACGTTCGAATTCAAGAACAAAGCCGATGATTCACTGGAGGATTTGCTGATGTCATCAATCGTAGAGATGCGACAGCGGTACGGCAGTAAATCCAAAGAAATCATAGTACCGTTCATGCCTGACACAAAACTTGACGGAATAACTTGGACAGTGCCTCAAAAAGGAGAGAAGAAGAAACTGCTTACTCTGTCCGAACTGAACGTAAAACAATACCGTGCTGACAGACTGAAGAGAAATGACAAACTGAATCCGGAACAAAAGCACGTAAGGATACTGAAAGAACTGCAGAATCTGCTGAAACTGGAAAAGATCCCGTTGAGAATAGAATGTTTCGATAATTCCCATATACAGGGCACAGATGCAGTAGCAGCCTGCGTGGTCTATGATACAGGCAGACCAGCCAGGAAAGAATACCGTTTATACAATATCAGGAGCGGCGCAGGTGGCGATGATTATGCTTCAATGAACGAAGTGCTGACCAGAAGGTACGAGCGTATAATTAACGAAAACGGCAGAATGCCTGACCTGCTGATTGTTGATGGCGGAAAAGGGCAGATGGGTATCGCAAAGGATGTAGCTGATAATCTGCAAATTACGTTAAACATTGCCGGACTGGTGAAAAACTCCCGCCACAAAACGGAAGCACTACTATACGGCTTTCCGCAAATGCAGGCCGGAGTCAAGCCGGACAGCGAATTGTTCAGACTGCTGGAACAGATGCAGGAAGAGGTTCACAGAGTGGCTATAACATTCCATAAAAAGAAAAGGAGCAAGAGACAGATAGCGGGTGAACTTACAGAAAT
This sequence comes from Bacteroidaceae bacterium, assembly GCA_045600825.1. Lineage (GTDB taxonomy): Bacteria > Bacteroidota > Bacteroidia > Bacteroidales > Bacteroidaceae > Colenecus. Next base: position 8,494 of record JAZRYP010000017.1, read on the forward strand.
AGATGGGATAGGAGAGAAAACCGCCGTTGAAATGCTTAAAAAATTCAAGAGCGTAAAGAGAATTTCAGAAACCGGAATAGAGGATCTGACATCCCTTATTGGCAGGAGCAAAGCCGAGAAAGTATATTCACACTTCCATAATTAGAAGCTGTTTTGAAATATGAGGGCGGTTATACAGAGAGTCACGGAATGCAGCGTTACAATAGACGGGAGCGTCTTTTCCAGAATTGGAAACGGCCTGATGGTATTACTTGGCATAGAGGATGCAGACAGGGAGGAAGATATTGGCTGGTTGGCATCGAAAATCGTGAATATGCGCATTTTCAACGATGAAAACGGAGTAATGAACCTTTCTGTAACTGATATCAAAGGCGAATTGATGGTGGTAAGCCAGTTCACACTGATGGCACAGACCAAAAAGGGAAACAGACCATCGTACATCAGGGCATCAAAGGGAGAGTTCTCAAAACCTATGTATGAATCGTTCTGCGACACAATACGCGAAAAAAGCGGAATCAAGGTTGAAAAAGGTGTTTTCGGAGCTGATATGAAAGTAGAACTGATAAACGACGGACCGGTAACTATTATTATTGACACTAAAAACAGAGAATAATGGAATACGAAGAGAATGACAGATACGCAGAGGCGTTCGGAAAGTACAACCTGAATGTGAATGAGGAAAATGTCTGCAGGACAATAGAAAAGATCAGGAGTCTGAAATCCGGTCCCACCAAGGATGAGCTCTCAAAATTACTCGGATATCTGGATTATACATCGTTGAAATCGACAGACAGTGATGAGACTATACTTGAGATGACAGAGAGAATCAACAGGTTCTTCAGCTCACATCCGGACATACCGGCATTTGCTGCAGTATGCGTATATCCCTGCTACGCTGAAACCGTCAGCAAATCACTTGAGATAGAAGATATGCACACAGCCTGCGTAAGCGGCGGATTTCCTTCATCACAGACGGCTACGGAGGTAAAGATTGCCGAGACGGCAATGGCAATACACGATGGTGCCGATGAAATTGATATTGTAATGCCTGTAGGACGCTTTTTGTCCGGTGAATATGAATATATTGCCGATGAAATGCAGGAATTGAAGGATGTCTGCAATGACAGGACTCTGAAAGTCATTCTGGAGACAAGCCTTCTCGGCAATCTTTCAAACGTGAAGAAAGCTGCAATTATGGCAATGTACTCCGGTGCGGATTTCATCAAAACCTCAACCGGCAAGGAAAACTCCATCGCCACACCCGAGGCATTCCTTGTAATGTGTCAGGCAATAAAGGAATATGCCGCAGAAACCGGAAGAAAAGTCGGAATAAAAGCTGCCGGAGGAATTTCGTCAATTAACGATGCATTCCTTTATTGTCAGATTGTAAAGGAGACATTAGGCAAGGAATGGCTGAATAAATCTCTGTTCAGAATAGGCACAAGCAGACTGGCCGGCCAGCTTATTGCAGAAATATGCGGTGAAAAGGACGTTATTTAACGCTCACGCCTGATTAGCAGTTCAATGTAATCGGAAAAAGCTTCACGAAGCGTATCAGACATATTATTCGGCAGAAGTTCCAACGCCTGTGCAGCAAGTTCATGCATACGGTTGTCGGCATACTGAATACCGCCGTGCTCTATTGAATATTCTGCCACAGCCTTTATCTGATCATCGGTAGCCACACAATTCCTGATATCACGTACTGTATCAGACCAGTCAAGATCCGAAGTGTTCAATGCGTAGATAGCCGGCAAGGTTATTTTTCCTTCTTTCATATCAATGCCTGACGGCTTTCCCAACCCCTCTGTGGGCAAATAATCGAAAATATCGTCTCTTATCTGAAAACACAGACCTGCCAACCGGCCGAATTCGGAAAAGGTTTCCGCCTCCGATGTAGCAGCACCGGAGACAAAGGCAGCCAGATACGCGGCTGTAGAAAAAAGACTGGCAGTCTTTCTATATATGATATCAAAATAATTGTCTTCCGACAGTTCCAGACTTGAACGGATACCTAACTGGGCGATTTCACCGGAAGAAAGCGTCTTTGAAAGACTGGACAGACGGGCGACATTCCCAACATTGCCTGTCTTTGCCATCTCTTCCAGTGACAGACCGACAACATAATCGCCAAACAGTATTGCCATCTTATTGTCAAAAACGGCATTGAACGAGGGGTTACCACGACGCAGCATACTGTTGTCAACCACATCATCGTGTATCAGACTTGCCGTATGCAGCAACTCCATAGATGCTGCAACATTGTATATGCCGTCGGACGGGAAGCCATAGTATTTACCGATGAGTAGGGCTAAAATCGGACGCAACATCTTGCCGTTCCGAGTTTTCAGACAATCAAGCAACACAGCAAGCCCGGAATCGTCTGTATCCATAAGTGAACTGAAATACTTCTTGAAACAACCCAGTTCACCATCAATAGGCTCTGTTATTGATTTTAACAAATCCATTCCCTCTAGTCATTCAACGCGGCAAAGTTAGTAAAAATAACTATTTTTACGGAAATAATGAGAGAGCACTATGGATAGACTATTTCTTCTCGACGCATACGCACTGATATACCGCGCATATTACGCGATGATAAAGGCACCCAGAATTAATTCAAAAGGGCTGAATACATCAGCCATTCTCGGATTCGTAAACACGCTGCAGGAGATATTGACAAAGGAGAACCCTACACATATAGGTATAGCATTTGACCCCAAGGGAGGGACATTCCGACATAAACTGTTCGAACAGTATAAGGCACAGCGCGAGGAGACACCTGAGGTAATAAGGCAGTCTGTGCCGATAATCAAGGATATAATCAGTGCCTATAATATTCCTATTCTTGAGGTGGAAGGATTTGAGGCGGACGATGTCATCGGAACTTTGGCAAAACAAGCCGATGAAAAGGGGGTTATCACATATATGCTGACACCGGACAAAGACTATTGCCAGCTTGTGACCGATACATCCCTCCTCTATAGACCAAGGTTCGGAGACAAGGGATATGATGTCATGGGACCTAAGGAAGTGCTGGAGAAATACGAGATCAGCAGTACCAGCCAGATAATAGATTTGCTCGGACTGATGGGTGACAGTGCTGATAATATCCCGGGATGTCCGGGAGTAGGTCCGAAGACGGCTCAGAAACTTATCTCGGATTTCGGAAGTATTGAAAATCTTCTGGAAAATACAGACAAACTGAAAGGTTCAATAAAGGAAAAAATCGAGAGCAACGCAGAACAGATCAGATTCAGCAAAATGCTCGCAACAATAAGGACTGATGTCCCGGTCAGTCTCGACATGGAATCTCTCAAAAAGGAGAAACCGGATATGACAAGACTCTCGGCAATTCTTGGTGAACTGGAAATGCATAGTCTGCTCGGAAGAATAACGAAAGAAGAACGCAATTTCCCTGACTTATTTGCGGCCAATGATACAGCTAACGCAGAAAATCCGATTCTCAGAGGGTTCAACAGTAGTGATTTACAGGTAAAAATAATTGATAATGAGAAAGATATATGCGATTTGACAAGGCTATTGGCTGATACGGAAAACATCTCATTCTGGATGGATACAACAGACGATGCCGCTGTTGATGCCAAAATCACAGGAATTGCAATATGCGCCGATGCGAATCAAGCCTGGTACATAGATGTAACAGAATCCGGTCCCGACAGAGATTCTATTTTACGGGCTGTCGCTCCGCTGTTCAGCAATGACAGAATCGGAAAAACTTGTCATAACTTGAAGCCGTTCATTCTTGCGATGGCAAATTCCGGAATTGAACTCAGGGGTGAGCTGTTTGATACGATGGTTGCACATTATGTGATACAACCGGAACAGCGGCACACTCTGGAACATCTGTCCGAGACCTATCTTCACGAAAGTGTCGATATTGAAGAAAGTGAGCAGGCAACATCAGCCGGAATGCTGTTCTTTAAGCCGGATCTGGAAAAACTCAGCCGTACATCCTGCATCAAGGCCCTGTTGGCATTAAGACTGCGTCCTATATTGAAAGATGAGATTGAGAAGGATAATACCACAGCCTTCTTCCGTGAAGTGGAGATGCCGCTGGTAAGTGTCCTGGCAGATATGGAAAAGTGCGGTGTGCGTCTTGATACGAATGCACTTAAGGAAAGCAGCAGGCTGTTTACAGAAAGACTCCGCAAGATTGAAGATGAAATCTACGCCCTTGCAGGACTGAACTTCAACATATTGTCACCAAAGCAGGTAGGAGAGGTTCTGTTTGACCGGTTAAAAGTTTCAGACAAGGCAAAAAAGACCAAGAGCGGACAATATGTGACATCCGAGGAAGTGCTTGAAAGCCTGCGGGACAAGAGCCCGATAGTTGAGAAGATTCTTGAATACAGGGGACTGAAGAAACTTATCGGCACATATGTTGATGCCCTGCCGCAACTGATAAATCCGCGCACGGGGAAAGTGCACACTTCATTCAATCAGACAGTGACAGCCACCGGCCGTCTGAGCTCAAGCGGACCGAACCTGCAGAATATACCGGTACGCGATGAGGACGGCAAAGAAGTAAGAAAAGCCTTCATTCCTGATCCGGGATGCAAGTTCTTCTCCGCAGATTATTCGCAGATAGAGCTGAGGATAATGGCCCATCTGAGTCAAGACAGGAATATGATCGATGATTTCGAAAATGGTGAGGACATACACGCGGCAACAGCTGCCAAGATTTTCCATAAGCCGATATCAGAAGTCACCAGGACAGAGAGAGCTAAGGCCAAAACTGCCAACTTCGGCATCATCTACGGTATCTCCGCATTCGGACTCGCTGAGAGGATGAAAGTCAGCAGAACAGAAGCAAAGGAATTGATTGACAATTATTTCCTGACATATCCCGATATAAAGACATACATAACCGGACAGATTGGGAAAGCACGTCAGAAAGGATATGTGGAGACTGTGATGCACCGAAAACGCTACCTGCCTGACATCACATCACATAATGCCACAGTAAGAGGATATGCCGAACGGAATGCTGTGAATGCACCGATTCAGGGAAGCGCTGCGGACATCATAAAATATGCAATGGTGAATATAGACCGTGAATTCAAAAAGGCCGGTCTGAAATCAAGTATGATACTTCAGGTCCACGACGAATTGAATTTCAATGTCAGACCGGACGAGGAAGATATTGTCCGTGACATTGTAACACAACAGATGCAGGAGGCATACAGGATGTCTGTAAAGCTGATAGCCGACTGCGGCTGGGGTGACAACTGGTTAGAGGCGCATTGAATATAGGTGAAGGGTAAGAAAATAATAATTACCTTTGCACTTTAAGAAAAAAAAACTTGAGTTCCAGCCGTTCACGGCTGGGTTCTCCCTTGATGGGAGGATGTATGTGGGATAATCTGTAACTTAAAAAATAAATAATATGTCTTTGCAATGCGGCATAGTGGGGCTTCCCAATGTAGGTAAATCGACACTTTTCAATTGCCTGTCATCGGCCAAGGCACAGGCGGCAAACTTCCCGTTCTGCACAATTGAACCTAACGTCGGCACTATTACTGTTCCAGATGAGCGGCTTAACAAGCTGGCTGAACTGGTGAATCCGGGAAGAATCGTGCCGGCTACCGTTGAGATTGTCGATATCGCCGGACTCGTAAAGGGTGCAAGTAAGGGCGAAGGGCTCGGTAACAGATTCCTTGGAAACATCAGGGAATGCGATGCCATCATCCACGTACTCCGCTGCTTTGATGACGATAACGTGACACACGTTGACGGTTCCGTCAATCCAGTCCGAGACAAGGAAGTCATTGACCTGGAACTGCAGATAAAGGACCTGGAGAGTATTGATACGCGCCTGCAGAAAATACAGAAACAGGCTGCCGTAGGCGATAAGCAGGCAAAGCAGATATTTCAGGTGCTGACAGCCTACCGTGATGCACTGATGCAGGGTAGGTCGGCGAGAACGGTCACCTTTGAATCGAAGGATGAGCAGAAAATCGCAGCAGAGCAGTTCCTGCTGACATCCAAGCCTGTTCTCTACGTGTGCAATGTTGATGATGCAAGTGTAAAGACAGGGAATAAATACGTGGAAATGGTACGCGAGGCTGTCAAGGATGAGAATGCCGAGATACTGGTCATCGCCGCCAAAACTGAATCCGAGATTGCAGAACTGGAGTCTTACGAAGACAGACAGATGTTTCTGGACGAGCTTGGACTGGAGGAATCAGGTGTGACAAGACTGATTAAATCCGCATTCAGACTCCTGAACCTGGAGACATTCATAACAGCAGGACCAATGGAGGTCAAGGCCTGGACATACCGCAAGGGCTGGAAGGCTCCGCAATGTGCGGGTGTGATACACTCCGACTTTGAGAAAGGATTCATACGTGCAGAGGTAATAAAATACGAGGATTACATATCACTCGGATCGGAAAGCGCCATCCGCGATGCCGGAAAACTATATGTAGAAGGCAAGGACTATGTCGTCCAGGATGGTGATATAATGCACTTCAGATTTAATGTTTGACATCAATATGGCCCAACTCAGTTACATAATCTGGAATCCGGATATATCATTATTCAATCTTGGCGGATTCCCCTTGCGCTATTACTCACTTATGTGGGGTATAGGACTTCTCGCAGCAGTTCTGCTGGTGAGAAAATACTTCAAGGATATGAAGATAGATATGGAGCGCTTCGATCCGCTGTTCATCTACTGTTTTCTAGGAATACTCATTGGCGCAAGGCTCGGTCACTGCATATTCTATGACCCGGGATACTATTTCAGCAGCCTCGGAACAGTCATTGAAATGATATTGCCAATCAGCTTTACACCGAAATTCCATTTTACAGGATACAGCGGACTGGCAAGCCACGGAGGCACAATAGGCATATTCATCGGCCTGCTGCTCTACAGCCGCAAATATAAGGTAAGACTTCTGACTGTATTGGACCTGGTCTGTGTAGCCACACCGCTCACAGCCTGCTGCATACGCCTGGGCAATCTGATAAATTCGGAGATTGTAGGTAAACCCACCGGAACTGATTACGGATTTGTCTTCACACAGCTCGGAGAGAATTTTCCACGTCACCCGGCACAACTATATGAAGCCATGGCATATCTGGTGATATTTGTGATCATATCCATTATCTACAAGAAACACAAGGAGCTTGTGGGTAAGGGATTCTACATAGGATTCTGTCTCACGGCCATCTTTACTTTCAGATTCTTCGTTGAATTCTTCAAGGAAGTCCAGTCGCCGTGGGAGGAAGCGCTGCCTATTGATATGGGACAGATACTCAGCATACCTTTCGTAATAGCGGGAATATGTCTTATTAAATACAGCCTGAGCATCAGATACCATTCAATAAAGCATATGACCGACAGCAAACGCTAACGCCGCCTGCTTTTCTGGAACTTTATACGAAGCTGCAGGGAAATATCCTCCTTGTGGAAACTGTCTATCTTCTGCTGTGATGAACCTATTGATTCCCGGTCAAAATATACGGTGCTGCCGAACTTGGCCAGAAAGGAGGCTTTGGCAGAAATCTGATAACGCAGCACTATTGAGCCACGCATACCGTGTCCATACAGCGTTATGAAATTGTAAGCATTCTGAAGTCCGCTCTCATAGACCGAAATTGAAGTGTCGTAATTGTCGGTATTGAAATAACACAGTGATACGGAGCCGGACAGACTGCGATTGTCCGGTTTCAACGCCAAAGCCTCCATAACAGCAAATCCCTTGCTGAATCCTGTATCGGGAAAATAGCAATGTACTCCGTTCAGCTGTGACTTTAACTCCAGCCCGGACATAAAAGTATGAGTCCAGCGCAATCTTGCCCTACCTGTATCCTTATATGAGAGTCCCCCGGAACTCTTACTGTCCTGTTCCTTAGCCTTTAACCTGTACCTGAAATCAAAGACATTGACAGCATTGCGTGGAGCATAAGTCAGTGTTATCTGGGAATCCATACAGTACGAAGGAAGCGAAGCTTTACCTGTAGGAGCGGAAAAATATGCAAGGTCCGAGTATATGTATATCTCCAGGTTCCTGATATGATAATCTGACGACAGGTACAGTCCACGCTCGTTTGATACATCACTCTCAGCCAGACTGCTGCCGTGAAGAGCCCTGTAGGCAGCACCATATTCCCTATAAGACAAAGACAGCCAGTCATTATGGCCCAGACGCAGCCTGAAAGTGTTGATCGTGGCAATGGACAGGTTATCACACAAGGCTGTCTCACCATATAGACTGAACCGTGTACGGCGTAGTGAATAATCCAGACCTGCATTCCACATCATACTCGTGAAGATACCCTCCGTACCATACCGGCAGGGAATTTTCTCAAACTCACGATTGAAATTATCGGACAGGAATGTAGATCCAATATCAATACCGTTACCATGCCAGTTCAGATGCAGCAGCGACAGCATCTCCTTTGTATTATGGCGTTTTGACAACTCAGAGACCGTACGGTGATAACCGTCCTCCACAATAGACGTTATCTGTCCGGATTCATTCAGTGTGGCATCCCTGTCAGTGTATGATATAAGCGCCGAAACGGATAGATGGCCGAATCCCAAAGTCGTGCCCATACCGGTTACATAACCGCTCTTGCCCAAAGATGACCGTAAACCGGACATAGATCTGTCCATTGAGGCATAGACTGTGCTTTTGCCTATACCGAAACCGTCATTGACAATAAGACCCTGGCCGAAAGATGCTCTGATGTTACCAATAATCAGATTCTCCATACATCCTATGCCAGACAATGAAATATATGCAGATACAAAATCCATCCACATCGGTTCTTTCCGAAACCACGTCTCACCTGCATCTTTGTCGGCCGAAAATCCGATTTTCACGATATTGTGCCACGAAAAAGTATATTTCACGTTATTCTTTATGGCATCGCCGGCATACGCACGATTAGGATAGCGCAAGAGTTCATCGGTAGAATGATACGCGAAGCCCGAACGTTGATACAGAGGAATCTCCGTTCTGGTCAGAAGCAGTCCCTTACCATATTTTACAATATCTTTCAACCGTATATCCGATTTCTCCTTTTTCCCTTCACCGGCATATACAAAATATGACAAATACCTGCGTGTATCGTAATCCAGACTACCAATCATCATCAGTTCTCCGAGAGACTTCATATTGCCATAAATGTAGATATATGCCTCTATATCCTCTATCTGCCGCGAGGAAAGGAAAGGCAGGGAGGCAAGCTGAGATGTTGCCGCCGAATTAATGTCTATCGGATTATCGTGCATTTCCACAAGCATATCGTACATATCCGCGTATTTTTCACCTGAAAAATCCTCTTCCTGAAACAGACACGACAAAAAATGCTCAAATCCTGTATCCGAAACTATTGTGTCACTCTGTGAATGCGCGGAAATACCCGATGGAACAAGTAAAAAAATGATGCTGGCCCGTAAGGAAAATATGTTTCTCATTGATTCAGATTTTTTCAAAAATAGATATTTCTCCTATTGTTTGCCATAAACTCTGTTAAATGATAATACAACTTCATAATCTTTAATACTTTTGTCACGATGAAGAGAGCATTTGTCACGATTGCATTACTGATATCCGTGACTTTCCAGATGATGGCGGATATTGACGATGACAGACAACAGAAGATTTTCTATGCACTTTCCACTGTTGTCAATGGAGATACCATCCCGTCGTTTGAACTGATGGAGGTCAATATCTACGGCAGGAAGAATTTCACAAAGAAGAGCAAACAGAGAAAATACGACAAGCTTGTGCGCGATGTCGTCAGAGTATATCCATATTCTAAGGAAATAAAAGCTGTATTAGTGGAAACCTATCTCTACCTGCAGACATTACCCGATGAGGAGACGCAGAAAAAACATCTGGAAGAGGTTGAGAAAGGCGTATGGGATCAATATTTCCCTATTATGAAGAAACTGACACTGTCACAGGGAAAACTATTGATAAAGCTTATTGACAGGGAGTGCAATCAGACAAGCTATGAACTGATTAACGCTTTTATAGGCAAATTCAGAGCTAACTTCTACCAAGTATTCGCCTCATTGTTCGGAGCTACCCTTAAGAAGGAATATGATCCTACTGGCGCTGATGCAGATATAGAGGAAATTATATACTTGATTGAAAATGATATGCTATAAGAGATGCATATCTGCACACGAGCGTATAGTTTTCTTTCATAGGAATTTGAATTGCTTTACAAACTCCCATAGCACAATTCCTGCACTTACGGATACATTCAATGAATGTTTCGTTCCGTATTGAGGTATCTCAAGCGATATATCGCACATATCAACTATTTCCTGCTGGACACCTTTCACTTCATTTCCGAATATCAGGGCGTACTTGGAAAATGGTATATCATAGTTATCAAGTTTACAGCTATTCTCAACCTGTTCTACAGCGATTGGAATAAAACCTTCCGATTTAAGTTTCCCAACTGCATCTGATGTATGCTCATAGTATTCCCATTCTACGGTCTGTTCCGCTCCAAGAGCAGTCTTGTGTATTTCAACCAGTGAATCAGCCGGAGTTGCAGTAATGCCGCACAACACTATCTTTTCTATTCTGAAAGCATCAGATGTTCTGAAAACCGATCCTACATTATATAGACTGCGTACATTGTCCAATACTACAATGACAGGCAATTTCCTGCTTCTCCTATATTCCTCTATGTCTATTCTATTAAGTTCTGATACTTCAAGCTTTCGCATATACCCATATTTTATATAGTATATTTCTCACATTTTATCAACATAAACATATTTCACTGTTGACAACAGACAACATTACTGTTACTAACCATTATTAAATCTGTTAATAATATGTGAAATTAAAACCACTCAAAAATTTTGCCATTCCAGTCTTCCTGACATCCGGAAAACAATCGGAACAAGCCTGTTCATTTAACACAAAAATACAAATGATTTAGAAACATCATATCAACATCAGATAATTGACAGACTCCTGTTGAATATATTTTCAACAACTTGTTTATAATACTATTTACTATTATAAATCAATTATTTAAGCTGTTAATTACATTGTTTATATACTGACGTTATATGTTCACAAACAAAAACTTTGTATTTATCAACACTTTCAACAGCATATAGATAACAGCAAAAAGAATATTAAAAATTATAAGAATATATATTATTTATCTGATTACTGTCACAGACTTTGATACACTTGTTCTGTTATCTTCTGTAACAACCATTATGTAATATATACCGGAAGGAACCTGACTTGCGGAATTTCCGCAGTTCCACGTAAATCCGCCTCCATCAGATTTCCCTTCATATACAAGACGGCCGGATGAATTAAGAACTTTGACGGTAGAATTATACGTCAACCCTTTTACATAGACAATTCCGTCTGTCTCAGGAGTTATAGGATTTGGAAAGACAGTAATATTTGATTTTTCAAGGTTTTCGTTGGATTTAAAGGCATTACTTCCATAGACGCAAAGACCTTTATCAGTGGCAATATAAACCTCTCCAGTAGCTTCATTTATCTTTATATTAAGAATATTATCGGAAAGTAAAGGACTGTTTTCTGTAGTAAAATGAAGTAATGTATTATATTCTCTGTCATCAATTAGAAAAATACCATGATTTTTTGTTCCTATCCATTTTCTGTTACCTGCATCAATACAGATGGCAGATGCATATACATTACTTAAAAGATAGTCAGCAAGACCGCTTCCGTCGTTTCTGGGTATTTTTATTCTATTGAAAACAATATCTTTTTCATTGATGAAATTGTCAGGTTTTTCTAATGTGAATATGCCTTGATCAGTGCCTATCCACATTATTCCATCAAGATCCTTTTCAAAGAAAAAAATATCATTTACGGTAACAGAAATGTTGTCCTGATTGGTGAATACATTTCCGGAAAATTTACAAACGTCATCTTTGTCATCAAAAACAGTACCTTTTGTATCAACACAGAAAAGCCCTGGAGCATATCTTGTAGCTGCTGTCCATATCAGATTGTCACCATCAAAGAATATATGTTTGAAAGTAGGTTTCTTGGCTATTTCTTCATAGTATAATCCTGTCCATGTTCCATCTTTTTTCAGAATCTTGATTATAGTGTCAACTTCATTGTTAAGCATCCACAGATTTCCGTTTTTATCATATTCAAGTCCATCAACACTGACGAATTCAAGAGGATGTTCGTGGTTCGGAAGAATTGTTGTAAGTCCGCTGTTATTGAAGGTATAAAGTTTATGGAAATCGTTTCCATGATATTCATAAAGCCCGTGTCTGGCAGATCCTGCAAAAAAATTTTCTGGATTATTGACGTCCTCAACAAGACATGTAAGGTTTATATATTTCAATTTTGTAGTATCCTCTATACCGCTTTCATTGAAATTATTCCATTTATTGTCCTTGTAAGTCATCAGAGTTCCTTCATAGTCAACTCCAAAATAGTTCAATGATCCGCCTGCAACAAGCAACTTACCATCCTTAGAGAAATTTATATAGTCAAAGTAATTTCTTTTAGGACTATCAGGAATAATGCTGCCTTTTAGTGCAACGATGGAATTGTCACGAACTGTGCATTTATGTAATCCTTCATCTGCTGCGCTTATCCATAAAGTATTGTTACTCTCAAGTACGTGAGATACATTAAAGTCAGTATTGTAGCTGATTATATCTTCAACATTTGGACGATATACGTACAGTTGATTCTTCTTATATACATACATTGAAGAGTTACTTACGTTTACACTCTCCACACCGGTATCAATCCTTGTCAGTCTTCCATTATTGCTTTGAATATAGTAGAGACCTTTATCAGTTACATATACGACAACCTTATTATTATATTCAAGTAATTTTGGAAATATACCTCTCTTTTCAATGCAATTCCATTTTGCCGGATCTTTAGGATTATCTTTCAAGTTGGCTGTAAATATACCATAGGCTGAGGAACATACAAGTGTGTCCTTGTGAACGAGTGTAGATTTTACCATATCGGTAAAAGTGTATGTATCCGATATTTCCTTTTTTGCTATATCAACGACAGCAATGCCTCCATCAAATGAAACATAGGCATTTTTGCCATACACTTTTATTTCGTTGATACGTTTGTTTACGGAAGAGCCAATAAGAATGTCAGGGATATTGTATATGTCGTCATTTGAATATAGAAGGTCAATATTTCCGTTTTTATAACCTATGATTACGGTTTTCCCGTCACTGCAATATTCAATATCAGCAATGTCATTATCATTCAATACGTTGACTTTATCGTATGTCTGTATTGAATTGTCATTGTCATTATAGCTGTAAAGTGAACCGTCACTCAAGACAAATATGCGCGAAAAGGCTTTAATGCTTTTCGTGGCATTGTGATATGCAAGATGCAGCCGCCACTCTCCAGGTGCAATCTGCTGTGCGTGGAGAAAAAGCGGTGCCAACAGCAACAGGAAGATAAATAAAGTTTTTTCAGCCGAGTTACGGTTAATCATTTAGAAAATTTGAGTTTAGAAATTCCACAAGCTTTCCGATAGCCCTGGCACGATGACTGATTGTATTTTTGATATCATTGCCCAATTGGGCAAAGGAACAGTCATAGCCGTCAGGCACAAAGACAGGGTCATAGCCGAAGCCTTCATGTCCTTCTCTCTTCTCTGCGATTCTGCCATTGACAATTCCTTCAAAAAGATATTCTTTCTCACCGTTCAGCAATGCAATTACAGTGCGGAAACGGGCTGTACGGTCTTTCTTGTCTTCCAGTTCGCCCAACAGTTTTGTGATATTTGCCTCCGAATCGTGATCACCGGCATAACGCGCGGAGTGTACTCCCGGTGCTCCATCAAGGGCCTTGACTTCCAGCCCTGTATCATCGGCAAAGCAGTCAATTCCAAAATGTTCCTTAACATATCTGGCTTTCTGCAGAGCATTGCCACTTAGAGTATCGGATGTCTCAGGGATATCCACATTACATCCTATGTCTGAAAGTGACAGCAGTTCAAACTTTTCACCCAGCATTGCGGACACCTCCTGCAGCTTATGCCTGTTGTTTGTGGCAAATACAAGTTTCATTTTTCCTTTATCTTATCAAATCCCTGACCATATACGCCCACAACCCTGCTCATGGATACGAATGCGTTCGGGTCAATCTGCTTGATGGCGTGGAGCAGATTAGTGGCGTCGTTCTTTCGGGCCAGAACCACGAGAACCTTGCTGTCGCGCTTGCTGTACCATCCCATACCATCAAGCACAGTCACACCGCGGTTTATGACGTGGTTTATGTAGTCGGCAATCTCTTCGTATTTATAGGAGAATATCATCACCTGAACGGATTGTCTTGCACTGTTTACGTAGAAATCAAGGGAGGCGCTCATAATCACCATAGTGACATATCCGAACAGCATTCTTGTTATGTCGTGGAATACAAAATACGAACTTCCGATGATGAGTATGTCGGCAATGAGTATCACCCGTCCCAATGACATATCCCTGTATTTGTTGATTATGGCGGCTATTATGTCGGTACCGCCTGTGCTGCCGTTTGCAGTGAAGCAGATGCCGATGCCTATACCGCAGAGAATGGCCCCTACGAATGATGCCATGAAGTTCTGTCCCTCGCCCAGGATGAGTTTGAACTCCCCGGTATCGTCTGTCATAATAACCTGTCCCACCTTCAGGAAAATGGTAAGGAGTATTACGGCATATACCGTCTTGGCACAGAATTTCCACCCCAGAATCTTCAGTGCAAAGGTAAGGAGTATGACGTTCACCAAAAAGTAAAATATCTGCATCTCAAATCCTGTAGCATAGAAAATGATGGCAGATACACCTGTCAGACCACCGGTTGTTATGCCGTACGGCAGCATAAATGCAGTCCAGCTCAGGGCATATACCGCAAGTCCGAAGGCGATGGCGATATAGTCCTTGATGTCGTGAGCGAATTTCTTTTTTATTACCTGTGCTGTCATTACAATACAATGTTGACAATCTTACGTGGTACGACAATCACCTTGCGTATGGCCTTGTCGTCAATATAACTCTGTGTCCTGTCGTTTGCAAGCACTGCTTCCTGAACCTGCTCGGATGTGGCGTCTATAGGGAAGTCCATCGTGAACCGTGTCTTTCCATTAAACGATATGGAGTAGGTTATGTTGTCCTCGACAAGATATTTCTCATCGCATTCCGGCCAGTTGGAGTCGCAAATCGTGCTGTTGTGACCCAGAATCTCCCAAAGTTCCTCTGATATGTGGGGAGCGAACGGAGATATGAGGCGTACCAGTATGCTGAGGATTTCCCTCTTGTTGCATTTCAGTGACGAAAGCTCGTTCACACAGATCATGAATGCGCTGACGGACGTGTTGAACGAGAATCCCTCGATGTCGGAAGTAACCTTCCTTATCAGCTTGTGTATTGACTTGAGCTCTTCCTTACCGGGCTCGTCATCGGATATGCAGATATTGCCGTCGCGGTCGAAGAACATATTCCACAGTTTGCGGACAAACCTGTGACATCCGTCTATGCCGTTTGTGTCCCAAGGCTTTGACTGCTCAAGCGGCCCCAGGAACATTTCGTACATACGCAGTGTATCGGCTCCGTATTTCTCTATGACGACATCCGGATTCACCACATTGAACATGGACTTGCTCATCTTCTCCACCGCCCATCCGCATACATATTTTCCGTCTTCAAGTATGAAATCGGCCGTGTTGTATTCCGGACGCCAGGACTTGAATGCATCTACATCGAGTATGTCATTGCTTACAATGTTCACGTCAACGTGTATCGGTGTGGTGTCGTAATTATCCTTCAGTCCGAGTGATACGAATGTATTTGTATCCTTTATCCTATAGACAAAATTGCTGCGTCCCTGGATCATTCCCTGATTGATGAGCTTGCTGAACGGTTCCTCGACTGTGCTGTATCCGAAATCGTAAAGGAACTTGTTCCAGAAGCGTGAGTATATAAGATGGCCGGTTGCATGCTCGGAGCCTCCCAGATACAGGTCAACGCACTTCCAGTAATTGTCGGCTTCAGGGCTGACCAGACATTTGCCGTTGTGCGGATCCATATAGCGCAGGTAATATGCAGAGGAACCTGCAAAGCCCGGCATTGTGTTGAGCTCCAGTGGGAATACGGTCTTGTTGTCAATAAGGCTCTTATCGACGATTTTATCTGATGCCGTATCGAACGCCCATTTCACAGCGTGTCCGAGTGGCGGCTCGCCGGTTGCTGTCGGCCGGTATTCCTTGATTTCCGGCAATTCAAGCGGCAGGCAGCTCTCCGGTATCATTTTCGGTATGCCGTTGTCATAATAGACAGGGAACGGCTCGCCCCAGTAGCGCTGGCGGCTGAATATCGCATCGCGCAGACGGTAGTTGACCTTGATCTTACCGAGCTTGTGCTCCTTCACGTATTTCTTAGTGGCTGCAATGGCTTCCTTTACAGTCAGTCCGTTGAGTACAAGACCTGCGTTTCCTGCCTGATCCGGACGCGGTGAGTTCATCATAATTCCCTCCTTGGCATCAAAGCTCTCTTCCGATACATCGCAGCCCTCAATCAACGGACGTATCTCAAGTCCGAAATGTTTGGCAAAGGCATAGTCGCGGCTGTCGTGTGCCGGTACTGCCATAATTGCGCCAGTGCCGTAGCCCGCCAGAACATAATCGCTTATCCAGATAGGAACATCCTCGCCCGTGAGCGGGTTGATGGCGTAGGATCCGCTGAACACGCCGGTTACCTTGCGGTCGGCTATGCGCTCACGTTCCGTGCGTTTCCTTACTTTATCAATGTATTCATCAACCTCCTTCTTCCTGTCGCCTGTGGTAAGTGCCGGTACCAACTCGCTCTCCGGTGCCAGTACCATAAATGTGACACCGAAAATCGTATCTGCCCTGGTGGTGAAGATTGTGAATTTGAAATCACTTTCCTTTACGTGGAATACCATCTCGGTACCTTCGGAACGGCCTATCCAGTTGCGCTGCGTCTCCTTTATTGACTCAGACCAGTCAATTGTGTCAAGACCATCCAGCAGACGCTGTGAATATGCCGATACACGCAGACACCACTGACGCATTTTCTTCTGCTCCACGGGGAATCCGCCTCTTACCGATACACCCTCCACGACTTCATCATTGGCAAGGACTGTACCCAATTCCTGGCACCAGTTGACCATTGTCTCTCCCTGATAGGCTATGCGGTAGTTCATCAGAATGTCTGATTTCCTTTTTTCATTGTACTTTTTCCATTCCTCTGCCGTGAAATTAAGCTCCTCACTCTGTGCTGCATTTATGCCGTCTGTGCCTTTCTGCTCAAATATGTGTATGAGGTTCTCTATGGGCTGTGCCTTGCCTGCGTCATTGTCGTAATAGCTGTTGAACATTTTCTGGAATGCCCACTGTGTCCAGTGGTAGTATCCGGGATCGCAGGTGCGGACCTCGCGATTCCAGTCAAAGGAGAATCCTATCTTGTCCAGTTGTTCGCGGTAGCGGTTTATATTCTGTGCAGTAGTTACCGCTGGATGCTGTCCTGTCTGGATGGCATACTGCTCTGCCGGCAGTCCGTATGCGTCATATCCCATAGGGTTCAGGACATTGAAACCGCACAGGCGTTTGTACCTGGCGTATATGTCGGATGCAATATATCCCAGCGGGTGACCTACGTGAAGACCTGCTCCTGAGGGGTATGGGAACATATTCAGCACATAGAATTTTTTCCGTGCCTCATCTTCGATTACGCGGTATGTACCGTTTTCGGCCCATTTTTTCTGCCATTTCTGCTCGATTTCCTTGAACTTGTATTCCATAATTGTAACTTATATGCTTTTTATGATACAAAGGTAGTGAAAAGTCGTGTATAGTGTAGAATCGTTTTTTTTTTCAAGTTTTTAACCTATAGTATTGCCTGACTCATAAATAATTGTAATATTTGTAAAAATAAATTACGCGAACTATCAACGTTAATTTTAATTATATGAAAAAAATCTTTACATTTACTGTGCTTTACAGTTTTGTGCGTCTGTGCAATGTTTGCCGGATCACAACGGATGTATGCCGAGGATGAGAAGGGTGAGCTGCTTGCCACTTTCGGTTGCTTGTCCGATTTGCATACAGAGTATTCAATGATTACCTGTACCGATGTTGAGAAGGTACGCTTGCGTGAGACCATAACCAAGGCCCTGACGAGAATGGGTGAAAGAGAGGATATTGACGTGATGCTGTTTGGTGGTGATTACACCAGCCAGGTAACCGCCAAATCACAGGCACACTGGGAAAAATCCAGACAACTTCTGGTCAATGCCTCGCGTGCTGTATTCAAGGGAAGCCAGACTCCCGTAGTGTATGTAGGTGGTAATCACGAGTTTGATGCATCCGGTTATGGAAATCAGACACCGGCATACAAGAGCTATTCCTGCTGGGACTATTACAGCCTCCCGATGAAGGAAGATATAGGTGTTCTCCGCGATGCCGATTATTGTGTGGAGGTTTGTCAGAATCCGACATCAAAGCCGGAAAAGAAGGATTCAATATATATGATATCAGCTTTCTACTATCAGATTGATGGTTTCGATTTCCTGTGTCTGAATACCGGCAAATATCTGGCGCAGCAGAATAACTGGTATTACTACTCAAGGGAATCTGTCGAGTGGATAGGTAAGAAGCTGGAAGAATTGTATGCAGAGGATCCTGACCGTACAGTCTTCTTCCTGTGCCATATTCCTTTCAATGACAGCAATTCGCTATCTTCTTCCGATAAGGGTCAGAACAGACCGTCGTCGGTGCCTCTTGAAAGCAATGGTCTCAGCACGGATATCATGCTCAAGCAGATTCTTGCCAAGTATCCGAACACCGTTATGCTCTATGGTCACGATCACGGCAAGAACACTTCTATGATACACGAGCGCACCTCACAGCGTATCACCAGATATAACGGTGAGGGCAAGAAGATGCTGTCGCAGTTTGACGACACCCATATTGATGCTGATAAGGGTTCCGGTTCGGATACTCCACAGGGTGTCACCTCCGGCACGTTCTATCTTCACAATGTAGGAAACGGCAAGTACTTCGGCAATGACGGTGCCAATGTCACTATGTCGGATACGCCGATCAAGGCGGATGTCGCCCTGATAGACGGCGGCCTGTTCAAGACCACATTCGAGGGCAAGTACAATCTGTCCTGCGGTGGCAGCGGCAGGTTCTCGTTGAAGGACAGAATCACAGCAACCAACACCCAGGAGAACGGTTACTGGTACTGTGTGGAGGATACGGAAGCTACTCCGCTGGTTGCCACTCAGGTTACCTCTCTTGTGGCCGGCAGAAAGTACATCATAGTTCAGAACTACCAAGGTGATTATGCTCTTGGCAACTCAATTTACGGTTCGGGAAGCAGTGCCCGCATCGAGAGTGTCGGCGTTACCATCAGCGGCAGTTCCATTTCATTTGCCAACTACGATGCAGCCAAGAATTATATCTACGTGATTGAGTCGGCCGAAAGCGGCAGGCAGGAGGAAGAGCCGGCCGAAGAGGAGGGTGATGAAGTCAGCAGTTTCTATCTGAAGAACGTGGCTAACGGACAGTATCTTGTAAATAAGCCTTCGGGTGCCATAGGATTCAGCGATATGTTGTCCAAAGAGCATCTCAGCTTTATTAAGAACAGTGAGAACAAGTTCAAGTGCATATACAACTATGATCCGAAGGGCAAGACCCAGCAGACACTTGATTGCAGCAAAGGCCTGTTTGTATTTGATGTTCCGGCGGCGGATAATGACAGATGCAACGGGTCCTGGTATCAGATAGATGACATATCTGCCGATGTCATTGTTGCGGGAAGAACCTCAGAGTTGCAGGCTGGCAAGTACTATCTGATAGTAAATGCCCATCTCAAGAAATCGTATGCATTGGGTAATTCTCCTGAAGAGAACAAACAGACAGGTGCAAAGGGTATCGGTTCCGCAGAGGTGACTGTTGACAATGATACTATCCGCATGGACAAGTCACTCATAGAGAACTGTATATATACGCTTGAGGCCTATGAGGAGATTCCGTCATTCTTCTCGGTCTTCCTGGGCAGCTGCCGTTACTATGACAATGATATTGATGGTGGATGGACATCGGAAAATTATGAGAAGCCTTCAAAGGTCATTCAGGGTCTGATGATTTATGTCTATACGGACAGGATTGAGTTCCATATGAAGAATTACGGTGATGAGTTCGGTAATGTCACAAAACGCAGTGACAACAAGACTCCGTCGGGACAGATTATCAACGAGAATCTTGTTCCGTATATCGTATATCGTAAGGTGGAGAAGCATACCGGTCGTGAGCCTTGGGCAGAACCGACCAGACTGAATGAGATTCCTGTCAGTGGTGCGGAATCGTTCTACAATCTTTATGGAATGCCGGTAAACGAAGATTACAGGGGAATTGTAATTGACGGTGCGACCGGTCAGAAATACCTGAAGGAATAATTTGAATTCCAAATAAAAAAGAACGGCTGTGCAGTCTTGCTGTACAGCCGTTCCTTTTTGTATGGAGAACTTCCGTTATTCTGCTATGTTGGCGAGCATTGCTCCGAACAGAAGATATGATGAGTTACCGCCGATGGTGGCCTCGTTCTGTCCCCAGAAGAATGGCCAGTCGTCCTTGTTCTCAATGTAGTCAGGCTGCAGAAGAAGCAGGCCCGGTACAAGTGCTCCCGGTATGAAGGAGAAGTCCGCGCGGTTATTGCCGTAGTTGACATTCTTCGGTTTTACGCCTACGCCTGTCACGAATGAGAGATTTGAATAAGGATGGCATCCGAAGATGAAATCAGCAGAGCGGTAGATATAGTCTTTACCGATTATATCGGGGAAGTACTTATTGATGTAATAGCAGTTTATACCCTGGCCTACAACCGTTCCGGTACTGCCCCATCCTCCTCCATAGACACCGTTTACACCATACGGGTTATTCTGGGCGGTGCGGTCAATCTGTTCCTTGTATGCGATTGCCGCCGGACGGAGTTTCTCCACGAAATCCTTGCTCATATATGGTGCGGCTTTGAGGGCGGTCTGCAGATTGCCTGTCGAAGTACGTCCGTTGCGGCTGGTGAAGCTTGCCAGCAAGGCTTCCTCCACACCTTCCAGATACTGTTTGTCGCCGGTTGCCAGGAACAGTTGTATTCTTGGCTGGACAGTCTGGGCCGGTGCCGTATTGGCATTGTCATTCCATAGCTTCAAGGCAGCGTCCAGACAGCGTTTTGACAGTTCCGGATCAAGCTCCCTTATACATCTGGCTGTAGCTGCCAGTGCTGAAAGGAACTGCATATCAAGACCACGCTGGTTATAGGTAAACAGCCAGCGCTCGTCACCTGTTCCGCGTATGTTGTCGGTGATGGTGCTTGGCTCGTCAAGTCTGTTGTACTGATATAGTGTAGCGTGGTTGATACCGCGGCAGCCGTGACCTATTTTCTCTATCATAGTGACGATAGGCTTCACACCGTGTGCCATCTGCTGCAGCAGATCGGCCTTTCCATCGGGGAAATGGATATTGACATAGCGTTTCTCATTGTCAACCATTGTCTGGTCGCGGTCCGTATGGAATTCGTCCCAGAGAGCTGCCATATTCATAAGGACATTGCAGTGCGAGCCGCTCTCAACATCCCAGTCGCCGGCATCGAACCAGGCACCCTCGTCAAATCCGTCAATATGCTGGAAAGCGGTGTATGGTGACTGATAGTCGCTGCCCATTTCGAACATGTCAAAGTGCGGAGTGTTGATAGGAGCCTGTACCACGTCATCGAGGTGCGGTGCCGCGTGCCATACGCGGTATCCTTCCTTAACGGCCATATGGTCCATCTGGACGGGGAACCATACATCGAGTGTCGGATACCATACGGATTCATACACGTTTCTGTCAATAGGGAAGATATTGGTTTTCTGGTTGGCGTATTGAATGTAATATATGCCGGGTTCGGTAATATCACTGAAGTCGGCTTTCGCGTAGTCGTAGCGCAGGTAGTTGCCCCATTTCACCAGATTTATGGTCTTTGCAACGGTGTTTTTGCCATCTTCCTGAACCCTGTACAGTATGGCATTTGCGGCCATAGTGTCGTTCGGGTCAAGTTCAATGACGGCATCCTTGTGCTGGTTTGGCGTATAGCCCACCTGCGAGAATCCTATTACCGGTTCGCGTATCCAGTCGGCTACTGAGTTGGGCTCGACCATCCACTCAAGCACCTTCCCGCTTTTATCGGACGGAAGATATGAATGAAGTACGAACCAGCCGTTCTGTGCGAGTATTCGTCCGTCAAACAGCTGGATTGGGGTGTCGCTGCTTACGGTAATCAGGCGTGTGGGTTCATCAGGAGCCATGACGAATCTCTTGGCCTCGGTCAGCGGCTTTGCCGCATAGAACTCATCACGTCCGCGGATATCGGATGTTATCAGATTATTGACCTGAAGGGCCTTCTTCTCCAAAGGGAGAGCCTGTGTGTCGTGTCCTGCATATCGTGGGAAATAATACGGCTTTCCATCGGCTATGTACGAGTGGTTCCAATATGCCGACGGCAGAAATTCCAGATTGAAGCAGGCCTTTCCCTCCAGCTCTTCCGGCAGAGGCTTGTCCAGCGAGACGGTGATTTTGAAACCTTTTCCCGATGGAATCACATTAATCTGCGAGTCGAAATCGTATTCCTTGTAATTAAGGCGCACTGTAACCTCGCCGGTTTCCTTGTTGACATCGCGGCTGCTCATCTCGGGAACAAGGTCCCATTGTTCCGGGGTCTCGGTAAGGCGTACACCGCCGTTGGTGACTGTAAGTACCCCGTGATGCACAATGTCTATGCCGGAGCGCTTCTCATCATAGAAAGATGCGGAAAATGGATTACTGTAGATCATCACGTTTACACCGCGTGTCTCGTAATACCCTTTTTCGTTGAGTTTCAAGACCTGAGCGGTAACCGCCGTATGACACATCGCCAGTGCCATAGCGGAGACTAGAAGTCTGCTGATTGCTTTCATATTATCGGTTAGTTGAATTTGACATAGCAAATATCAGAAAAAAAAGTAATTTTGTAGGTTGCTAAATAATAAAAAGAATGTTTCTATCGGTCAATACAACATTAGCTGCTTTCGATTCCATTGAAACCTGGAAGACGTTATTGCAGATTTTTCTGATAGCGGGTGCAATCATCGCCGGTAACATTATCCGTCGCAAGGTATGGTTCATGCGTCGCAGTCTTATCCCCTCAGCGCTTATAGGCGGTCTTGTGGTGCTGCTACTGAAAGCCTTTCCGGTCATCAACGGGTTCATAGACAAACATTTGATGGAGATTGTGACCTATCACGCCCTGGCATTGGGATTTATTGCGATGTCGCTCCGCGCTCCCAAGATCAGTGGCAAGGCGAATACGATAACTGTGGTGGAGACCGGCACGCTCACAGCCAGCACGTATATCATCCAGGCCATTGTGGGATTACTCGTAACCATACCGATGTATCTGTGGTGGCGCAATCCGGACAAGGGAATGGATGTGTTCTATGCCGGAGGACTGCTGCTGCCTATGGGATATGGTCAGGGGCCCGGTCAGGCTCTCAACTTCGGCACGATATACCAGACTACCGCTGCGGATCAGGGCATAAACTTCTATGGCATTGATTTCGGTCTGTCAATTGCAGCCATCGGTTTCATAGTCGGCAGTGTGATAGGTGTGATATATATGAACATCCTCAACAAGAGGGGAAAACTCAAGATAAATACGGATGACAATACGGATGTGCACAAGCTCAGCGACTATGAGTCCCACAACGAGCTTCCTCATGCCGAGTCTGTGGATAAGTTGACAATTGTGGTGAGCATAGTGCTTCTGACATATATGATGGTCTATCTGCTGATGTCTTTCATAGGCAGTCTGAATCTCGGTAATTTCGGCGAAAAGACCGTGAAGCCGTTAGTTTATGGATTCAATTTCTTCTGGGGCATACTGTTCGGCACTCTGGTGCGCAGAGTGCTGAAATGGCTGCGTGCAAAGAACATCATGCATCGTGAGTATCTGAACGATTTCCTGTTGAACAGAATCAGCGGTATATGTTTCGACGTGATGATAGTGGCCGGAACCGCTGCTATAGCATTTGAGAATCTGAAGGCGATAGCACTGCCTCTGACGCTGGTCTGTCTGCTCGGAGCCATAGTGACGTTCTGGTTTGTCCTGGCCGTCTGCCGGAAAATATATCCGGACTATGTGTATGAGGGTTTCTTTTCAATGTTCGGAATGCTGACAGGAACTGCCAGCAACGGAATGATTCTGTTGCGCGAGATAGATGCACGTTACGAGACTCCGGCAGCCAATAATCTGGTGCTTCAGAATATTCCTGCCATGGTGATGGGATTTCCTATACTTCTGCTGATGGGTTACGCTCCCCACAGTCTGAAGGCTACACTCGTAACACTGGCTATACTACTGGTGATTCTTATAGCCTTTTCGCTTTTCCTGTTCAGAAAACGTAAATCAGTGAAGCAAGAATAAATTCCAGTCATGTCAGCAGAGAAGAATACCGACACTCCGATGATGCGTCAGTTCAGTGAGCTGAAGGCTAAGAATCCTGACGCGCTGATGCTTTTCCGATGCGGTGATTTCTATGAGACATATCTTTCGGATGCGATTGAAGCATCTGAGATTCTGGGAATAACGCTGACCCGGCGTTCAAACGGCAAACAGTCGCAGCCTCTTGAGATGGCCGGTTTTCCTCACCACGCACTGGATGTCTATCTGCCCAAGCTGATACGTGCCGGAAAGCGTGTGGCGATATGTGACCAGCTTGAGGATCCGAAACTGACGAAAACCCTGGTGAAAAGGGGCATAACGGAACTTGTCACTCCCGGCGTGGCGATGAACGATACAGTTCTCCGTAACAAGGAGAATAATTTCCTGGCGGCAGTACATTTCGGAAAAGGCGCCTGGGGAGTTGCCTTTTTAGATATATCAACAGGCGAATTCCTCACCGCCGAGGGTCCGGCTGACCACATAGACAAGCTGCTGTCAAACTTCTCACCTAAGGAAACTCTTGTAGAGAATGGTCGCAGACGTTTGTTCGAGGAGACTTTCGGTTCCAAGTATTACGTGCACGAGATGGCCGACTGGGTTTTCACCGAGACATTTGCCAAGGACAAGCTGACCTCGCACTTTAAGGTCAGGAATATGAAAGGTTTCGGCGTGGAGCATCTTCAGAACGGTAAAATAGCGGCCGGAGTCATTCTGGAGTATATGGCTCAGACCATGCACACGAACATATCCCATATCAATTCCATCAGGATAATTGAAGAGGAGCGTTTCGTACGTCTGGACCGGTTCACCATACGGAATCTGGAACTGGTAGATAGTATGAACGAGGACGGTGTGTCACTTTTGAAAGTGATGGACCATACATCGAGTCCTATGGGCGGGCGTATGCTCAGACGCTGGGTACTGTTCCCTATGAAAGACGTTTCCGCCATAAATGCACGGCTTGATGTGGTTGACTATCTGTTCCGTGATCCTGATACCTGCGAGGCACTAAGGGAGTCGCTGCAGCAGACGGGTGATATGGAGAGACTTGTCTCGAAGGCTGCAGTCGGGAGAATAAACCCACGCGAGGTGCTTGCGCTCAGGCAGGCACTCCAGAGTCTTATCGGCATACGTGAGGCGTGTGTCAATTGTGCTGATGAAGGTCTGAACAGCCTTGGAGAGCGGATAAATCTCTGCGATGAGCTGCGTGAACTTATTTCAAGTCATCTGAGATCGGATGCACCGCTTCTTGTCAGCAAGGGCGGCGTCATAGCCGATGGCGTGGATGAGGAACTCGACAGACTGCGTTCAATATCGCACAGCGGCAAGGACTACCTGATGCAGATACAGCAGCGTGAGATTGAAGCTACAGGTATCAGCAGCCTGAAGATTGCATATAATAACGTATTCGGATATTACATTGAGGTCAGGAATACGTTCAAGGACAAAGTGCCTTCAGAGTGGATACGCAAGCAGACTCTGGTCAATGCGGAGCGTTATATCACTCAGGAATTGAAGGAGTACGAGGAGACGATACTTGGTGCCGAGGACCGGATTCTTGCGTTGGAATCGAAGATTTTTGCGGAACTGGTGCAGGCTATACTTCCTTTCATAAAGGATATCCAGTCCGATTCTGTCACTGTGGCGCAGATAGACTGTCTTCTGTCATTTGCCATATTGGCGCGTGAGCGCAAGTACATACGCCCGGTAGTGGATGAGAGCAATGACATAGAGATACACCAGGGACGTCATCCTGTGATTGAGTCTCAGATGTCTCCCGGCGAAAGCTACATCGCAAATGATATATCGCTTGATTCGGACAATCACCAGATTCTGATAATAACAGGTCCGAACATGGCGGGTAAGTCGGCTCTGCTGCGTCAGACCGCATTGATTACGCTGATGGCTCAGATTGGCTCGTACGTACCGGCCGAAAGTGCCAGGATAGGGGTTGTAGATAAGATATTCACGCGTGTCGGAGCAAGCGATAACATTTCAGCCGGTGAATCCACATTTATGGTGGAGATGACGGAGGCTGCAGGTATCCTGAATAATGTATCACCGAAGAGTCTGGTGCTGTTTGATGAGCTTGGCCGCGGTACATCAACATACGATGGAATCTCAATAGCCTGGGCAATCGTGGAATACCTTCACGAGCAGCCTAAAGCCCGTGCAAGGACTTTATTTGCCACTCATTATCACGAACTTAACGAGATGGCTTCGTCATTCCCGAGAATACGGAATTTCAATGTTTCGGTCAAGGAGGTGGAAGGCAAGGTCATATTCCTGAGGAAACTCGTACCTGGGGGCAGTGAGCACTCTTTCGGTATTCATGTGGCTGAAATGGCGGGAATGCCTGGCAGTATCGTCAAGCGTGCGGCGGATATATTGGTTCAAATGGAATCTGCAGGCAACAGCAAGGAAATGTCCCGTCCGACGGCGCAGATTGCGGAGCATAGAGAGGGATTGCAGATGAGTTTCTTCCAATTGGATGACCCGGTGCTCTGTCAGATACGGGATGAGATTCTGCATACCGACATAGACAATCTTACGCCGATGGCTGCATTGAACAAGCTTAACGACATAAAGAAGATACTGCAGGGGAAATAATATGAAAAAGTCATCAGGAACAGTATCATACAAAGGGTGGATTCTTTCATTTATGACAGCAGGACTGCTGCTTCTGCTGTTTTCCTGGAGTACGTCGCCTTTGTATCTCACGTACGGCTGTGACAGCCCTTTCTTTCAGATTATCGGCTTGGGAATAACGCAGGGCAAGATTCCGTATGTCGATCTGTTTGACCATAAGGGTCCTGTGCCTTTCTTTATGAATGCGTTGGGATATTCGCTGGGGCTTGGTCGCAGTGGCCTGTTCATCGTACAGGTGTTGTGGATGACTGTTACTCTCAAGTTGATGTACATGACGGTATCGCTCTTCGTATCAAATTCAAGACAAAGATTTTCAGCAATGGCTCTTACTATGTTGCCGCTGATAGATTTCATAACCGAAGGCAATCAGGTAGAGGAATGGCAGCTGCCGTTCATTGCCCTTACATTGTTTCTGTTGTGCAGGTATATGCTGAGTGGCCAGCCGCATCATCCGGTATGGCAGAGTATGGTGTATGGCCTGTGTTTTGGTATGGTATTCTACAACCGTCCCAACGATGGTGTGATGTGGATAGGAGCACTTTTCTTCGGTCTGTTACTGCGCTGGATAGTAAGGAAATACTATCGTGAGATAGCAGGCAATATAATTGCTTTCATCGGAGGATTCGTTATTATCACTGTGCCGATATTGACTTATTTCGCCGTGCACGATGCCGTAGATGATATGATTTTCGGCATGATAGTCCATAATATCCGATATGCCGGCGGTGCCCTGTTCACGTGGGGCGGCATTGGTATGATTCTCATACCGGCCTTGTTTATTGCTGTGACGCTTGTGTTGGAACGGAAAGAAGGTAACAATGATTTCGGCTATGTCCTCATTCCTGTTCTTGTATTTGTGGTTATTCTGATAGGCAAGCGTGATTATTATCATTATCTGATACCTTTCATTCCATTCATTGCGATATGTATGGCTTTGTGTCTTAAACATAGCTGGAAGAAATTCCTGTGGACGGTCTGCATACTGTTCGCAATATTCAGCTACAGGGAGCTTACATTTATGTCGAAGGCCTTCTCGCTACGACCGACTCTGAAGGAACTCTATTCGCAGACAGATTCGTTGTTCGATTGTGTTCCTGAAGAGTACAGGAATCAGATATGGAATTACAATCTGGATGTACTTCACGAAGGCGACAGTCCGCGTGTGATGTCATTGATGAGTGTCTTCCTTCATAAGGGAATTACTCCATCAAGTCCTGTACTTGCTGCATACGATATAGAAAGTCTTTCCGACAGGTTTGATTTCAGTCTATACAAGCCGGAGTGGCTCATTATGAATCCTGACGACTGGTACAATAAGGATTTTGATTACATTTACCGGAATTACGTATTGGTGGCTGCAATGCCGGCTGGAGCGGAATGCGGGTTGAGGATATATAAGAGAAAAGACTATGGTGAACATTGATTCCTGCAAATTGCTTGAATTTCAGAATAAGATTGATGAGCGTGGCGGTTTGGTTATTGCTGAAGCGTTCAAGGAAATCCCTTTTGAGATACGTCGGGTATTCTATTCGTTTAATATTCCTGACCGGAAATCAAGGGGAGCCCATGCACACAAACAGTGTCATCAGGTCCTGATTGCTCCGTCAGGGTGCTTTACAGTGGAGATTGACGATGGAGTCAACAGACGCAGGATACTTATGAACGATCCTCTGAAAGGACTTTACATACCTCCCTGTATCTGGGCGAGTGAGCTGTTGTTTGAGCCGAATGCCATATGTCTTGTACTTGCATCAGACAATTATGATGAGTCGGATTATATACGCTCGTACGATGACTATCTCGTGTTCAGAGGTATTAAGAACCTATTTTGATTTTTATGGCAGATAAGACGCTTATTTCTGTGGTTTCTCCCGAATATATGGGAGCCGGTATGGTAGATGCACTGGTCAGCCGTATCAAGGCGGCTATGAAACAGATTACCGATGACTTTGAGATTATTCTGGTAAACGATGCATCACCGGATAATACGTGGCAGGAGATAGCGAGGCAATGTGAAGCTGACAAAAGGGTGAAGGGAATAAACCTGAGCCGTAATTTTGGCGAGAACTATGCAATAACTGCCGGTCTGACGTATGCCAAAGGGGATTATGTTGTAGTGATGGACTGTGACCTTCAGAACAGACCGGAGGATATACCGTTATTGTATGCCAAGGTGTTGGAGGGATATGATATTGTCTATGCACGGCGTATGAACAAGCACTTCGGCTTTTTCAAGAAACTCTCGTCACGTCTGTACCACGGCATATTAGGGTGGCTGAGCGGAGTGAGTCAGGACAGCGCGGTGGCTGAGTTCGGCATATACAGCGCCAGAGTGATAAGGGAGTATAATCGTCTGCCTGAGGCTGCCAGGTCGTTTGCCAATCTGATAACATCCCTCGGATTCCGTTCCACGTCTATTCCTGTGGCACATGCTGACAGAATGGAGGGTAAAAGTTCGTATTCCCTGCGCAAACTTCTCAAGATATCATTTGATGTCATTATATCAAACAGCAATAAGCCTTTGAAAATGGCAGTAGGGCTCGGTATGATAATTGAACTGTTCTCCATAGGAATGATTGTATATTCCGTCATTGACCATTATGTCAGTGACGTGCCTGTGGGTTTCTCTTCCACGTTTATATCAATATGGTTCCTTGGTGGGCTCAATATCCTTATTCTGGGTGTAGTCGGTCTGTACATTGACCGTATATTCAATCAGGTGAAAGGTCGTCCGCTGTTTATAGTTCAGGATACAATCAATGAGGAATAAATTCGGTACATATCTGCTGATAGCTTTATTCTGGCCGTTGTCCAAGCTTCCGCTCAAGGTTCATTATTGGATATCTCCTGCCATAGCCTTTCTTGTGGGGAAGGTTTTCAGATATCGCAGGGATACGGTTGTATATAATATGTCAAGGGCATTTCCGGAAATGACGTGCTGGGAAATTGCCGATAGGGTCAATGCCTTTTACAGACATTTTGCTGACGTGATAGTTGAGGCGGTATGGTTTGGCGGATGCAGTCAGAAAAGGCTGCGCAAGGCACATATAGCTGAGATTGCCAATCCGGAAGAGATAGAAAGGCTGTTCAATGTATCACCCAGTGTGATGATTCTCTGTTCTCATGCCGGCAATTGGGAAATATCGGGAGGTATGGAATCGTACAACTATACGGACAGAAACTTTCCACTTTCCGTTGACAATATACGTATAACTTACCGTGAGATGAGTAGTAAGGCCTGGGATGGTTTCTTCCGCCGGAACCGTATGCGGCCATCGTCCGAGGGTGTTCATTATAAAGGTTATATAGAATCAAAGGAGGTAGTGAGATATGTCATGCGGCACGCATCCGAAAAACTTGCGTATCATTTTATAACTGACCAGAGACCGTATTACTCCAATTCCGGTAATATGAAAGTGACCTTTATGGGGCTCGAGTGCACGACAATGTCGGCTGGAGCCGCTCTGGCACACAAGATGGGTATGTCAGTCTGCTATCTCAATATGTCTTCAACGGGACGCGGATTATACACATATAACTACAGGACAATTTGTGAGGATGCGTCCAGGATGAGTGTAGAGGACATAATGGGGAAATACTATCAGTTGCTGGAAGAGGAAATACGCTTGCATCCGTTCAATTATCTGTGGACACATCGCCGTTGGTGCTGACTTCCTGACGGATGATTTCAGACGATATTCCGGAATCTTTCAGGGATGCGTACCACAATCTTCAATTCGAACATAGCCGGTTTGTTGAGCGCATATGGCGGTCTGACTATACTTTGACAGATTCTGGCAAAGAGTGTCCATCGCTCAAAATCCCTTGCCTTCAGCTTGGTCACATAGTTGATTGTGCGTGATCTTTTCTGCAGATGCTTGCCCCAGCCCTGGCCAATTCTGTCCTTATCCTGGAAACGGCATTCCAACTGCTTCTTGTCAAAGTATCCGAAGTGAAAGAGGTATAAATCCTTTACTATGTGAAAATTATGTTTTTTAATGCGATGGAATCCTGATCCCCAGACGCATGGTCTCGCTACGATAGACGGTTTGGTGTATCTGGTGCCTATCTGTGCATAGTGACGTTGCTGGAGAAAGGGTATATCATCAGTTATGTCAGCCTCCTCTCCGATTTTCTGACCGAAGTCAAGTCCTAAAGCGGATATGCTGTAGTTTATTTTCTGTTCGCTGAGGTATTCCGCGAGGCTTTTGCCTAGCTTTGGATCTGCAATTATGAATTCGTCCGCATCGACACCTATTACCATATCGTATCCGTTTGAAAGAAGCCATGCCGCCTTTTCAGACAGAAATTTCAGGCGGCCTTTCTCCGCTGCAATAACCTGACTGCCAATCTTCTCATGCAGTTCCGCATTGGTGCCGTTGCAGAAATCAGCGATGATCTGGTCTGTTCCGTCAAAGAAAATATACAGATTCTCCTTGCCAAGTTCCTTGCCATAATACTCAACCCACTTCTTCAGATAGAAGTCATCATTTCTGACCATAGTCAGTGCGGCGATTCTTTTCATCATGATTTCGAATTATCTGTCAATTGTATAGTTGAGGAAATGTGCATCACTGGCAATTCTTTTTTCATCAGGCAAAGTCATATAATCACCATACAGGCATTTAAGATATGCATCATAACCTTTGGGTATTGGAAGTTTGTGTCCTTCAAAATCCATGTCAACTGTTTCTTCTATACAGGAGTAATTGTAAACCTGTTTGTAGAAACATATCCCTGCACTGCATCTGATTGTGCCATTTCTGTTGATGTTATCGTGTTTACGTAGCATAGCTATGAATTTGATATGTATGGATTTGAGGATTTTATAGATTGAGACGGCCAGTGCTGACGGATTTTCTATTCTTGCCAGGGATGTCAGCCAGATGGAAAACTGTTTGCTGTACTGATATATGAATGTCGGGAGATTGTTGTATCCGAAAGAGAAGACATCAATGAATAGTCCACGGTATTTGAAATTCAAATCATCTCCTTTCCCTGTTTCATATACTGTTGAATGCTTGTCACGGAATTTTGCATAGCCGTGTAAATAGTAAAGATCATTTTCCTGGTGTTGGATTGCATAGTCATCGTTTTCCTTGAAGCAGGTCAGCAGTTTCTGATAATCCTCTTCCAGCATTCCTACATCAATATCGTCATCCCAGGGAATAAAACCGTTATGGCGTACAGCACCAAGGCAAGTCCCTCCGTCCAGCCAATATCTTATGCCGTTATCCTTGCATATTCTGTCAAAATCAACCAGCATTCTCAAAAGCTGTTCCTGCAGTTCTCTCAGCCTGGAACCGTCGGGACTGTATTTGTCTCTCAACTCTTTATGTAACTCAGGATCAATCATAGACAATATTCATACCGCCTGCAAAAATAGTAAGAATCTGCTTAGAAGCTGTTTTGAAATGTTCGATTAAAAATGTTATGGAAGATTTTCGAGATGAAAATTTGGTTATTTGAAGGAGTGATGGGGTTCCATCATGACTGAAAAGAAACGGATTTTCAGCCGGAAAGATTTTGTAAAAGATTAATTGGAATAAATTTAAACAGCTTCTAAGTGTTCTGTCTCCCTGAAACAGAATGTCACCGACAAATGGTTCGGATGTGGTTCCGTCATAGATTCTGCCGCCTTTCAGGATTGTTGCAGTCTCTTTCATATGGCAAATATATATCACATACCCACGATAGGCAAATAAATACTTGTGATACTCTTGAAAGTGCGTACCTTTGTGCCGGATAATTGTAACCACTTGCAATAAAATGAAGAAGTCTATTATTTCTATTGTTGCGGCAATGACCGTAGCAATGTTCTCGCTTGTCGGATGCGACAAGGAAGTTTCGCCGGTCAACCCAAGTCAGGATGCCGTGGTGGCCGTATTCAAGAACGGCAGCATAGACTACTGGCGTCAGATAGCATCTACCGTTACCAGCGAATGCGATGCCCGCGGGGTCAAACCCATCATATCATATGTCAACGATGACAGCGATGCCGACGGACAGGTTGCCATCGTAGCCGGTCTAAGGAAACTGCAGTCCTATTACAATATCAAGGGTGTGATAATAGCTCCTGTGTTCACAGGCAGCGACCATCGTGTTGAGGAAGAGCTGGCTGCATTCGCGGGGAACGACATCCCTGTCGTAATCATAGATTCACCGATAGACAGCGCGTCAAGCCCTCTGAAAGACATCTGCAAGGCATACGTCGGTACTGACAACAGGGCTGCCGGCCGACAGCTGGCCGACAATTGCGGAATCGACAATCCGTCAAGTATTCTTGCAGCCAGAGTGGCGGCAAGCACCCCGACAGTGGAACGTTACGACGGCTTCTGCAAGGAGATTGGGACCGCAGTTCCACTGTGGGAGACTATAGACCTCGATACCCCTGAAAACCTCAAGGCCCAGTTGGAAGAGCATCCTGAAGCGACCAACCTGGTCTTCTTCAACGGCAATCTGTGCAACTCGGTCAAGGCGGCCTTCGACGGGTTGGACGTTTACACCTTCGATGTCTATGAGCAGTTCCTGCTCGACCTGAAGAATTCCGCTACAAGCCCGATTAAGGGCATCATGGCTCAGAACACCTTCGAGATGGGCCGCCAGTCGGTAGCTGCTGTTTTCAACACGACAGCTGAGAAGAACATATATGTTCCGACCATCTATATCACTTCCAACAACCTCTATTCGAGCGAAGTGAAGCCGTTCCTCGATTATTACAACATACGCGAGGATGCGAAGGGAACCGTGCTCCTGCTTCTTGGCAGTGAAAGTGAATTCTGGAACAGAGTTGCAGAAGGAGCCGCTGCCAGTGCGGAGAATAACAATCTCAACATCGAGGTAGTTTACCGCGAAACGGAGACCGAGTTTCAGACGCTGCTTGACGCTATAGAGAATTTGGACAGTTATAAGAACTTGAAAGGTATTGTGATGGCCGAGAACGATATGACAATCGATGCTGCCATTGCAGCAAAGAATCCGTCAGTACCTATCGTCGCCATCGAAGCGCTTCCATCGGCAGCCAGCCCGCTCAGCTTCAGTTCCTGCGTGGTGGCCGACAACTTCGGAATGGGCAAGGAAATTGCGAAACTGTCCTGCGGAGATAATGTTCTTGTGATGAGCTATGATAAT
>JAZRYP010000018.1:0-40123 GCA_045600825.1 Bacteroidaceae bacterium
TTGCCGTCGGTGTGAATGGCGAAACGCTCCCAACCGTCAATAATGCTGCTGTCAACTTTAATTATGATGTTTGCGCCATTCCGGGAAATCTTGTCACATATAACTGGACAGTATCCGGTTACCTTCTCAATATCTCCCGCCAGAAGGCTCGCAGCCTTGCTTACCAAAGCAGGCTGTTTCCTGTCAACGATTATTGAGGATCCGGTCAATTCTATGGCATCTGCCATCAGTGTATATGTGACAAGTGCCAAAAGTATCAGTAGTTTCTTCATCCTGAGGTAAGTTTTTCACAAACATAGTGCTTAACGTGGATTTTTCCAAATCAGTAACTCAGACACTATCCCGATGATTGATAATTTCAATAGTCACAATTGAAAAATACTCATAAAGTCAATATCCACCGAGCGCACCCGATTATATTTTTGCATTGTCAAAGTCGCTTCTACAAGTCATGGATCCGGACTGAAGGAGCGCAACGACAAATAACAATTTAAAAAATGAAGTTATGATTACCAAGACAATGCAAAATGCAATCAACAAACAGATCAATGCTGAATTATGGTCTGCATACCTCTATCTGTCAATGTCAATGGATGCCGAGGCGAAGACTTTCAAGGGAGTAGCAAACTGGTTCTTCGTGCAGTGGCTGGAGGAGCAGGATCACGCCAGGATTTTCCAGAATTACATGAACTCAAGCGGAGCAAAAGTAATTCTGTTACCGATTGACAAGGTCGATAGCGAATGGAAGAACCCGCTGGATATGTTCAAGCAAACCCTAAAGCACGAGAAGGAAGTCACTGAAATGATCAACGAACTCGTGCGCATGGCCATGAATGAAGGAGACTTCGCCACTCTCAGCCGCTTGCAGTGGTTTGTTGACGAGCAGGTGGAAGAAGAGGAGAATGCGAACGACCTTGTTGATGACTTCTCCAGGGCCGGGAATGATTTCGGCACCATCCTCGAGCTTGACTCCAAACTCGCGGAAAGAGAATATTCAAAGCCGGAAATACTTAAATAAACCTCATCAAATCTCCCGGCTGCCGTCATGGTGGCCGGGATTATTTATCTGTTTCCGTCACACACGGTTCTCCCTGTCCGGGAAAAGGTCTTCAAACAAATATTGAATATGAGATGATGTACAAATACTTTGCCTATCTTTGCCATAGGTAAGCCATGAATCACAGCATCTGATGAATTGGTATGCCATGAACATTTTTATAAACACATCAAATCTAATTGGTTATGAAAAAATCAGAAGAAGAAATTTCCGCACCTGCTGCGGCAGTGATTAATCCGGGTGATGAGGACATCAAATTTATCGACCTGCGGGTGGATTACGCGTTCAAGCGCGTATTCGGGACACCCGGCAACGAGGAATTGCTCAAGATGCTCATTGACAGCATCCTGCCGGATCTGCACGTCAGTACGCTGATGCTCGGCAATCAGGAGAACGTGGGCGACAGCCCGGACGACAAGAAGACCGTATTCGACATCAGGGCCACGACTGAAGACGGAGAGACCGTAGTCATCGAGATGCAGCTGGCCGAGAAGAAGAATTTCAATGACCGCCTGGTATATTATTCGACTTATCCCATTCGGGAGCAGGTGCGGGGCGGTGACAGAAAATATCTGCTGACACCGCTGTACATCGTTGCCATCATGGATTTCAGCATGGGAGGTGGCAGGACGACGGACAGCGTCATCAACACCTTCTGCTTACGCAATGACAGCGACATCAGCAAGACCCTGACGGACAATGTGCACTTCGTGACAGTGGAACTGCCCAAGTTCAGAAAGGGGATTTCTGACCTGAACAGTCTGGCCGACAGGATAATATGGCTGCTGCGAAATATGGGGTCGCTGAAATCCGTTCCCGAAGAATTTCACGATAAAGGTTTGGAAAAGCTGTTTGATATCTCTAACTTTACCGCCATGACGTACGAAGAACAGATGGACTACCTGGCCAAGTTCCATGCCGAACTTGACCGCGCAGCTGAACTTGAGGCCGCTATCGACAAGGGGAATGAACTTGGGCGTACCGTTGGTCGCGAAGAGGGCCTCAAAGAGGGTCGTGAGGAAGGCGAAAAAATAGGACGCCAGAAAAAAGCCATTGAAGACGCAACCAAGTTCAAAGCGGCCGGTGTTGCGCCTGATATCATATCACAATGTACTGGACTGACCCTTGAAGAGGTAGAAAATCTTTAGGACATAAGGAACCCGTAGGTGAAAATCTACGGGTTTATTGTTTCATACTCAATTCTGCGGGGATTATATGTTACTTTGAATAACGGAATCTGAGCTATAATTAGGGTGACGAACAATGAATCTCCAAGTAAAGAAATGTCGCCAACACATTCCGGCGACTTCATTCCGAACCTGTGTCATCGCCAGACACTATCTGACCACCTGCGTGAACTCCGCCTGACCATCAGCAACGGTAACGTAAATTGTGGTGCCGTTCGCAACATTGAAGAGATATTCGGTACCCCACGGGGTTTCGCGGCTGCCGCAGGTTTGAGGGATGCCTAACGGGAACTGATAGTCGCTGCAGGCCTGGTCAAAGATAGCTGTTTCGGCTTCGGTTACAGGCTGCTGCTGTGAATAATCGGGCAGGTCAATGGTTTCGCCGTCCATATAGCCGTTGGCGGTAAGGAAACGGGTGATTTCGGCTGGGGCCTTGGCTACGCGGGCAGTGCGCACACCATATCCTTCGGCTATTATGGCATTTGGCAGGGCTTTCTTCAGGTCGTCAGAACTTGTGTTCAGTCCACCGCTGCCGAAAGTGCAGAACGGGACAATCGTCTTGCCCTCGAACTGCTCATTCTGAAGCAGAGCAGCCACTGGAGATGCGTATGTGCCGAACCATACCGGATAACCTAAAAATATCACGTCATAGTCATCAACCTTTTTGTCAAGGGCTTTCAGTGTGGGAATGAAGCCGGATGCCTGCTCCTGCTGGCAACGTACAATAGTCTGGTTAAAGTCACCGTCATAGACCTCCTCTACATCGAAGCTGCAGATGTCGGCACCAAGCTGGGTGCTGAATGATTCGGCGACCGATTTGGTCGCACCTGTCTGTGAATAGTACAGGACAAGAATTTTCTGTTCGTTAGCACATGCTGTCATAATTGCTGTTGCCGCAAGGGCTGTAATCAGATGTTTCATATTTCGGATAATTTGTGGTAAGTAACGAAAGCAAAGATACGTATTATGTGTGGAAAAGTGTTATCAGCGTGATTTCCGGGCGAGTGCCGATACGGGCGGGAAAGATGGTCTCACCCAGTCCGATGTTCACGTAGAGCATCTGCCCGCCATTGACATACAGCCCACGGTACTGCTTGAAAAGGTACCGGCTTGGACACCAGCCAAACAGCGAGAACTGAATGGCGTGCGTATGGCCGGACAACGTCAATGGAATGTCCCTGCCCTTCACTTCAAGGTCCCAGTGCGTAGAATCATGGCTCAGCAGCACGCGAAAGCACCCATCGGTCCCCTCCATAGCCCGCTGCAGATTGCCGTGTGACGGAAAATGGCTTGACGCCGATGTGTTCTCCACGCCAATGACCGCCAGACTGTCATCCCCACGCACGATGATGCGGTTTTCGTTCAGCAGCAGATTCCAGCCCAACGCTTTCTCCCTGCTTTCCAACGCCTCAACCTGAGCGTCAATACCAGGTGCGCTCCCCTTCCCTTTTCCAGAGTAAATCAGATAGTCGTGGTTGCCCATCACGGCGTACACCGGAGCCTTGATGCCTTTCAGAATATCCTCAAACCCGTCCAGTTCCGATACTTCCAGCGACACCAAGTCACCCGTAAAACACACAATGTCAGGATTGAGCGAGTTTATTCTATCGACAGCCTTCCGAAGCGACTGCGGTCTGTTGGCGTATGACCGCAAATGAATATCCGATATCTGAGCAATGGTGAACCCATCGAACCCTTCCGGTACCGACTGTGATTCAACCTCCACCCGTTTCACCTGATACCAGTTCCGCTCCACCAGCGTCCCATACGCCATCAGAACTACTGGAATGCACAAGGACAGAAGTCCCCACAGGAACACGGTTCTGAACCTGATTCCACCCAGAAGCGCCACCAGCCCAGCCACAGTAAGATCGGCCACCGTCAGAATAATCCAGCAGATGACCAGCAGAATCAGAGTTATCAGGAGTTCGTAGTTCATCGGTTATTTGCTTTGCAATATTACTTTTTTTCCAGCCAACTCAGGCATTCCAATGTCACTATTTCACAGCATCATCTTGTTTTACCATTGGGATTTTCGGATTAATTTTATACATTCAGTATTATAGGACAGAGGACAAAAACGTTAACTTTGCCCAATAAAGTCCAAAAGGATTTATCTGCAATGGCCGGCAAACTGACATCACAAAGTCAGTCAGAACCAAACAGTGGATTTAAAAGCGAGGTTGTATAAAAACTACTTTAATTCGAGTACTGATTCTGTTTGCGGGATTGATCATAGCGCACTTCGGGGTGTCGCTGTTCCTGCTCGCGGACCTCGGTTCAGATCCGTTCAATGTGATGATTCAAGGGTTGAGCAGAACGATTGCCGGTTTTATAGATTCTCCGATTGTTACCCACGGCAACACCCATATGGCTGTCAGCATACTGATTATCATAGTGCTGCTGTTCGTTGACCGTTCCTACATCAAGATAGGTACTGTCATCTGCATGTTCTGCGGCGGCCCCATCATTGACATGTTCAATATGATACTGTCCTCCATCATCACCACGGACAGCACGATGGCGGTAAGAATCATCAGCAATGTGATAGGATGCATAATTCTTGCCCTCGGCATGTCAATAGTGATAAAATCGGATGCAGGAACAGGCCCCAACGATCTTGTAGGTGTGGTAATAAGCGACAAGCTGAAGAAGAAATTCTCAATTATCCGTATGATTGTAGATGCCTGTTTCCTTATCTGCGGATGGCTGCTCGGCGGTGTTGTAGGCCTCGGTACGGTAATCTGCCTCTTCCTGGTCGGTCCTGTCGCCGGTTTCTTCCTGCCGAAGAGCGGGAAGATTATAAGCAGGATTGTGGGATAGACAACACCGCCGGAATGACGGTAGCCCGTCAGTCATTCAAGGACCTGACAGCAGCAACAATCCGGTTGGCAGCCTCCCTGACCAGACTACGCGGACAGGCAATATTGATACGCATATAGCCTAATCCGCCCGGGCCGAACATATCACCGGGATTGACCCCTATCCTGCACTTTTCCGCAAAGAATCTCTGGTAAGCGCAACCTTCGGCGAGCCCTAAGGCACGACAATCCAGGAAGACAAGGAACGATGCCTTTGGGTCGATGACCTTAATCTTGTCGCTGACAGGCTGAAGTTCCTCCTTCAAGGCCTGCACATTGCCGGAAATATATTCCAGCATAGCTTTGCGCCATTCATCACCTTCCGCAGTATAGCACGCAGATGCGCATTCAAATGCAAAGGCGTTGCCCATATCCATATCGCTGCCGTGTATGTAATTGAACATTTTTTCCCTTAAGGCATCGTTCTGGATTATCATTTGCGCGCACACGACACCGGGCATATTGAACGACTTTGACGGAGACTGCAGCGTAATGGCAATCTCACGGGCCTTTTCACTTACACAGGCAAATGGTATATGCTTACGGCCATCGAGCACCATATCGCAATGTATCTCGTCGCTTACTACTGTCACGCCCAGCTCATAGCAGATTTCCGCCACCTTAATCAATACGTCACGGCTCCAGCATATACCGACCGGATTGTGAGGGTTGCACAGAATCATAAGCTTACAGCCCTCAAGGTCACGACGCAATGCATCCGGATCCATGTCAAAGCCATCGTCTGTCCTGACAAGACTGTTGCGCACAACCACCCTGCCTGCAGTTTCAGGGACGATATGGAAAGGATGATATACAGGATCCTGTATAAGGATTCTGTCCGATTTCTCAGTCAGGCACTGTACTGCCAGAAATATGCCAGACACGACACCTGGTATGTAATTTATCTGTTCCTTACTGATATTCCAGTCATAATGGCCGCGACACCAGTTGACTATACTTTCATAATACGAATCACAAGCGCAGGTGTAGCCCAATATCCTGTGCGACAGACATTTCTCCAATGCGCGCATCACGAAAGGAGGAGTGGCAAAGTCCATATCAGCCACCCACATCGGCATTATATTATCTGCCCCGCAACACTCGCAGACCTTTTCATATTTCACAGAACCGGTTCCTTTCCGGTCTATTATCCGGTCAAAATCAAAAGAACAACTATCCATCATAAATGAAATTTATTGTAAAAATATACAAAAACTATGATAGAACCCATATCTGCAAAAAATACATTATGGGACGTCACGACAATGGCAGCGACAAACATACGTGTAAAACGCATAACTTCAGGGGCAAATGAGTGGAAAGGCACGTTTTTTTTATATAAGTTTGCGGACAAAGAACTGAATTATGAAAAAGATTATCACCATCGTCCTCGCAGCGGCTATGATTGCCGGTGTGGCAAATGCACAGACAAAGAAGGTTTCCATTCTCGGAGACTCGTATTCAACATTCAAAGGTGCCAACCCAGATGGCTATGCACCGTTCTACCCTGATGCAAACAACGATGTCAAGGAGGTGAGCCAAACCTGGTGGAGCCTGTACAATGAGGCTATGGGCTATACTCTCGAAGTGAACGACTCCTGGGGTGGTACAACCATCTGCAATACCGGATATTTCCGCAGAAACGTTGCCAACTCGTCATTCAACTCCCGTCTGTGGAAGCTCGGCGATCCCGACATCATCTTCGTGTTCGGTGGCACCAACGATGCCTGGGCAAATGTTCCGCTCGGCGAATACAAGTATTCCGACATATCAAAGGAGGACTGCAACACTCTCCGTCCGGCATTGGCATATACGCTCGACGCGCTCAAGAGAATCTACCCGAAAGCAACCGTCTATGCCATTCTGAACTCCGAGCTGAAGGAAGAAGTCAATGAGTCATTCCGCGAGGTCTGCAAGCACTGTGAAGTACAGCTTATTGAGCTCCACGACATCGAGAAACAGAACGGACACCCATCCGTAAATGGTATGAAAGCCATCTGCGACCAACTTGTAGAAGCCATCAAGTAACATAATGGTCCGGGACATTGCACACGTAGCCCTGAATCCATTGGATATGGACAGGAGCTTGGAGTTCTTCGAAAAAGTTTTCGGGTGGAAGAAGGAGTTTGAACTTCATCACGAGAACGGTGATCCGTGGATTGTCTATCTGAAAATATGCAAGGGACATTTCCTGGAGCTGTTCTATGGCGGACAGAACGACCGCGACTATGCGCTCGATTTCAGGAAGACCGGCTACAACCACTTGTGCGTCACAGTCGGAGACATACGCAAAACACTGCAGGAGATTTACGACAAAGGATATATCGACTCACCTGAGCCCGACATTGAAAAGAGTCTGAATAAGAACAAATGGCTGTACGATCCGGACGGCAACGGCATTGAACTGCAGGAGTATGTTCCCGAATCGGTGCAGATGAAAAGCAACGAAGCACCGTATAGTTTCGGCCGTAACGGCTATGTGGGCCTGGGGCACGTCTGCTTTGTCTGCAAGGACATTGAGGCATCACTTGATTTCTATTGTGGCAGGCTGGGCCTCAAACTGATCGGTATCCAGGACAATGACGAGGGCCAACCTTGGCTGCACTATGTGCGCATAGCGGACGGCGTATATCTGGAACTTATTCCGAACGGCGAGGGCGAGAACCCGAACAAAGGCTGGAACTCCCGCGGCTTCAACCATCTGTGCCTTGAGACTGACAATCTGCTGGAAGATGTGGAGCGCTTCAGGTCATCCGGCATCGGAATAGTCCAGGAACCCAAGACATCGGCCGACAGGAACTGGCAGGCCTGGATTGCCGACCCCGACGGCAACAAGATAGAGCTGATGATGATAGACCCCGATTCTCCCCAGGCAAAATCAGACTGAAAGTAAGAGAACTTAAACAGCAAGCCCGGATGCGGATGCAATCCGGGCTTGCTGTACTTAAGAATCAATTATCTATTCCCTTGGACCATTCAGCGGAGCAGGTTTATCACGATGGTTCTCTCGTAGCCTGAGGGATATGCTCTGTAGGCATCGAAGATTTCCAGATTCTCCACATAGTACGGAAGATTCTGCATATAAGGCTTGTCCTGGGCAGACATACTGCCAGACAGAACCAATGCCAACACAAGCGGCAACGTTGCCTGATTTAAAAACATTCTCTTCATTGCTCGGAATTATTTGTTTTCGTAAATATATAATCTGACATATTCAGTTCCACCCACTCCGCACGGTACGGCAGATAGATATGGAGCGTAAGTTTCTCCGGTACGGCGACAATCTGATAGCGTGTCAGGTTATGGCACGGTCCGCCGTCGGCTATGGAGGTTGACATAATGGACTTCATCAGAGGAACGTCAATGCGTCCCTTGTATCTCCCGGCCAGCGCAGCCATATTGGACAGGCGCGTGATGGAATTCCAACTGTCCGTATCAGAAGGTATGCTGTACGTCCACTGCGGATTCACATAATGGTTGGTTCTCATCATCAGGCCTTCGGGGGGCGTACTATCTCCCACCTTCACCCCATCGTAGCACCACTCGTACGAACGTGCCCCGTTCCTGTCGGCCACACCTATTATAAATGATGCGAAACTGCGCGTATTATGGAAGAAACGGTCAACATCATCAAGCGACCCGGCCTTGAGCAGCATATCGAACAGTTCGGATGTACCCGGCCGCATATCCCAGTGTATATCCCAGCCGGCCGACGGCATACCGTTGTTCAGTTCCACGAATATACCTTTTTCATTGATGCCGTTCACACAATATATCTCGCCGGCATAGCCTATCGTAGCCATGGCCTGGGCATTGTCCGGATGATACACGGTGACCAGTATATCCCTGTCAATCTCCCTGTAGCTGACTGCATCGTAGTTGCGCCCGAACACAAGACTGCCGTCCACGGTATAACTGCCCCACGCCGCCATTGCCGAGCAGAGGAAACAGCCCTCCACATACTCGACAGCATTGCACAGCTTCAGGCGTTGCAGACTGATTCCCGATGTCCCGGCCATACCGGCGAAGAAATCACGGACATAGTCCATATTATACTTGTACAGGTTGTCGGCAATCTCATTGGCAGATGCCACACGCTCCGCATCACCGCCAAGTCTGGCATCAACATAGTCCAGCACATTACCTATATAGTCTTTCACCAGACTGCCATACTGACGGCCCATCTGATGCCAGTTACCATACAGATTGACTATATGAATGCCGTTACAATCTATCAGAGAACTATTTTCCATATCAGGCTTACCTATAAGTATGCAGGCTGGCATCGGCAGCCGGCAGAATGTCAACGCCGTACCACGCCACCTGCATGGCTATGAATGATATTACGATGAATACGAACACAGTCACATTCCT
Source organism: Bacteroidaceae bacterium (assembly GCA_045600825.1). Classification (GTDB taxonomy): domain Bacteria; phylum Bacteroidota; class Bacteroidia; order Bacteroidales; family Bacteroidaceae; genus Colenecus. The sequence goes on from JAZRYP010000018.1 coordinate 9,480, forward strand.
GTTTCTGGAAGGAATATGCTGCCCCATGAGCGTGGCAAGCCAGGTGACTGCGGCCCAGCACTCCTTGGTGTCCCAGGTCCACCAGTCGCCCCACGCCTGTTTCGCCCACACCGCGCCGCAAAGCATCCCGAGCAGAAGCAATGACGATGCGGTGTCAGACAGTTTGCAGGACAGCACGCCAAAACGCTCCGCACGCGTGCCGAAGCGTTCCGAATGTACCAGCGACAAAGAAAGCACACCGGATATCAGCGCAAGAGCCAGCGACGAGTAGGCAATCATATACATCACCAGATGCGGAACGAACCACCAGCTGCGGAGAGCAGGCACAAGTGTCCCGAAGTTGATACGCGCTACGGATATGGCAGTGAACAGCACGGCCGTTACGACAAGCGCTATACCCAGCCAACGGCTATTCCAGTCAAGTCTCAGCCTCATAAACGCACCTGTTGCCAAAAGGAGCATACCCGCATATACCATAGTCAGCCAGGGATCGCGGACAAGTTTCAGCACTGCATATTCCCCATTCTCACTATCGTATCCATACTGATAGATGCGGTATCCCCTGTAGCGGCACGGATGGTTGACAGATGTCACAAGCTGACGTCCGTCAATATCCAGCGTACTGACGTATTGCTTCGGGCTGATCCCGTCATCATAGAAATCTATCGTGAAATTTTCAAGCCTGATGTTGAAAGGTAGCGTAACAGCCCTCCCATCGGCAGAGTATGCAACATTACCAGCCTCATCACCGGTCACTGTCATCTGCGCATCAACAAAATCGGGCGCACCCCAGAAGGCCCCCGACACAAGCAGCAGCATTCCGGCGTGACTGACAAGAGCAGAACTGACACGCCCGCCCTGCAAATTGCCGGGTATCGCCATCTCCAGTGAGAACATCATCAGCATTGCCGCGCCCCAGAGCAACGGACTGCGATGCAACGGAATGCCCCAGGTTCCCTCGACAGCAGTCATAATCGCCAGCAGCGAAATGGCAATGGCACCCAACGCCCTGCCTGTCAGGATTCTGCGCAGCCGGCCATCAGGCAGATATCTCCACAGCAGGAATCCGCCCGTCACAAAAAGCAGTGCGAGGACAAGCGACAGCGGAAAGCGCCATACAGATATATCGTTCATACACATAGTACTACAAAAATACTCAAATAGCTGACTTGCCGTTCCTGATAAACAAGTATTTTTGCCAAGACAATATCTCCACCTATAATGGTATCGGTTTTTGACATATCGCCGGAACTGGATATTTCAGATAAACTGCCTGACATGCTGGCTCTGCTGCCTGGATGGCGCCGTCAAAAGGCTCTGTCGTACAAGTTTGACAGAGACCGTTTCCTATGCGCCAAGGCATATCTGATGCTTGAGGATATGCTGCGTACGGAATACGGGATACAGCATTGCCCGGAATTCTCATACGGAAGCAATGGCAAGCCGTATTTCAAGGAACTGTCAGATATTCATTTCAATATGAGCCATTGCCCCAAAGGTGTAGCGTGTGCCGTATCGGACAGGCCGGTAGGCATTGACATTGAAGAGATTCAGTTCGATGAGCCTGTGGCAATGAGAGTCTTCAATGCCGATGAATACGCCCGAATCAAAGAATGTGCCACTCCCGCCGAAAAATTCACGGAACTATGGACAATGAAGGAAAGCTATCTGAAACTGACAGGTCAGGGAATAAGTATGGACCTGAAGAATGTTATTGCCGATGCGCACGATGTCCATTTTGAAACCGTCATCAACAGCAAGGCCGGATATGTCTATACAGTGTCATTTAAGTCCGCCAAAGTTGCCCCAACTGAAATAAGCAGTACCTTTGCGGACAGTTAATATCAAACAGTATGAGACATACATCGAAGGAATGGTTTGGGGCTACGAGGTACTGGTCCTTTCCGGTATCCGCAATGCCCGTAGTGGCGGCTTGCGCTTATCTGTTGTGGAAGGATTACGATGTGAGATGGCTCTGCGCCATACTCGCTCTGGTGGGAAATGTGGTATTTCACGCTGCCGGCAATCTGCTGAGCGACTGGTGGGATTACCGCAAGGGTGTGGATAACGAGGAGGCCTACGCCGTACCGAACCTTGTGTTCCATCAGTTTGAGCCAAAGGAATATATGTGTTTCTCTATGGTCCTGTTCGCCACAGGAATAGCTATCGGTCTGCTGCTCACGTTCCTGTGCGGCTGGCAGCTTCTGATTATAGGCGGCATAGGCGCACTGCTCGCGGCAAGCTACTCGTTCTTCAAGTTCAGGGCAATGGGAGACATTTTCGTATTCACCTGCTTCGGAATACTTCCGGTGATAGGCACATCGTTCGTAGCCGCAGGTTTCATTGACTGGCACATACTGGTACTGTCCCTGCCGCTCGGTATCTTCACGATTGCGGTGCTGCACGACAACAACACCGTTGACATAGCCACGGACAAGGCCTCCGGTATCAGCACCCTGCCGATGAAAATCGGTGAGGAGACGTCGGTAAAGCTGTACATAGTATATATGGTACTGCCGTATTTCTTCGTAATAGTATTCTGCATCAACGGAATGCTGCCGTTCGCGGCTCTTGCCAGCCTGCTTTCGTCTCCTATCGCGTACAGTAATGCCAGCACCGCCTACGGCTATTTCAGCAAAGGCCGTGAGGCTATGATAGGGCTCGACCAGAAGACCGCACAGCTGCACCTGGCATTCAGCCTGCTGCTGTCCGTCGGCATTATTATCCAGTCGTTCTTCTGATATGGACAGGCAGTCAAGTCTATGGACAGGCATTGCAGTGGCAGCACTGCTATGGTTCTATATGTTCAGCCCCTGGACATCGGGAGTCAGCAATTTCTGGCTGAATATGAGCATATCGGCCACGATTCTCTGCTGCTTCGTGATATTTGGCAGACCCAGACCGTTCAGGATTGACTTGAACTGGAAGAGAATTGTCGGGCAGTTCCTGCTGGGATGTCTGATTGCATTCGCCCTCTGGGGGGTCTTCTACATCGGAGACAAGCTGTCACAGCTGATGTTCGGCTTTGCCAGAACCCAGGTGGACAATGTGTATGGAATGAAGGAGGGCACATCGCCCGTACTGATTGCGGTACTGCTTCTGGTGCTTATCGGTCCCGCAGAAGAACTTTTCTGGCGAGGCTACGTACAGCGTACAATGTCCGGAAAGTTAGGTGCGGACAAGGCAATGATCATCACCCTGGCCGTATATGCCCTGATACATATCTGGTCATTCAACTTTATGCTGGTGATGGCGGCTCTGGTGGCAGGAGCCGTCTGGGGACTGCTGTACAGGTTCAAGCCCTCCATGTTGCCGGCTCTCGTAGTATCGCACGCGCTATGGGACGCACTCGTATTCATTATAATTCCAATATAATATGTATTCCAGCAATTCCGACAAGATAACACGCGACTATCTGGACTCACTTCTTATCGAGACCCGCTATCTTGACTCCGTCATTCCCGACACGACGCTCAATCTGTTCGGGCACAGTTTTGCTACGCCGATAATGACAGCCGCATTGTCCCATCTGTTCAATACGGCACCTGACGGTATGCGAATCTATGCCAAAGGTGCCGCACTCAGCAATACCGTGCATTGGGTAGGTATGGGCGATGACGCCGAGCTGGAAAGCATAGCCGCCACTGGCGCGAAGACCATAAAGATTATCAAGCCCCATGCCGACAGCCGCGAGGTTTTCCGCAAGATTGGACACGCCATAAGCTGCGGTTGCATTGCCGTAGGTATGGACATAGACCACTCATTTCAGAGCAACGGCCAGTACGACAATGTGATGGGACTGCCGATGAAGGCTAAATCGACAGAGGAAATACGCGAGTTCGTACAGGCGAGCAGCGTACCTTTCATAGTAAAGGGGGTGATGAGCGCCAAAGACGCCGAAAAATGCCTGTCTGTCGGAGTAAGCGGCATTGTAGTATCGCATCATCACGGTATGGTGGATTATTCCTGCCCTCCGCTGATGGTCCTGCCTGACATATTGAAAGCCGCAGGAGGCAGTATCCCTGTGTTCGTGGATTGCGGGATTGAGAGCGGTATGGACGCATACAAGGCTATGGCACTCGGTGCGACAGCCGTGTCGGTAGGAAGGCATCTGATGCCAATGCTCAAGGACGGAGAGCAGGCGGTATCGGACGAGATTGGCAGGATGACAGCCGCACTGGCCGGAGTAATGGCACGTACTGGAATAGCTGACACAACCCATTTTGACCCGTCCGTGATACATAGACGTAATTTCTGACAATGGAACATCATCATCACGACCATCATCACGATCACGCTGCTGAAATCGGTCAGAACGGCAAGCTGGGAAAAATATTCGTACTCTCCATTATTCTGAACTTTCTGTTTGTCATAATCGAGGCCACTATCGGCTTCGCGAATGACTCCGTAGGGCTATTATCGGACGCAGGCCACAACCTCGGCGATGTATTCTCGCTGCTTCTGGCACTTGTGGCATTCCTGATGTCCAAGACGCACGGCAAGGGTCGGCTCACATACGGATACAGAAAAGTGTCCGTACTGATATCGCTGCTGAACGCCATTATATTATTGGTGGCCGTGACCGTCATAGTCATAGAGAGCATACGCAAGTTCACCTTGCCAGAGGCAATCGACGGCAGCGTGATAAGCTGGACTGCAGGTGCAGGCATAATAATAAACGGTGCCACGGCAATGCTGCTGATGCACAACAGGCAGCACGATATCAATGCAAACGGAGCCTTCCTGCATATGGTAGCGGACACTCTGGTCTCTGTAGGAGTGCTTATATCCGGCATAGTGATATCACTGACCGGGTGGTATATCATCGATGCGATAATCGGACTGGTTATAGCAGGAGTGATACTGATATCATCGTGGAGTCTCTTCACCGAAAGTCTGCGCCTGTCCATCGATGCCGCGCCGAGGGACATTGACATTGACAGCGTGACATCGGCTCTGTCTGCAATAGACGGCGTGAAGGACGTGCATCACATTCACATTTGGTCAATAAGCACTACAGAAACGGCTCTTACAGCCCACCTGCTCGTAGAGAGGATTGAGGACAGCGAACGCATACGCCACGAGGCGAAGCATATACTATCAGGAAAGGGCATCGGACACTCCACACTTGAGCTGGAGACCAGCGACTGCGGATTCGAAAGGTGCTGAATTCCTGTCTATTCCATATAGACATCAAGGATACGCTTGCGCACCAGATACTCATATTTGGCACGTACGGCATTCTGCTGGGCCTGCAGTGACTTCTGCTGGGCCTGCTGCAAATCAAAAATATTGCTGCGGCCGGCATCATACCTCTCCTCCTCATAGCCCACTGTTATACGCGAGGCTATTACAGACTTCTCGGCAGCCTCATATTTGTCTTTGGCCACATTGGCATTGTAATATGCAGTCTCTATATCCTTGCGCAGATTCTGACGCGCGTCATCCAGCATCATTTCCCTGTACCTGACATCCAGATTCGCACTGCGTATGTTGCTGCGGGTCCTCTTATAAATCAGAGGTATCGCAACGTGCAGGCCGACCACCTCATTCATAAGATTTCTGAAGAAACTGAAATTAGACTTGTCTCCTCCAATCTCCTTTCCGAAAAAAGCTGGATAAAAGGCTCCGATATACCCCTGGAACATTACAGAAGGATACAGTCCTGAACGGGCTACCTGTACCTGGGAACGGCTGGCCTCTATCAGTGCCTTTGCCTCAACAATAGACGGATATGTCTCTGACACACCGTCATAGACGACTTCCGGCGACAGAGGAAGTACAATGTTTCCTTCATTATCCATATCAGCCACATCGAAGTCCTCGCTGGTCTCAAGATTGAGCAGCTGGCTGAGAGACAGCAGGGCGAGCATAGCCTGTCCCTTCGCATCGGTCAGAAGATACTCGTCATGGGACAACTGCGATTCCGCCTCAGCCTGCTCGCTGCGCGGGCGTTTTCCTTCCTCAACAAGTGCGGTTGCCCTCTCCAGAAGTTTCTTCGATACACCTACCTGAGCGTATGCTACATCCGCCATACTCTTGTAGTAGAGACATTCCAGATAATAAACCGCCACATTTATCTTCATATCCTTGCGGGCATTCTCAAGATTCGCGGTGGCGGACTGCAGGGCGAACTCATCGGCCTTGACACTATTCTTCACCTTGAAGCCGTTGAATATCGGCATCGTTATGGCCAGACGTGCAGTCGTGTACGACAGATCCCTGTTCTCGTCCTTGACTTCATCATCCACATAACCGGTGGCGAGATTATAGTTGCCGAAACTCACCTGCTCACCCAACTGCAGGCTGAGATCCGGCAGACGCTGACTCTTTGACGATTCCAGCGCAACCTGCTGCTTGGTTATGTTCAAGTCGCGCTGCAATATGTCAATATTGTGCTCCATAGCATAATCTATGCACTCGTCCAATGTCCACTTATGCTGTGCCGGAAGACACAATGCAGACATCAGCAGAAGCGATGTTATGCCAAGACGTATTCTGATGTTCATAATCCGCGTTGTTTATCAGTTCACCTTATTTCCTTTCAGCAGGCAGTTTTCATCCACTCCGCTGAGTATCTGGATATAGAGACCGTCGCTCACGCCGACCTCCACAGGAATGCGTTCCCAAGTCTGATGCTTGGTATCCTTCACATCCGATGTCAGACGCCAGGCGTATGCCTTGTCTTTCTCGAACTCAATGCAGGTTTCATCGACAGACAATACATCGCGTACCTCTTCCAGAACTATCTCTGCATTGACACTGTATCCGGAGCGCAATGTCACACCCTCGGGAATCTCCGTGCTTGCCTTTATCTCAAACTGCATGGCTCCATTCTGCTCAACACCCTCAGGTGCCACATATTCCAGCACAGCTGGTATCCTGACATTCTGCATAGCACCCGGAATAAGTACCAGAGGCATTCCCACGCGAAGCAAATCGACCTCAGTCTCGTCAATGTTGCCCTTGAACTGCACATCCTCCATATCCGCTACGGAACAGATTGTGGTACCGTCGGAGAACATACTCGTACCCGATACGGAAGCACCCTCCTTCACCGGAACACTCATCACCATACCGTTCATAGTGCTCTTGACTACGGTCGTGTTTATATTGCCCGAACGCTCGGACGAGCCAGTTGTGACGACTTCAAGCTGGGACTCAGCCGACAGGAGATTCTCCTTTGCAACGGCCAGCTTCGACTCGCTTGCCTCGTATTCCTCGCGGCTCACAACACCCTTGTTGTACAGCTGTCTCGTACGCTCCGACTCACGTTCCACCTTATCGAGCTCAATCTTGGCGGACTCAATATGCGACTTGACCTGATCCAGTTTGTCCATATCAGGTATGACCTTTATGCGGGCCACCACCTGACCATCACGTACCATATCGCCAGGCTGTACGAGCAGTTCTGTGATGATGCCTGTGGTCTGCGGTTTGATATTGACTCTTCTTCTCGGGTCTATATTACCGGTAGCCACGGTACTGCGCACCAATGTTCTGACCTCAGGCTTCACTGTCTCATATACATCAGGAACAGGTTGTGCCTGCTTCCAGAGAAAATAAAACGTGTAGAGTACGAACAGGCCCAACAGAACCCAAGCTGTAGTTTTCAGCGCTTTTTTCATTTCCATATATATTATTTATTCTTGTTTCGACAATAAATCAACCACTTCCTGTTCCACGACCTTCCTGGCCGGAACAAAGCCTGCCAGAGCACCACCCACAATCATCAGCATCAACGCACCTATCGTAATGCCAAACGGAATCTGCGGTATTCCGAGAAATCCGTCGCCGTCAAATCCCGATTCGACCATACGCCGCAAAAATGTCACGACTCCCAATCCTGCCGCCATTCCGGCAAAGCCCGCGGCCACGGTCAGGACAAGGCTTTCGCAAACAACCTGCAGCACTATCCCGTGCGGGTTACTGCCGAGCGAAAGACGTATGCCAAGTTCCTGACGACGCTCCCTGATGGATATCAGCATTATGTTGAATATTCCCAATATTCCGGCTATAAGCATTCCTACACCAACTACCCAGGTCAGCACATTTACGCCAACGAACACTACCCCCCACTGCTGCACATAGCCCTGCATGCTCACCACTTCAATAGCGTGTTCATCTTCAGGCGATACATTGTGCATCTCACGAACAAAATCCAGAAGTTTATCCTCATCACCGGCCAGATCAGACGTTATATCCATCAGTGCGTATGCCACATCAAGTTTCCCTTCCAGTTCATATACCGCATCGCCTGTGGTATATGGCACCAGCACGAGTTCGTCCTCATTATCGACCACCTCTACCACCTTGTTCGTCTTATGAATCACACCGACCACAGTATAGCTGAACTGGCCCACGCGCAGCTGCTTGCCGCAGGGATCCACATTCTCACCATACAGGCGGTTGGCCACGTTCACGCCTATCACGCATATCCTGCGCTTCTGCATCATATCTATGTCATTGATGAAACGGCCATATCGCATCTCCAGCGGAATCGGCAGGAAATACGACGGCATTACACACTGCACTTTCGCAAAACCGGTTTTTCCATTATCCGCGACAAGGCGTTTGTCACCGTTTATCAGACTGATGCCGCCTGTCTGGCGTACATTACGGCTGAACTTTCTCTCAATCACCTCCAAATCATCGTAGTAAATGCTCCACATACGGCTGTTCGACATACCGTGATACGGGAGTGTAGTCAGTTTCGGGCTGAACAGAAGCGTCTCATAATCCGTAGTGCTGAACAGGCCCATGAAACCGTGGTTCAGACCGCTGAACGCGCCGACCACACCGACCAGCATAAATGTTCCCCAGAATACACCGAAGGCTGTCAGAAGGCTTCTTGTCTTCTGCTGGCTGATGGTGTGCCAAATCTCTGCCCAGAAATCCCTGTTGAACATAATACTAAGAATTCAATGCCTCCGTAAGTTCCATTCGAATGGCCTGTCTCGCCGGAGTCCATCCGGCTATCAGACCACCAATGACCAACACAACATTGGCAGCAAGGACCATTGATATCTCCACATCCATACTGCCGAACACATTGTATGCCGAGTTGCCCATATCCGCAGTCATAATGGACACCAGGCGCATCACGCCTATGCCTGCCATCATACCTACATAACCGAAAATCAGCATTGTTATTATGGCCTCCAGCAACACCAGACTCATAATGGAGAAATCCGATGCGCCAAGCACACGGCGCAAGCCAAGCTCGAATGTCCTGTCCTTGACGGACATGAACATAATGTTTCCGACACCGACTATACCCGACACCAGAGCGAGCAGACCTATTATCCATATCACTATTGACACCGTACCGAGCAGGCCTCTGACAAGCAGGAAGAAGTCCATATTCTCCTCTATGTTGAGAGCAGCCATATCCGAGCTGTCAAAGCTCTTATATCTGCCCATAGCGTCATACAATTCCATATTGAACTCCTCGTTAGCCTCCTTCGTTTCCAATCCGTCAAGGAAAAGACAAAGTTCATCGTAATTACCTGACGGTTCCCACAGGAAGGTTGCTGTAGGCTGCGGTACAAACGCATCGTTCACCAGGATAAAGCTGCGTACCGGTTCATATATTCCCACTACCATAAACGGCACGCCACCAAGTTCCACATACTGTCCCAAGGCATCAGGACCTTTCGTTGACAGCAGAAGCGATGACAGGCGGGTGGAGAGCAGACACACCTTACGATGGTTCAATAAGTCCAGATCATTTATATCACGCCCGTACTTCACCTGGATATACATTGCATTCATAAATCCCGGAGCCACACCCCACACTTGAAGTTGAGTGCTGTAGCGGCCTTTTGAGGCATACATCTCTTTATTGACCATAGGAATGACCCTGGACACAACATCCGGGAACTGGCTCTTCAGAAATACGGCATCATTTTCGTCAAGATTGATCTTACGTCCCTCCTGACGTCCCATAAATGGCATCGCGGTAGTACCCGGCCTTATGTGCAGGATATTGTAACTCATATAGTCATAATTCGAGGATATGCCGCGTATCAGGCCCTGGCCGACACCGACCAGAACAATCAGCATGAAGATACCCCACGCCGTTGACACGCCTGCAAGAATGCTGCGCTGCTTGTTCATCCTGATGGAGGCGAACACCTCAGCAAACATCTCTTTCATGACCTTATATCGTCTATTATCCTGCCGTCACTCAGACGTATCCTGCGCTGTGTCTGTTCGGCGATTGAAAGTTCGTGAGTGACTATTACCATTGTAAGTTTCTCGTTCTTATTGACATCCTTGAGCAGGTTCATCACATCCTGCGTGGTAGCGCTGTCCAATGCTCCTGTAGGCTCATCGGCAAGTATTATCTTGGGATGCATAGCCAATGCCCGGGCAATGGCCACACGCTGCTGCTGTCCTCCTGACAACTGGCTCGGAAGATGATCCCAGTGCGATGCCAGACCCACACGCTCCAGATAGCTCATAGCAATGCTGTTGCGCTCTTTCTGCCCCACACCCCTGTAGTAAAGCGGAAGCGCCACATTCTCCATCGCGTTCTTAAAGGAAATCAGATTATAGCGTTGGAAGATGAATCCTATCAGTTCATTTCTGAGCCGCGACTGCTCCATACGGCTCTGGCCCTTGATAAGATGACCCGCCAGATGATACTCGCCCTCATCATACGAGTCAATTATGCCCATTATGTTCAGGATTGTGGATTTTCCGGACCCCGACGCGCCCATGATACTCACAAGCTCACTCTCGTCGATATGAAGGTCTATGCCTTTCAATACATGCAATGGCTCCGCACCCGGATAGGTCTTGTGTACGCCTTTAAAGTCAATCATTTATATTTTGCAAATCACTAAATGACCCAGCCGGAAACGGCTGGAACTGAAATTTACAGTGACAAAGTTAATGAATATTATTATATATACACTGGTATAGAATATAGGGAATGTCAAAACCATACTCTATCTGGGTCTCTATACCACCTGTAAACCGGGGATTACATTCCAGGAAAAAAGGATTACCGTCACGATCTACGCGGAAATCCAGTCCGCATACGCCGTTGTAATCAATATGCTCAAGAATACGCAAAGCCAGTTCACCAAGTTGGGGATACAACACGCACATACGTTCCACAGACGGTCCGTGTCCTCTCTGCGACAACGTCCTGTAACATCCCATACGTGTTACGCCATACCAGCGCACCACATCGACGCTGTAATCATCGCCATCTATCAGTTCCTCAATCAGGAACCTTCCCCCGGGTTCGTGAACCATCAGTTTCTGCAATGCCTCACAGCTTCCAGGCCTATATACGCCAGAGCCGCCAAAAGATGACGCACGCTTGAATATCACCGGAAAAGTCCTTACATCGCCAATATCACGGTAGATGACAGGCTGCGGTATTCCAAGTTTCCCGGCAAGCTCAGAGCATCTGACTTTGTCATCAAGCAACGAGAGTTTTTCAACATCTTCCACAGGCACGGCAACATCTGCCGGCAGTTCGGTCCTCATTCCGGCAAGTGCCCTTTGGTCACCTATCGGCATAATGCACCTGACCCGGCATTGTTCCAGAACCTTACGCAACTCCCGCCTGTAACCGGCCTCATCGCGCAATGTATTCTGCGGAAAATCCACGAGTCTGACGGACAGTCCGTGCGATGCAAGCGCATCACGCACGACAGGACCAATATTTCCCATCGTGCCGAAAAGCAGCACATCTGCGGAGGATTCCAGTTTAAACTCCGAAATTAATCAGTTCGTATTCCCTTGAGCCGAGCCCTATCTTTTCAGCCTGTTCCAGACAGGCGCGCCACTCAATCTCAGGATTGGAATTCTTGAACGGGTCGTGATGATCCACGAAACCAGGCTTATGCATATTGTTATAGAGCTGACCGCCCGGTAACGGCGTAGCATTGAGACAGGCATCCACGCAGGCCCAGTCGAGCGCCACAGGATCATACGACGCGAACATTCCTACATCCGGGAGTATCGCCACATCGTTCTCGCAATGGCAGTCGCAGTTCGGAGAAATATCACGTACCACACACACGTGGAATGATGGTCTGCCGTCAAGTACAGCCTTTGCGTACTCTGCCATACGGCGGCACAGCAGGTCATTGGCATTGTAATCCATAAATGCCACGGCATCAAAATTGCAAGCACCTATGCATCGTCCGCAACCTACACATTTATCAAGATCTACGGTCATCTTGCGTGCCTTCCCATCGAATACAAGGGCATCGCTGGCACAAGCCTTCTGGCAAAGACGGCATCCGCGGCACAAATCGGGATCAATCTGAGGCTTGCCGCTATTGTGCTGCACCATCTTACCTGCACGTGAAGCGCAACCCATTCCGACATTCTTGATGCATCCGCCGAAACCGACATTCTCGTGTCCCTTGAAATGCGACAGCGTAATGATTATATCGGCATCCATTATGGCGCGGCCTATCAAAGCCTCCTTTATATATTCACCGCCCTTTACCGGAACAGCTACATCGTCAGTACCCTTCAAACCGTCGGCGATTATCAGCGGACAGCCTACAGTCATAGGTGTAAATCCATTCTCCCACGCACAATAGAGATGCTCTATTGCATTCTTGCGCGAGCCCACGTACAATGTGTTGCAGTCAACGAGGAAAGGCTTGCCACCCATTTCCTTGACTATATCGACCAGCACACGGTCATAATTCGGGCGAAGGAAGCCAAGATTGCCGAGCTCGCCGAAATGGGTCTTGATGGCAACGAACTTGCCGTTCATATCAATGTCGCATATACCTGCGGCCTTGACCAGTTTATACAGTTTTTTCGGAATACCGTCTCCCAACGCCTTGGTGTGGAAATCGGAGAAATACACTTTGGACTTTTCCATGCTTACACTTGTTAACTCTTGTTTCCGTAATACGGGATTTATTACGCACAAAATTATTAAAATTCCGTAACTTTGCGCAATGACAGATAATACATAATCAATATGCTGATTGATTTTAACGGTATAAACGGGACAATCAACCCGAACTTCAAGGGAGGCTGCAAGTCTGTAATCACAAAGGCCTTCTCTGACGGGTTGAACAAGGTGATAAGACTGAAACTGGAGCCAGGCTCAAGCATCGGGAGTCATACCCATCAGAGCAACAGCGAAATTATGATGATTCTGAAGGGGAGAGGTCACATTATCTATGACGGAAGCGAATTTGATATAGCGGAAGGACAATGCCATTATTGTCCGAAGGGACACACCCACAGTCTGATCAACGACAGCGACTCCGACCTTGAGCTCTTCGCTGTCATACCGGAGCAGTAGCATCCGGCTTGCGGCAACGGACTTTTATAAGCAGTACGCCTATCACTATCCACAGGAGCTCCCTGACTCTGCATATAATAGCCACGAAAGCACCCACGCTGCTTGTCATTGACAGCCCTGCTATCGCCAGCGCGAATCCACCCTCCCTTGCACCCAGCTGCATCGGCATAAAGAAGCACAGGTTTGACAGCAGCGAGGTGAAAGCTATTATCATTATGCTGTCCAGAAGCGTTGCATCCGAATGAATGGACAGCATTATCAGATAAATTTCAACTCCGGTAAGGCAGCGTGACGCAAACTCATACGCAAACGATTTGATGAACGCCATACGCCGCTCTCCGTGGAGCGATGCTATCTGCTTGTCGGCACGTACGAACGCATCGGCGTGCTTCTCGTAGAATACGGTAATTTTCTTCCCCAACAACGGCAGCTTGCACAGCAGCCGCATCAGTTTGTCCGCTATACCTTTCCTGTAACCTATCATAAACAGATAAACCAGACAGGAACATACTATTATCGTGGCAATGCAGAAGCCTGTTATCCAGCCCTCCACATCATAGAAGATGAGAAATACTATCGCGGAGCATAGCCAGAACGAGATATGGCACAGCACGTGCATCATAGTATAGGCAACCACGGACGATGTAGCCCTTACTCCACCCACAAGCGGCGTAAGTTCCATTATCCTATAAGGTTCTCCTCCCATAAGTCCGCAAGGAGTGGCATCATTCAGCGCGAATCCGGAGATGGTGTATTTGTACATCTGCCAGAATCCGACCTTGGGCGCATGCGCTCCGTTGGTAGCTCTCAAATCAAGCAATGACAGCCAGGAGAGATTATTGAGGAGATATATAATCATCCACAATACCATTATCGCCACGAACCACCACCCTGCATTTCTGATATTCTCCCACAACTCGCGATAGTCAATGTCGAAAGTCAGCAACATCACTGCTATCGCCACCAGTCCCAGAGCCCAAAATATATTCTGATATTTTTTCTTCATTCCGTAAGTATTCTCATCAAAAGCGTGTAAAGGTAGTCATTTATTCCCTAGTATGCGTTACCTTTGCATATCGGAATTAACAGCAATGGAATGAAAATGAAGATATATCGCTCCGCGTTTCTGGCCGGAGTATGCATAGGAATAGCGGGATTCGGCTATCTGGCCGAAAAAAGCATCATAGGTGCAGTGCTGTTCGCATTCGGCTTGCTGGCAGTGGTACACTATGGGCTGAAGCTCTATACCGGTACCGCAGGGTTCATCAGTAAAGGCGAAACCGGCAATCTTCTGCGCATTCTACTAGGCAATATAATAGGATGTCTGGCAGTGTCTATGATAGCGCGCTGTTCCCCTATGCCGCTCCAGGAAACCGCCCAGAAGATTCTTGAGAGCCGTCTGGCAATGGGGCCTCTGCGCGGAGGCGTACTCGCCATCGGCTGTGGCTTCATCATGACTACTGCGGTGACATTCGGACGCAAGGGTCAATACCTGCCGCTTCTGTTCGGAGTGCCGATGTTCATAACCTGCGGCTTTCCGCACTGCATCGCCGATGTATTCTACTATCTGTGCGTACCGGTGTCGTTCTACAGCGACCACCTGCCCAGTACACTGATATTCTACGTCAGCATCGTTATCGGCAACTTCATAGGTTGCAATCTATACAGGACTATCTGGAGAGAATAATAAAATGGAAACGACATACAGAGAGAAACTGGCACGATACATCATCATTCTGATAACCGTAGCCATCGTGAGCGCAATATGCTGGTATTTGAGAAATGTGCTCATGTACATCATTCTTGCAGCCGTAAAGGCGCTGCTGGCCATCCCGATATGCAGACTTGTCTGCAAGATCCACATAAAATCGCACTACTGCCCCAAATGGTTAGGCGCAATAGTGTCAATTGTCGCCGTCTTCGTCATTCTGACAGGCACAGTCATCACCATCGTACCGTTTGTACGCAGTGTCATACAGGACATTTCCACAGCCAACATCAACAATATGACACAGGCCATAGCTGTACCTCTGGCCCAAATCAATGAGTGGACAGTGACCCACTTCCCCAATGTCGGACAGGACTTCAGAATCGAGTCCGTAGTGCTGGAAGAGCTTCAAGGTCTGTTCGATGCAGGTACATTCTCATCGGTAGTCGGATCCGTGACATCATTTGTCGCAAGACTCGGCGTGACAATTTTCGCCGTGGTGTTCATCTCGTTCTTCTTCATCAAGAATCCGGGAATGATGACATCGCTGGTCACATCCGTCTTGCCCGACAAATACAGCGATAAGGCCAGAGCATCACTTAACGAATGCGGCACGCTGATATCGCGCTATTTCGTAGGGCTCGCCATCGAGGTACTTGGAGTTTCACTCATCAATTTCCTCGGTCTGCTGCTCATCGCCCGTATGGGATTCCACTACTCCATCGGCATAGCCTTCATGACCGGCATACTGAACATCGTCCCCTACATCGGCCCCCTGCTGGGAGGCGTAATAGGCGTGACACTGTCGCTGATAATCAAGTACGTCTGCGCCACCTCCTTCGGCCTCGCCGTAGGTCTGCTGCCGTTCATACTGATTCTCGCCGCCATATTTACCTTTACCCAACTGATTGACAATTACGTATATCAGCCAGTCATCTACTCAAACAGCGTCAAGGTGCACCCTCTGGAGATATTCATAGTATTTCTGATTGCCGGCCAGATAGGCGGTATGGCAGGAATGCTTGCCGCCATCCCCGCCTACACCGTAATCCGCGTCATCGCCAAACAGTTCCTCAGCAACGTGAAAGCCGTACGCGAACTCACTGCATAACAAATCGCGCTACATCAGCGAATCGAAGTCGAAGCGGTTGGCCTTGCGGTAGCCCAGGGAGGTGCCACTGGCCAGAAGTTCCCCGCTGCCATTGAAAATTTCCACACGGCAGAACGGTATCTTACCGTGGTCGCACGAGACTGAAGCTTTTGCCGTAAGATGTTCACCCTGACGGGCAGGGTGATGAAATGTCATAGCATTCTCCAGACCGACAGTGACATTGCCCTGACTGTTCATTGCGGCAGCTATGGCAAGGTCTGCGAATGTGAACAGTGCGCCACCCTGGCAGATGCCGGCGCCGTTCAGATGGCGTTCCTCCACAGTCATTTCCGCTACAGCAGAGCCTTGTTTCACCTCAACGAGCCTCATTCCGTTATTCGCCGCAAAGCGGTCCTTTGTATTGAGATATTCCTGCAATGTCATATTTCCAACCGATATTCCTATGCGAAAGTAAGGAAAATCCCGTAACTTAGCATCCCTACGCCGACAAATGTCATAATGCAAACTACGGAACGTACATATATAGCCATTGACCTGAAGTCTTTCTTCGCCTCGGTCGAATGCGTGGAGCGCGGACTGGATCCGCTCGACACAAATCTCGTGGTGGCAGATACAAGCCGCACGGAGAAGACCATCTGTCTGGCTGTCACCCCATCGCTGAAAGCCTACGGCATCAGCGGGCGTGCACGTCTGTTCGAAGTCATACAGCGCTTGCGGCAGGTCAATAACGGCCGCAGGCTCAAGGTTCCCGGATACCATCAGACCGGAAAGTCCACATCCGACGCAGAGCTGAAAGCCCATCCGGAATGGGAAGTTGATTACATTGCCGCCCCACCCCGCATGTCCTATTACCTTCAGTACAGCAACCGCATCTACGACATATACCTTAAATATATAGCGCCGGAAGACATTCACGTCTATTCCATCGATGAGGTCTTCATTGATGCAACCGGTTATCTGAAAAGTTACAGGATGAGCGCACACGAACTGGCAATGACTATGATACGTGATGTGCTCCGTCAGACAGGCATAACCGCGACAGCCGGCATAGGAACGAATCTCTATCTGTGCAAGGTTGCGATGGACATCGTGGCAAAACATATACCGGCCGACAAAAACGGCGTGCGCATTGCCGGACTTGACGAGATGACCTATCGGCGCGAACTTTGGAATCACCGTCCACTGACCAGTTTCTGGCGCATCGGGCAAGGTACGGCCGACAGGCTTGCTGTCTATGGCATTGACACGATGGGAAAACTGGCCAGATGCTCCATTGAGCACGAGGAACTGCTTTACAATATGTTCGGAGTCAATGCAGAACTGCTTATAGACCACGCCTGGGGATGGGAGCCCTGCACCATCAGCGATATCAGGGCATACCGTCCGGAAAGTGCCTCTCTGAGCAACGGGCAGGTGCTGAGTACACCGTACGATGCGGACAAGGCGCGTGTAGTGATTCACGAAATGGCCGATGCCGCCGCTCTACGGCTTGTACGCAAGCGCCTGGTGACAAATCAGATCACCGTCACAATAGGGTATGATGCAAGTAACCTGACCGATCCGGATATCAGCCCGGACTACGACGGTAAAGTCAGGACCGACCATTACGGGCGCAAGGTTCCCAAACATTCCAACGGAACTGTCAGATTTGAGAGCCATACATCATCCACGCGATTGATTGCCGAAGCTGCAGTAAAACTGTACAACGACATTGTAAATCCGGATCTGCTGATACGCAGGCTGAACATAAGCACTGACAACCTCACCGGCGAGAACACCGCAGACACTCATTCCGCACCGGAACAGCTGAACCTGTTTACGGACTATGAGCAACTTGAGCGCAAGCGAGAGAGCGAGGCGAAGGAGCGTGCCAAGGAGCGCAGAATGCAGGAGACACTCATTGACATCAAGCAGAAATTCGGCAAGAATGCCATACTGAAAGGCCTGAACTTTCAGGAAGGAGCAACCGCCATTGAGCGCAACAAACAGATAGGAGGACACAAGGCATGACAGACAATTACGACGATATAATCAATCTGCCGCATCACGTATCGGACAAACACCCGCAAATGCCAATGACAGCACGCGCGGCCCAGTTCGGCTCGTTCGCTGCGCTGACCGGACGCGACACATCGGCATTGACAGACCCGAAGACAATGGAGAAACCGCATTACAACGTAGTGGCCGCCGCGATATACAGGGACGGTAAATTTCTATGTACCCAGAAAGGACAGACCAGATACCCGTACACTACCCTTAAATGGGAATTTCCAGGCGGGAAAATAGAGGCAGGAGAAACTCCGAAGCAGGCCCTGCGCCGTGAACTCATGGAAGAGATGGACTACAGCATAGACGTAGGCCGACATCTGATTACCGTAAATCACGAATACCCCGATTTCAAGATAACGCTGGCCGTCTATCTGTGCACACCAACCGGCAGTTCATTTACATTGAAGGAGCACAATGCATTCAAATGGTTGTCCAAAGACGACCTGAATACCGTAGATTGGGCCGAAGCTGACGCTGACATCATTAAGCTGTTGGCGAAATAGTATTCAACAGGTTATTTCTTAATTTTTGTAAAAATCACTACCTTTGCCGATTATAAATTATACGTATCAGATATGATTATATCAAATAGGATTCCGGGCATTGCATTGGCAACCACAATGATATTCTCCCTGACAGGATGCATCCGGGAAGAAGCTCCTAACGCAGAGGCCGACATAATAGAGTGCATACTTCCCGACGGTTGCACGACACAGCCTATCAATTATTACGAGTCTTTCCGTGACGATGTAGGCGCATATCCGCTGTATGTAGAAGTCAGCAACAGAGTTGACGTAAGTTCGCTGTCCCCCAAATTCAAGCTGACTCCCGGTGCCACCATATCACCGGCCAGCGGCAGCGAGCACAATTTCAACGACAGCATATTCTACACCGTCACATCCGAGGACGGGAAATGGCAGCGCAGGTACTGCGTCTTCATTTACAACAGAAGAGTGATCAATATACCATCATTCTTCACATTCGACAGGATTTTCTGGGAAGGCAACAACAAATATCAATCGTTTTACGAAGGAGAGGTCAAATGGTGCAGCGGCAATGGCGGGTTTGCACTTACGAAAGGTAACGCAAAACCCGAAGAGTATCCTGTCTATTACGATAAATCCATAGGCCACACCGGCGGATGTGCAGTACTCAAGACCCGTCTCACAGGCGATTTAGGAAACTTGGCAGGCAAGCCGATTGCAGCCGGCAGCATACATCTCGGAGATTTCAACATCATAGATGCCATGTCAGATGCCCTCAAATCCACACTGTTCGGAATATCCTGTACCAAAGTGCCCACATTAGTAAAAGGCTGGTATCAATACACCTCCGGTCCTGAATACCGCACAAAGGAAGAATTCCTGAACAAAACGGAAGACTACGACAAGAGCCGGAAGGATCACGGAAATATGACAGCCGTATTCTACAAGAGCAACACCATAATTCCATTCGAGACCCTTGACGGCTATGTCACGAACAACAACTGGAACGATCCGAGAATTGTTGCCATAGCCCGCATTGAGCAATTGAATGATACTGACGGATGGACAGAATTCAAGCTGGAACTTAAGAACACGGGCAAGGAAATCGACAGAATCTGGCTACAGGACGGCGGATACGGCTTCTCCCTGATATTCTCATCGAGTGCCGATGCAGGCAACTTCTGTGGAGCAGTAGGCAGCACACTGCTTCTTGATGACATAGAGATTATTTTTGAGGATTAAGAATCTTTTAAAATGTTCCAAGAATAACAATTAAAAGATATGAGAAAGCATATATTTTTCCTGACAGTAGCATTCCTGCATATAATTGCACTAAGTTCAACGGCCAAGACAGATTTCGACATACGCGCCGGAATAAATCTGGGCGGAACATCTCCCCTGCCACTGCCCCAGGAGATAAGGCATATCAACTCGTATGGTTCTTTCATCTATCCTGCAGTTGAGGCCGGAGCCAATTTTCATCTGAAAAACAAATGGGGCATACGTACAGCATTGCGTTTTGAAATGAAAGGAATGAGTACATCGGCCGATGTAAAAAGCTATAAGACAAGCATAACCGGCGATGACGGGAGCTCACTTTCAGGCTATTATACCGGTGTCAACGAGACAGAGGCACGCGCCACGATGCTTACCATTCCACTTACAGCCGCATTCAGGATATCAAACCGTTTTCAGCTCTATGCCGGGCCATATATGTCACTGCTCCTGTCCGGCAAATTCAAAGGCAATGTCCACGACGGATATCTGCGCGTAGGCGATCCTACCGGCGACAAGATAGCATACTACGGGGATGCTTCCAGCCAGTTCGATTTTTCGGACAACCTTAGAACGACCCAGTTTGGGGTAAACGTGTCGGCAGATTACTACTTTATGAGAGACAAGTTGCTCGCATCCCTGGCATTAAACTGGGGATTAAGCAATATTTTTGAAAGTTCGTTCCAGACAATCAGTTTCAATATGTATCCGATCTACGGTTGTCTGTCCCTGGGATACAGATTTTAAAAATCAGGAAACAGGAACTGGGGTCAGGCTGAAATTAAAGCTTACATCCAGTTTTTCGGTGACCTCCAGATTTGCAGGCAGAGCTTTTATAACGCCCATTATCATAGGCAATAAAGGACGCATTTCCTGAGGAAGCTTTTCCTCCAGTAAACCTTGGAGCATATTAATGACCACCTCGTCCGACAAGGCCAGTGACAGGAGATTCATTATCCTGATTACCGTGGCACTGTCAAGCGTCACGCTCATTCCCGTCGTGGACAATGAATAATGGACAAGTATTCCTTCATTCACCATCTTAGCCAGATACTGACTCAGAATAGGTATGAGATCCTTTATTATCTTGTCAATATCTCCTCCCCCGGCATCGGCCCTTGTCATAAGCATAACCACGATCTCAGGTACATTCAGATAAATACGCATATCCGACCCGTTGCATACCACATACTGGGCCAATCCCCTTTTCGTCTCGTGATCAGCCAACGCCAATGTCACATCTCCACCCTTATATACCGTCATTCCCTGTAGTTTCTGTACAAGGAGCTGACTGAGCATCGGGAGTACAAATCCGTCGTTCAGCAAATCGCCGATGGCAGTTTCAGGCTTTTTCCCTTCCATATACTGCCAGTTGACATTAATGAAGTTACCCTGTGCCGAATACACCTTCAGATTGTTTCCCGGCAGCGGCAGTTCATTCTTCATCTTCACATCGGACAGTCTGAACTCAATACCGTTTTCCAGGACTCTTCCGGAATAATAGAATGTACAATTGTCACTTTTTCCATTACCGGAGAACCTGTATCCGTTTGATGACTTCAAGATAAACTTGTCAATTACAATCATAGGACTTCCAGGCAATACACAGGTTGACACTACTGATGTCTTAGGAGCAGCCTTTGTGCCACCGGGTATGGAGATCTTACCGGCAAGTATGGACAGAAGTCCGTTCAGATCCACCTTGGCACCTTCCACCTCAATCCTGGCATATTCCGTATTATCAGTATAGAGTTTTAATGTACAGCCGTGCATTACAGAGTCATTGAGCGTAAATGACAGTCCCGTGTAATCATCATACGTGTCCTTCAACTCAAAATCATGCTCTCTGCCGCATGAACTCAAAACCATCCCAAGCACAAGGATGAATCCCCCACAAGAAGAAAACAGTCTTTTCATTTTGCATTATCGCCTTATTCTACGCAAAAATACTTTTTTCACGCTTCAGGCACAACAATTCACTTGAATTAAATTTTCGTTTTCTTATCATACTTATTTTTTATACTTTCAAAACAACTTCTAAAGTTTTTTATATATTCGCGGGGGATAATATTTGGAACTATAATATTTACTTATTAACAACCGATAGAAAATGAAGAAAGTATTTTATCTGCTGCTCGTTCTGGTACTTGCCAGTTGCGGAGCTAAAGAGTGTCCAATCCTCACAATCGAGGGAGGACAGGTTCAGGGTGTAGCCGCTGAGCTTCCCGATGTATTCGTATTCCGTGGCATTCCATACGCCGCAGCTCCTATCAGAGAAAACCGTTGGAAGGCTCCACAGCCCGTTACACCTTGGGAGGGTGTGAAGGTCTGCGACAGATTCGGAAACCCGAGTTATCAGCACATCCAGTACAAGGGTGGCTACTACACAGAGTGGGGTTACGGCGACGAGGCTCCTTTCAGCGAGGATTGCCTTTATGCTAACGTATGGACCAAGAAGCCGGGTCAGACCGACGCCAAACTGCCTGTTGCACTGTGGATTCACGGTGGCGGATATCGCGAGGGATTCGGCACAGAGCCTGAGTTCGATGCTCAGGAATGGGCTGCAAAGGACGTGGTTCTGGTATCAATCAACTATCGTCTTGGTGTATATGGCTTCCTGACCCACCCGGAGCTCTCAGCTGAAAGCGAGCACGGAGTATCAGGCAACTACGGTATCCTGGACCAGATTGAGGCCCTCAAGTGGATTCAGAAGAACATCGCACAGTTCGGTGGTGACCCTGACAATGTGATGATATTCGGCCAGAGCGCAGGTGGCGGCAGCGTACGTACACTCTGCGAGTCTCCGCTTGCACGTGGTCTGTTCCACAAGGCAGTCATTATGAGTGCCGGTGGCCTTACCGTTCCACAGCAAGGCGGTATGGGAATGGGTATGGGCGGTATGCGTATGCCGGCCGGATTCAGTTTCCCGGGTTTCGGTTTCGGTGGCGGTCAGGCTGCTCCGAAGCTTGCAGCATACAAGGCTCCGGAGGCTCCGGAAGGTCTCAACCAGCTGCAGCGTTCAGAGTTCAATACAAAGGTTATTATGGACTGGGCAGGTTACAACACTCTTCAGAAGATGCGTAACGCCGATACTGAGGCTATCCACTCAGTAGGTACAATCTACAGTTCAGCTACAGGTAACCGCGAGAGCATCACCGGTATGCCAATCATCGACGGTTATGTATCACTGGAGAGCTTTGATCAGGCTGCTCTGGACGGTACACTCGCAGACGTTCCTTATATGTGCGGTTACACATTGAACGATATGGGCAATATGTCATCAGGCGTAGGCGCATTCGGTCTGAACCGTGAGGAGATGTCCAAGAACGGCAGCCGCTGCTGGGCTTACGAGTTTGCACGTCCTCTGCCGGACGATGGCTCACATCCTGAGGTTACACAGCGTCTGAAGGGTGCCTTCCACTCATCAGACCTCTGGTTCGTATTCAAGTCTCTGAAGCACTGCTGGAGACCTTGGACACAGGGCGACTGGGATCTTTCTGAGAAGATGCTGACCGCTTGGACCAACTTTGCAAAGTACAGCGATCCTAACGGTCCTGACGGTGGCGAGTGGGCTCCTTACACCAAGGAGACTCCTAAGTTCATGGTCTTCAAGCTCAATGAGGCTGATCAGGAGAACTCAGAGTTCACCGATCCTATCACAAAGCTTCCTTGGGAGGAATAATCCTACTGTTCATACACAAAAGGGCCCGGAAAGAACTTTTCGGGCTCTTTTTATAATATCTTTGCACATCAATAAAATCACAGTGATATGATATTGTTTTACAGCGACTATCTGGAAGGCTGCCACCCCGAGATTCTCAAGCGCCTTCAGCAGACCAATCTTGATCAGACACCAGGCTACGGAGTTGATGATTACTGCAATCAGGCAAGAGCAATAATAAAGGAGGTGTGCGGCACACCCGATGCGGACGTTCATTTTCTCGTAGGAGGCACCCAGACAAATGCGACAGTGATATCATCTGCCTTGAAACCTTATCAGGGAGTACTATGCGCATCGACAGGACATATCAATGCTCACGAAACAGGCGCCGTAGAACACACAGGTCACAAGGTTCTCGCCCTGGAGGGTAAAGACGGTAAAATCAACGCATCACAAGTTGAAGATGCCTTGAGCGCACAGCATAACGATCCGAGTTACGAGCACATCGTCCAGCCGGGAATGCTGTACATATCATATCCGACAGAACTTGGCACAATCTATTCCAAGCAGGAGCTTACTGATATAAAACAGGTATGCGCCAAATGGGACATTCCTCTATTCATTGACGGTGCAAGACTCGGCTACGGACTTACATCGTCAAAATGCGACCTCACGATAAAGGACATTGCGGCAATCGCAGATGTATTCTACATAGGTGGAACCAAGCAGGGAGCGCTGTTCGGTGAGGCGGTCGTCATCAACAGGGAGTCACTCAAAAAGGACTTCCGGTATAACATCAAGCAGAACGGCGGAATGCTGGCTAAAGGAAGACTGCTTGGAATCCAGTTCGCTACCCTATTCACGGACAATCTGTACTTCGAGATAGCGCGTAATGCAAACCGTCTTGCGGACAAACTCAAGGATGCGCTGAAATCAAAAGGCTACAGAATGCTCGCAGAAAGTCCCACGAACCAGGTATTTCCAATACTTTCAGACGAAAAAGCCAAAGAGTTGGCCGTAAATTTCGGATTTGAGGAATGGGACCGGATTGACAGCAGTCACACCGCTGTACGTTTCTGCACAAGCTGGGCCACTACCGACGAACAGATAGACTCCCTGATAGCGGCTCTGTAGAACCGTTCCGATTTCAAATCAGGCGAAACGGTCGAACATTGACGTACTGAGATATTTCTCAGCCCTGTCAGGGAATACCACAACTATGTTGCCGGATTCCGCCTTTTCGGCGGTACGTGCAGCCGCAAGCATTGCTGCGCCACTGCTCATGCCCACGAATATGCCCTCCTTTGCTATAACCTGTCTGGCCATTTCGATGGCTTCCTCGCTCTCCACCATCACCTGGGAGTCAAGTATTGACGGATCGTAAATGTCGGGAACTATCGCCTCCTCCATATTCTTCAGACCCTGGATATAGTGTCCTTTCACCGGATAGGCGCAGACAATCCTAATATTCGGATTCATTATCTTGAGGAACCTGGCAAGTCCCATAAGGGTGCCTGACGTACCGATAGCACCCACCAGATAGTCAATCTTGCCGTCCGTCTGCTGCCATATCTCAATGGCGGTCTTCTTGTAATGCGCCATATAGTTGCTGGCATTCGAGAACTGGTCCGGCATATAGTATTTGTCAGGATTCTCATCCACCATCTTATGCGCCAGACGTATGGCACCGTCAGTACCCTGGTCTGCAGGAGTAAGTATCACCTCACCTCCATACGAGCGTATAATCTTGCGGCGTTCCTCCGAGACGGCCTCGCTCATCACGATAGCAACCTTGTAGCCCTTCACGATACCGACGATGGCAAGACCGATGCCGGTATTGCCCGAAGTAGGCTCGATTATCGTCTTTCCGTGATGCAGTTTCCCTTCGGCCTCAGCCTGCTCAATCATAGCGACCGCTATACGGTCCTTTATGCTTCCCGTCGGATTGAATCCTTCAACTTTAGCATAAATATTCACATTCGGATTCGGGTTCAGGCGGTTTATCCGTACCATCGGAGTATCGCCTATCGCCTCAAGTATATTGTTGCAAATCATATTGTCCTTATTTTGCCGCGAAGTTAACTCAAAAATCGGAATAAATATAATACCTTTGTTGTATAAGAATTTCAAACTGATAAATATGAGGAAAATATTCAGGAATCTCGCGCTGTTGCTGTTCACATCGGCCGCAGCATCTCAGATTTGCGCACAGCCGGGCGGCGGATTTGCTCCACAGGTAAAGCCCACGGTAATCAACGCAGACGGTACTGTAACATTCAATTATTCGAACCGCAATGCCGGGAAGGTCCAGGTCTGGACACAGTTCTCCGGCGATGTGGATATGCAGAAGGGTGCAAACGGTATCTGGTCTGCAACCATAGGCCCTGCCGTTCCGGACATCTACCCATACCATTTCACAGTCGATGGCATCAGCGTGATGGATCCGCAGAATCCCGACTGGTTCCCTAACGAGACATTCAAGAACAGTCTGCTCGACATACGTGCCGACGGACAGCTGCACGCGCTGAACGATGTTCCGCACGGAAGCGTGGATTACCTGAACTACTGGTCGGAAGGGCTTGGAATGTACATTCCGATCATCGTCTATACCCCGCCATTCTATGACAGTCCCGAAAACAAGGACAGGAAATACCCTGTAATGTATATGATAAGCGGTACTACCGATACCGAGGAGGTATATTTCAAGGTAGGCAAGGTCAACTTCATCCTTGACAACCTCATCGCACAGGGCAAGGCCAAGGAAATGATAGTGGTTCTTCCTTACGGCAATGCCACCCTGCTCAAGACCGAGCGTCAGGCATCATCCAATGCCGGCGGTATGGGCGGTTTCGGAGGCTTTGGCGGAATGGGCGGAGGCTACAACTTCAACAAGGACTTCACCGACGTGATGATGCCGTTCATCGAGGAGAATTACCGCACAATCAATGACGCGGAGCATCGCGGCATCGGCGGATTCTCACGCGGCGGCAACCAGGGACTCGCCATTGGTCTCGCAAACCTTGACAAGTTCTCCTATCTCTGTTCGTACAGCTCGTTCACACAGGTACGCGGCAGCCAGTTCGAGGACGCCGATGCTGTCAATGCCAAAATCAAACTGTTCTGGCTCGGTATCGGTACCGACGACTTCCTGTACGGCAACTCAAAAGACCTGATGGACACCCTCGACAAATACGGAATAAAGAACATCAAGGAGTTTACATACGACAAGTACGGCCACACCTGGATGAACGCACGCTACTGGCTGGAGAAGTCTCTGCCTCTGCTGTTCCAGGACGAGGATGTCATAGCCGCAGAGAAGGGTATGGATCTTGCTGAGGCGGAGAAGGTACGCGAGGCATCGGCTGCAGGTGGCGAAGCATCACGTCTCACCCCCACCCTTATGTCAAGCCTGTTCCCCGCAGGTGTCAAATCACCGGAATACAATGCTGACGGTAGCGTGACATTCCGTTGCCAGGCTCCGGACGCTCAGAAGGTCGAGCTGGAGTGCCAGATGTTCAGCGGCACAAAGCCTATGACGAAGAACGACCGTGGCGTGTGGGAGATAACCGTAACTCCGGAGGAGCCCGACATCTACCCGTATGCTTTCCAGATAGACGGCACACAGGTAGCGGATCCGAACAATATGCACATCTTCCCGAACGAGAGCTTCAAGTACAGTCTTGCCGACGTACGTGGCGAGGCTCCGACGGAGCAGGATATGCAGCAGGTTCCCCACGGCAAGGTGGCATACCGCTACTATCACTCAAAGCAGCTCGGCTTTGACCGTCCTCTCTGCATCTACACCCCGGCCGGATACGATCCGAACGGAAAGGAGGCACTTCCTGTACTCTACCTGATTCACGGTATGACCGACACCTACGAGACCTGGTTCAAGGTAGGTCAGGTGAACAACATAATGGACAACCTCATCGCACAGGGCGAGGCCGAGCGCATGATTATAGTAATGCCTTACGCCAACCCGAATCCTGAGATTCAGGCCCGCAGTCTTGACATTCCTCAGGACATTATGGGCACAGATGTGTTCTGCAATGAGATTCTCAATGAGGTGATTCCTTACGTCGAGTCCAACTACAATGTTCTCACCAAGGCCGACCAGCGCGCCATCGCAGGCTTCTCACTCGGCGGCCGCCAGACACTCGCCTGCGGATTCGGCAACCCCGACAAGTTCCACTGGGTGTGCGCCTTCGCTCCAGCCATCTTCGGCAACGAGTACGAGACCAACTTCCAGAACGGCACATACGCCCCAATCAAGAAGCTGAAGAAGCAGCTCAATCTGATGTGGATAGGCACAGGTTCGGAGGACTTCCTGATTCAGGCCTCACGCGGTCTTGACTCATATCTGACAGAGCAGGGACTGGAACACACATTCTACAATCCCGGCGGCGGACACACCTGGATGAACTGCCGCGACTACATCTACCTCGTGGCCAAGGAGCTGTTCAAATAACAGGATAGAATTAGAAGGCAGCCTCACTGAAATCGGTGAGGCTGCTTTCTTATGGTGGAATACCGTTTTACCTTTTTTAAGCTAGCAGTTACTTCGTTCCGAAGATACGGTCACCGGCATCACCGAGACCCGGAACGATATATGCCTTATCGTTCAGATGATCGTCAAGAGCCGCCACGAATATGTCCACGTCGGGATGCGCGGCCTGGACTCTCTTGACACCGTCCGGAGTAGCCACCAGACACATCAGGCGTATCTTGTTACAGCCAAATGACTTGATCTTGTCCAAAGCGGCGATGACGCTGCCACCTGTAGCAAGCATAGGATCGGTGACTATGACCATACGGTGCTGGATGTCATCAGGCAGCTTGCAATAGTAGAATACGGGCTCGTGCGTCTTCTCATCGCGATACAGTCCTATATGACCTACCTTAGCGACAGGAAGCAGCTTGAGGATACCGTCAGCCATACCGAGACCGGCTCTCAGAATAGGTACGATAGCCAGTTTCTTTCCAGAAATCTCACTTGCCGTCATCTTACAGATAGGTGTCTCAATCTCGATAGGAGTCAGTTCCAGATCGCGTGTCAGCTCATACCCCATAAGCAGGGAAATCTCAACCAGAAGCTCACGGAAATGCTTTGTTCCCGTATCCTTGTCCCTCATAATCGTAAGCTTGTGCTGAATCAGAGGGTGATTTACTATATGCAGTTGGCTCATAGAAAATAAAAATTAAAGTTCTTTTCACAAAAGTACTCTTTTCATCATTAACCTATTCAAATTGTTGAAATGTATTGTTAAAAATATTCAAAAAATCACTTGGAAAAGTGTATCTTGCGACCATATTAAATCAACAGCAAATGGAAATCAGTATTAACCAACAAGGCATCTATGATGCCAGATCGCTTGGCGGGAGGAAAATGTTTCTGCTCGGATTCCAGCACATGTTCGCGATGTTCGGTGCGACTGTGCTTGTTCCTGCCCTTACCGGACTGTCAGTAAGCGCGGCTCTTTTGTTCGCAGGTGCCGGAACACTCCTGTTCCACCTTGTTACCAAGATGAAGGTACCGGCATTTCTCGGTTCATCATTCGCATTTATCGGCGGATATGCCGCAGTCGTAGCCACCGGTGCAGGTCTCGGAATGTCCCAGTCCGCTTCTCTTCCATACGCCTGTATCGGTATTTTCTTCGCAGGTCTGATGTATTTCATCCTTGCAGGACTTATCAAGTCATTTGGCGTAACTAAGGTTATGAGATTCTTTCCTCCTGTAGTAGTAGGTCCTATCATCATCTCAATCGGACTTACTCTCTCCGGTTCTGCTGTAAACAACTGCGACACAAACTGGTGGATTGCCCTCGTTGCCGTGCTGATTATCATAGTCACCAACATATGGGCCAAAGGTATGATACGAATCATCCCTGTTCTTCTCGGAGTAGTCGGCTCATATCTGATTGCGGCCTGTTTCTCACTCGTTGATTTCACTCCCGTGAAGGAAGCAGCCTGGGTAGGTCTGCCATTCCAGATGCAGAATACGGTATTCAGCGTATTCGCCAATCCGAACTGGGGACTGGCCATAACCGCAATAATCACCATTCTGCCAATATCACTGGCCACTATGGTTGAGCATATCGGTGATATCTGCGCAATCTCATCAACGACCGGAATCAACTATCTGGAGGATCCGGGGCTGCATCGCACACTGATGGGCGATGGTCTTGCTACAGCATTCGCATCTCTTTTCGGCGCTCCGGCAAACACGACCTACGGCGAGAATACAGGTGTCCTCAACATCACAAAGGTATTTGACCCTCGTGTAATCCGCATTGCGGCCTGCCTTGCAATATTCTTCTCTTTCTGCCCGAAATTTTCGGCAATCATATCCGTTATGCCAGCGGCTACAATCGGTGGTGTGAGCCTTGTGCTTTACGGTATGATTTCGGCCGTCGGTGTCAGAAACCTCGTTGAGAACAAGGTCGATCTGATCCGTTCGCGCAACCTTCTGATTGCCGCCCTTATTCTGGTTCTCTCCATCGGTATCAACTATGGTCCCGGCAGCATCGACTTCAATATCGGCAAGATTCACATTGCCCTGTCAGGCCTTGCTGTAGCCGCTATCGTCGGTATCGTGATGAACGCCGTTCTCCCAGGCAATGACTATGAGTTCGGTGCCCGCAAGCGTGCTGATATGAGCGTCAACCTCGGCGGTTCTACACGTAACCCGACCGACTGGCGTAAGGATCACCCGGAGGACGAGCTTTGAACAGGGGACAGGTTCCGTTCACGTTTTAAGCCATATAGCGTAGTTGGAGTCACCTTGTGACGATTGTAAAATATCCCGGTGCTTGAGTTTTTCCTCATCACCGGGACATTTTTATGAACAGGGGACAGGTTCCGTTCACAGCACATTTTTCACCATATAGCGTAGTTGAAGCCACTTTGTACCGATTGTGCCAAAATAATCAACATTTTGACTTGGCTGTGCGCAAATAATCCCATACATTTGCCGCCGTGACGGATAGAGATCCGCAACACACAACACGCTAGAAATCTAATTATTGAAAAATATGGTGGAAATTGCCAATCCCATTTTT
>JAZRYP010000019.1:0-12108 GCA_045600825.1 Bacteroidaceae bacterium
CTCATATATTTCAGTATGAATCTTGATAGGTGTATTGTATTTTCAAATATATTATATACATTTGCACATAGTATATAAGTTACGAATTATGAATACTGCAGCAGTTCAGACAAAAAGAAAGAATATTGACATCCGCGAAGACGTATATCGCTTCCTTTCCATCAAGGCCGCCGCGTCCGGTACAAACCTCAAGAGCTATATCGAAGCACTCCTCGAGAAGGAGGTTGAAGATATGGACGAAGCGGCGACCTACCAGTACCTGTGCAATGTCCGTCCCGACGGAGACGTCGAGCTTTCCGAAGAAGAGACCAAGGACTTTGAGAACTGGCTTGGACTATGAAGACGAAGTATTCGAAGGATTTTGAGAAATCAGTCCGCAAGTTGTCGGGCAAGACACTGAACCCAGTCAAGAACACGATCCTTGAGGTCAGGAATGCGACATGCCTGGACGAGATCACCGAATGCAAGAAACTGGTCGGCTATGACAATGTCTACCGCATCCGCATAGGAAGCCTCCGTGCGTTCTTCATCTTCCACATACAGATCATCGACGACTGCGTGTTCTTCAAGTACCTTGTCCCGAGAGGTGAAGCCTATGACAAGAAATACGAGGAGAAACTGCGGAAGGATGACAAATAGTGACGGCAAGACTTACATGTTTGCATTCCAATACCCACATAAGTTTGTCCAATGTACAAGAAATGACTAACTTTGTAAAAATTCTGATACAATGAAAAAAACACTTCTACTTTTGCTTGCATCGGTTGCTCTCCTTTCCGGATGCAAGAAGGATGACCAGCCGGCAGACAATTTGTTGCCCGGTGGTAGTTCTCTTTTGAGGATTGGTGCAAAAGAAGTCCCCTGTCCTGCCTGCGGTGCCGGATATACTGTTGTTTGTAAGAGGTAAGGTCTTGCAAAGAAGAAGCCCACACTTGTTGCTCTTGAGACTCGCTCGTGTTCGGCGAACTGCAAGCCGTTGTCGGCAGTGATGGTCTTCACGAGGTCATACTGCTTGAGGCATTCGAGGATGCCGATGATCTGGTCGGCAGCTTCAGCAGCGGTTGGATTCTCAAGTTTCCTGAGCCATACTTTCCCGGTCTTCCTGTCGTTCAACGTGAGGATATGCTGGGAGCGTGCAGCTCCGACAATCTGCTCGGGACTGTAATCCATAAGAATCATCTCATCCACCTTCTTCCTGACATCTTCCTTGAACCTGCGTGGCAGATGGCGGCAACGCCATCGGTGGGCGGCTCTCTCCTGAGCTATCCGCGGACGATAACATCTGTACCGGCTGTAGCCGTTTCTCTGAATCTCCCTCGTGATGGTTGACGGATGGACGTGAAGATATTCCGCTATCTCCTTCTTAGTGCATCCGGCCTCCAGTTTTGCGGCGATCTGATACCGCTGCCACTCTCTTAAATGCGTCATTTTTGAACCTGTTTTGCGGGCAGACCGCCCAGATGTAAAGATTTATACTTAATATAAACCTTTATCTCACAGATTCTTTCTCAAAAATTGCGTTTAAAAGTTGAATTCGGGTCTTACTAAAAATTTTATGAAGGATTTTCGAGATGGGAATCCGCTTGTTTGAAGCAGTGATGGGGTTCCATCATGACGAAAAGAAACGGGTTTTCAGCCAGAAAGACTTTATAAAAGATTAATTGGAATAAATTTAAACAGCTTCTTAGTTATTTTTGGCGGAATCGTAATAAATAATTATATTTACCGCCAAAAATAACCAAATATGAAATTGATAGGTAGAACATTTGAATGCCGAGAACTTACAAGATTGGAAAATAGTGGGAATCCTGAATTCGTCGCTGTATATGGACGTAGACGAGTAGGAAAAACATTCCTAATAAAGGAATATTTCAACTATTCATTCACTTTTTACACATCAGGATTGGCGCGTGGATGTCTGAAAGACCAACTTGACAACTTCTGGAAGAGTCTTCTTGAGTATGGTCTTCCAAAAGACACCAAATGTCCGGCAAATTGGTTTGACGCATTTGATTTATTGAAAACAGTTGTCAAGAAGTCAAAAAAATCCCGTAAAGTCATCTTTATTGATGAGATGCCTTGGATGGATACCCAAAAGTCGAAATTTGTATCTGCACTGGATAGGTTTTGGAATAGGTGGGCATCCGAACATTCAGACATAATGTTGATAGTGTGTGGATCGGCTGCATCGTGGATGGTAAAGAACATTATCAAAAACAGGGGAGGCCTTCACAATAGAATTACCTCCAAGATAAAACTCTCTCCTTTCACACTTGCAGAAACCAATGATTTTCTGAAATCAAACAAAATACATTGGTCTCCGAAAGTTGTAGCAGAAACATACATGATATTAGGCGGTATTCCATATTACCTATCACTTCTTGACAAAAATCGCAGCCTTTATCAGAATATAGATGATTTCTTTTTCAGGGAGAATGCTAAACTTGAAGAAGAATTCGATGAATTATACTCTTCCCTCTTCAAGAAGTCGTCAGAATATGTAAAAATCATAGAATTACTTGGCAACAAGAAGTCCGGTCATACCCGGCAGGAAATTGTCAATGGGTTAAAATGCAAGGATGGAGGAAGTCTGACGCGGAAACTTGAAGAATTGGAGTATTGCGGCTTCATACGAAAATATAAATCAGTCGGGGCTTCTTCCAATACTTATCAACTTGTAGACTTTTTTTCCCTCTTTTATATTGAATTCCTAAGAAACAAGTCAAATCTTGATACAAGTAGTTGGACACAAGCAATTCTGACACGCAAGTATACCACCTGGACAGGCCTCGCTTTCGAACGATTATGTTTTTCCCAGCTGGATAAAATAAAAGAGGCTTTAGGCATTCGCGCAGTGTTGACAAAAACATATCCATACTATGATGAGAAAATGCAATTGGATATGGTGATTGAGAGGAATGACAAATCTGTTTCAATGTGTGAAATGAAATGGTCCGATAAGCGGTACGCAATGACAACAGCGGATAAAGCCAAACTGATTTCTAGAGTAGAAGAACTTAAATCCATTTTCATAGGAAAAAGCATTTTCTCAGTTATGGTCACAGCATCAGGACTTGTCGAGAATGATTTCACAAGAGACAACGTTAACGATATATTGACAATTGAGTCTCTACTGTAATGTAAATTATTTTTGGCGGAAACACCAAAAGAACTACGACAATACGCCAAACATGAACAGGGGACAGGTTGCGTTCATGCGTGGACAGAGGACAGTAAAGCGTTACCGTGTGGTGATGAACGAAACTTGTTCACCGATAAGAGAGAACGGTCTGGGTATCGGGGTCGAGTATGCGGCGGGCCACATCGAGCATCTGACCGGCGGTGATTGATTCAATGCGGCGGAACAGTTCATCGCGTGTCTGGTAGCTGCCGTAATGCAGATAGGCCTTACCCATGCCGAGCGCTACGCTCTCGAAGTTGTCTCCTGCCACACCCATCTGCCCCATCAGCTGTTTTCTGGCGGCACGCAGCGCGGAATCCGTCAATGTCTCACGGCACATACGTCCCAGTTCCTTCAGACATAGCTCGGTACACTTGTCCGCATCGTCCGTATCACAGCCGAAATATATGCAGAACACTCCTGTATCGGTATAACTCGTGGAATTGCTCTCCACATTATAGACCAGTCCGCGCTTCTCCCGCAAACTGATATTCAGCCGGCTGTTCATTCCCGGTCCTCCGAGAATATTGTTCAGCAGATACAGTGCCAGCCTATCCGGGTCGGCTCCGGCCAGTCCGCGACTACCTATCATCACGTGTGCCTGATGCGTATCACGGTGCATCTCAACTTCACGTCTCAGGTATGCAGGCAACGGAAGGCGTGTCTTGCGGAAATCAGACCTGGCCTTCTGGCACTCCGCATAGCGCGAGACTGTTTTTTGAACCTTTTTCCAACTCAGATCCCCATACACGAAGAAGACCATATTGTCCGGATTATAATGGCGGGACACGAAGCGTAAGGCATCCCGCTGCGTGAAACCCTTCAACTGCTCCGGATTGCCGAGGATATTGTTGCCTAAGGCATCTCCCTTGAACAGCAGGCCCTCGAAATCATCGAAAATCAGATCGGACGGTGTATCCTCATAGCTCTGTATCTCATCGAGTATAACCCCCAGCTCTTTCTCTATCCCGACAGGTGGGAAAACGCTGTGGAATACCAGATCAGTAAGCAGTTCGACAGCCCTTTCAAAGTCACGGTCCAGACAGGCCGTGTAATAGACCGTCTCTTCCTTCGTGGTAAAGGCATTCAGATCCCCTCCGACGGCCTCCATTCTGTTAAGTATATGCCACGAACTGCGATGTTCCGTTCCCTTGAACGACATATGCTCAATGAAATGAGCCATACCCTGCTCATCAGGCATCTCATCACGCGTACCGGCACCCACCGTATATCCACAATACACAACTTTCGTCGGCGACGGTATGAATATCAGCCGCAGTCCGTTATCAAAAGTCCAGGTATATGGTTCCATCTGTATCGCCCCCAAAAAACAGCGCAAAATTATACAAAACTCCAATAAAAAGATAAAGAATGGTTACCTTCGCCACATCAAAAAGACACTGTATGAGAAAAGCCATAGGAATAAGTGAAACGGTATTCGATATTCTGTTCAAGAACGACCAGCCACTTGCGGGAGTCCCCGGAGGCTCAGTCCTGAACTGCGCGGTTTCACTTGGGCGCACCGGCACGCCGTGCTGCCTGATGAGCGAGACAGGTGATGACCACATTGGCCAGATAATCAATGATTTCCTGACAGACAACGGCGTATTCCCCGACTATGTCGTGCACGGCGAAGGCAAGAAGACAGCAATCTCCCTCGCATTTCTGGACGGGAACAACGATGCCCATTACAGCTTCTACAAGGACTATCAGCACAGCCAGTTCCAGTTCAGGCTCCCCGATGTCGGAAAAGACGATGTCATCGTCATCGGCTCGTATTTTGCACTTATCCCGTCATTGCGCCCGCAGGTACGCAGTTTTCTGGAAACAGCAAAATCCAATGGCGCTATAATCTACTACGATGTCAATTTCAGGCCGAACCACATTCAGGAAAAAGAACAGCTGATACCTGTGATACACGAGAATTTCCAGCTGGCGGACATAGTGCGCGGCTCCGCTGATGACTTCAGGATTCTATATGGATATGACGATGCCGACAGAATCTGGAAAGAGGAAATCTCCCCACTCTGCAACTCTTTCATCTTCACCCGCGGGGCAGACGGAACTGAATTGCGGACAAGTTCGCTCCACAAGCATTTCAACTCAAGAAAAATCAATACAGTCAGCACTATAGGAGCAGGTGACAGCTTCAATGCCGGAATACTCTACGGGCTGATTCACGACAACATCACACGGGAAATGATTTCCAGCCTGACAGAAGAGCAGTGGAACAGCCTCGTAGGATACGGGATTGATTTCAGCAGTGACGTCTGCCAGAGAACCGAAAACTATATCAGCCGCGAGCTGGCTGAAAAATACCGAGACTGATTAACGGCAGGAACAGCATCAGAGCTGCTGCATGTCGTTCAGATGCTTGTAGTAGCCGTTCAGAGCAAGGAGTTCCTCGTGAGTACCCCGCTCCACAATACGTCCCTCGTGCACCACGCATATCTCGTCCGCGCTCTTGATGGTCGAAAGGCGATGTGCAATGGCGATGGTAGTACGGTCCTTCATCAGACGTTCCAGAGCCTCCTGCACAAGACGCTCCGACTCCGTATCAAGGGCGCTTGTAGCCTCGTCCAGAATCAGTATCGGAGGATTCTTGAGTATGGCTCGTGCTATGCTGATTCTCTGTCTCTGACCGCCCGACAGCAGACAGCCACGGTCACCGATATTGGTGTCGTAGCCATTTTCTGACTCCATTATGAAGTCGTGTGCATTGGCAATCTTCGCTGCCTCAATCACCTGCTCCTTCGTGGCGTTCTGAACCCCGAACGTTATATTGTTGTAGAACGTGTCATTGAACAGAATTGCCTCCTGATTCACATTACCCATCATACCCCGCAGGGAACGCAGGGACAATTTCCGGATATCAACTCCGTCTATCGTGATCGAACCTTCCGTCACATCATAAAAACGCGGCAGCAGATCAACCAGTGTTGACTTACCTGAACCGGACTGACCTACCAGCGCAATTGTCTTTCCACGCGGAATGCTCAGATTAATATCGTTCAAAACACTGCGTCCTTCCTCGTACTGGAACGAGACATTGTGATACTCAATACCCTCCTTCATACCGTCGGCCTCCACAGGATTCTCCACATCGGTTATATTGTTCTCCGCCAGAAGAATCTTGTCAATACGCTCCACCGATGCCAGACCTTTCGGGACAGAATACCCGGCTCTTGCAAAATCCTTGATGGGGTTTATCACGCTGTACAGTATCGTCAGGTAATAGATGAAGTCCGATGCCTTTATGCCGGCCCTGTCGCCCAGTATCAGCGAACCGCCATACCACAGTACCAGTACAATGAGCGCGGTTCCCATAAACTCGCTGACAGGATGCGCCGAAGCCTGGCGTATGCTCACCCTGTTGCTGGCCGTCCGCAGCTGCTCACTGCTGTCAGTAAAGCGGTCTGACATCTTCCTCTCCGCCAGAAAAGCCTTGATCACGCGCAGCCCACCGAGAGTTTCCTCCAACTGCGACATCGTATCACTCCAGCGCGACTGGACCTCCAGCGACTGTGCCTTCAGCTTACGGCCTATCAGCCCCATTATCCACACAATTGCAGGAGCCACCACTATTGTGAATATCGTCATCTGCCAGCTTATCACGAACAGTGCCGTTATGTAGATGACAATCAGAATGGGATTCTTTATGAGCATATCCAGTGAGTTGGCAATCGAGTTGTCAATCTCAGTCACATCACCACTCATACGGGTTATGATATCGCCCTTGCGCTCCTTCGAGAAGAACGACATCGGCAGGCTCAGCACCTTGTCATATATTCTGACCCTTATATCACGGATAATACCGTTTCTCAGCGGAACCATCACAGCAGATGATGCGAAATAGCACCCAGTCTTGAAAAATGTCATCACCACAAGTATCAGTCCGAGTATGAGCAATGCCGTAGATGCACCATACTCTCCTATCCACTCATTCACATAGCAGTAGAAATTGTTTTTCAGAACACCGAAATCCGGAAGTCCCATTCTGCCGTATGTCATAGGCATCATCTGGTAGGATGTGTCATTCACCTTGAACAGCAGTTCCAGAATAGGTGCAATCAGTGCGAATGAGAACACATTCAGCAACGCAGAGAACACATTGAAAATCACAGACCACACCAGATTGCTTCTATACGGTCTTACGAATCTGCCCAGGAAACGAAATAAATCTCTCATATCGCTGTATTTATCTATTCATACAATTCATCTGGTTTGATTCACAAAAGTAACTAATTATCCGCTAAATTTAATATTTTTGCGATACACTAAGCGCAGGATATGGCAAACAAGATGCAGACACTGGCCAAGGACACGGCCATCTACGGACTGAGCAGCATACTGGGAAAATGCTTCAACTTCCTTCTTACTCCGCTGTTCACATACGCGATTACTGACAACAAGGCACTGTACGGCGCATACGTGAATATGTACGCGTGGACGGGGCTGATTCTGGTAATCCTGACGTTCGGAATGGAGACCACCATGTTCCGCTTTGCCAACAAGGAGGGCAATGACCCTAAGCGCGTGTATTCGACATCGTGGTTCTTCGTGGCCATGCTGTCAATGGCATTTGCAGTGCTGTGCTGGATTTTCACCGACCCAATCTGCGCTTCCCTCGGTTACCCTGACCACACCGAATACATCAGAACCATGTCGCTTGTCGTTGCCATCGATTCGGTCCAGTGTGTCATGTTCTCGTACCTCAGATTCCTGAAACAGCCCGTCAAGTTCGCGGGCATGAAGCTGTTCAACATCTTCCTCTCTCTGGTATTGAACGTGATTATGGTCAAGGCCATCTACGAGCCAGTGGTGGCGGGAACGAAAGCCGTTTCATGGTTCAATCCCGACGATGTCATCAGCTGGGCATTCTACATCAACCTGCTCTGCTCCTGCATAATGTTCCCGTTCTTCGTGCCGGAATTCAGACATCTGGGCGCGGGATTCGACCGCAAGCTGATGCGCGAAATGCTGTCGTACTCATGGCCAATAGTCATCCTCGGTCTGGCTGGCATTCTGAACCTGCACGCCGACAAGATATGCTACACGTGGATTGTTCCCGGACAGGCGGGACAGGACCAGCTGGCCGAATATGGCGGCTGCGTAAAAGTGGCTGTCATTATGACCATGCTGACCCAGGCATTCCGCTTCGCCTACGAGCCGATGGTGTTCAGCGCCACCCGCGAAGGCAAGGAGGGGCAGGAGAAGATGTATGCCGATGCAATGAAGTACTTCATCATCTTCGCACTTCTGGCATTCCTCGCCGTGATGTTCTATATGGATATTCTGAAGTTCATCGTGGGCAGCGAATACCGCGCCGGACTGAAGGTCATTCCCATTGTGATGATGGGCGAAATATTTATGGGTGTCTATTTCAACCTGTCCTTCTGGTACAAGCTGACTGACCAGACATGGTGGGGAGCCGTGTTCTCCAGCATAGGCTGCATAGTGCTGCTTGCCATCAACTTCCTGTTCGTGCCAAAGATAGGCTATATGGCCTGCGCCTGGGGCGGTTTCGCCGCATTCGCCATCTGCATGTTCCTGTCCTACTTCACCGGTCAGAAGTACTACCCCATTGCCTATCCGCTGATGGAAATTCTCAAGTACGTACTGCTGGCAGGAGTGCTCTACGTGGCATACGTTCTGATCGGCAGAACCGACCTGGCAGTCTGGCTGAAACTGCTCATCAACACCGCCCTGATCTGCATCTACATCGCCTACATCCTCAGGAAGGACCTCCCGCCGAAGTACCTCCCCGTCATCGGCCGCTTCTTCCGCTGAAACAGAGTAACACATATGCATAAACCACAAATCAGTAAGATTCTGTTTTGGGACAT
Source organism: Bacteroidaceae bacterium (assembly GCA_045600825.1). GTDB lineage: Bacteria > Bacteroidota > Bacteroidia > Bacteroidales > Bacteroidaceae > Colenecus. The sequence continues at coordinate 9,028 of JAZRYP010000019.1, forward strand.
GGCCCCGGAACAGATTTTACAAAAAAGAACAACTGATAAACAAAAATAGAATATGTTAATCGCACTTATCGCCATTGTGGCAGTTCTGGTAATCTATTACATTTCAGTCAATAACCGCGAAGTTTCGCTGCGCAAGGAGGCCGATGCACAGCGCGGCACCATCGAAACGGTCCACAACACAATGTGGAAGACGCTGAAGCAGGAAGCCGGCGTGACCGAGCAGTATCGCGAAGCATTCGAGAAGATTTACCCGGAGCTCATTTCGGGCAGGTATTCCAATGAAAGCGGCTCGCTGATGAAGATGATTACCGAGTCGAATCCAACGTTCGACACATCACTTTACCAGCATCTCATGCAGTCTATCGATGTACAGCGGGCACAGTTCGCTCAGGCACAGCAGCGTATGCTTGACATCATCCGCGAGCACTCCACACTGCTGGAAAAGATACCGTCCAAGTGGTTCCTCGGTGGCAGAAAGAACATCGATTACACCATCATCTCATCCACCAGCACGAAGGAGACCGTCCGCACAGGCATTGACGACGATATAGAACTGTTCAAATGACTCTGCTCAGAGCCGTCGGTTTTGTGCTTCCGGCAGCGACTGTCGCTGTCGTATATTCGCTATACCCCAATCCGGAGGAGTGGTATTTCTATCTGATTACGCTCGCTGTGGCCGAGACTGCGGTCTATTTCATCTTTGAAGGAATGAACCGCGATGTGGAGTTCCTGAGCGGCTACTACACCGAAGTGCGTCACTATTATCCCTGGGTGGAAAGGGTTGTTGTGACACGCACCGTAAGCGATGGCAAAGGGCACACCCGCACTGTTACGGAGACGCGTCACATCCCACATCCCGACAGTTGGAGCGCAGTACTGAATACCGGTCGTGAAATCGACCTCAGCCACCGCACATTCTCCTCAGTATGCAGTCTCTGGCAGACAGGGCTGAGCTATTTCCCGACCTGCCATCCCGGTCAGGTGAGCGGAGGCGGCGGAGAGTCATCACCCTGGAACGGCAGTCCCGACACCATGCAGACCGCCACCTACAAGGGGAGATACAAGAATTACATACAGGACACCAATTCCATCTTCAATCCCGCCCGCGTCACCCGTGAAGAAGCCAGGAGTGAAGGACTTGTTCCCTACCCGGACATCATCGACAACACGCAGAATCCGCTGTGCGTGTCACCGCTGCTTGATTACACTTTCTCCGCCAATGACCAGCTGCTCATGCGTCGTCTGAACGCATCCCTGGGACTGGAGCATCAGGTACACTTCTTCGTTGTGCTTTTTCCCCATGAGAAAGGGGTCGGCGTAAGTTTGCGCCAGCGCCAGTACTGGGAGGGCGGCAACAAGAATGAATTCACCATCTGCCTGGGCATGGATGGAAATGAAGTCCGCTGGTGCAAGCCTTTCTCCTGGATGGACGCCCCGACTCTTGAAACAGCCGTCCAGGACTGGTTCATTCAGCATCCGTCACTGGACATTCCCGCCCTGACACAGTTCTTGACCTCCAGCATTGACCTGTGGAAGCGCAAGCATTTCAGCGACTTCAAATATCTGGGTCGCCATCTCTCATCCTGGAAATCCATTCTATACCTGTTCCTGGCCCTCGTCATCTGCGCCATCTGCGCATACGTTCTACTTCAAAACGCAGTATCGACCAGTGAATTAACAAGTTAATATCATTGAGAACATTTTTCCGCACATATTTTGGCATAATATTATACAATTCCACAGATAAAGCAGTATGATTTATACTTTTTTTGACCATGCGAAACGCACTGAGACTGACGGTAATTATCCGGAAGCCGCGTTATTCGGTGGACAGACGGAAGAACCCATTCTGTTCTCCAAGTACATTGCTCATCCAAAAATTTCGTGCAGTTCCTTGTTTGAGAGTTTGCCAATCCAATTCTCGCCTGTAGATACGGTGAGGTCGGCAAGATGTTTCTTTTCCTGTATCATAGCGTCAATACGTTCCTCGAAGGTGTTTTGTGTGATGAAGCGATGCACCTGTACGTTCTTGTGCTGACCGATACGATACGCACGATCGGTTGCCTGTGCTTCAACCGCAGGATTCCACCAGAGGTCGTAATGTATGACGTGGGTTGCTGCCGTGAGGTTGAGACCGGTACCGGCAGCCTTCAATGAAAGAATGAAGATGCGGTCACCATGATTGTTCTGGAATCGGTCAACCATTTCCTGACGCTGTTTCAACGAACATCCGCCATGATAGAACATCGGTTCTTCATCGAGGGTGGTGCGGATGAAATGCCGGAGCAGCTCGCCCATCTCGCGGAACTGCGTGAAGACAAGTACCTTCTCGTCGGCATCAGTGATACTGCGAAGCATGTCGAGCAACATTTCTGTCTTTCCCGATAGCGTTGCATCCATGCGATTGTCTTTGAGATACTGCGTAGGGTGATTGCAAATCTGCTTCAGGGCAAGCATCATCTGTAGGATAAGTCCCTGACGTTTGAAAAGTGTCCGGTTGTCCTCGCCCTCCATGCTTTCGATAACAGCCATACACTTGTTGACGGTCTCCTGGTATAGAGCAGCCTGATCAGGAGTGAGCAATGCCAACTCGTTACGTTCTATCTTGTCAGGCAGGTCGTTGATGATACTCTTGTCCGTCTTCAGTCGTCGCATCATAAACGGGGCAGTAACCTTGCGGAACCGTTCTGTCACATGACTGTCTCCATACTTCTGTATAGGCTTGGCGTATGTTTCAGAGAAATCTTTTGCCGAACCAAGATACCCATTGTTCGTGAAGTCAATGATACTCCAGAACTCCGACAGACGATTCTCTACGGGTGTACCACTCATAGCTATGTGACAGTCAGCAGGAATGCTGTGTATCGCCTTGCTCTGTGCGGTGTCGCTGTTCTTGATGTTCTGTGCCTCGTCTATTACGAGCACCTGCCATTTCTGCTTCTTCAGCAAATCAGCATCCGAACGCACCACACCGTATGTCGAGAGGATGATGTCTGCCTTTTGGCAATCCTCGTCTTTCAAATCACGTGCCGCACCATGATATACGCCTGTAGTCAGCTGAGGAGCGAAACGCTTCACCTC
>JAZRYP010000020.1:0-72781 GCA_045600825.1 Bacteroidaceae bacterium
ATTTTCGAGATGAAAATTTGGTTATTTGAAGGAGTGATGGGGTTCCATCATGACTGAAAAGAAACGGATTTTCAGCCGGAAAGATTTTATAAAAGATTAATTGGAACATTTCAAAACAGCTTCTAACCCAACCTGACAAAAAATGGTCTATCTTTGCCGATACCAACAAACTGGCGGAACCATTATGATCAGACTTGCAATACTGGCATCCGGCAACGGAACCAACGCAGAGGCGATTCTTGAAGCAGTACGCGACAGACGGCTTGATGCTGACATACGCGTGATATTGACCAACAAACCGGAGGCCGGTGTGATAGAGCGTGCCCGCAGATGGAACATTCCAGTGGAGATAATACCATCGAGAGGTCACAAGGACCGTGCTGAATACGACAGTCTGGTGGTTGAGGCACTGTCACATTATGACATTGACACAATCGCATTGGCCGGATGGATGAGAATACTGAGTCAGGTCTTTTTAGATGCCTTCCCAAACCGTATAATAAACCTGCACCCCGCAATACTTCCAAGTTTTAAGGGAGGTACGGGTATCCGCGATGCATACAATCACGGAGTGACGATCTCCGGTTGTTCCGTCCACCTGGTATGTCCGGAGCTTGATAACGGTCCTCTGATAATTCAGGCGGCAGTACCTGTACGCGGGACACTTGACGAGTTTGAGGAACAGGTACACCGCATGGAGCACCGCATACTGCCACAGGCGCTTCAGTGGTTCAGCGAGGGACGCATCATAACAGACGGGCGCAAAGTCGTTATTGCAGAGCCTGCCCACAAAGTCCGCCGTACAGATTACATTGAGGGCTGCCTTGTATCGCCTGCACTCGAAGACAGAATCTGACTAATCCTCAGGGTGCTGTTTGAAGTAATACCAGTGCCAGCGCCAGAAAAGCAGGAGCAAATCCATAACTATCAGGACAGTAATCGGATATGCCAGTCTGGCAGGCATTTTGAATCCTTCGGGAGCTACCTGTATATATGTAATGGTGACAAACGACATAAACACGGCGGGAATCAGCGTCATCAGGAAATTCTTGCGGTGTTTAGCCAGATACACAGACAAGGCCCAGAACGTAAATACCGAGAGTACCTGATTGCACCAGGCAAAGTATCTCCATATTACAGAGAATCCGTCCGCATTTGACAGGCTGTAAAACAGGAGCCCCAGCGTTGCCGCAAACAGCGGTATCGTAATCATCAGACGATGATGAATCTCCTTCTGGCTGAACTTGAATGAATCGGCTACAATCAGACGTGCTGAGCGCAGAGCTGTGTCGCCCGACGATATAGGAGCTGCTACGACGCCGAGTATGGCGATGATTCCACCGAAGCGGCCAAGCATATCCCTTGAGATATTCATTGTTATGTCCGCCGCAGTCTCTCCTGCTCCGTGGCTTTGGAAATAAGCTGTCGCGGCAGCGGCCCAGACCAGAGCCACAATACCCTCACTCACCATAGAACCATAAAAGACCAGACGTCCGTTTTTCTCACTACGGATACAACGTGCCATCAATGGTGACTGGGTAGCGTGGAATCCGCTCACTGCACCGCAGGCTATCGATACGAACATCATCGGGAATATCGGCGACTTCTCATAGCGTGTACCGAATCCGTTCCACATTTCAGGCAGCTCCGGCCGCGTCACATAGAGCGACACAAGTATGCCTATGGCCATAAACAGCAGGGCGGCACCCATAATCGGATACAGATGCCCTATTATCTTGTCAATAGGGAACAGAGTGGCCAGCAGATAATATGCAAAAACCACGAACATCCAGAAATTGACATTCAATGACGCCGGAGTAAGCCCCGCCAGCAAGGCAGCCGGCTGCGACACGAACACGCAGCACACCATAATCATAAGTATGATGGTGAAAATGGTAAATATCTTTTTCACCACGTCGCCCAGATACCGTCCGACCAGTTCGGTAAGGCTCTCGCCACCGTGACGGAGAGAGACCATACCTGAAAGATAGTCGTGGACTGCACCGCCGAAAATTGTCCCGAATACAATCCACAGATATGATGACGTTCCGAATTTCGCTCCCATAATGGCACCGAATATAGGGCCAAGGCCTGCGATATTCAGGAACTGGATCATATAGGCCTTCCAGGTAGGCAGTTCCATATAATCCACGCCATCGGCCATCGATTTGGAAGGCACCGGACGCGAGGCATCCGCACCGAAATGGCGTTCCACAATACGTCCATACACAACGTATCCTAATATCAGCAGCAACAATGCTATTGAGAATGTTATCATCTTGTCATTTAATTAATGCCTTATGGCCAAGACCGTCTATACAGATGTCCGTATCACGTTCAGCTCTGACGTGCCTGACAAATTCCGTCTCCTCCACAACTGGCATCGCCTCCAGGGCATCGTAATCGAACACGCAATTGTCTCCGCGATACGGATCCAGATCAATGTATCCGGCATTGAACGATGTCAGATTCTGGAAGAAATGGGTACCCTGACTCGGATCCACGCGGAAGTTCTCAAGGCTGCACTCCACTATGACCTTCGCCTCGGAAATATCGCTCCATTGCACCGGGACGCCCAGAGAAGGAATGCTTGAGCCCCACCGACCGTAGCCTATCAGCACGTAAGCTGTATGGGCATCACGCATCTGCCGGTTAATGGCCGTAAGTTCAGATGCCATCTGAGTGGTCTTTGTAACATCAAATCTGTCACGTTTCAGATAGACTATGTCACGCACTCCCTTTATCCATCCCGTACCCAACGCACTTTCAGAATATATCAGCGCACCGTCACAGTCAATCCCGTTCCAGTCAACATCCGCATTACGGCTGTCAACAGATATCGGACGTATCTGCAGCACATTGAATATGGCAGGAAGGCCATCTTCCCTGTCCATATTGGCCGCAAACTCTATCTCCACACCGCATTTCATTTCCTTCTGGGCAACGTCCAGGAGTTCGGACACTATTTCAGCAAGAGGGAATGTGTTGTACTTCAATATCTGGGCGAAAGTCACATATTTCGGACCTTCCGGAACGGCAGAATCGACAATGCGCATATTCTCATTGTCCCACGTGGATACAACGTGCTTAAGGTTACGGAAGCCTGTGCACGAAGACATCGGTATGCGTTCCAGATTGACAGCATCGTCAACGGAGGTCTTGAACTTCTCAGGCTGCAGATTAAGCGCAAACATGGAGCGCTGGGTCTCTGTCATGACCTGTTCCGTGGTGGATGTCTGCAGTACGTGCTTAGGATACTTCGGAGAGAACCTCAGCACCTGATCGCCGTCAACCACAGCCTTGCCCAGACCGAACGCCACCTTGACGATGCCGTCCTCGGCCTTTTCGTGCCCTATCGGATAGAAATTGACTGAACGCGCCACACCGGAGAATGTCGGGAAATAATAGTCTCCGTCACGCGAGCCGCAAACTTCCTGCAGTATAATGCCCATCTTCTCCTCAGATATGACATTGGCCGTAGCGGCTATGTAGCCACGCGATGCGGCAAAATATATCGACGCATAGACGCTCTTGATGGCTTTGCTCAGCAGACGCAGCATCTGGTCCTCGTTCTCCGTACGCGGAATCATATACGTTGAATACACTCCGGCGAACGGCTGGTAATATGAATCCTCCAGTTTCGACGATGAGCGTACTGCAATCGGTCTGTGCATGCTGTGTATGAATACTTTCAGCGCTTCGGTCAAATCAGACGGCAATGTCGATGCGACAAATTCCGAAAGAATCTCCGTATCCGAGATATCCGCATTTATCACATACTGCAGACCGTTCTCTATGATGAACCTGTCAAAATAATCAGTCGTAATGACCAGCGTTCGCGGCACCATTATCCTGACGTGCTCCCACTTCTTGTAGAAGTCGTACTTCAACAGCACGTGGTTCACGAATGCCAGTCCACGGGCCTTTCCTCCGAGGGATCCGTCACCTATTTTCGAGAATCTGATGGCATCATTGTAGCTGTCCTTATTGAAACGGGCCACAACACCAAGAGCCTGGGAAATACGGAAGTCCTTGATAGCCTTCATATTGATACGGCGTATCTCCGGTATATCCGATGTATCGCGTATGGTAAGCGGACGGAGGAATTTGCCGAGAGCGAAGATACCGCGTGCAAACAGCCAGCGCGATATATAGTTCCTGTCAGACAGATATCTGAATGCAGGTTCCGAGATATTGGACATTATTCTCTCAAATCCGTACAGATCGCTGGCACGCATAAGTTCCTCGCCTGTCTCCGGATCAGTGACCACAAAGTCACCGAAGCCGAACTCACGTCCTATATATTCCGACAAATCGTGGGTAAGCGTCTTTGATGTCTTGACAACAAATCCGACACCAAGTTTCTCAGCGACTTCACGCATACTCTCCTGCGATGACTGCAATATAAGCGGCATCGTAGGATTATCCTTCCGGATATAGTCACACAACACTATTCCGGCATCAAGCCGTTCGCTCTCCGGAGGATCGTCACGATGCATTACAAATCCGATATCGGATATTATGCCGAGAATGTTGTTCCTGTAACGTTCATACAGTTCAAGAGCCTCATCGTAACAGGTAGCCATCAGTATCTTAGGTCGCGAACGTTTTCTAAGAATCTGCTGCTTTTCGTTGAGAGCATCACGTATTGACTCGCTGTTCTGCTGCAGAACAAGTTTGTACAGCATCGGCAGGTACGTTGAATAATACCGCACGGAATCCTCTATCAGCAATATGGCACGGACGCCGGACTCCAGAATATCATTGTCCGCATTCATCTTGTCCTCGAGCATCTTGATGATAGTCACAATCAGGTCTGTCGAGTTGTTCCAGCAGAAGAAGTAATCTATTGCAGAAGAAGCGTGATCCTGTACGCGATTGTAAATCTCGCGGGAGAAAGTTGCCAGCAGTACGATAGGGGTATCCGGTGACAGTTGCTTCATCTGTACCGAGAAGTCAAAGACATCGACCTTACCCACATTGTACATTGTGATGACAAGGTCATACGTCTCACCGTGACTCATAAGTTCCAGAGCCTCGGCAGTTGTCTCCACACGATGGAATTCCGGAGGATTACTCAGATTCAGATCCGCATAATCCTGGGCAATACGGTTTTCTATACGTCCGTCTTCTTCGAGCGTATAGCTGTCATAATTATTACAAACCAGAAGAACCCGACGGATTCTTCTGGTCATAAGCTGGGTGTAGTCCGGTTCGTCCCTTGTCATATCAAACCAGACCCTGATCTACCATTGCATTGGCAACCTTTATGAAACCTGCGATGTTGGCACCCTTCACATAGTTGATATAACCGTCCTCCTCAGTACCGTACTTCAGACAGGCGGCGTGGATATCGGCCATTATACGATGCAGTTTCTCATCAACTTCCTCAGCCGTCCATTTCAGACGCATTGAGTTCTGGGACATCTCAAGACCTGATGTTGCAACACCGCCGGCATTCGAAGCCTTACCCGGTGAATATAGCAGCTTAGCCTTCTGGAAGATGGCGATAGCCTCCGGAGTGGTAGGCATGTTGGCACCCTCGCAAACGCAGTAACAGCCATTTGCCACCAACTTCTCGGCATCGGCAGCCTCAATCTCGTTCTGGGTGGCGCAAGGCATTGCGATATCACACTTGATACCCCAAGGACGCTGTCCCTCCAGATACTGTGCATTAGGATACTGCTTCACATATTCCTTGATACGTCCGCGAATGACGTTCTTAAGCTGCTTTACGTATGCAATCTTCTCCTCGGTGAAGCCTTCCGGATCATAGATTGAGCCGTTGCTGTCCGACAGAGACACTACCTTTGCACCAAGACGCATAGCCTTCTCGGCCGCGTGCTGTGCCACATTTCCTGAGCCCGACACCAGAACGGTCTGGCCTTCAAAGCTCTTGCCGCGTGTAGCAAGCATAGCCTGTGCAAAATAGCAGGCACCATAACCGGTAGCCTCAGGACGCATAAGGCTTCCGCCCCAGCCCTGGCCCTTGCCGGTATAGGTTCCGGTCCACTCATCACGCAGACGCTTGTACTGACCGAACATAAAGCCAACCTCACGGCCGCCTACACCTATATCACCTGCAGGGACATCGGTATTTGCACCGATATGACGATACAGCTCATTCATAAAGCTCTGGCAGAAACGCATAACCTCTGCATCGGACTTGCCACGCGGACTGAAGTCAGATCCGCCCTTGGCACCACCCATAGGCAGTGTGGTGAGACTGTTCTTGAATGTCTGCTCGAAAGCCAGGAACTTCATGATACTGAGATTTACGCTTGAGTGGAAACGGATACCGCCCTTGTACGGTCCGATGGCACTGTTCATCTGTACGCGGAAACCGCGGTTCACGTGCACTTCGCCCTGGTCGTCCATCCACGGAACACGGAACATGATGACACGCTCCGGCTCAACAATACGCTCCATAATCTTCTGATCCTTGAGATAAGGATAAGCCATGATGTAAGGAGCAACGCTCTCTACAACCTCGCGCACTGCCTGATGAAACTCTTTCTCCCCGGGGTTCTTGGCTATTACGTCAGCCATGAAACTCTCAACGTAATTCTTTGTCTGATTGTCCATAATATTTTGTTTCTAATATAACACTTTTCCGTTATTTCAACAGATTTCATATTAATCTGTCACCAGAATCCGTCACAAAGTTACATTTTGTCATTAATATATCCAAATAACCTGCAATTTTTTTACATTATTTATACTTGGCTCCTTACATTGTCTCCCAAGTACATCCATATCACGGTCTCAACGGATTCCTGTCGGAGTTGAACCATTCTATAAAACGGCCTATTCCATCGTGCAGCGATGTTGACGGACGATATCCGACCTCCTTCTCCAGCAATGACGTGTCAGCGTATGTCTGATACACGTCACCGGGCTGCATAGGCAGGAAAATCTTCTTTGCCTCCTTACCGAGGGCATTCTCAATCTCACCGATGAAATCCATCAGCCGCACAGGACTCGAGCAACCTATATTATATATCTTATATGGTACTTCGTGAGGACATTCCGAAGCAACGGGACGGTGATCGACAACTCCAACCGTACCGTTCACTATATCATCGACGAATGTAAAATCGCGGCTCATATCGCCGTTATTGAACACCTTGATAGGATCGCCCTTGCTGATAGCGGTGGCAAAAAGCATCGGAGCCATATCCGGACGGCCCCACGGCCCATACACGGTGAAGAAACGCAGTCCCGTTACAGGAATACCGTACAGTCTGCTGTATGCGTGAGCCATAAGTTCATTTGACTTTTTAGTGGCGGCATACAGGCTGACAGGATTGTCCACCTGATCGGACTCGCGGAACGGCACCCTGTCGCACATTCCATAGACGGAGCTGGACGATGCATATACCAGATAGCCCACGTTATAATTGCGGCAACACTCCAGGATATTCATAAAGCCCACCAGGTTACTGCCAAGATATGCATACGGATTGGTAATGGAGTAGCGCACACCCGCCTGGGCTGCAAGATTGACAACAACGTCAAAATTCCCGTTTCTGAAAAGCGATGACAGCGCATCACGGTCGGCCAGATCCATTCTTACAAAACTGTAATTCGGATAAACAGAACTCAGGCATTTCTCCCCGTCAGGAAAACCGTCATTTGAGGAAATGCCGCATTCCTTCAACCTCCCGAATTTCAGCCTTATGTCGTAGTAGTCGTTTATGTTATCTATTCCAACAACTTCGTCACCACGTTCCGCCAATCTGCGCGCCAAAGCCGACCCGATAAAGCCGGCAGCTCCGGTCACCAATATTCTCATAGCAAAATTGTTTTCTCAGAACACATCATATTCATCATTCTCCTGCCGTATTACAGCCATGCACTCCATTTCAATCAGCCAGCCCGGACGGCATACCGGCGCATATACAATCTGCATAGGCATATCCGGGAACCTTTTTCGCAGCATATCCGCAACGGCTTTATAATCAGCTATATCCCTCAAATATACAATTGAGTACATAACGTCGCCGAACGAGCTTCCCCCCTCCTTCAGCAGAGCGCCGACATTCTCCAGCATACGCTCCGTCTGCCTGAGTACATCTCCGGGATACACCACATTACCCTTATTGTCAATGCTGGCGGTTCCGGATATTATCAGATGACGGCGGTCTCCGTAATCGACTACAGTACCGCGTTCAAAGCTGACTCCGTATTCACACGTCCTGTTCAAATGTGAGGAAGCGTAGAGATAGGTCATCTGGCCCGGTCTGAGTCCGGCTATGGAATAAGCGTCCATCATCACGTATGATGATTTCGACTCTGTCCTGCCGCCAATGCCCGTGCTGGCAATGAAATGTGTATCGCCCGTAAGTCCCTGCGAGCAGAACACCTCATTCCGCGCAGATACCACGCCTGCATAATTGACATCTATGTTCTGGACGAAGAACCACGTCCTCACGCAATTGCCGGCAAGCGAGCAGGACATTTCCACCAGATGCTCGCCGTAGTTGACCAGCAGTTCCTTGGTCTGCTGTTTCGAGTCATGCCCGGCCGCTGTCATTCCACCCGACCACAAATGGCGGCACCCGCCACGTGAGATTGCGAAAGAACCGTTTCCGATATTTTCGACCTCCGCATTTTCCTGAAGATACGCCAGAAGCGCAATTTTGGAGCCGTCCAGAGGAGGCTGTTCCACTATTGACACCGCACAGTTACGCTGTCCCGCCAATCTGCGAAGGCACTCTGCCTGATTGACAGCATCACTGATAAAATAGCGTTCAAACACAGGCACCATACCGTTCATCTCCGCCAAAAAGGCTGAATACGCATCCATCAGAGCGCCGAGCTGTTTCTCGAAACCAATCAGGGCATTGTCCGGGCGAACAGTCAGAAAGCACTCATCGGAACCGCTTCCCGACTTATATTCACAAACGTTTACCTCTGCCTGCCCTATTCTCATCTGTTTGAACTGAAAACACGCAAAATTAGCAATTTTAAGATTATTTTCAGCAGAAACCATTCTCTTTTGGAGCCAATTGATTATATTTGCTTGTTTTCAGGCCAGCCATATCAGAGACCAATTCTCACAACGGCCTATCCAACACAGACAACTATATGAAAAAAGAAAAAAACAACATAAATAATGAACTTCAAATGGAACTACGAGCCCCCGACACCGGAATTGATGGAGGAAGCGCGTGAGCTGTCACGCGCTATAGGAATCAGTCCCATACTCTGCAAGCTCCTTATAGAAAGAGGGGTCAGGAGTAAGGAGGAGGCCGAAAAATTCTTCAACCCACAGCTGAGCGAGTTGCACGACCCTTCACTTATGCCCGATATGGACATAGCTGTTGACAGGTTGAACAAGGCTATTGAAAGGAACGAGAGGATACTCATTTACGGAGATTACGACGTTGACGGCACTACCGCAGTGGCGCTTGTCTATAATTTTCTGAAACGCTATCACAAGAATCTCGACTATTATATCCCCGACCGCAACAACGAGGGATATGGGGTATCGCATACTGGTGTGGATTATGCCTACGAGACTGGAGTGACGCTTGTAATTGTGCTGGACTGCGGTATAAAAGCCATCGAGGAAATCGGCTATGCCAGACAGAAAGGCATAGACTTCATAGTATGCGACCATCACGTGCCCGATGACGAACTGCCTCCCGCCATTGCCATTATCAATGCAAAGAGAGTTGACTCTACATATCCCTTCGAGCATCTGTCAGGCTGCGGAGTCGGATTCAAGTTCATGCAGGCGTTTGCGATGAGCAACGGCATACAGTTTCAGGAGCTTACACCGTTTCTGGACCTTGTAGCCATCAGCACGGCATCCGACATTGTACCTATAATGGGTGAAAACCGTGTATTGACCTGCTACGGCTTACAGCAGCTGAACACACATCCCAGCACCGGACTGAAGGCCATAATACACGTCTGCAAGCTGGATGGCAAGGAACTTAACATCAATGACATCATTTTCAAGATAGGTCCGCGTCTGAACGCATCCGGACGTCTGTACAGCGGCAAGGAAGCAGTAGATCTGATGGTTGAGACAGACTACAGCCGGGCCCTTGAACTTGCAATGGACATCAACGCCCACAATGAGGAACGCAAGGAGCAGGACAAGCGTATGACAGCCGAGGCGAACCAGATCGTCGATACATTGGAAGGACTGTCAGAACGCCGTTCAATCGTATTGTACAATGAGGCCTGGAACCGTGGCGTAATAGGAATAGTTGCATCGAGGCTTACTGAGATTTACTACAGGCCGGCCGTAGTATTGACCAAGACAGGCGATATGGCGACAGGTTCCGCACGTTCCGTCGCAGGTTTCGACGTATATAAGGCCATTGAGAGCTGCAAGGATCTCCTGGAGAATTTCGGAGGTCATACATACGCGGCAGGACTCTCTATGAAAGTGGAGAACGTTGAAGAATTCTCCCGCAGATTTGAGGAATTCGTATCAAGCCACATCGAGCCTGAGCAGATAACGGCGACCATTGACATAGATGCCGAACTGGGATTCAATGACATCACACCTGAATTTTTCAGGGACCTGACGCATTTCCAGCCGTTCGGCCCTGATAATCACAAGCCTGTATTCTGCACCAGGAACGTATATGACTACGGGGGCAGCAAGGTGGTAGGACGCGGGCACGAGCATATACAGCTTGATCTCATAGACTGTACGAACAACACCCGCAAAGGCATCGCATTCGGACAGAATGAGTACATTTCGCTCATCAAGACAAAGAGTTCGTTCGACATCTGCTACACACTCGAGGAGGACAATTTCCGTCCGAGACATCCAATTCTCCAGATTGAGAACATCAAATCCGGAGGCAGCAGCAAGGTCGGGAAATAGTCATACAGTTTTTTCCACGCAGCCATGACGTATGCAGAGATACTCCATAAATACTGGGGATACGACGGATTCCGTGGTATCCAGGCCGAAATAATAGAGAGTATCGGAAGCGGACAGGACACACTCGGTCTGATGCCTACCGGCGGAGGCAAGAGCATAACATTCCAAGTGCCTGCAATGACAATGGAGGGTGTCTGTCTGGTCATCACGCCACTGATAGCCCTGATGAAGGACCAGATCAGCAACCTGCGGCAGCACGGAATACGTGCCGCAGCCATATTCAGCGGGATATCCCACAATGACATAGTGGAGATTCTGGAGGACTGCATATTCGGAGGATGCAAATTCCTGTACGTTTCGCCGGAGCGCCTGTCTTCGGAATTGTTCCAGACAAAGCTGAAGCATCTGAAAGTCTCAATGATAACCGTTGATGAGGCCCACTGCATATCACAATGGGGATATGATTTCCGGCCTGCATATCTCAACATCTCCGCCATAAGAAAAATCCTGCCAGGCGTACCCGTACTTGCACTTACAGCTACAGCCACACCGAAAGTCGCGGATGACATCCAGGACAAGCTGGGATTCACCAGAAAGAATGTCATCCGCATGAGTTTCAACAGGGATAATCTGCGATATGTGGTCCGGAATACGGAAAACAAGGAGAAGGAGCTCACTCATATCCTGTCAAGACTTGAAGGTTCAAGCATAGTATATGTCAGGAGCAGAAGAAATACCAAAGAAATTGCCGATAGTCTGAATGCTCTCGGAATATCTGCGGAATACTATCACGCCGGGCTTGAACAGAAGACAAAGGATGACAGGCAGACGCGATGGAGCAGCGGAGCCTCAAGGGTGATGGTGGCTACCAATGCCTTCGGTATGGGCATTGACAAGCCAGATGTTCGGTCAGTCATACACATGGATATTCCGGACTCCCCCGAAGCCTATTTCCAGGAAGCCGGCAGGGCTGGCAGAGACGGCCGGACGGCATACGCGGTGCTGCTGTATTCTCCGGGAGACAGGCGCATCCTGAGCAAGAGAGTCAGTGACGCATATCCGGAAAAGGATTTCATCCGCAAGGTCTACGACAAACTGAGCTATATGCACTGTATGGCTGTGGGAGACGGCAGAGGCTGCACCTTCAGCTTCTCACTCGCCGATTTCTGCAGTCACTATTCATTGCCTGTACTGCAGACAGACAGCGCACTGCGCATACTTACACAAATGGGCTATCTAGAATATGTGGATGAGGCGGACTATTCGGCATCACTCCTGCTGACCACTACAAGAGAAGCCCTATACGAGCTCAGGCATGACGACATCCAGACAGACAGGATACTCAGCACGATACTCCGCACATACAGTGGAGTCTTCACGGAGCAGGCGTATCTGGACGAGAGACTGATATGCGACAGGGCAAATGTCAGTCAGGACACATTGTACAACACTCTCACCTGGCTTGGCAAAAGCGGTCTTGCCAGATACATACCGGCCCGGCGCACCCCACTTATAATATGGAAGCGTGAGAGAGTCGAATCATCCATGCTGAATTTCACACCGGAATCATACGAACTCCGCAAGGAAGAATACAAGGAGAGAATCAAGGCGATGACAGACTATGCCACCGGCAAATGCGGATGCCGCAATGAGATGCTGCTGAGATATTTCGGAGAAAAAACGGAAGGTCCGTGCATGCATTGCGACCTATGCCTTGACCGGGACAGACACACTCCCGACAAGGACGAAACAGAGAAGATAAGGCAGAATATCATAAAGACGCTGGAGGAGAACCCAGGGTCGCAAGATTGTATATACGCCCTGCCATATAACAGAGAAGACATTGAAACAGTACTGCACCGTATGTTTGATGAAGAAGAACTTGAAATGCAGGGAAATTCAATTGCCGTAAAAAACAGACAAGCCGTATGAACCCGTCAAAGACAATAATTGCAGGTCCCTGCAGCGCAGAGACAGAGTCGCAGGTCATGAATACCGCAAGAAATCTTGCCGCAGCAGGAATAAGTATTTTCAGGGCCGGTATATGGAAGCCGCGGACAAAGCCCGGACAGTTTGAGGGTATCGGCGCACCTGGTCTTGAATGGCTGCGCAATGTCAGGAAAGAGACCGGTATGAAAGTCACGACCGAAGTTGCCAATTCCAGACATGTGGAAGAGGCTCTCAAGGCCGGAATTGACATTCTCTGGATTGGGGCCAGAACGACCACCAACCCATTCGCCGTACAGGAAATAGCCGACAGTCTGAGGGGGTGTAATGTTCCCGTTATGGTCAAGAATCCGATAAATCCTGACATTGAGCTATGGATCGGCGCCATCGAACGTCTGCAGAATGCCGGCATACAGATTTTTGCAGCGATACACCGCGGTTTCTCGACATACGGGGAACAGACATACCGCTATGCTCCACAATGGCAGATTCCGATAGAATTACGCAGACGTATGCCGTCATTGCCTATATTATGCGATCCAAGTCATATGGGAGGCAGACGCAAGTACGTGCTTCCACTTGCCCAGGCCGCATACCAGATGAACGCGGACGGACTGTTCGTAGAAGTGCACTGCAACCCGGACGAGGCTCTCAGTGACTCCCTGCAGCAGCTTACACCGGATATGTTCATTCAGTTTATGGAGCAGCTGAGGCAGCATAAAGTTCCAAACTCCGAAGAGACCGGTGACCTGGCAGGTTTCCGCAAACGCATTGACGAATGTGACCGTCAGCTGGTGGAAATACTGGCCAAACGTATGGATGTAGTAGCGGATATCAGTGCTTATAAAAACGAGCACGACCTGACAGTGCTGCAGTCCGAACGTTACAACGATATAATCATTAATCTCATACAGGAGGGGAAAAAGCTCGGGCTGTCTGAAAATTTTGTCAAAAACCTGTTCGAAATGATACACACGGAAAGTGTGAATCTGCAATTATCTGCAATTCAGAACCATAAGCTGTAGTAATTTCAAGTAATAATTTGTCTAACATATAGAAACTGTTTGGAAGTTATGAGAAAAAGTACTTTCATGTTCATTATCGCTACTATAGCACTCACCCTTATCTCTTGTCAGAAAGAACCGGTCAGAGTAGCCTGTGTAGGAGACAGCATTACCTACGGGCACGGCATTGCCGACCGCGGGCATGACACATACCCGGCCATATTGGACTCCCTTTTAGGAGACGGGTACGATGTCCGCAATTTCGGGATATCAGGACGTAACCTGATAAACCGGGGCGACTATCCGTATATGAAAGAGCAGATTTTCCAGGATGCTCTGGATTTTATGCCGGACATAGTGACAATCACACTGGGGACCAATGACAGCAAACCTCAGAACTGGATATTCAGTCAGGATTTCAAGGACGATATGAAACTTCTGATTGACAGTTTCAAGGCACTTGAGTCAGCCCCCGAGATATGGCTATGTCTGCCGACACCGGCAATGGGACACGCCTGGAATATTAACGACAGCATAATCAGCAATGGAGTGATTCCATATATAAAAGAGGTGGCTGAAGAACTGGGTTTGGATATAATTGACTTGAACACTCCACTCCAGGCAAGACGCGACTATTTCCCGGACACGATACACCCGAACGAGGCCGGTCAGGAGGAAATTGCCGGAATAATCTTCAACGCTATCAGGAATTCCAGAAAAAAATAAATTTCCACAAAAATGGACACAATTCTTAAAATCGAGAATGTCTCAAAGACTTATACCGGTCACAAGGCACTGGATAATGTCTCTATGGAGATAGAGCGGGGCACCATCTACGGTCTGCTCGGGCCGAACGGTGCAGGCAAGACTACGCTGATACGCATTATTAACAGAATCACATTACCCGATTGCGGGAAGGTGATGCTGAACGGACGCGAGATTACCTCTGAGGACATAATGAAAATCGGATATCTGCCGGAAGAGCGCGGACTGTACAAGAAAATGCGTGTAGGCGAACAGGCCGTATTCTTCGCGCGCCTGAAAGGGCTGGACAGAACGACGGCACGTAAAAGACTGATGGATTGGTTTGAGCGTTTATCCATCACAGACTGGTGGGACAAGAAAATCGAAGATCTGTCAAAGGGAATGGCGCAGAAAGTTCAGTTTATATGCACTGTTATCCATCAGCCCGAACTGCTGATTTTCGATGAGCCGTTCTCCGGATTCGATCCCATCAACGCAGACTTGCTTAAGCGTGAGATACTCAGACTTCGCGATAACGGCGCAACCGTTATCTTCTCAACCCACAATATGGAATCCGTCGAGGAGATCTGTGACAATATGACCTTGATCAACAAGTCCAGGAACATCCTGTCAGGCTCAGTAGAAGAGATAAGACGTAAGGCAGGAGCGAACATCTTCCAGATAGTATTCAGTGACATGGTACGTCCACTTGCCGAAATCACCGGTGACAAGGCCGAATGCGTAGGAGAGCCCGAGAGCATTATCGGAGGCTTCAGCCAGCAGAAAATCCACATTGCGTCCGATGATGACGTACACGATGTCATAGCGGCAATCAACAACAATTGCCGCCTGCGCTCATTCCAGGAGATTGTTCCGACAATGAACGACATTTTCATCCGGGCCGTCAATGATAAATTGTAAATAGCACACTATTATGAGCAGAATTGGAATTATCATATCACGTGAGTTCAAGGAGAGGGTTCAGAAGAAATCCTTCATTATAATGACAATACTCACACCTATCCTTATGATAGCCCTTGGTGCGGCACCTACCCTGATGATGTTGCACAATACAGGCGATGCGAAACAGATAGTCGTTGTGGACGATACTGACGGGGCATTCGTCGGCCATGCGCTGAAATCAGGTTCACTCGTAAGTTTCCAGTTGCTGGAAAATATGTCACGGCAGGAGGCCAGCACGAGATATAGCGATGAGGACAAAGCCTTCGGCATCCTGTGGATAGGCAACGACTTCGTCAGGAATCCGGACAATGTCAAGCTTATCACCAACACATCATCCTCCGTAATGATTGAGGAAGAGATATCCGGCCAGCTGTCAGACATACTGAAGGTGGCGAGACTTCGCGAATACGACATAGAGAACCTTGAGCAGATTCTTGCAGATGCAGATGTTAAAGTATCTCTCGCGACAATGAAGAACAACGGAAACGGAGATGATGAGAATATGGAACAGATGTCATCGGATATAGCCACAACGATCAGCCTGGTATTCGGAATGATGCTATATATGTTCATCATAATCTATGGCCAGCAGGTTCTTGCCAGTGTCATAGAGGAGAAGCAGAGCCGCGTACTCGACGTAATGGTAACATCGTGCAAGCCGTTTGAGATGATGATGGGCAAGATTCTCGGAATAGCCGCAGTAGCAGCCGTACAGGTAGCCATCTGGTGTGTGCTGATATCATTCGCAAGCCAGTTCCTCATACCGATGATTCCTATGGAGGAGATGGAGAACCCGGCATTCGCATCTACCATATCAACAACATTCGGCGATATATTGTACATACTGAAACTGTTCGCACTGCTATTGCTCTACATCATTGGAGGATTCCTGCTTTACGCCTCACTGTTCGCCGCAGCAGGATCTGCCGTTGATGCAAATCAGGACGCGCAGCAGTTTAACACAATAATCATGCTGCCGATAATACTCGGGCTCATCGTAATGATGTCGGTATTCAATGACCCGAACTCTTCCATGGCACTATGGTTCTCTATCATACCGTTCACCTCACCTATAGTGATGATGGCGCGTATTCCGTTCGACATACCATTCTGGCAGATTGCCGTATCACTGTCAGTATTGTACGCATCGTTTATCCTATCGACCTGGATAGCAGCGAGAATCTACAGAATCGGTATATTCATGCACGGCAAAAAACCGTCGTGGAAGGATCTTGGCTCGTGGCTTAGGACACGATAGGTTCTATTTCCACCAGTCGCAGGCAGATTTCTCACCTGCGAGCCACACCACATCGCCCTGCTGGAATTTGAGATCAGGCTTCGGATTGGTCTCAAAGACACCATCACGCAACATACTGATAACCATACAGCCGTAAGACTTCATTCCTGCCTCACGCAATGTCTTGCCCGTCAGGAATGAGTCCCCGGCAAGAGTTATCGCCTTGACATCGAACTGCACATCCTCGTCCTGCACTGCAACATCGCTTTCACTCAATATATCACGCAGACTATTCAGCTGTTCACTTGTCCCGACAGCCAGCAGTTTATCCAGAGGGAAAAGTTCCTCATCACCGGAAGGAATGAGGATATTGCGTTTTCCCCTCATTATCTTTACGATATTCGTTCTTGTATTATGACGGAACGGCATTTCTCTCAGCGTCTTTCCTGCCAGCATCGATTCATGCGATATCACAAAAATCTCCGTATGGACATCATATTTTGACAAATTGTCAGACACCGAAGTAGCCACAGGTGCAAGCTCACGCTCACGCTGTTCCTTCTCGTTCAGATTCGCAATGAATACATCCTCGAACAATGAAAGATGTCCGAGATATTTTCTTGTAAGGAAGAAGAAAAGCGCCCCCACCACGAGTATCAGCAATATCATAAGGAATGATATGTCAAAATGCCATAATATCACGAACAGGACAAAGCCCATACCTATAAATATACGTAACATAGCCAGTGCTATGACAGGCCAGGCATTGGAATCACGTTCCTTCAGGAGCTTGTCCGAAGAACGCGCTATTTCAGATCCGGTCACCGCGATTCCTATGACAAACGGAGACATTACAGCCAATGTCACCAGCACACAGGTCAGATCTTTGGCAGTCTTGGACCAATCATCGCACAGCTTATCCACGAGACCGTCAAGGAATAGCCTGGAGCCAAGCAGTATCGCGACAAGAATTACGCCGTACAATACAACGCGGGTGACATACGACTTGATAAGCCTTTTCCATTCATTCTCAGCGGCTACCGTATGGATATTATTATTTGGAGAACTGTTAACCTTGGCTATGAAAGACGCCGGCAAGAAGCTCTGCAGGAACTTATATGCCGGATCCGCAGCCTTTATCATATAAGGTGTCGTAAATGTGGTCAGGACCGAGACAGAGATTATTACCGGATATATGAAATCCCTTAACACTCCCAAATTACATCCCATCGCCGCAATTATAAACGAGAACTCTCCCAACTGTGCAAGACTGAATCCTGTATGGACGGCATTGTCCAATCCCTGACCGGATAATATGACCCCGGACGACGAGAACAGCATTATACCGCACATCGTCACTATTGTCAGTACAATAATCGTTCCCCAGTAATCACCTATCACTTTCGGATCGACCAGCATTCCCACAGACACAAAGAATATGGCGCCGAACAGATTCTTGATGCCGCCTATCAGATGGATTATTCTCTCACCTTCAAAAGTCTCAGCCAATATCGAACCCATCACAAAAGCGCCCAAAGCCGCAGAGAATCCCACCAGCTCAGCCAGCGACACCATTCCGAAACAAAGGCCAAGTGATATGATAAGCAATATCTCATCGCTCAGATACTTATGCACCTTCTTCAGAATCATAGGGATAAAGAATATTCCTACAAGGAACCACAGTATGATAAAAAATAGCATCTTGACGATGCAGAAGAACAGTTCACCGCCTGCAAACTTATTTGATGCCGCAAGTGTAGATAGCAGCACCATCAGCAATACGGCTATCAGGTCCTCAATCACGAGCGCACCGAATACAAGCGATGCATACGGTTTATTCTTGAGGCCCATCTCATCATACGCCTTGATGATGATTGTTGTTGACGACATAGACAGCATTCCACCCAGAAATATGCTCTCCATCATATTCCAGGACAGAAGCCTGCCTGTTATTATACCGACCACAAACATTCCCAGACAGTTGGTTATGGCTGTAATAAAGGCACTGTTACCGACTTTCAACAGCTTCTTGAAGCTGAATTCGAGTCCGAGGGCAAACATCAGGAATATTATTCCTATTGAGGACCATTGCTTGACCACATCAGCGCTTGTCGTCTCAAAGATTCCAAGATGGGGTCCGACGATAAATCCCGCAACAATATACCCCAATATCAATGGTTGTTTAAGGACTTTCGAAATAACTGTAAACACACCGGCAGCTACCAGTATCAATGCCAAATCCGCTACAAGGTTCATCCGTTAGGTTATTTTTTTCAAAATTAAGCATAAAACAGATATCTTTGCAGATATGAGGTGCAAACACAGGATATTGGCTGTTATTTTATTTTCCATCCTGATTTCAGCCTGTCACGACACAGGAAACCATACTTCCGGCAACATTCTCAAGTATCCGGAATTCATTACCATAAATTATACCGGACGGGATTGCATTGACGCAACTGTGATGAATCCCTGGAAAAAGGAGAAAGTACTGCACTCCTACATATTGTACGGGAAAGAACAGAATGACATCATTCCCACACGTGTAAAGAGTCCGGTTCACATTCCGCTGAAACGTGCCGTCGTGATGAACAACAGTCATTGCAGGCTACTGTCGGAATTGGGTATCGCACACGCCATAGCAGGAGTATGCGAATCCGAATACATATCCGACCCAGTCATACTGGCCGGCATTCAGGACGGAAGCATAATAGACTGTGGCAACAGTATGTATCCGAATATTGAGAAAATCATAGAACTGCACCCGGACGCAATCCTGCTGTCACCGTTTGAGGACAGCGGATACGGTCAGTTGGAAAAGCTCGGCATACCTTTAATAGAATGTGCCGATTATATGGAGACCTCGCCGTTGGGACGTGCCGAGTGGATGAGATTCTACGGATTGCTGTTCGGCGTCGGAGAAAAGGCGGACTCCCTGTTTGAAAGTGTAAGTTCCAGCTATATAAGCATAAAGGAAAAAGCATCCGGATACAGTGCAAGGCCCAAGGTCATGCTTGACACTAAAGGAGGTTCGGCCTGGTATATGGCAGGAGGCAGAAGTACTGTCGGGCAGCTTATCGCGGATGCAGGAGGAGAATATATCCTGGCCGAGGACAATCATCCCGGCGCAATTCCACTGTCATTTGAGTCTGTCTATGAAAAAGCCGCCGATTCGGATATATGGCTACTGAAAAACAGTATTGCAAAAAATCTCACATACGCTGCACTTGCGCAGGATTTCCAGTCATACACGCGTTTCAAGCCATATCAGACCCACAACATCTGGGTCTGCAACGTATATGAAACCCCTTACTTTGAGATTACGCCATTCCATCCTGAACTGCTGCTGCAGGATTTCGTCTCCATATTCCACACAGGCAATACAGACAGCGTCCGTTTCTATCTTCCAATGCAGGAATAGCCAGCCGCCCTACAGACTGTTTCTGGATCTGATACGTTCCCTCACCTCGGCCCTCTTGTCTCTGGTATATTTTGACCCGGGAGTGTCGTAGAACCTGTACATCCTTATATATATCAGCATTGATATAAGGAAATAAGCGCCGGACTGAATCCACAGGCACACGTACTCACGTCTGACATCCACAAGCGAAGCAGCCATACTGGACAGTCTGACGAATCCGTTGATACCGAATGTCGATGGGAAACAATATGATAACCACGTCCAGAATGCGGGGATGTCAGATGCCGGCCAGGAGATTCCAGACATGAAAAGTATCGGTACCGATGCGAATACGAACAGCAGGAAACAGGACTCACGTTCTCTGACAAGATAAGAGACTGTTATTGCAAAGAATATACAGGAAAGCAGGAGCGGGACCAGGAACAGTACAAAATCCTCCGGCTGCCACAACATTGGCAAATCAAACGTATGAGGAACAAAGCACAGCACATACAGGCTTACAAAGACATAAATGAGGAAATAGCATAAGCCCTTACCTAACAATACCGCCATCGGATTCTCATAATGCACCGACAGGAAGATTTCGCCTCCGCGACGACGCTCAGACTCCGTACCCGCCAGCATTGATATACCCAAGACCAAAGTCTGCTGGATAACAACAATCAGCACGGCAGGAATAATGAATGTACAGAAACCGTTCTGAGGATTCGCCATAGCCACAAATTCATAACTCACAGGCTGGACGGTATTTTCCTTTTCCACATTGGAAGTTCCTGACAGACGGGCCATTTTTATATCCTTGTTCATTGAAAGCGATACATGGGTACATCCGCTCAGAAGCGCCTTATAGTAAAGCATTCCACTCATATCGCAATACAGATTCACCGTACTCTGCCTACCCGCCGTAAGTTCTTTGGAGAACTCTTGTGGAATATGGATCAGCCCGTACGCCTTATGCTTACGTATCAATTCACGCGCTTCCTCTATGTCGGAGCAATACGAGACAATCTTCAAATCGGCAGTACCGTCAGATTTGCGCAGGAACTCACGGCTTAGTGCCGAGCGGCATTCATCGACAGCCACGACAGGCACCTCGTGTACCACCTCGTTACTATACAGATAAGCATACAGCAAGGGATATCCCATTGGAACTATGAAGAAGAACACCAACGCGCCGACATCGGTAAAAGCCCTCTTCAACTCACGCAGGGCAACCTCAAATATACTTCCAATGAACTTTTTCATAAATATCAGTACGTATATTCATAGTGCAGTGCCGCATGTCTGAGCAGCCTCAGATCGACCAGAGGCATCAATGCGAAACCTAGCAATGCCAAATAGAACCAGCTTGAATAATGGATAGGCAGGCCATCCAATGCCTGATCGACATATATCAGGAAATAATACCTCAAGGGAAACATATACGACAAGGCCTTCAATGTCGGAGGCATTGCCATGACAGGGAATGAAAATCCGGCAATAGGAATTGACAGGACGCCCCACAGTGTCGAGAGGCTGAGCGACCATCTGAGCGAAGGAATCGCCGAGCATATAAACAAGGCAAAGCCCTCCGATGCAAGTACCAGAAGAATACCTGCCAGTATCATTGACCAGATAGGACCATTAAGAGGAAAAGCGAGATATCCGTACAGCCATATCTGCGACCCGCACAACATAAGGCAGAACACCAGAGTCTGAGGGAGCAGTTTGCCGGCGACCGCCATATAGATGTTATCCCCGGCCATCTCCAACCATGCCTTGGAACTTCCGTCTTTCAGTTCCGTGTGAACTGAATATGCCGTCACCAGCATTATCATAAGCATTATAATTGCCGGGATAAGTGTATTGTTCAGATATATCGAATAGCTCAGCCAAGGATTCCCTATAGCGCGCATATCCATTTTTATAGGTTGCAGGAAGCCCATAGCCTGATCCATCGTATAACCCTTTGCCATCAGCATCTCCCTCCCTACACCAGCCGAGGCATATTCGGACATCATCGTCATGTCACGATACAGTAACGAGGCCGGTACCAGATATGCGGCATTTGTATAGAATGACACGTGAGCCTGTTCAAACCTCTGGGCCTTCTGCGTAGTTCCCTTCGGAATATAATAGATGCCGTAAATCTCGCCACGCTGCATGGCATTCCTGGCATCGATGAAATTAGGATACTGATTCACGATTTGCGTCTGCTGGAATGAGTCCAGATTGCGTAATATCCTTCTTGTTACGGCTGTATTGTCATCATCGACCACACCGGCAGGAAGATCCTGCGGCAAGCCCTCTTTCATCAGACTTGTGAAATAAATGAAGCAGAACAATGGCGCACCTATCATACACAGCAGATACAGCGGACGCTGCATCATACGTATGACCTCCCTCCGCGACAACTGATATATCCTGCTCTCCTTAAACTTCATATCAGCCAGCGTGTATTATTTGCCAAGCAATGCTGTCATACCCGGACGCAAGCCGTCCACCTTAGATACCGGCACGCCCCTTACCTCGAATGTCTTCAGGTCATACTGTCCGCTGGCCTTCGTAGCCTTCCATGCGGCATACGATCCCAAATCCTTTATATAAGTGATTTCCACATCGGCATACACATCCAATGCCGGGATATAGGCACTCTGTACACTGTTTACAGTCAGATTCTTCAGTCTGTCTTCGCGGACATTGAATGATATCCACATCTTGTCCATCACGGCAATATTCATAATCGGCGCACCGGTTCCCACCAACTCGCCCACCATAGGGAATATCTCACTGACCTCACCATCGGCCGATGCCAGCAGGAAAGTCTCGTCAATATAGGAGCTGACCTCCGCAACTACGCCCTCTGCCTGATGCATCTGAGCTGCCGCCATAGCCTTTATCTCATTCTCCGCTCCATTCTTCGCCATTGTATATTGGGCAAGTGCAGCCTTCTCCGTCGCAGCCGCAGCATCATACTGAGCCTTGGCCTCATCACGTTTCTGCTCACTTACCACGCCCTGATTGAACAGATTCTCCACACGCTTGTACGATTTCTCCATTATCTCCAACCCGGCCTTGGCCTTCTGCCAGATCTCGTATGTAGCCATCACTTCTTCCTCGCGCGCACCTTTCTGGGCCTTCGCATTCTGAGCCGTAGCAGCAACGCGTACAGCCTCAGCCTGAGTCATCTTTGCCTCTATGTCAGGAGCCTCGAGCACCGCAAGAGTATCACCAGCCTTTACACGCTGTCCTTCCGATACCCGCAGCTCAAGAATACGGCCCGGCACCTTACTTGACACACGATACTCACTGGCCTCAGCCTGTCCCTGTATAAAGTCAGCCTCCTCACGATGGAAGGCAATTACACCGACCACGCACACAAGTATTATTATCACCACAAAAGAGGTCAACGCCAAAATGATATTGGCTCTCTGAGCTTTATGTTCCATTACAATATTGATTTTTAATTATTCCATATTCCAGTTGCCTGACGCAGATATACATTAGCCATTATACGGTCAATGCGTGCATCAATTTCTTCCGAATGAGCCTGCATCCAGGCTGTCTGGGCCTGCATCACGACAGATGATTCAAGCACGCCCTCACTGAAGCCGACATTAGCCATACGCAGATTCTCCTCGGCATTCTCCATATTCTTCTCTGCCATTGTAAGCCTGACCTCAGCCTCATTCTTCTTGTTCTCATATTGGGACACCTGCAAGGAGATTTTCTCCCTGGCATCATCCAGCTGATACTGGGCTATCAAAGCATCCGACTTGGCGTGTCTTACCTTGTTCATACCTTCGCCAAAATGAAACACAGGGACTCTGGCAACGACGCTGACATTCCATAATCCGTGAAAGCTCTTGTCAAAGCCGTTGGACAGATTGGGGTTCGACAGGACATAATTGCCCATAACCGCCAAAGCAGGCAGATAGTCAGACTGGACAATCTTAGCCTTCTGGTCATACATCTTCACTGCAAGACGGAGACTCTTCAATTCCGTACGGTTTTCCTCTATCTCCTCAATAGTATATTCCAATGGCTTGATGTCATCGTCAATGCCGATCTCATTCTCATCAGCAAGCGTTATTTCGCTGTCAAGTTCAAGTCCGCAGAGCTGACACAACAACATCTTCGAGAGAGCAAGACCGTTCTTTGCCTTAACCTGTATCATCTCCGCCTCATTCAGCTTAACTTTGACGGAAAGCTGGTCAGACATAGTAGCGACACCTTCCTGTCTCATTTTCTCCACATCAGAGTTCAAAGTACGCAGAAGCTCCACGTACTGATCCGCCAGCCTCAGTTTGGCAGCAATCGATACAATTTGCCAGTAAGCCTCGTCCGTAGTGACCACAATTTTGCCTTCCTCCCCTTTGAGCTGGGCGTCCGCAAGTTCCTGCGCATAACCTGCCACCTTATTGTATGCACGTATCTTACCGCCTGCATACAGCGGTTCTTCCAGTGTCACCGCGCCTACAAACACATTAGTGACATCAAAGCGGAATTTCTCGGCAACCTTCTCACCTATAGCGTTCAACGGTCCCTCAATATCCAACGCACCGGCCTGACGGATAAGATATCTCATTCCCGGATCTGTAAGTATTGTCACCCAGAAGCTGGGGTCCGACATCATCTGTGTCATATACTGTTTCATCTCTCCGCTGATTGTCGTACCGATACCGGACAGGGCTGATGCTGATGAATTGTCAAGCATTGAGATTCCCTCGCTGTTATGCATATATGCTCCGGTCACGGACAATTTGGGAAGATAATTCGAACGCGCCGTCTTCCTGTCATATCCTGCGGCATTTGACTTTTCCCTGGCAATTGCCAGATTACGGTTGTTCTGCACTGCCAATTCCCTACACTCCTGAAGAGACAGGACACGCTGTGCACCGGCACTTATGCTTGCCAGAGTTATGGCAGAGACAAGCAGCAGTTTCCTGATATATGACATTCCACTCATACGCAAGATTTTTCTTAATTTAACGATTTGCAAAGGTAGCCATTTTTTGCTAATTGGGAAAGTGTTTCTTACCTTTGCAAAAAAATAATCAGTCATGAAGATTTTTGGAAAAATTGTCATCACCGCACTGCTTGTCGCTCTGAGCCAGAATGCGATGGCACAGTTTGAGGTTGGACTACACGGAGGCTATTCCGGACATTGGATACTCAACACAGCCTTGAATGGCAATGAGTCCATACATCCGCACAATGGTTATTACGCAGGAATAATCGGGAGCTACACATTCAACAACGACATTCTGATTGAGACCCAGATAAACTACGCATCGAAGGGACACGCGGATTTGAGTATGAATGACGGTCATTACAGACGTGATCTGAACTATCTTGATGTACCGGTCTTCATCGGATACCACCTCAACAGGAGGCTCAGTCTCATGGCCGGAGCCCAGTTCGGATATCTGCTGCGGGCAAAGAAGAATACGGAAGGTGTCATCAGCGACGGCAAGGACGACTGCTATCCCTGCAGCGCCTCTCTGGTCGGACAATGCACTTTCATGTTTACCGACAGGTTCGGCCTGAACGCCACATTCGACTATGCCCTCACCAGGACATTCAACAAGCCATACACAAACAACGATGGTAAAATTGAAGAGGACAACGGACACAATATCGGATTTCAGATAGGAATCTGCTATAAACTGGAGATTGACTGACATTCACATCTGCAGAGGTTATGAGAATCCAGGCCCGGCACGTCTGCATAACGCTATCAATTGCAATTCTTATCCTCATATCAGCGAATCTCTGCATCGGAACAGTACATATCCCGCTGAGAAATATAATATCTGTCCTGACCGGCGGCACCACAGGTAAGGAAAGCTGGGATTTCATCATTCTGCAATCAAGGATACCCTCTACGCTTACAGCCATCCTGGCCGGGCTCTCGCTGTCCGCCTCCGGACTTATACTACAGACCGCTTTCAACAATCCGCTGGCCGGTCCTGACATTATGGGCATAAACGGAGGTGCAGGATTGGGAGTCGCTGTTGTAATGATGCTTCTGGGAGGCGTATCTGCAGGGTCAATAACTCTCGGAGGAAGTATGTCCGTCATTACCGGAGCATTCCTGGGAGCGATGGCAGTTATGGGAATCATCCTGCTGCTGTCGGCACGGCTCAACAGCCCGGTCATGCTTCTCATAGCAGGTATAATGGTGAGTTATCTCACATCCGCAATAATATCTCTGCTGAACTTTTTCTCTACATCCGAAGGCGTACACTCATATATGATGTGGGGTATGGGCAATTTCGGCGGCGTCACGCTCAGCCAGATTCCTGTTTACGGAATAACCACCGTTGCAGGACTGTCCATTGCAATATGCCTCACGAAAGCATTGAATGCAATGCTGCTCGGACAGTATTACGCTGAGAATCTCGGAATCAACATCAAGCGCACCAGGACACTGCTGCTAATCTCGACAGGCATTATGGTAGCCACCACCACAGCATTCTGCGGGCCTGTGTCATTCATAGGTCTGGCTGTACCGCACATTGCACGTCTTCTACTCAATAACGGGAACCACAGGAGCCTGATGCCGGTATGTCTGCTTGCCGGAGCCGCGACAGCCCTTCTGTGCAACACGATAAGCATACTGCCTGGAGACCGTGGACTGATACCGCTGAATGCCGTCACCCCTGCAATCGGTGCCCCGGTCATACTGTATGTCCTTATAAAAGGGAAACAGAATATAAGGCAATAGCGTTATCACCCCCTACGGCGCAGGCACTTGTCCATCGTACAGATATTACAGGTATAGGGCATTCTATGCACATCCTCACCTATTCCGATTATACCGCTCACGGATTTCTCAGGCATCATAAGGCAGGACTCCGTCAGAGTCACACCGCAGGGATGAGCGTCCGGGAACAGGCTGAACAGAAGCGGCTGCTGGGAGACAGGCCATCCGCAGTAACCGGGACTGAAACGGTTGGTATATCCCAGACCGTTCTCATACAGGTATTCCTGTAAGCGTTTTTCCATAAAGTCGGCAGTGCTTTCAACAATCTGACTGCCTATACAGTCGGCGACATAGCTCTGCAGGACATCGCCACGGGCCGATATTAGCTGTATCCATTGCTTCCAGCCATCACCCGCAGACGCCACAAAGACAGCAAAGCACTCAGATTTCCTTAACTGTCCCGCAATGATGTGTCCTGTATTGAATGTCACCTCACCGAGGCACACACCCTCCTTCCGGCATTCGCCGCCCAGAAGTATGTACTCATAACAGGGGTGTACCCATACACTGGCCTCGTTCAGCAACGACTCTGTCACCCTGCGGGTCTCGTCATCGGGACAGACATTCCTGAACCCCATTGACGAGTATATCTCATCAACAGGAATCTCCAGCTGCGACAGAAAAATATCACCTGAGCGCATAGCGTCACCGTGCCTCCGCAAGGAGGAAGTTCTTGAAATCCTGATAGTCTCTGCTTACAGGCACACTCTGCTTAGTACCTTTCATAAATTCCTGCAGACGAGCCGGTATCTCCACATCACCACCTGTAATCGCATCAACCTTCTCCTTGAATTTGGCAGGATGCGCTGTCTCAAGGAATATGCCGGTCTCACACGGAAGGAGCTGCTCTCTCAATGCGCGGTATCCGCAAGTCCCGTGGGGATCCATCAGATAGCCTGTACGCATATATACATCACGAAGGGTTTCCTTTATCTGTTCATCGGTATATGCAGCACCGCCTATTCCTGCACATATTGCCTCGTGCGAGCCTTCATACAGAGCCAGCACACGCGCGAAGTTGCTCGGGTCACCGACATCCATTGCATTTGCCAGAGTCTGCACTGACGGTTTGGGAGAATATTTACCTGTTTTCAGATAATTGTAGAAAATGTCATTGGCATTGTTCGCAGCAATGAATCTCTTCGCGGGAAGTCCCATTCTGACGCCGAACAGGCCGGCCGTGATATTGCCGAAATTGCCGCTCGGAACACAGATGACAAGATTATCAGCCTTCCCGGCCCTCTTCATCTCTGCATACGCGCCGAAATAATAGCACGCCTGCGGCAGGAAACGCGCCACATTGATGGAGTTGGCAGATGTCAGCTTCATCGCAGCACCAAGCTCCGCGTCCATAAACGCATTCTTGACAAGTGCCTGACAGTCATCAAATACGCCATCCACCTCTACGGCTGTGATGTTCTGCCCGAGAGTCGTGAACTGGCACTCCTGTATCGGGCTGACCTTTCCTTTCGGATAAAGCACATACACGTGTACACCATCCACCCCGAGGAATCCGTTTGCCACGGCACTGCCGGTATCGCCTGATGTAGCAACCAGGACATTCACCATCTGCTTTGAGTCCTTGTTGAAATAGCCCAGAAGCCTGGCCATGAATCTGGCACCTACATCCTTGAAGGCGAGTGTAGGACCGTGGAACAGTTCCAGGGAATATATATCTTCATCCACCTTCCTTGCCGGAATCGGAAATGACATTGTCTCATATACTATACGTCTCAGATCATCCGCAGGAATATCCTCACCGAAGAAAGCATCGGCTACCACGTACGATATTTCCTGTAGCGTCATTCCGTCAATCTTACTGAAAAAGCTGTCAGGCAGTCTCTTGATATGCTCCGGCATATAGAGTCCACGGTCAGGGGCAAGTCCGCGCACTACCGCATCGCGCAATGTGACACTATCGGAATTGTGATTCGTACTGTAATATCTCATAATCAGTCTATAAATAATGTCATAAAATCAATGCCACGCATCAGTCCGTAGCTTCCGGACTTGCAGGCATCCTCATCAAAGCAGGTAACATCATCAGGTTTCATTCCCGGACGATATATCAGGAAAGGTATAGGGTCGGAAGTGTGCGTACGATGTTCGCATGGCGTAGGATGGTCCGGAAGAACTGCAAAACACACAGGCTCGTCCCAATCCTTCACGGCCTCATAGACCGGTCCTATCAGGCGTCTGTCCAAATCCTCTACCGTACGCAGTTTCAGATCCACATTTCCCTCGTGACCTGCTTCATCGGGAGCTTCAACATGCACATAGACGAAATCGTCTGTACGCAGAGCATCTACAGCAGCTTTGGCCTTGTTCTCATAATTGGTATCAAACAGGCCGGTAGCACCTTCCACATCAATTACTTTCATTCCGGCATAGTGTCCTATTCCCTTAATCAGATCGACAGCCGATATTACAGAACTGCGCCTGATTGAAGGGAACAGTTCCGAAAGTGTTCTCATCTGAGGACGATAGCCCGGAGACCATGGCCAGATGCTGTTGGCAGGATCCTTACCCTCGGTCACACGCTTCAGATTTACAGGATGGTCAGCCAGAATCCGCTGGGAGCGCAGTATGAGGTCATTCAGCAGTTCTGCCGTCGGTTCAGCCTCAGGTACGGTGGCCTTCACCAATAAAGGTTCAAAAGGCTGTCCAGGCACATCGTGGGGCGGAACACATAATATCCGCTTGTCAGCGCCGTCAATCACCAGCAGGTGACGATACTGTATTCCCGTATGGAAATGCACCCTGTCGGAGCCAAGCTCACGCTCCAGAGTGTCAATCAGGGCACCTGCCTCTTCCGTAGATATATGTCCCGCAGAATGGTTCTTTATACAGCCATCCTGTATGCAGATTATATTGCAGCGCATACCCATCTGACCAGGCTTGATGTCAACGCCGATATTGGCAGCTTCCAGCACCCCACGTCCTTCAAAGACCTTGTTAACATCGTACCCCAGCACACCCATATTGGCCACTTCGCTACCAGGCACGAATCCGTCAGGAACTGTCTTGAGCATACCTGTACACCCCAGTCTGGCCATCATATCCATATAAGGCTTATGAGCAGCCTGGAGTATGGTCTTTCCCTGAAGCTTCCCGATATGCCAGTCGGCCATCCCGTCTCCGAGAAATATAATGTATTTCATAGCCCATCAAATATTCGCAATACTCATTATGTCGGCAAAGACTCCGGCAGCAGTCACGGCCGCACCGGCTCCATAGCCCTGTATCATCATAGGGTACTCCTTGTAACGCTCGGTAGTCAGCAGTATGATGTTGTTGCTGCCCTGCAGGTTATAGAACGGATGATACTTGTCAACCTCGCACAGAGATATGCTGCACTTGCCGTATTCCATTCTCGCGACATAGCGCCATTTCTTCCCCGCTTTTTCCAAAGCCTTCCTGCGTGTCTCGAACTCATCGTCAAGTTCCGGCAGTTTTTCCCAGAACTCATCAATCGAGCCGTCAAGGAGTTCCTTCGGGATGAACTGCGTTATTTCAATATCCTCCTGCTCCACCTTGTATCCGCTCTCGCGCGCCAGAATCACCAGTTTGCGCATTACATCGCGTCCGCAGAGGTCGATTCTCGGGTCAGGCTCACTGAAACCCTTTTCCTTAGCAAGTCTGACGGTATCGCTCAGCCTGCAGTCCGCACTCAGCATATTGAAAATGAAATTCAATGTTCCGCTCAGCACAGCCTCAATCTTCAGGATGCGGTCACCGCTGTTAATAAGGTCATTTATCGTATTGATGACAGGAAGTCCGGCACCGACGTTCGTCTCAAACAGGAACTTCACACCGCGCTTGCGGGCTGTCTGTTTCAAGGACAGATAATTGTCATAGCCTGACGATGCCGCGACCTTATTTGCCGCCACGACAGAAATATTGTGATTCAGAAAATCGCCATAAAGGCCGGCAACTTCCGCACTCGCCGTACAATCAACAAATACCGAATTGAAGATGTTCATACCAATCACCTCTGAACGCAGATGCTCCAGATTACTCGGTTCGCCCTTCTCCAGCTTATCCCTGTAGTTCTTGAGTTCTATACCGTCTCTACTGAAAATGGCCTTGCTGCCACGCGCTATGCCTACTACATTCAGCTTAAGGCCGCGCTCGCGCATCAGATTCTCTCTCTGCAGACGTATCTGATTGATAAGACTGTTGCCCACCGTACCGACACCGCAGATGAAAAGGTTAAGCACCTGATACTCTGAAAGGAAGAATGAATCGTGAATGACATTCAATGACTTCCGCAGGAATCTGGACTCCACTACGAAAGAGATGTTCGTCTCCGATGCACCCTGCGCGCAGGCAATCACATTGATACCGTTACGTCCCAGAACACCGAACAGTTTACCAGCGATACCGGGATTGCGACGCATATTCTCACCGACAATGGCAACTGTGGCAAGATCCTTCTCCGCACGTATCGGGAAAATCTGTCCCATCTCGATCTCCTTGGCAAATTCACCGTTCAGGACATCGCACGCATCATCGGCATCAGCATTCCTGACACCTATTGAAGTACTGTTTTCCGAAGATGCCTGTGAAACCAGGAATACACTGATACCCTTATTTGCAAGCGCCCTGAATATGCGGAAATTCACACCTATCACACCTACCATTCCAAGTCCGCTTACGGTTATCAGGGCCGTATCGTTTATGCTTGATATACCCTTGATGGATTTTGTACCGGCAGGCAGCTCCTTGACAATCACAGTGCCTTCCGCCTCCGGATTGAACGTATTCTTGATACGTATCGGGATGTTTTTCAGACATACGGGATAAATAGTAGGCGGATATACGACCTTCGCGCCGAAGTTGCACAGTTCCATTGCCTCCACGTAGCTCAGTTCGTTGATTGTATATGCGGTGCTGATAACCCTCGGATCGGCAGTCATAAAGCCATCCACATCGGTCCATATCTCCAGAACATCGGCTTCGAGAGAGGCCGCAATAAGCGATGCAGTATAATCGGAGCCACCACGGCCAAGATTCGTCACCTCGCCCGTCACCGTATCCGAAGCGATGAATCCCTGCACCAGAGAACGGTGCGGCATATCGCTGAACGTCTCACGTATCAGCCTGTCTGTCTTCTCACTGTCAATGGTATGACGTCCGTGTTCCGTCTTTATGAATTCGCGTGCATCGAACAGCACGATATCGTCAATCAGCTGGGCCACGATAAGCGAGGAAAGCCGTTCACCATAGCTCACCACAGTATCAAGCGTATTGTCCGACATATCGTGGATCAGGAAAAGACCCTTCATAATATTATCCAGTTCCTCAAACAGTTTCCTGACACTGTTCAGAGCTTTTCTGCGCTTGCCTGCAATGACCACGTTACGTATCATATTCTCGTGACGTGCCAGCATAGCTTCCAGTTCCTGCTTGCACCTGGCATCGCCGGCTGTAGCCATACGCGCCGTGGATATCAGTTTGTCAGTAATACCGCCAAGGGCTGACACAACGACAATGACATCATCTGACTGTGACTCAACAATTTTCTTAACATTTAGGATACTTGCCTCCGAGCCGACGGAAGAGCCTCCGAATTTCAAAACTTTCACAGGAATATAATATTTACATTATCCGGCAAAATTACTCACTTTTGCTCAAACATCCGCACTCATCCGTCTATTTTCCGTCAGCTGGCAATTTCTCTCACGAAATATAGTATTTTTGTGACTGTCAATTCCTATACGGATTCCAGATGAATACAGTTTCTGCAACAAAAAAGGCAATTGGGACATTCTCCCTGTGGGATATGTTCATCATCATAGGCTTCGTCACGACCAGTCTCATTGTCAGTCTGGTCACAGGACAATTCTCGTGGCTGAGCTTCATCGGCGGCACATTCAGTATATTGTGCGTGATTTTCGGAGCCAAGGGGCATATGCTGAACTTCTTCTTCGGCCTGCTGGGTTCACTCATCCTGGGATACATTATGTTCCGCTCCGGCATCTATGCGATGGCAGCGTTCTACATTCTGTACAATGTACCGATGCAGGCCGTAGGATGGGCCAAATGGCAGAAAAGACGTCTGAATCCGGAAGCGGATATTGTGCGCACACGCTGGATGAACTGGCCGCAACGCATTCTTATGGCAGCTTCGACGGCAGCACTGATTACAGGATTCTACATCATACTGAAGAAGACCAGCGATACCAATCCGATTGGCGACGCGGCAGCCGTATCCGTAGCCATCGTGACACAGTTCGTTCTGGTCTTCGCCTTCATCGAGCAGTGGTTTCTGTGGATAGTGATGGACATAGTGATGGGAATTGTCTGGATCATATCGTGGAGGTCAGGAGTGCCACACGCGGCAATTCAGTTTGTACTTGAGATGTTTTACCTGATAAACGCAACCAGAGGCATATTCCTCTGGATGAAATTGGAGAAAAGCAATGGCAACGAATAAGGACAAGACTGTTTTCGTATGCTCCAGCTGCGGATACGACTCGCCCAAATGGAGCGGGAAATGCCCGGCCTGCGGTGAATGGAACACATTCGTGGAGCGGACAATCAAGGCTGCACCTGCCTCTGCCACAACAAGAAAAGGCGCAAGCGGTAGCTACGGTGCCACCACCAATGCCTGTCCGCACAGGCTATGTGATATTGACACTGGCGATGAAACCCGCATCCCTACCGGCGACGGCGAGCTGGACCGCGTACTTGGAGGCGGTCTGGTGCAGGGCTCCATCATATTACTGGGCGGTGAGCCGGGAATAGGCAAATCCACACTTATCCTGCAGACGGTGATGCATCTGGCAGACAGGAGAATCCTTTATGTGTCAGGCGAGGAGAGCGCACGTCAGATAAAGATGCGTGCGGAGCGCCTTGCAGAGAACTCCGGCAGCACATCAGATGAGATGATGGTGCTTTGCGAAACGTCACTCGAAGACATTTACGGGCACATCCGCGAACAGCAGCCGGAGATTGTAATCATTGACTCCATTCAGACCATCAGCTCTGAATATGTCGATTCATCGCCTGGCAGCATCACGCAGATACGTGAATGCGCCGCATCACTGCTCAAGTTCGCGAAGGAGAGCGGCACGCCTGTCATACTCATAGGACACATCACCAAGGAAGGCAGTATAGCCGGTCCCAAAATTCTGGAACACATAGTCGATACTGTCATTCAGTTTGAGGGCGACCAGCACTATATGTACCGCATACTCCGTCCCATCAAGAACCGCTTCGGAAGCACCGCAGAACTCGGCATATACGAGATGCGGCAGAACGGTCTGCGTCAGGTAAGCAACCCGTCAGAGCTGCTGCTGTCCGACAGTCATCAGGGAATGAGCGGCGTGGCTATAGCCAGCACTCTGGAGGGGGCACGCTCATTTCTCATAGAGGTTCAGGCCCTTGTCAGCACGGCTGTCTATGGCACGCCCCAGCGCAGTGCCATCGGTTTCGATGTAAGGCGTATGAATATGCTTCTGGCCGTACTGGAGAAGCGCGTAGGCTTCAAGCTCGGACAGAAGGACGTGTTCCTCAACATTGCAGGAGGTATACGCGTCAATGACCCCGCCATTGATCTGGCGGTAATCAGCGCAATCCTGTCAAGCAATCTGGACGTAGCCATAGACCGCACCATAGCACTGGCCGGCGAGGTCGGACTTTCCGGCGAGATACGTCCCGTGAGCCGCATCGAGCAGCGTATCAGCGAGGCGCAGAAACTCGGATTCGGCCAGATTATCATACCAGAGAACAATATGCACGGACTTGACAGATCAAAGTTCAGCATTGAAATAATCCCTGCAAGCAAGGTCGATGAGGCTTTCAGACAGATTTTCGGATAAATATGATTAAGGAGATACAGTTGCGGGTAGAGCCGCAGTTCGCATATAATGAACAGGTGCTTAAAGAGACTGTGGCAAGGGAGTGTGCCTGCGACAAGCGCACGATAAATGCCGTAAGGGTGCTCAAAAAGAGCATCGACGCACGTCAGAGGACAATATACGTCAATCTGACTCTCCGCGTATTCGTCAATGAGGAGCCGCCACAGGATGAATTCGTCTCCATCAGTTATCCTATGGTCGATGACAGGCCGCAGGTGATAGTTGTCGGCGCAGGTCCCGGCGGACTGTTCGCAGCCCTGCATCTGATTGAACTGGGATACCGTCCTATAGTCATTGAACGAGGCAGGAACGTGCACGATCGCAAGGTGGATATAGCGGACATCACCCGCACGCACAAGATTGACCCGGAATCGAACTACAGCTTCGGCGAGGGAGGCGCAGGAGCCTATTCCGATGGGAAGCTATATACCCGGAGCAGGAAGCGCGGCAGTACAGACCGCATACTGAACATCTTCTGTCAGCACGGGGCAAGCCCGGCAATACTGTCCGATTCGCATCCGCACATAGGCACTGACAAACTGCCCCGAGTCATTGAGAACATACGTAAGACCATTATCAGATGCGGTGGCGAGGTACATTTCCAGACCCGTATGACAGAGTTGATTGTCAATGATGACGAGGTAATCGGAATCAGAGCCTTACAGCAGGACCGTGAGCGCGAGTTTATGGGACCCGTCATACTGGCTACAGGTCACTCGGCACGCGATGTCTATCGCAATTTTGCCACGAACGGATACGATATCGAGGCGAAGGCGCTCGCCGTAGGCTGCCGTCTGGAGCACCCGTCGCAACTTATCGACTGTCTGCAATATCACACCCGATACGGACGTGGCAGGTACCTGCCGTCAGCGGAATACAGCTTCGTCACGCAGGTTGATGGTCGTGGAGTATATAGTTTCTGTATGTGTCCCGGAGGATTTGTCGTTCCTGCGGCATCAGGACCGCAGCAGATTGTTGTGAACGGGATGTCTCCGTCAGGCCGAAACTCACGCTGGAGCAATTCCGGAATGGTTGTTGAGACACACGTGGAGGACATTGCCAAAAGCGATGAGGAACTGAAAGACCCGCTTGTGATGATGCACTTCCAGGAGGAGCTGGAGAGGCAATGCTGGCAGGCCGGCAATATGCGCCAGACAGCACCGGCACAGCGTATGACCGATTTTGTCAACAGCAAGCTCAGCTTTGACCTGCCCGAAAGCTCCTACGCCCCCGGACTCGTATCATCCCCACTCCACTTCTGGATGCCGAAGGCCGTCACCGACCGTCTGCGGCAGGGATTCATACAATTCGGAAAGAGCTGCAAGGGTTTCCTCTCCTCGCAGGCCACAATGATTGCCGTCGAGACCCGTACCTCATCGCC
The DNA here is from genome assembly GCA_045600825.1 of Bacteroidaceae bacterium. Taxonomy (GTDB): domain Bacteria; phylum Bacteroidota; class Bacteroidia; order Bacteroidales; family Bacteroidaceae; genus Colenecus. The sequence goes on from JAZRYP010000020.1 coordinate 36,163, forward strand.
AGTCCGCATATTGCGCGATGCAGAGACATTGCAGCACATCACTCTGCGCGGACTCTTCCCCTGCGGAGAAGGTGCCGGTTACGCCGGAGGCATAGTCTCATCCGCCATCGACGGAGAACGCTGCGCCGACTCCGCCGCACAATACTTGAACAGCATAGCATAATATATGGAATATGGAACGCTTCGCAACAAATGAAGCCCGGACATTGATAAGCCCACGTTCGGCTGACAGTCATAAAGGGACTTACGGACACGGCCTGCTCATTGCCGGCAGTTACGGGATGGCCGGAGCCGCACTGATGGCCGCACGTGCCTGCCTGAGAAGCGGCATCGGACTTATGACAGTCTCCACTCCCGAATGCAATCGCATAATCCTCCAGACGGCCGTCCCGGAGGCTATGGTCCGCACGAACGGCGAACGCTGCTGGACGGACGGAGTTGATGACATATCACGCTATTCCGCCATAGCCGTGGGACCGGGGCTCGGCACAAATTCCGACACAGGCGATGTTCTGGCCAGGTTGTTGAAGAGTGCATCAGATGCCGGCAGGCAACTGATAACCGATGCCGATGCCCTGAATATAATAGCTGAAAGAAATTTGCTTGAACAGCTTGCCGGGAATATCATCACCCCGCATCCCGGAGAGTTCGACCGTCTGCTGAAATGCTGCGGCCAGTCATACGACAAGTCTATGCGTTCAGAACAGGCATCGGAATTTGCGGTGAAATACGGCTGTCACGTGATTCTGAAAGGTTACGAAACGGTAGTGGCATCGCCCGACGGAAGAATATCCATCAACACCACCGGCAATCCCGGTATGGCTACCGGAGGCAGCGGTGACGTTCTCACAGGCATACTGCTGGCACTTGCAGCACAAGGGCTCAACGCATTTGATGCCGCCCGCCTCGGAGTCTTCATTCACGGTCTGGCCGGAGATATGGCAGCAGATGCACTCTCCCAGACGGCTATGACAGCCACCGACATAATCAGTTTCCTGCCGGAAGCGTGGTCACAGAACTGAACACCTGACAGTCCTGCCCGCCGCACGTCCACCATTCACCGTCGGCTGTCCTTTCAAACGACTTGACGACAAGCATTATCGAGTCGTTTGAGAGTATAAACACGCTATCTGACGGAGCTGACTGTTCTCTGTAGGCACGTTCCAGTTCAATGCTGTCGATAGAAGTCTCCAGTATTGTCCTGCCGGACCGTTCCAGCCTGATTCTGCCATCAGGGGTAAATAAGCTGTTCTCTCCCTCCCAGGCATTGCCAAGATAGTATCTGAACTTATCCAAAGGCAATACGACATCGTAACTGCGCGTAAATGTAATGGTTCCTTCGGCGCCACGGTACAATATCTGTCCGGCATCAAAATCACCGGCCAGAGCGGTAAGGCTCTCCTGCCCCATCTCGCGCCTCAGATAGTCGTAAGCCTCGGCAAGTTCATGAATCTGGTCCTTATCGTAATCGGTCGGATTGAAATGCTCACGCAACTTGCCGGTCTCGGCATCGCGCAGACCGAGCGCATCTGCAATACGCTCCATACGTGCCTTCTGACTGGCAATGCCTATGGACTTTGCCGATATCCCCGGAATATAGGTCAGCACAGCTATCGCACACGCCGCGATAATGGCAAACAGACGGTAATTGTCCAATCTGCGCACGGCCATCATAACCGACACCGCAACCATCACAATTCCGGCAGCTATCAGATATACGCGCGAATCGGTAAGCGCATAAATGTTCACCCTGTAGGCAAGTCCCCACCAGAACAGCACGAGTATCGGCAAAGAAATCCAATGCAGATACCTGTAGAACCATCCGTAAGCTGTTATTTCCGACAAGTCATTGAGCATCCTGCCCGCCACTGCGATTATGTAGTAAGTCATAACCATAGCCGCCACGCCACCCAACGGGAGCGATGCGAGCACCAGTGCGCGCACGACATACACATATAGTATAAGTGTATAGACAACGATTGCGGGAGATACTATGTATTTTGAAATAAAGCGTACAAATGCAGGAGCGCTCATCTGTGTATCCTGCCTCTGATGGCTGTCCTGACGCAGACAGAAAAACATCGGTCCAATCAGGAACGGCCCCCACTGGAAGCCATAGTTCAGCAGCTTCTCGTCCATGCCAAACAGATACACCAGCGAGGCAAGCACAGCATATACCGCCGCTGTGATAATGGACATCAGAATACCGGTCATCACAACATCAATGACCACAGCCACGGCATTCGCCGAGAACCGGCGGTTATCCCCGACCGAACTGCGGCAAAGGAAAAGCAGCAGGAAACTGAGCAGCAGACCGAATCCGTAGCCGTACGTAAGCACATAATTCTCCATCTTGAGAACCAGCACCGGAACCGCCACCAGAACCGAAAGCCAATAGAGCCAGCGGCACCGCTCCGCAGTCATAAAATTCACAGCGAGACACACGAACAGGCATATCGGAAAAAATGCCGACTTGGTCCATAGCTCATCTGCTGACATATCGTGACCGAGCATCAGCGCCACGACCGTGAAAATCACGCACAACACCATTTCCACGGGAAACCTCACAACGAGTCCGCGCAAGTCTCTCCCAATCTTCTCCAGGCTGAAATATTTACTTACAAATTCCATATCTTTCACATTTCATAATCAACTTTTTCCGGCAAGTGGTCAGGCTGGAATCAGTTCTGCGCAAAGTTATAATAATCAGTCAGAAATCCGCAAAAACACAACGGATAAACAACAAAGACCTAAGAAGCTGTTTTGAAATTGCACCATCCCATCTATAATACCTACAGGCTTCTGAAAGCAATAAGGTTCAATATTGCGTACAGATATTTGCAGTTATCCCGAAATGCTGTATTTTTGTCTATAGTAATGCAACTGCGCAACTCCTATCTGGTAGGGAAGGCCTTCCGTAATTACCTCGGGGCCTCTATTCTTGCTGTCGCGGCCACCCAGGTGGCTGGCATTGTCGATGCCGCCATCGTTGGAAACCTGATAGGTCAGGAAGGACTCGCGGCCGTCAATCTGTGCAAGCCTGTGGTGCAGGCCGTATTTGCCGCATCTTGTCTCTACGTCACAAGCAGTTCAATGCTGGCAGGCATCGCTATCGGCAAAGGAATAATGGATCAGTCCAACCGGCTGCTGACACTGTCACTGACTGTATCGGTGCTGCTCGGCCTGCTGATTACACTTGAAGGCTTTGTCATCTTCAAACCCCTCTCGGCGATGCTGTGCAGTTCGGAGACCCTGCGCCCGATGACAGACGAATATCTGGGCATAACCCTGCTCTCCACCATTCCGATGCTGCTGATGTACACCCTCCAATCGTTTGTCACCGTCGATGGTTCCCCTACCCTCGTGTCGCGTGCCGTAATCGTGGGCAACATCTTTAATCTCGCCTGCGACATCATATTCATAAAGTATTTCGGCTGGGGCATAGCCGGTGCCGCATGGGCAACCTTCATCATGTATATAATATGCACACTTATGGTACTTCCCCATTTCAGAAAGAAAGGAACCATGCGTCTCTGCCGTTTCAGAATGCGGGACATTGACCACCGTCAGATATTCGCCTACGGTCTTCCAATGTTCCTCAGTACGGTCCTGCTGTCCGTGCAATTCGTGGGTAACAACTACGTTGCCGGCACATATATGGGTGATGACGGACTCGTTGCCCTCGCCGTGTGCATTCAGCTTTTCTTCTTCTCGATGATCATTCTTACCGGCACCATACGCACCATACAGCCCGTAGGCAGCATACTCCGTGGAATCAGCGACGACCACGGTATGCTTCTTCTTATGCTCCGGGCCTACAGGTTCATGACCCTGTGCCTTGCCGTATTTGCCATCGTCATCATCATCTTCCCTACGGAGATTGCCCGGGTTCTGGGTGCGGACAGCGAGAGCTCGCTCCTCATTATCCGCACGGCATTGCCCGCTTTCACTCTGCATATTGTGATGCAGGCCCTGCTCTGCTGTCTCATTCCAGCCTACCAGTTCTATGACCACAAGCGTCTCGCCTTCCTCATCTCCGTAGGACAGACCCTGCTGCCTATGGTCGGTTTCTGGGTGTTGCGCGGCAGATGGATAGGGTTCTTCCTCGGTCAGGCTGTAGTTGCCATCATCGTGCTGATCAGCGTTGCCTGCTACCGTCACCGTAATCATTATCGTCATACACCGATATTCCTCATTCCCAAAAGCGATGGAGAAAATGTATATGACATAACTGTCAGAACCGACATTCAGGTTCTGGCCGAAACACGCCGGAGCATTGGTGCCTTCCTTCAGTCGCTTGGAATCAATACGGAAAGTACCCGTCGCTATGTGCTTTGTGTAGAAGAACTTCTGAAAAATATAATCGAACACGGCCATGCCCGTTACGTCGATGTGAGAGCCACAGGCATTGCAATCTCACTCCACGATGACGGCAAGCCGTTCAATCCCATAGAATATGCAGTCCCTGAAGCCTGTAATGAACAGGATACGGAGAATCACCTCGGTCTGAAAATCGTTCACGGACTCATCTCCGACATCAGTTACGACTACCGATTCAACCAGAATATGGTAACGATAAGAATCAAGGATAATAATACACGATAATATGGAAATCAGCATTCAGTACAACGCCGAAGACGTATTCATAACAATGAGCGGGAAACTGGACACCCAGGCATCACTGCAGATTGAGCCCCAGATAGAAGAGATTGAGGCCACCACCCTCCCTCTCATCATCGACTGCACTGATCTCAACTTCATTTCCAGTTCCGGTCTCAGGCTACTCCTGCGTCTGCGCAAGGCGACTGCCGCCAAGGGGCTGTCAATCACCCTGCTCCACGTTGACGCAAACATTATGGAAGTACTTGGAGTGACACATTTCGACAAAATGTTCAACATAAAATAACCACGTTATGAATACATATCCGCTTACCCAGACCCAAGTTGGAATATATCTTTCCGAGCAGAATGCTCCGGAAGATGTCAATTACAACATTGACAGACTTTATCATCTGGATAAGGATATTGATCCGCAGCGTTTGGAAAAAGCCCTGAAGGCCGTTATCAACAATCATCCAGGCATCAAGTCACGGCTCGTGACATCGGACGACGGCGATATTCTTTTTGAAAGCCACGCCGAAGAAGATGCAGTGGTAGATCATTTCAACAGCGAGAAAGAGATGACTGCCGCCCTCATGCGCAGATTTGACCTTTTCGGAGAGCGCCTGTACCGATTGGGACTTTACAATGGCGATGAGGGTCTTGTATTCGGTCTTTCATTCCATCATATCACCTTCGACGGAATGTCCTTCACCCATTTCCGCGAGGAACTGCGTGATGCATACGAAGGCAGGACCCTGACAGCCGAGACAAAGGACAACCGTACCATTGCACTGGAAGAAGAGACATTGCGCAGCGGAAACACGCTGGACGAGCAGCGTTCCTGGTACAAGGATACATTTGCAGCCGCAGACGGATGCAGCTGTACACTGGTATCCGACATCGAAGGAGAAGCCTGCCACAAGGCATCATCTCAACATATTACCGACACGGATGCTGCCAGTGTCAAGGAATTCTGCGACAGGACCGGTGTAAAAGCCGCGACCCTGTTCACAACGGCATTCGGCTTCACACTTGCCAGATACTGCAATTCCTCCAGGTCACTGTTCGCCACCGTACATCACGGACGTATGGATCAGGATACGCGCTCGGCCTTTACCATGATGGTGAAAACCTTACCCGTCCTGATTGATTTTGAGGGGAAGGAGTCGGTAAGCGACCTGCTGGCTGACTCTGGCGAACAGATTGCCTCCACACGCATCCGAACAGTATATTCCTACGGTGAATTCTGTAGCGATAGCGGGCTAAATCCCGGAATCGCGTTTACTTTTCAAGGTACGTTCGATAGAAGTCTGGAGCTTAATGGCAGGCGTTATAAGGAAACAGACCTGCGTCTGCCGGAGCCTGGGTTTGATGCCCTGTTCGAAATCGTCACCGGCGAAGACGGACAGTTCAGCTGCCTCTTCCATTACGATGCCGGAAAATATTCCGAGGCTTTCCTTAGAGGATTCATCGGCTCATTCAACAACGTGCTGCTCGGAATGATGCAGCAGGAAGCCATTTCGGAAGTGCAGCTTCTCGATACAGCCCACCAGGAAGAGATTCTTGCACTAGGACGCGGACCGGAAATGGATTTTGACCGTTCGGAGACTATCGTGTCGATATTCAGAAGACAGGCGGAAGCGACACCGGACGCATTGTGCGTATTATATGACGACCCGCAGAGCGGAGAGCGCCGTAAATATACATACCGCGAGGTTGACGAACTCACTGACCGGATGGCCCGTCATCTTGCTTCGCTGGGTGTCGGACCGGAGCAGGTTGTAGGAGTGATGATCGGCCGCAGCGAGAAGATATTGCTCTTCCCTCTCGCCATACTGAAGGCCGGAGGCGCATATATGCCTCTTGACAGCCATTTTCCAGAGGACCGTCTCTCATTTATGTGCGAGGATGCCAATGTAAGAATCATACTTACGGAGGGTGACCTGCTTCAGCTTGCCCTGCCTTCATTCACAGTGACAGCATTGACACTGGAGGAAGTCTCGGTTGACGTAGAAGCGAAGACAACGGCAGCATCTCCGTCAAATATGCATGTGGTACTTTACACTTCCGGTTCCACTGGAAAGCCTAAAGGTGTGATTCTGGAACAGCACAATCTGGTGAACTTCTGCCATTGGTTCACACAGCATTTCTCAGTCACCGGGGAAGACCGGGTGGCAGCGTTTGCGAACTTCGGGTTTGACGTGCATCAGGCAGACATCTGGCCGGCACTCACAGTAGGCGCAAGCATCTATGTCATACCTCAGGATATGAGGCTGGATCTGGCCGGTCTGGAAGAATACATTGACCGCAACAAGCTTACTATCGCAAATATCACCACGCAAATCGGCTCAATGTTCGCAGCATCTGTGGAGCGGAGTACGCTGCGCGCGCTTATCGTTGCAGGCGAGAAATTAGGTCCTACCAGAAAACCTGAATATGGTTTCTACAATGCATACGGTCCCACAGAATGTACCATCTATGCCACCTGCTATGACATATTGCAGGATTACGACTCATCCCTGATAGGAGGTGCAATGTCCAATTACGCAATGGCAGTTGTAGATGACAGTCTCAACCTCGTGCCAGCAGGCGTGCCGGGAGAACTCATCATAATGGGTGAGGGAGTCGGCCGCGGATATCTGAACCGTCCGGATGTCACAGCAGAGAAGTTCATCACCTTCCATAATCAGAAAGCATACCGTAGCGGTGATCAGGTGAAGATGATGCCTGACGGACAGATTGATTACATCGGCCGTATGGACGGACAGGTCAAGCTGCGTGGTCTCCGCATTGAACTTGGCGAAGTGGAAGCAGCCATCCTGCGTCATCCGGCCGTAAAGGCCTGTGCAGCCACTGTCCAGGAAATATCCGGCACCCAGCATCTCTGCGGATACTATGTTCTCAAGGACGGACAGGAAACGACTGCCGAGGAACTCAGGGAATTTATGGCACAGAGTGTTACAGACTTTATGGTCCCCGACTTTCTGACCTTACTGGACCATCTGCCGTACAATGCCAACGGCAAGGTAGATCGCAAGCAGCTTCCCGTACCGGAAGCCAGTGCAGAGGACATTTCCACAGCATCTGATGCCGGGCACGTCTGGAATAAGCTGCAGATGGGGATACGTGACATCATCTGTAGTCTGACTGGTGCGGAAAGCATTGGCGTATGCACACCCCTGCATGTTTTTGGACTCACATCGCTCCTTTCCATGAAACTTGCCTCGCAACTGTACAAGAAGTTCGGGGTTCGCATCCCGGCCAGGGAACTGCCCGCGATATCGGTTTTCGATATTGAAGACCGCGTGATTACGCTACTGTCCGAAGGAACACAGGAAATGGAAGGTTACAAGCCTGCTCCGCAAGCGGGGGCAGTTCCTGTTCAGGCACCGCTGACCTTTCCACAGCAGGGTGTATATATGGATTGCCTGATGAACCCCGGCACAACGATGTACAATATCCCCCGTGCACTGACATTCCCCGAGGGTGTCTCACCACAGTCGCTCAAGGATGCAGTCATCAATGTCATTTCCGCCCATCCGGCCCTGCAGTGCAACTTCTTCACTTCCGAAGAGGGTGCCGTAATGCGTCTTACCCAGAGCAAGACAATCGATGTGCCTGTGAAAGAAATGGGAAAGGAAGAGCTGGAAGCGGAAAAACTGGCATTCGTCAGACCGTTCGACCTTGAAAATGACCGTCTTGTCAGAGCGGAGATAGTAGTTACCTCTGACGGCTGTTCGCTGCTTCTTGATGCACATCATCTGGTCGCCGACGGCGGTTCACTCGCCATACTCACAAGGCAGATAAGCGATATGCTCAACGGAAAGGACATAGAGAAGGAGAGCACCGGATATCTGTCCTTCGCTATCTCTCAGAACGAAAAAGCGTCCAAAGGAAGTCTGGAGAGCGACAAGGTATTCTTTGATGATATGTTCTCATCCTACGAATCCGCCGCCAATGTTCCGACAGACAGGACATCCAATGAAGAAGGAACACCGCATCACGCATCTACAGCCATTCCGGCGCAGCTTCTTGACATCAAACTGCCTGATGGCGTCTCGCAGGCACACTTCTGGTTTGCGGCATTCAACTATGTACTCTCAAGATATGCCAACACAAAGGACGTCTTCACCACATTCATCAGTGGCGGCAGGCAGAATATTGACATTGCCGACACTGTAGGAATGTTCGTGAATACCCTGCCTTGTACAGTTCACATCAAGGAGCAGACCGTCAGTGAATTCATAAGCGAGGTAAGCCGGAACTTCAGTGCCGTGCTCGATCACGAAAACTATCCGTTCACCCGCATCGCCTCCGATTATGACTTCAAGGGATATGTCAGCTATGCGTACCAGAGAGGACTGCTGAACAGCTGTCTGGTGGACGGCAAGCCCGTTACGGACAATGCATGCGCCCCACTTTCCAAGACCAAGATTCCACTCAGCATCTTTATACAGGAAGTTGCAGGAGTACCCAGTGTAGATGCAGAATATGATGACTCCAAGTACAGTCACGAACTCATACTTCACTTCACGGAAAGCATTGTGGCGGCAGCGGAGCACTTCGCGGCTGCGATGGATGCCAAGGTCAAGGAAATAAGCATAATGAGCGAGCGGCAGCAGAAGGAAGTAGAAGCAATGCACATCTATCGCAGGGAGGAAGTCTTCATCCAGACCATTCACGAAGGCTTCGAGCAATGGGCGGTGAAGACTCCAGATGCAATGGCCATCATCAGTTCCGACCGCTGTCTGACATACGGCGAGTACAATGCCGATGCCAATAGACTGGCACGTGCCCTGCTGGCCCACGGGGCCCGCTACGGAGACCGCATAGTGCTGTTGCTACCCCGTCGCAGCTATTACCTGACGTCTCTGTTCGCCGTAATGAAAATCGGAGCGGCGTTTATCCCGATGGACCCGGAATATCCTGCCGACCGTATCGCCTATATCCTCGATGACTCCGAGGGACGGTTTGTGCTGACGACGGATGACAAGCTGGCCGACTATCCTGACCGCGCACTCAGCATCAGCAGACTGATGGAGGAAGCCAAGTCTCTGCCCAGTGACAATCTGAACGTCAAGGTGAATCCGCACGACCTTGCCTACGTAATCTACACCTCAGGATCGACGGGACGGCCAAAAGGCGTGATGCTCGAACATTTCGGAGCCAGCAACTTCCTGCGTTACTGGACATTGAGCTGTCCGGGACTTGATATGACCAAGTACATCGCCATCAGTCAGGCTACTGTCTCGTTCGATTACAGCATCGCCGAATTCGGTATGCAGTTATTCAATGGCGCCACCGTAGCATTTGCCAACGAGGAGGAAACCAAGAATCCGATGGAGATGATCAAATTCTGCAAACGCTTCGGTATCAACGCAATGAACGGCACACCATCGCGCGTGGCCATCAATATGGAAATCGAAGACTATAAGGAAATGATGCGCTCGCAGATGAAACTGCTGACCGTCGGCGGAGAGAAACTGCCTTGGACTATGGTGGAGGACATCAAAGCGATGGGTATCACTCTGGTGAACGCATACGGTCCGACCGAGACCTCGATGGGCAGCAGCGCCGCCATAATGAACGATGCCAGACAGGTACACGTGGGCAAACCTTTCCCAAACTACTCGTATATGGTGCTCGACAGCGACCGCAACGAATTGCCGGTGGGCGTGATGGGCGAACTCTGCATCGGTGGGATAGGTCTGGCCCGAGGCTACAACAATATGCCTGAGCGCACTGCCGAGACCTTTGTTATGTGGCATGGCGAGCGCATTTACCGTACAGGCGACTATGCCATGTGGACCGATGAAGGCAACGTCATCATAATGGGGCGTACGGACAATCAGGTCAAGCTCAACGGCCTCCGCATCGAGTTGGGAGAGGTCGAGACCGTGATGAAGCAGCAGCCCGGCATCCGTCAGTGCGTGGCCGCCATCAAAAAGGTGGGCAACATCGACAAGCTCATAGGCTACTATACGACCTTCAGTCCTGTGGATGAAGTTCAGTTTGAGGAAGAGATGCGCCGGATGATGGGTGCTCACCTCACACCTTATATGGTGCCTGGCATCTTCATGCACCTTGACGAAATGCCGCTCACTCCAGTCGGAAAGACAGACATAAAGCGCCTGCCTCTGCCCGAAGTGCAGGTTGGAGAATATGTAGCACCTGCCAATGATATTGAGAAGCTGCTTTGCGAAGCGTTCGCCACAACGCTCAGCATTGAGAAGGTGGGTGCCACCAACAACTTCTTCGAATTGGGTGGAACGTCACTTGTGGCAATGCGACTCATTGGAATGGCTGTCAAGGCCGGCCTGAAGATGGTCTATAAAGATATCTTCGACAATCCTACGCCACGAATGCTGGCGCAGATGCTGCATCCCGAAATATACGCCAGCACTGTGAAGGCTGGGGAGAATGACGGGAAAGAGATGTATCCTTTCCAGAAAGAGGTTGAAGACTATGACTATGCAGCACTGGAGAAAGTGCTTTGCAAAAATACCCTGGAGAGTTTCATACAGGGCACAATGTACAACCGCATAGGCAATGTATTCCTGACAGGTGCCACGGGATTCCTGGGCATCCACGTGCTGCACGACCTCATTGGACGCGCTGATGTGCCACACATTTACTGTATGGTGCGCGGCAACAAATCCATCAGCGCAGAAAGCCGCATACGCACATTATTGTATTATTACTTCGGGAACTGTTACGAAGAACTCTTCGGAAATCGCATCGTTCTGGTGGAGGGAGACGTTACCGACAAGCAGATATTCAATACATTCAACCAGCCGCTTGACCTTGTCATCAACTGCGCCGCCAATGTCAAGCATTTCTCGGCAGGCACCGACATCGAAGACATCAATATCGGCGGTTGTCGCAACTGCATTGAACTCTGCCTCCGCACAGGTGCCCGATTCATACAGACCTCGACTGGCAGCATCACAGGGCAGACCGTCAGCGACCAGCCTGCAGCAGCGCATTTCCTCACGGAACGCGAACTGTATTACGGACAGGCATTGTTCTCAAAATATACCAGTTCAAAGTTCCTGGCTGAGCGTGCCGTGCTTGACGCAGTGCTTAAGCGTGGTCTGAAGGGCAAGATTATGCGTCTGGGTAATCTATGTGCACGTTCAACAGACGGAGAGTTCCAGATTAATTTCCGCAGCAACAACTTTATGGGAAAGCTCAAGGCCTACCACGTACTCGGGTGCATACCATACAGCAGAGACTGCGGTTTCTCAGAGTTCTCGCCAATCAACGAAGTGGCTGATGCCATAATACGTCTGGCTCTTACTCCTGACGAATGTACCGTATTCCACCCCGTCAACATACACTGGCCACCACTGGGCGACATCATCGAATGCATGAACCATCTGGAGCTGAAGGTTGACCGTGTCGAGGACGATGTATTTGCAGAGCGTCTGGCCAAGGCTATGGACGACGAAAAAAAGGCACCTATCATGCAGAGTCTCGTAGGATACAAGAATGAGGTCAGCGGCAAGTATATCACGGAAAATACCTGCGACGTCACTCACCTTACGGCACAAACGCTCCTGCGACTGGGATTCCGGTGGTCATATACATCCTGGGATTATATGGAGGCCTATATACGCGGTTTGATTGGTTTAGGTGTATTTGACAAAGACTTTCAACGATAAGATATGAATTCACATATTGTTGAGCTGGTACTTGATGCTGTATCAGGATATAAGGACAAGGTAGCCATAGTAGATAACGGAGGTGCCGTCAGGACCACCTATCTGCAATTGCTCGACACAGCCGTCAGGACACAACGATACATTCAGTCGAAGGGAATCGGGGCACAGCAGTTCATCACCATCGAACTGCCCGAAAATGCCTTATTTGCAGGAATTCAGTTGGGAGTATGGCTGGCACGCTGCGTATCGGTACCAATGGGAATTGCCTTCCCGGATGACCGCAAGGCCTATATCAGCGGACATTGCGACGCCGCGCTGAACATTGACCACGCCGTGCTAGAAGAGATACTCGCTCTGTCATTGCCCGACATTCCGCTATGTGATATGTTGCCGAAGGATATGCCGCAGGACGAGGACAATGCGCTTATGATCTACACTTCAGGATCCACAGGAAATCCCAAGGGCGTGCTTCACGACCACCTGTCACTTGTTAATGCAGTGGAAATGATGCGCATATACGAGCCTACGGCAGACGACAGACTGGCATGCGGCGTCCACACCTATTTCATAGCACAGCTTTTCTATCTGATGATTATTTTCGGCACGGAGGTTCATATACTTCCCGTCAAGGTGGCAAGCGACATCAATGCCATGTCCGACTACCACAAGGAACACGGCATCAGTATCGCCTTCATCAGCGCAACCACCCTGCCATACTATCAGTGCAAGACTGAAAGCATGCGGGTGATATTTACCGGCAGTGACCGCGTACGCAATACCTGTATTCAGCCTTTCCGGCTGATAAATGTCTATGGACAGACTGAGACCGCAGGTCCTGTCATTTGGGCTGAAATCAACAATCTGACGGAAAACGCGCCTATCGGTCTGCCTGTCAATGGGGTGGAGTTCGCAGTACTTGACGATGACATGAACCCGGTGCCCCGAGGTCTGGAAGGAGAACTGTGTCTCAGCGGACATTTTGCAAAAGAGATATACAGGAACAAAGAACAGACCGGGCACCTGTATTACGGCGGATGGCTCCATACCGGTGATCTGGTGAAACAGCTCGAGGACGGCCGCCTGCAATATATAAACCGCAAGGACTGGATGGTAAAGGTTAACGGCCAGCGTGTCGAACCCGGAGAGGTAGAGACTGCCATGCGCACCCTGCCGGCCATCAGACAGGCCGTAGTCAAGGGATTCGACAACGGTCATGGCAGTATGTACCTGACCGGTTATTATACAGTACAGGACGGTTTTCAGCCAATTGACAGCAATGTGCTCAAATTGCAGTTAAGTAACCTGCTGCCAACCTATATGGTACCATCGCGCTTCGTATTTCTTGAAGCTTTTCCGCTCAATGCCAACGGTAAGATTGATCGTAAGGCGCTTACCGCCCCTACGGTGGTTTCATCTAACCTCGTACCACTGAAAGGCGAGACGGAGCAGATGGTAGCCCGGTTGTTCTGCCTGCTGCTAGGCATTGATATGAAAGAAATCGGTGCCACAACCAGTTTCTTCGAGGCCGGTGGCGACTCCGTGCTGATTATGAAGCTTTGCGCCGAACTCAACAGCACACTGGACCGAAACATCACGCCAGTACATATTTATGACAATCCTACAGTAAGGGGCATTGCCCACACGCTTGACCTTGTGTCTAAAGGACAGGAAACTACAGGACAGGCACTTGACTATGTCTATTCATCACACGAAGACAAGCCGCCACTCGTCTTTATCCATACCGGCAGCACTGGCAGCGAGGCATACTATGCTCTTGCCAATGACATCAAAGACTGCTGCTCGTTCTCGGTCATCGAACAGTATAACATATACCACCCGGAGGACCAGAAGGAAAGCATTCCCGATATTGCCGCCAAGTACATTGAAATTATGAAGTCCAGGCAGCCTGACGGCCCCTACAACCTGGGTGGCTGGTGCTATGGTGCCGTAGTAGCCTACGAGATGGCGTGTCAGCTGAAGGAGGCCGGCGAGGATATGGGAAGCCTGATTATGATAGATGCTTTCCTGCCAATGAGCGACTATGACCGCAGGCATGAAATGCGCACCCGCGTGGAACATATAGACCGTGATTATTATGAGCACAGTCCACTATTTGCCACCTTCCGTGAGCGCGGTATGCTGGAACAGATTATTGCTAACTCACGTCTGACAGGTCTCAACATTGTGGAATTTCAGCCGAAAAAATACAACGGACGCGTACATTTCTTTAAAGCCACAATGATAGAGAGAGACCTGCCCGCACAGAGTCGCACGACATACGCCCATGCCATACGGCGACAGGCCGGAGGATTCGAGCAATACGTTCCACACCACCTGCTCACAATCTATGAGATTCCGGAACATCACGATGGAATGATGTCAGAGACCGGCCGCCATATAATCAGCAACCGTGTCCGCAACATTATGAATCTGGAAGAACTGTACCTTGAGGCAGACCAATACTGGACCACACACGACGAGCAATGAAATTATCAGGATTTTTCAATAGGACCAAGATAGGACTTCAGGCACAAATGACGTTCTTTGTAACATTTGCCGTACTGATAGTCTCCGCAATAATTCTTTCCATACTGGCTTCCATCTTCCGAAAGGAATACGAGCACGAACTGAACGACCGCTTCTCTGAGGCAATCGTTGCCACCACGCAATTTATCGAACAGAAGATGACCAATATGAAGAATGCCACCAGGACGGTTACAGAACTGACTTCACTTCAGATCAGGAACAGGGATCAGATAGACACAATTCTTTCCCGCTCTCTAATCAGTATGGCTGATATACAAGGCGTTGCCATAACCCTACGCAAAGGCTATGTATCATCATTCAGTGACAAATATTATGAACGGTGCGCATGGTATAACGCGGACAACGAGATATCTTTAAGTACCTTCCTGTACGATGAGAATAGTGTGAGTGATTCGGGATGGAATGATTGCTATGTAGAAGGCAACAGCGGATGGATAGGCCCGTTCACAATAGAAGGAAACAGTATGTCATATTTCGCTTATTATACTCCCTTGTGTGATAAAAGCAACGAACGCATAGGCATAGCCTACTCTTATCTGCGTCTGAGCTCGCTCACCTCAATGGTTACGAAATATAAGACCCGAAAAGATATTGATGTCAGCATATACAGTAATAGCGGAGATACGATTGTGCCTCCTGATGACTATATTCTGGAACTTGACCCCGATGAGATGATTCTACAGGAACGTTACATAGAGGACCTGGGATGGAAAATCATTTTTTCCGCTGACAGGAATGTCATTGACGGTAAAATCCGGGAGGCATTGCTTACTCTGTCACTTCTCATTGTATTTCTGTTCCTTACCATCTCCATATCCATAATGCTTACCGTCAGATATGTGGCAAAACCGTTTGTTTACAGACAGCAGCAGACAGAAAAGGAAAAGGCCGTTATGGATAACGAGATGCAGCTTGCCGCCGGTGTCCAGAAGAATCTGGTGCCACACGTGTTCCCGCCATTTCCCGAACGGAATGAAATAGACCTGCACGCCTGTCTGTATCCTGCACGTAAGGTTGGTGGGGATATGTATGACTATTTCCTTCAGAACGACAGACTCTACTTCTGTATAGGTGACGTCAGCGGCAAGGGAGTACAATCTTCGCTCCTGATGGCGGCGATACATTATCTCTTCCGCAGTGTAGCCGCCAGCCTGCCAGCCTGTGAAGCTGTCAGCAGAATAAACAGTTCTCTGTGTACGGATAACGTCCAGTGTATGTTCGCGACCTTCTGGTATGGTTGTCTAGACTTGAAAAACGGATTGCTCGAGTATGTCAACGCAGGCCATAATTCACCCGTCATAGTCCGCAATAACAATGCCGAATACATGCCTATGGCAGAAAATATGCCCTTGGGAGTAATGGAGGAGGCCGAGTTTTCCTCAAATATCATTAAACTCAATTCAGAAGACCTCCTATTTCTATATACAGACGGTATTTCGGAAGCAATGGATATGTCTAACAACGAATTCGGCAATGAGAATACACTTGCAGTTATATCCGCTACATACAACGAGTCATCCTCTGTCATCATTGACAATGTGCTTGAAAATGTGAGACAGCATGCTGCCGGTACGACACAGAGCGATGACATCACCATGCTTTGCCTGAAAATAAGGAAAATTCAATAAATCTCATATATGGAATTAAGAATTAAAAATAGTCCGGAGTGTGTCGTTGCAGCTTTTTGCGGTAGTCTGGATACTGTAGCCGCAGAGCAGATTGAGCCACAGGTAAAAGAACTTGAGATGCTGGCGGAAAAACCCTTGACAATAGACTGTACTGCAATGGACTACATATCCAGTTCCGGTTTACGCATTATGCTTCGGCTCCGCAAGTCATGCATAGCCCATAATAATCAGGTGACCCTGTTAAATGTCAACGCAAACATCATGGAAGTGCTTCAGGTGACACACTTCAATAAAATATTCCTGATCAAAAACAGCTGATATCACCGTCCCTGCCCTAGCAGATATCCCAGCCAGGCCGCAATAACGCATATCACAAACGTTCCTATGATGTATAGTGCGGCCTCGCACAACTTGCCCGCCTGAATGAGCCGGACACTCTGAAGCGAGAATGTTGAGAATGTGGTGAAACCGCCACAGAGACCTACCGTAAGCAGAAGCAGCAACATTCCCTCCCTGCAGACTCCCGTAAGAATTCCGATAAGGAAAGAGCCTATGACATTCACGCTGAATGTGGCGAGATTGCCGGACAGGTTCAAAAAAGCGAACAGCAATGTCATACCATAGCGGAGCATACTGCCTACAGCACCACCAAGTCCCACAACCAGCAAGTTTACCATTTTATCCATAGTCCTTGTCAATCTGTCAGGATAACGTACAAAGTTACAGAAAAACCCCGAAAGTTATCTGCAATAACCTTCGGGGTTTCATATCACCTGGATTCTACCGGTTCTTCATACCGGTTCTTTACTCGTATGAGCACTATTTATATCCAGGATTCTGATATGAAGCAAGTTCCTCATCGGTCATCTCCATACCGTCAAGCTGACCCTGTGGTATCGGACGCAGATACAAGTACTTATTACCTGACTTTCCAATTTCACGATCATACGTCACAGCCACATAATCGCCTGTCTTATCACCGCAAATGGTATATTTGGCTGCACGTGTGTGCCAAGTCTGAGTACGTGCCAGTTCAAACCAACGCTGACCCTCGCCAAAATACTCACGGCTACGCTCATCAAGGATATAGTCAATCGTAATCTCAGCAGGAGTTGCAGCCTTCATCTGTTCACTGAAATCGGCTTTCTTCTCAAAACCGTTGTTATTATCCCACATCCATTTTCCGGCACGGCCGCGTATTTCATTGATAAGCTCACGAGCAGTTTTGGTTCCCTGAGCACCCTTCACAGCAGCCTCTGCTGCTATGAAATAGGCTTCAGAGAACTTTACAATCGGGAAAGGACGTGTACTACCGGCATTTACGCCAGGACCGAAGCCTGTACCGTTATCAGTACGGTACGGACCCAACTTATAAAGTACAGGATAACTTATACGGCTTATCCCTTTCGGTTCAATTACGAAATCAGCACGACCTGGAAGTGAAGCAGCACCGATATTATTACCTGCTACGTCAAGATCAATTTCATAAGAGCCATCTTCTTTCTTTGTTGCAGGATACTTCAATCCTCCCTCCACATTCTCATCAAGGAATGTCAGGACTACATCACCCAAGCCATAATTATCCTTATAGCTCGCTCCAAATGCACCATTCTTTCCCTTATTGATAGTCATACCGTTGGCACCGACTGCTGATGCAGGACCGCTGCCGCTCTTCTGCCAATTCGCGTGGAACTTGTATGTAAATGTACCATCATAGCGGGAATCGTAGGTCTTATCCTTAAATGTATTCAAGAACACCTCCTGAATCGGAGCCATACGTGTCCAAGGTCTGCCAAGTGCAGGAACACAGTCACGCTGTACAGGATTGAAGCCACTTCCGTCATTTCCCTTTATAACAATAGTAGTATAATTCCAACAGGCCATCCAGGATACGAAATTCTCGGATCCGCCACCATTACCCCAGCCTAAATCAGCACCATTGTACTGCTGGCTGAACTCCGTATGGTCGGCATAAAGCATAATCTCACTGTTACGGTCATTTTCTGCAAGGTTAACCTGAAAATAGGTATCCTGAAGTTTGAAAGGACCAGGATGTGCAATCACGTCAAGAGCCATATCGTACGCCATCTGGAAATATTCTTTAAAACCCTTGTCTTCTTCAAGAGACTTCCTTTCAGCAGCAGGATATGTAGGAATGTCATTAGGGTTCTGCAACCACCACGCAAAGGTAAGGTATGCCTTTGCAAGCACGACTTTTGCCAAAGCCTTTGTCACACCACCGGTTACACGGGGATTCTCAGGAAGATCATTTACACAATCCCTCAAATCTGAGAAAATGGCATTATATACCTCAGGCACTGTGTTACGTTTTGATACACGCACAGAACTGGTGTTGAACTTCATCTCGCCTGCTCCAAGATCCAAAGGTACGCCGCCGAAGGTCTGGACAAGCTGGAAATAATCAAATGCACGGAAGAACTTGGCCTCTGCAATGAGTGCAGGATCCATTTTTGCTTCAGTGCCATTCTCTATAACACCGCTGGCCGTATTGATATATGGGAATGCGTTATTCCAAAGAGCATCTGAGCGGCAGTTCGTAGAACTCAACGGAGAACCTGCACCAGAAAGGTCGGCATCCTTGAAATTACCATCCGCAGACTGAGCCCAGGTAAATTCATCGGTTCCTGTCTCCAGAGAATTATAGTAATAACCATTACCATACAGATCGCGCAGATGACTGTAAAGAGCAGTCAGACCTCCTTCGATACCAATCTTAGTCCCAAAGAAAGTAGGATCATAGCTCGTCCTCGGTTGCTCCTCCAAGACACTGGAGCACGCAGAAAAACCGATACCCGCTACAAGACCTAAAGCTAATATCTTTATTGTTTTCATATTCAGTTCAAATTAGAAAGTTAAGTTAACACCAAAAATAAAGTTACGTGTTGAAGGTGTGTTGTAGCCAATTATTGGCATTCTGTGACCACCGTATGCAACTGAAGACGTACTTCCATCGTTAGAATACGTGTTGGTTTCCGGATCAAGACCGCATTCGTTGGTATATGGCGAGAAAATCACAAACGGATTCTGCACTGTAGCATAAACGCGCAGCTTGGATATGCCGGATGCCTCAAATCCCTTAAGGTTCTCAAAGCTATATCCTAATGTGATAGTACGAACCTTCAGATAACTTGCGTCGAACACGCCAAGTGTTGATGCATACTTTGGATTATCATTGTCCGTCATACCTGCTGGTTTCGGATACTTGGCATCCGGATTCTCCTCAGTCCAGTAATCCACGTCAAGCTGACCGCGACGACCGTTGAGCATATTCAGATAACCGTTGGATGAATGTATTGAAGATATCAGTTTACCGCCAATCTGGAACGCAGCGATAAGAGACAGGTCAAAACCCTTCCACGTTACATCGGTATTGAAGCCTCCCTGGAGAGCCGGCTCCATACTTATAATCTTACGGTCTTCCGGCCCGATCTTACGGGGATTACCCTGCTCGTCATAACCGCCCGCTACTTTAATCATACCGACATTGCCGCCGGGTTCCTGTATTGCCATAAGATCCTCCTCACCTTTCTGCCACAGACCAATATACTCATAATCATAGATTACATCTATCGGATGGCCTACGAACCAGCCGTTAGCCTCATCACGGTCAGCACCGGATGCGAGGGATGTCAGTTCGTTGCGGTTGAAGTAGAAGTTCAGACCGGCATTCCAGTTCCAGCCGTTCCTGTTATCGACAATCACGCCATTGACGGTAAACTCCATACCATGGTTCTTAGTTGAACCTATGTTTGCAGTATAGCTGCTCACACCTGATGTGGCAGGCAATGACACACCAAGAAGAATATCCTCTGTGTTCTGGATATAATACTCCAGACTACCGTTCAGGCGGCCGTTCAGGAATGAATAGTCAATACCGAAGTTCCATGTCTTGCTGTACTCCCAACCGAGTTCCTCGTTCGGCAGCTTGGATACATAATAACCGGTCTCATACGTATCACCGAAATTGTATGTACGTGTAGCAAGCGAACCTAATGTGGAATACGGACTGATTGCCTGATTGGATGTCTCACCGTAACCTACACGGAGTTTGAGTTTGTCCATCCACTTTACATCACTCATAAATGACTCGTTGGCGATATTCCAACCAAGTGATACAGCAGGATATGTGTGCCACTGATGACCCTTGGCCAGACGCGATGAAGCATCTGCACGTACCGTAGCGGATATCATATAGCGGTTATCATAGTCGTACATGGCACGACCCATCCACGATGAAAGTCCGCTTTCCCAATAATTCTGTGCATTTGGATTCACTGTAAGATCCTTTGTCGCGGCACCTATATTATAATACTGGAAATACTCTGCCGGTATCGCCCTGCCAGACATACTCATGCTCTCGTATGTCTCACGCTCTGCTGAATACAGACCGACTACATTGAGATGATGCTTGCCGAAGAATCTGTCGTATGTAATGAGGTTCTCCACAGCCCAGTTTGTCGAAACATTCTGACTGACAGATGCCGAGTTCGGATTGGAAGCGTCCTTGTTATTTATTCCGGTTCCGGTAAAGCTGCCGTTCTTTGATGTACGGTAATTCAATCCGACGTTGATTCTATAGCTCAAGCCCTTGATCCAAGGACACGAAACCTCGCCGAAGAATGTGTTGTATGTACCCAGGCCCTTGGTTTCGTTCATCCAAAGATCCCTATTTTCCTCGATGACGCTTCTTGGAGTAATCCATACATCATCATTCGGCATTCTCACTACACTCTTGAATGAACCGTCCTCATTATAAGGATTGGAGATAGGAGACATCTGGAGTACAGAATAGAGACCGATCTGATTACCTTCCGATATATTATAATTGGTATTGGTACTCAAACCGAAGCGGAAATACTTGCCCACAGTCTGGTCAATGTTACCGCGTACGGAAATACGTTCGTAACTCTGTGTCGGAACAACGGCCTGGTCCTTATAGTAACCTGCCGCGAATGAATATGAACCGCCATTGGTACCGCCGGTCACATTCACATCGTGGCTCGTCGTGAAGCCCTGTCTGTAGAACAGATCCTGCCAGTCGGTATTGATATCATCTGACTCATCTACTGAATTGCTGTACATACCGGCATATTTACGGAAATTCACGTATGTAGGTCCATCCATCATAGGATATTTGTGGAATACATTCTTGAAGCCTGCATAGCCATTGTAGCTTACCTTGGCAGGAGCACCCTGCTGTCCCTTGATGGTAGTAATCATAATGACACCGTTGGCACCACGAGAACCGTAGATTGCTGTAGCGGAAGCATCCTTCAGAATGTCCATACTCTTGATGTTCTCCGTACTGATATCCGACAGATTGCCGTTGAATGGTATTCCGTCCAATACGATCAGAGGGTCATTGCTCGCTGAAAGTGAGCGCTGGCCACGGATACGTATCTGCATCTCTGCTCCCGGCTTTGATGATGTCTGTGTCATTACGACGCCAGGCATACGGCCGGCCAATGCGTATGCAATGTTCGGAGCGGCCACCTCGTTCAGTTTCTCACCGCCGATGTTTGCCACAGAACCGGTCACAGCCTCACGACGCTGCGTACCGTAACCGATAACCACAACCTCGTTGATGGCAAGACTTGATTCCTCAAGATTTATCTTCATGTTGGCGGCTGCAGGAACTTCCTGGTTCTCGTAGCCCATAAAGGAAAAGACAAGAGTCGAGCCGGCCTTCGCATTAATTGTGAAGTTACCGTTAAGGTCGGTAATCACGCCATTGGTCGTACCCTTCTCCATAACTGTCACACCAGGTAACGGACCCTGAGAGTCATACACATTACCTGAAAAGTTCTGTGCGTATGCAACGGCGGACGTACACACGAGCACCAGTGCCAGCACAACTTTCATAAGACTTTTTCTCATAACACATTCAAATTAGGTGAAATTTTATTATATTGTTTTTCTCTAATTATGCTGATAAGTAATCAAATCTTGTTAAAAATCTATGCCTCTTAGTTTCCACAAATTTAAACGAATGTTATCATAGTGTAACTTTCCTTATAGAAAAGGTTAACTACTTTAACATTATTTAACACGTTATATGCATAACCTATGAAAAGTAAAACAATTAGAGAGGTATCCTGTCTCTGGAAGAAGGACAAGAAACGATATGTCAGAGAATCAACATACGCTACGTATGTACTAATCCTGGATAATTACATTTTGCCGGCATTCGGTCAATGTGAGACACTTACGGAAAGTGACATTCAGGACTACGTCATTGATATGCTCAGTAAAGGCTTAAGTCGCAGGAGCATTATGGGAATACTGGTAGTATTGAAAATGGTTGTCAGGTATGGAATGCAGCTTGGATGCTGCTGGTCATCAGATTGGAAAATCAGGTTCCCGACTTCACGTCAGAAAGACGAAGTTGCCGTGATGAGTGTAGAGAATCATAAGAAATTAATGCGTTATGTTCAGGAAAATCCCACCTGTCGCAACATAGGTATCTATATATGTATGTCCTGCGGGCTACGTATTGGTGAGATATGTGCTCTCATGTGGAAGGACATAGATTGGGACAGAGGTCTGATAAAAATCCGCAGGACTCTGGAGAGGATATATGTGTATGACGGGGAATTAAAGTACACGAAGCTTGTGCTTGGTGTGCCCAAAACGCAAAATTCCATAAGGGAGATTCCTCTCTCAAGCGAATTCATAAAAAAGCTAACTCCTATATGCAAAGCTACCGATACAGACAATTTCGTCCTGAGCAACCATTTGAAGCCCATTGAGCCAAGATGCTACAGGAATTACTTCAAAAGGGTTCTGAAGGATTTGGATATCCCAAATATAAAATTCCACGGTTTACGCCATAGTTTCGCCACCCGTTGCATTGAGTGCAATTGTGATTACAAGACTGTCAGCTCTCTGCTTGGACATTCAAGCATAACCACAACACTGAATCTGTATGTGCACCCTAACTTAGAGCAGAAGAAAATGTGCATTTACAAAGTTCTTGAAAAACTGTCCTGACAGCTTTTCACGGATTCCCATAACAGCATAATTAAGGATTCGTAAAAATAGTATTTATTCACATTTGATTCATTACCAAACTATTAAACTTATGAGGAAAAAATTTTTTGCATTTATTGCAATGTGTCTGCTTGTCGCAGGTTCGGCATTCGGACAGTCTCGTACAGTGACCGGTCAGGTAATCTCTGGCAGTGATGACGAACCGCTGATCGGTGTCGCCATTTGTATTGCAGTAACAGTCATCACCTCTCACGCAAAAAGAGGCGTTTCAATCTGCTTTTACAGTCATTATGCAATGGGCACAGTCAAAGTGCAGGGTAAACTGCCGTCCGTCAGAAGTGCGGAGGCTGTAAGGTTCTCTGTATGGTGATGGAATGCCGCCGTTTCTGACACACCAGCCCATAGCATAGCGGATGCAGTGACGGCAGAACATTATGTCCGCACCTCCCACGTGCTGCTTCTCGTAAGCGTCTGCCACTTCCGGAACACCGTGATTGTGATAGAACGAACAGGCCTCGGCATTCATCACATTGCCTAAGTACGACAGCCGCTCGGACGGATATTGTACATCAGGCTTAGCTGGTCTGCGTTCCAGACGCGGGCGGTATTCGCTACGCTTTGAAATCAGGGCATCCACAGCCCTTCGGCGCAGTTCAGACAGCAGAGAGGACGGCACGAACCAGTCGGCGCTCATCTGCACAGACACTTCGGAAGCGGCAAATATCGAAGCACCCAGTTTTGACAGCTGTACCTGTATGTTCGCAGTCTGAGGATTATTCGCCGGCTGATGCCCGAATGCGACAGCCGATTCGGTCACATTGCCATCCTCATCCTCCATCATTACTACAAAGCCATCCTCCGTATCCTTGAAGCGGACACTCACTGCAATGCGCCTATCGGCAGATTCCTTAGAGAGAAGTTTTTCGAAGTCATTGTCATAATTACGGAACACCGCGGTTCCCTCCGGAATGAAACCGCCGTCCATCTGCGAAGTACCGTCTTCTTTCCCGAACAGGAAGAGTCTGCCGTTCTCCACCTTATTCACACGATAACCATGCAGTTCTCCATTCCTGTCAAAGAAACATATGCCGTCGCCATTGTGGAACTCCCTACCGCCAGACACAGAGAGCCATCCCGAACCGCTTTTGCCTGACTTACCCATCGGCTCGCCAAGAGATTTGGGAGTGTCAAAGGAATGAATGCCGGATGTACGGCCGTGCAGGAAATAATCGGTAAAACCGCGATTGAAACTTTTCTGAACGTCCGGGTCAAATGAGTATCTGGAACGTCCGGAAGAAGACCTTCTAACGCAAAAGCCGCCACTCATCGCACAGACTTCATTCAAGCGGCTGCTGTACGCTGCCACGACATTCTTCACGTATGAGACATCTTTCAGACGGCCCTCAATCTTCAGCGACACCACACCAGCGTCAATCAGTTCCTCCAGACTGTCCAGACGCTTCATGTCCTTCAGTGACAGGACGTGCTTACCGTTCAGAATCACTTTGCCGTCAGCATCAAGCAGGTCGAACGGCAGGCGGCAGAACTGCGCACACTCGCCACGGTTTGCACTGCGGCCGAAGCAGCATTCCGAAGCGTAGCACTGACCGCTGTAGCTCACGCACAACGCCCCGTGAACGAAGCACTCCAGCTCAACATCGGGACAAGCCTCGTGTATGCTGCGGATTTCGTCCAATGAAAGCTCACGCGCCAGAACCACACGCGAGAAACCGCAGTCTGCAAGAAAGCGTACCTTCTCCACAGAACGTACATCCATCTGCGTGCTGGCGTGCAGGGCTATCGGAGGCAGATTCATCCTGAGAACTGCCGTGTCCTGCACCAGTATGGCATCTACGCCGGCATTGTACAAACTCCATATCAATGCCTCCGTATCGGCAAGTTCCGCGTCCCTGAGGATAGTATTGACCGTGACATAGACACGCGCATAGTACTGATGTGCGAATGAAGTCAGAGCCGCGATATCCTCTATGCTGTTGCCGGCGGCGGCACGTGCGCCAAAGCGCGCGGCACCGATATAGACCGCATCGGCGCCGTGCTTTATAGCTTCAATCCCGCACTCCCTGTTACGTGCGGGAGCAAGCAGCTCAACTCTTTTCTGACAGCTGTCAGTCACTTCGATTACCAGATTTTTGCTCTCTTCTCAGGCTCAAGATAAAGGGCATCGCCAGGCTGGATGTCAAATGCCTCATACCAGGCATCAATGTGCGGCAGAGTGCCGTTCACACGCCATCTTCCGAGAGAATGAGGATCGCTCTTGGTACGGTTGCGTATCTCCTCATCACGGATATTGTCAGCCCATACTGCGGCATACGCAAGGAAGAAACGCTGTTCCGGAGTAAACCCGAACTTAACCTCCTGCGGCTGGTCTTTCGTTGCATTCTTGAAAGCCTGATATGCGACCATCAGACCACCGTGATCGGCAATATTCTCGCCCTGTGTCAGAGTGCCGTTGGCAAACAGGCCGGGGAGCACCTCGATGCTGTCAAAGTGGTTGATCAGCACCTGAACCTTCTGCTTGAACAGCTCGGCATCCTCCGGAGTCCACCAGTCGGCCAGATTACCGTCCTTGTCAAACTGACGACCCTGATCATCGAATCCGTGAGTCATCTCATGTCCGATAACCACGCCGATTGCACCGTAATTGAAGGCATCGTCGGCAGTCATATCGAAGAACGGATACTGAAGAATTCCGGCAGGGAAGCAGATTTCGTTCGTGGTAGGATTGTAATATGCATTGACAGTCTGCGGAGTCATATACCACTCGGTATTGTCAACCGGCTTCTTGTACTTCTTCTCCACATTGTCCGCCCAGAAGAACTTGTGAGCCTCCACTGAGTTTTCGAAGAATGTCTTTGACGGGTCGATGGTGAGCTTCGAGTAATCCTGCCACTTGTCAGGATAACCTATTTTAATATAGAAGGCATCCAGCTTTTCGTGAGCCTTGGCTTTGGTCTCGTCACTCATCCAGTCCTGCTCGTCAATGCGCTGACCGAGTGCTGTCTGAAGGTTTCTGACGAGATTCAGCATACGCTCCTTAGCCTCTGCCGGGAAATACTTCTCCGCATAAAGCTGGCCGATGGCCTCGCCCATCCATCCGCTTACGGTGCTGGTGGCACGCTTCCACAGAGGCTTCTGCTCCAGCTGACCGCTCATTACCCTTCCATAGAAGTCAAAGTTGGCAGCATCAATCTCCTGAGTCAGAGCCGATGCGTTGGCATCAATTATCTGCCACTCCATCAGAGCCTTCAGGTCTTCAAGCGGCTCCTCGGCCAGGATGGCCTCTACCTCGTGAATAGGCTCCGGCTGGTTGACATCAATCTCCTCCATATCGTCAAGACCGAGGATTCCGAAGAACTCATCCCAGTCAATGCCCTTGTAGTCACGTTTGAACTCAGCATAGCTCATCTTGTGATAGTTGGCCATAGGATCGCGCATCTCCACACTACTGTATGATTTCTCCGCAATACGGGTCTCAATGCGCATTACGGCCTCCATCTTGTTCTGAGCTGTAGTCTCATCGAAGCCGAACAGCGTGAACATACGTACAATCTGCTTCCTGAATGCCTCACGGATGGCTGTGGTAGCCTCGTCGGTATCAAGATAATACTCCTTCTCGCCGAGTGAGAGTCCGCCCTGACCTATGCCTACAATGTTGTTTTTGCTGTCCATCATATCGGCCCCGATACCTACTCCGAACAGACCGCCAACGCCGTACGGGTCAAGTTCCGTCATTTCCTTCATCACCTGTGAGCGGTCACTGATTGCCGCAATACGGTCCAGGTACGGACGCAGCGGCTCTATGCCCTCATTGTTCCTGCGAACCGTGTCCATCACCATCTTGTACAGATCGGCAATCTTCTGGGCATTTGTTCCGAACTCGTTATCTGCCGCTACTATCTCATCAATCAGATCCTTCAACTGCTGGCGGTTGTCCTCTGCAAGCTTGTCAAAGCTGCCGAAGCACGCATACTCGTCGCCCAGCGGATTGGCCGCAATCCATCCGCCGTTTGCAAACTGATTGAAATTGTCACCCGGACGCACAGTCTGATCCAGGTTCTCCACCTTAATACCTGCGTTCATTTTCTTTTCTCCTGTACAGGCAGCCATAGCCAGTGCCGCAGCCGCCAACAATAAAACCTTTCTCATTATATTATAACCTAAAAATCATTTCCAGAGTTTCTATGTCTTTCTATTTTTCCAAATCTTCCATAGCGGTCTCCCATTCCTGTTCAGCCTTCGCCAAATCTTCCCGCAACCTGCCGTAAGCCGTGAACATCTCCTGATTCTGCGCTCCCGACGGAGTGCTGAGCCAGCCCTCCAGTTCCTTCATTTCAGCACTTATCCTCTCCACCTTCTTCTCCGCATCATCCACACGCTTCTGCAAACGTCTGCGCTCACGTTCCTGCTGCTTGCGCTGCTCATAATCATCCTTCCCGCTTCCGGCTTTGTCCGGGGCAGCCTCCTGTTGCACAGCCCCGCCCTTCATACGGCCTATGTCGGCCAGAGAATCCAGATTACGCCTTCTCAGAAAATCATATATTCCGCCAAGATGCTCGCTCACCCTGCCGTCAGCGAACTCATAGACCTTCGTTACCAGGCCGTCCAGGAACTCACGGTCGTGGCTCACCAGAATCACAGTACCGTCAAATGCCTGCACAGCCTCCTTCAGCACATCCTTCGATGCCATGTCCAGATGGTTGGTAGGCTCATCCAGAATAAGCAGATTCACCGGCGACAGCAGCAGACGTATCATAGCCAGACGGCTGCGCTCGCCACCGGACAGTACCTTCACCTTCTTCCGGTTCTCCTCGCCGCCGAACATGAAGGCACCGAGAATATCATTGATGCGCGTGCGGATATCACCCACAGCCACATTGTCAATAGTGTCATACACAGTCAACTCATCGTCAAGCATCTGTGCCTGGTTCTGCGCGTAATACCCTATCTGCACGTTATGTCCGATTTTCAGCATACCGTCAAACGGAATCTCACCCATAATGCATTTGACAAGCGTCGATTTGCCCTCGCCGTTACGACCCACAAAAGCCACTTTTTCTCCGCGCCTTATGGTAAACTCCACACCGCTGAACACCACGTGTTCCCCATACGACTTGGCTACAGCCTCGCATATCACAGGATAGTCACCGCTACGCTGTGCAGGCGGAAACTTGAGTCTCATAGCCCTGTTGTCAACACCGTCAATCTCTATCGGCACTATCTTCTCAAGCGCCTTGATGCGGCTCTGCACCTGCACCGCCTTGGTCGGCTTATAGCGGAAACGTTCTATGAACTCCTTCGCGTCTGCAATCTCCTTCTGCTGATTCTCGTATGCCCTCAACTGCTGCTCGCGCCTTTCCTCACGGAGCTTTACGAACTCATCGTACTTGACCTTATAGTCATATATGCGCCCGCACGATATCTCTATGGTGCGGTTCGTGACATTGTTTATGAATGCCCTGTCGTGACTGACCAGAATCACGGCACGGCTACGCTGCGCCAGGAACTCCTCAAGCCACTGGATACTCTCAATGTCCAGATGGTTGGTAGGCTCATCCAGCAGCAGCACATCGGGGTGACTAAGCAGCAGTTTGGCCAGTTCGATGCGCATACGCCAGCCACCGCTGAACTCACTTGTAGGCCGGTCAAAATCCGTCCTGCGGAAACCAAGTCCCAGCAGCGTCTGTTCCAGTTCTGCCTGGTAATTGCCCGCCCCTATCATCTGCAGACGCTCGCTCTCGTGAGTGAAGCGGTCTATCAGGGCCTGATATTCGGGTGTGTCGTAATCGGTACGATCCACTATCTGGCTGTTCAGTCTGTCAACCTCGGCCTGAAGCCTGTGAATCACCTCGAAGGCAGTCTCCACCTCGTCGCGCACGCTGCGCGAGTCAGTAAGCTTCATCACCTGCGGCAGATAGCCTACCGATGTTTCCTTCGGTATCGACACAATCCCCGATGTAGGCTGCTGCAAACCGGCTATAATTTTCAGCATAGTGGACTTACCCGCGCCGTTCCTGCCCACAAGGGCAATACGGTCACGGTCATTCACCACATAACTGACACCGCTGAACAGCGGTCTGGCGGCAAACTCAACCTTAAGATCGGAAACAGAAATCATGCATCAGAACAGCTTCTCCGGATACTCTCCGGCATCCACCAGCTGACGTATCTTATCTACCACACCCTGACGGTCCTCTGCGTATGTAACACCGAACCATTTGGAAGTAGTGTCCAGCACCTCCACCGTAGCAGTACCGTCATTGATAAGCTTATTGACCATCAGAGGGATGAAATACTCGGATTTCGGCGTCTCTATATTCTCTTTCAGCCACTCCTTGAAATACTCTTCCGAATATGTGAAATAGTCTGGTGTAAAGCCCCATACATTCATTGATACAGGGGTACTGTCCGCAATGCTCACCCAATTCTCACCGTCCTTGTAGCAGACCTTGCCGTCCCTGCGGAGAATCTCAGTGCGCTCCACCACAGTGGTGAGATGTTTCTTTTCATTGACCTCGCACACGCCTCGCGACACCTTGCCGTTCTCGCTCAATGTATTGGCCACACGGAAACCCACCATAGAATAAGTATTCTTCGCGCCATCCGGCAGTTCGGACAGGAACCTGCCCATCACCGCAAAGCAGTCGCGTCCGTAGAAATCGTCGGCATTTATCGCACAGAACGGCTCCCTGATGACATCCTTCGCCATCAGTACGGCGTGATTCGTACCCCACGGCTTGGTTCTGTCAGCCGGGCATCTGAAACCTTCCGGCAGGTCGTCAATCGACTGGAAGACCACCTCTGTCGGAATATGGCCTTCGTACTTGCTCAGTACAAGACGACGGAAATCCTCCTCAAAATCCTTTCTGATGACAAATACGATTTTTCCGAATCCGCCGCGTATGGCATCATACACGGAATAATCCATAATGGTCTCACCCGAAGGACCAAGTGTATCAAGCTGTTTCAAACCACCATAACGGCTGCCCATACCTGCGGCCAGAACAAACAAAGTCGGTTTCATATCCCAATGATTTATTTTGCGCGAAATTACACAAAAAATGCTTAATTTCGCTATGCAATCAACACAGGTAAAGCAGGTGCAGACAAAGGAAGAGAAATACGCGGCAATACTGCCGGCGGTACGCTCGCTGATGAGCGGAGAATATGACGTAATAGCCTGTATGGCCAATCTTGCAGCACTGCTGCATTACGAGTTCGGATTCTGGTGGACAGGATTCTACCGGGTGTGCGACAATGACAGCGAAAAACCGCAGCTGGTTCTCGGACCGTTTCAGGGCCCATTAGCCTGCACAAGAATCGGCTTCGGGAAAGGTGTCTGCGGTACTGCTTGGGCCGAAAACCGCACCGTAGTCGTGCCGGATGTGGAAAAGTTCCCGGGACATATCGCCTGCTCCAGCGAATCACGAAGCGAAATCGTGGTTCCTGTGAGGCAATGCGGACGGATTACCGCCGTTCTGGACATTGACAGCCGGGAGCTTGACACCTTCGATGCCACGGACGCGGAATGGCTCGAAAAGATTGTCGGATGCCTGCCATTATAAACAGAAAACCATGAAAATAACGTCCGTCGTAGAGAACACAAGCCGTCGGGGTCTTCCCGTAGAGCATGGTCTCAGCCTTTACATTGAAAAGGATGACGGGCGTAAAGTACTGTTCGATATGGGGCAGAGCGCATTGTTCGCACGCAATGCCGAAGCTATGGGTCTGAGCATTGCCGATGTCGATGTCGCCGTGATATCCCACGGACATTACGATCACGGCGGAGGATTGGGAACATTCCTCGCCGGGAACAGCCAGGCGCAGGTCTTCATTCACCGGGATGCCTTCCAGCCCCACTATTCGCTGCACGATGACGGCCTGCATTACATCGGTCTGGACAGCGGACTGAAAGAGAGTGACAGACTGGTTTTCTGCGATAATCTCAGAACAATCGAAAGCGGTATTACCCTGTTCGCCAATGTCAGTGGCAGCTGCTGCAATCCTGCAGGAAACCGACGGCTGTTCGGACCTTCTGAAAGTGAAAATGATTCATTCCGTCACGAACAGAGCCTAATCATTGAAGAAGGAAATAACGTAATCCTCTTTGCCGGCTGTGCCCATCGCGGCATCATCAACATCATCCGTAAAGCCGAGGAAGTAACCGGCCGGACCCCCACTCACATTCTGGCAGGAATGCATCTCGTCAAAAGCGGCCTGAATGAAATCAGTGAAAATGTCTTCATCAACACCCTCGCTTCAGAACTCAGGAAATACAGCGGAACCATGTTCTACACCATGCACTGCACAGGCCCGGAACAGTTCTCCAAACTGAAATCACTCCTCGGTGAGCAGATTGGATACCTGGCCTGCGGTGACACGATACTTTTATGACATTCAGAATACATTAAAAACATAACGTCCCTATTTGACAAGACTATGGCAAAAACTATTTTATTACCGGAGGTCCGACTGGCATTGGCGCAGCCACAGTGATAGAATTCATTGAAGAAGGCGGGACAGGAAATAAATATGCTATGCCGTAGAGGCCGTTGTAAAACGGTTCGGAACACTCGACAGCGTGATTGCGAATGCCGGGATTCACCGCGCAAATACGATTCTGTACATCATCAATGAGGTTATGGTTCAGACCAATATCTACGGCACCGTGAACACCCTGCGTGAGACATTGCCATTCATCATCAGAAACGGTGGTGGCACAGTCGTAATCAACACCTCCGGCCAGTGGTTCGCAGGCAAGGCGACAGCTTCGCATACGGTATGACCAAAGGCACATTGGGTCAGATTACCCGCAGCCTGTCCATTGACTTTGCAAAAATCAACAACTGCACGATGGAGGATTACTGGGAACAAGAGAACAAAATGTACGTTCACGACAGGGATACCAAGTTATTTCTCCAATGATTGATTATAAGCAATAGTTTCTCAAGATCCGCATAGCAGAATCTTGACGGATGGTATCCGTTTATCACAAAATGTCCGTCATCATAATAGAAGTCTCTCTGACCATATACGTTATCGCCAGCGATTTCTCTGATTTGAGAATGTGGCAAAACTCTGAGACAGTACGGTCCGAATTGTCCTTCGGCAGATGAGAAAGCGTGGAAACAATCATACCCGACTCCGCCACAATAGATGTATTGCGCATCATACAATTCAATCTGTCTGGTCATAGTACTGTAATTCCTTTCGGCCCACCGACTGATGAGTCCATCCGTCGTCTCAGTACCGCAGATGCATGGGAAACAGTTTACATTGATGACAGCCACCTGCCCAAGCATCAGCCTCACAGCTTCGGCCTTCGCCTCATCGCTACCGTCAAAAATATCCCCGGTCAATACGGAATATGCAATTTTCGCGATATTCTGATAAGTTGAATTGCCAATGCCATCCCATCCATTCTCTATGATGGATTTTCGATACTCTTCAGCCTGGTCATGCCCTCCACGGTCCCCTTCAGCAAAGGAATCCACAGTAATATACGGCTCCTTCAGGATGACAAGCATCCTCTCCTGTGGCGAGTGTGAGAAATACGACTCCGGCACAAACGGTCCGGAAGAATTCCCGGAGATCCGAATTGGCGTTTCAGTGCATGGAGTATTCAGCAGCTCAGGATCTATCGTTCCCTCATAATCCGAAGGAATCAGAACACTCTGACTCCTAAGGGTTTCACGCTCTCTATTATCGGCTTCCAAGAGCCGTTTCACTTGTAATGCAGTTGTATTGTTCATATCCCAGGCCTATTTTTTAAATCATCCAATAACCTCTGAAGTTTGTTGCTGGTTAGTAACTTAATCACATCAAGAATAATTTTTTCCATATTTTTCAAGTTAATTTAAATGTCAAACATTACGCAAGCTCCCTTATAGTCTTGATCGCATATCCCCCTACTGCTATCACGGCCAATGCGATACCCGCCACCCATTTGGCGGGATTATCACTCTTCAGCACTTCTACAGCCGTCCTACTTAGGTTAAACTCTCCACCATTGAATTTTTTTGGATTGTACTTCATAAACATCCTTATATTTATAATTAAACAATAACTTAAAACCACTGACTCAACTTGGCATTGGCCTGTCTCTCTATGTCTGGAGTGATGGAATTGCGCACTATACAGTAAGCCTCAAAGATTATAGCCGCATCATCAATGAACCCTAACCCCGGAATTGCATCAGGTATCGCATCCGCTGGAAGAATCAGATACCCCAACGCTCCGACAATCACCATTTTGTCCTTGAACGACACACCAGGAGACTTCATCACATAATACAAGCACAATGCCATAAATAAAACCTTGCGACCAATTTTACCAGCAAAACGTGCAAGAACACTCCAAAACTTTGAATCACTGTAGTGACCCTGATACTCAAGATAATTACTCTTTGTCATATTGTTTGTTATTTGATTAAACTCTTATTTCTGATTCTGGACAGCATTAGAATCGAACAATTCCGTTAGTTTGTATGTTCCGGCCCAACCTCCTATACCGCCAGCGATACCTCCTACAACTCCACCTATTGCTGTTCCAACACCTGGACAGATTAACGTGCCTATGGCTGCTCCGCCCCATGCACCAGCACTGCCTCCGACTGTACCTCCAACATTTGAAACTGCATCTTTACCTACCTCATCCCACGTTTTTTCACCTTGGACGCCTTTGTATACATCGACAGATGTTACAGCTGCTGTTGTCACAACGGCTGATACGATATTGCAATCCACCAACCTACGAGCAGCGCTTGATAAAGCCTTTCCCGTCAACTCTTTACCTGTCGCAGATGAAACAACTTTTGTCAATATTTTATTTCCTGCCTGGGTCTTTTGAATCTGTCTCACAATCTTGCCCGACCAACTATCAATAGTCTTAGCTATCTTATCCGCAGACTGCATTCTGAAAAACTGCTGAGTACCAACATGTGACACCAATGCGACACCAGCCGCCTCACCTCCAGACTTTCCTGCATAAGCAATTGCATCGTAAGTATCAGTACCATTCGCTTTTGCCATCGCATACGTGGTTATGAATGATAAGCCCGCCGCACAGGTACAGGTTACCGCACCTGTTATTGCATCAAATTTAATTGATTCAATTGTACCGGCTTTTGCTATTTTGCAAGCTTGTTCGTATGTGTATTTTCCCTGCTTGACAATTATTACTGCATCATCCGGATTCGTATATCCAGGCACTTTCCCTTCTGCTATTTTCTGACGCATCAGATTAATAGCCTCTTCATACTGATCTTTGGGAACTTCGAGAAGCTGCCCGGAATATCTATACATACCTGTAACCTTGTCAAATGAAGTGCTAACATTATATTCAGCACTCTTTCCATACTTAGTCTGAATCTTCGTTCCATCAACAATTCTGTCAGGTCCATCCGATTCATTTAGTTGTCCGGTTGAAATGACTCTATGACCATGAAATATGTCATTCATTGCATTGGCATCTTCCGCCGCATAACCTTGCGCGTTATTCATAACACGGTACTTGTCTACAAGTTGTGTCTGTCCGGTACTGATGGAACTTACCATTGTGGAAGCTCCGGCAATGCCTGGGACAACACATTGCAGAGTCTCTTCTATGATTGAATCTGCCGCAATGGAATCAGGGGTAGCCTGTACCACCGTATCACCATTCATCACATCTTGTCCATACACTACGGAACCACTCACTAGCAGCATCATAGCTGCAATCAAAAATGTTTTCTTTTTCATATTTTTGTTTAGTTTTAGTTAATTCTATAAAATGCATCAATCATAAAGTTGAGCCGCCAACTTAGACATTCGCCAACTTCCGGTTATTTGATATAACTTATACTCATCACCATATTAACGGGACACAAATGATCTTAGAAAATCTTTCTTCATTACGCATACAAAAGTAGATTGTTTTTTTATACGTTATTTTTCTTGGCAAGCTATAATGCGTTAGCAGGATTTAAATAACGCTTTTAATCTTTTATTGTAATATAAATAAGGTGTTTATATTAGTTATGATAAAATATCATCCGTTATTTATATATTTATTTAACGTAATTGCTATCTTTGTACCATCATAAACGGCGAAGAGTATATGAGAAATAGCAACTACAAAAAGAGATGGGAAATTCTCGACAATATGTTTCGCAGCGAGGAACCGCAGTCAACACAAGATATCTTGAAAAGGTTAAGCGAGGAAGGGATAATCGAAGAGAGCCCCGCCGAGAATCAGTATTACAGTCAAAAAGCACAAACGCTACTACGGCAAGACATTTTCAAATTCAAAGAGCTTTACCAAAAAAGTGCCAACAGTAATGGAGAATTATTTGTGACTGACGAAGAAGGTAACCCTTTGCATATGCATGAACCAGGTCACAAGCGAAACAAGCTATATCAGTACCGTGACAGATCTTTTTCCATTAAGCATTTAATATCTGAACACTTGTCCAATTCAGACCGCAGGGGTCTTGACAAAGCGTTCAAACTGATAAAGAGCACCATTTCACCGGAGCTGTACAAGCAGGTTGAGTTTGCAGCCGAAAGCCGTATTAAATACCTATATAATGAAAGTCAGGCTGTTGACTATTCCGCAAACACAAAATTCAGAGGCTATTCATTGCTGCCCGATTTGTATAGGCATATATTGGATAAAAATGTAATCCGAATCACATTTACATTGTTCGGGGAGGAACCTGAGACTTTTGACTTCCACCCTGTACAATTGAAATTTTATACAGACAATTGGTATTGCATCGGATATCGTGAAGACAAAAATGAATGGTGGCCTATCGGAGTTGACAGAATCGATCCGACAAGCATCCAGATTATCAATGAAAAGAAATCGCAATACAAAGACTACATTGCCCAAAATGGAAGAATTGATTTCTTTGACAACATAATCGGCATCACATTCCGCAATAGTGAAGACAAAACATATCGCACCAACAAGGAAATATATAATATCGTTTTCAAGATTCACGACTATAAAGCATGGGAGCGCTTCATATCCACGCCAATCCACAAATCTCTTGAAATCATTGACGGATTCAACGAAGCCATCAGTATCGGACGCGCCCAGATCAAAGTACGCACGAACATAGAACTATACATGACCGTGCTGTCACTAGGTGAAGACATCGAAATAGAA
>JAZRYP010000021.1:0-6710 GCA_045600825.1 Bacteroidaceae bacterium
GTACCTTTGGACTTGAGCATAGGGTTTGTAACTGCTAGTTTGGTCACTTTGAAGTTACTCATTTTCTGTCAATTGCAGAAATATCCTATGCTTTTTTTGTGCCCGTTACTGTATAATTTCTAACTTGCGAAACTTAAATAAGGTAATATATATGGCAACAAAAGGAACTGTTAGCGGAGTCATTGCCAATATGGTGACACTGAAGGTCAACGGACCTGTCGCCCAGAATGAAATCTGCTACATTGAGACCGGTGGCGACCGTCTGATGTCGGAGGTCATCAAGGTTGTAGGTGACAACGTCTATGTACAGGTGTTCGAAAGTACGCGAGGACTGAAGGTCGGTGCCGAGGCTGAGTTTACTGGGCATATGCTGGAGGTTACGCTCGGTCCGGGAATGCTCTCGCACAATTTTGACGGACTGCAGAACGATCTGGACAAGATGACGGGCGTATTCCTGAAGAGAGGTGAATATACCTATCCTCTGGATAATGACAGGCTCTGGCATTTTGAGCCTATAGTCGGTGTCGGTGACAAAGTCCGCTCGTCGGCGTGGCTCGGCAAGGTAGAGGAGAATTTCCAGCCTCTGAAGATAATGGCGCCATTCCAGCTGAATGGCGAATATACTGTCAAGTCCATTGTCCCGGCAGGTGAGTACAGAATCATTGATACCATCGCAGTCCTTGTAGGAGAGAAGGGCGATGAGATCAATGTCGATATGATACAGCGCTGGCCTGTGAAACTGGCTATGACCAACTATCAGGAGAAACCGCGTCCGTTCAAGCTGCTTGAGACCGGTGTCCGTTCCATCGATACCCTCAATCCTATTGTGGAGGGCGGTACCGGATTCATTCCCGGTCCTTTCGGTACGGGAAAGACTGTGCTCCAGCACGCTATCTCCAAACAGGCTGAGGCTGACATCGTCATCATCGCAGCCTGCGGTGAGCGTGCCAATGAGGTTGTGGAGATTTTCACCGAGTTTCCTGAACTGGATGACCCGCATACAGGACGTAAGCTGATGGAACGTACCATTATCATCGCCAATACATCGAATATGCCTGTGGCTGCGCGTGAGGCTTCCGTCTATACCGCAATGACAATTGCCGAGTATTACCGTTCGATGGGACTCCGCGTCCTGCTTATGGCCGACTCGACAAGCCGCTGGGCGCAGGCTCTGCGTGAGATGTCCAACCGTATGGAGGAACTTCCGGGCCCGGATGCCTTTCCGATGGATATATCGTCAATCATTGCAAACTTCTACGGCCGTGCAGGCTATGTGCAGCTTTACAACGGTCAGCCGGGCTCAATCACATTCATCGGAACAGTATCGCCTGCCGGCGGTAACCTGAAGGAGCCTGTGACCGAGAATACCAAGAAGGTGGCCCGCTGCTTCTATGCTCTGGAGCAGGAGCGTGCCGACAGAAAGCGTTATCCGGCCATCAACCCGATTGACTCATATTCAAAGTATCTGGATTATCCGGAGTTTGACGAATATATAGGCAAGCGTATCAATGACGGCTGGCTTGAGAAGGTTAACGAACTCAAGACGCGTCTGCAGCGCGGTAAAGAAATTGCCGAGCAGATAAACATCCTCGGTGACGATGGTGTGCCAGTCGATTATCACGTGACATTCTGGAAGTCGGAGCTCATTGACTTCATTGTGCTGCAGCAGGATGCATTTGACGAAATTGATGCCGTAACTCCGATGGAGCGTCAGGAGTCAATCGTTGACCGTGTGATAGACATCTGCCATTCGGAATTCAAGTTCGACAATTTCCTTGAGGTGACTGACTATTTCAAGAAGGTAATCAATCTGTGCAAGCAGATGAACTATTCCGAGTACAAGTCCGACAATTACAACAAGTATGAGGCTGAGCTGGAGAAGCTGCTTGCTGAACGTAAAACCGCTTAATCCGATGATGCTATGACAACAAAGGCTTTTCAGAAAATATATACGAAAATCAGTCAGATAACCAAGGCTACCTGCTCGCTGAAGGCAACAGGCGTAGGTTACGATGAGCTTGCCGTCATTGACGGCCGTCTGGCTCAGGTGGTTAAGATTGCGGGCGATGAGGTGACTCTGCAGGTATTCCAGGGCACGAACGGTATTCCTACCAATGCCGAGGTCGTGTTTATGGGCGAGGCTCCTTCGCTGAAGGTGAGCGACCAGCTGGCGGGA
The DNA here is from genome assembly GCA_045600825.1 of Bacteroidaceae bacterium. Taxonomy (GTDB): domain Bacteria; phylum Bacteroidota; class Bacteroidia; order Bacteroidales; family Bacteroidaceae; genus Colenecus. The sequence goes on from JAZRYP010000021.1 coordinate 2,177, forward strand.
CGTTTCTTCAACGCGTACGGTGAGCCTATTGACGGTGGTCCTGCCGTTGAGGGCGAAGAGGTTGAGATTGGAGGCCCGTCAGTGAACCCTGTACGCCGTAAGCAACCGTCAGAACTGATAGCTACCGGTATCGCGGGTATTGACCTTAACAATACACTGGTGTCCGGTCAGAAGATTCCGTTCTTCGCGGATCCGGATCAGCCGTTCAACCAGGTTATGGCTACGGTGGCTATGCGTGCGCAGACCGACAAGATTATCCTTGGCGGTATGGGTATGACCAACGATGACTATCTGTATTTCAAGAATGTGTTCTCCAACGCAGGTGCGATGGACCGTATCATCAGTTTCATGAACACTACTGAGGATCCGGCCGTGGAGCGTCTGCTTATACCTGATATGGCATTGACAGCGGCAGAGTACTTCGCCGTGCAGAAGAACGAGAAGGTTCTGGTATTGCTCAGTGATATGACATCGTATGCCGATGCACTTGCAATCGTGTCCAACCGTATGGATCAGATTCCGTCAAAGGACTCTATGCCGGGCTCTCTCTATTCCGATCTTGCCAAAATCTACGAGAAGGCGGTGCAGTTCCCGTCGGGCGGTTCAATCACTATCATTGCCGTCACGACATTGTCAGGCGGCGATATTACCCACGCTGTACCGGATAACACCGGTTACATCACCGAGGGTCAGCTGTTCCTGCGCAGGGACAGCGACATAGGTAAGGTCATTGTCGATCCGTTCCGTTCCCTGTCCCGTCTGAAACAACTTGTCAACGGAAAGAAGACGCGTGCCGACCATCCGCAGGTGATGAATGCCGCAGTCCGTCTGTATGCCGATGCGGCCAATGCCAAGACCAAGGTTGAGAACGGTTTTGACCTGACAGACTACGATGAGCGTACGCTTGCGTTTGCAAGGGATTATTCCAGCAGGATTCTGGCAATTGACGTGAATCTTGACACTACAGAGATGCTTGATGTGACCTGGGGGCTGTTCGCCAAGTACTTCCATCCGGAAGAGGTCAATATCAAGGCGGCTCTTGTGGAACAGTACTGGCCTAAGGACTGATAGCTTATGGCAGTAAAGTTCCAATATAACAAGACTTCGCTCCAGCATCTTGAGAAGCAGCTCAAGGTGCGCGTGCGTACGCTTCCTATTATCAAGAACAAGGAAAGTGCGCTGCGTATGGAGGTGAAGAAGTGTAAGGATGACTTGAAGGAACTGGAGGCCAGACTCGAGGAGAATATTTCAAGGTACGATTCAATGTTCGCGCTTTGGAATGAGTTCGACCCGATGCTGGTCAAGGTGACTGATGTCCACCTTGAGGTCAGGAAGATAGCGGGTACGCGTATCCCTGTGCTTGACAAGGTGGATTTCGAGGTTGCTCCGTTCAGCCTGTTCAACTCACCCAAATGGTATTACGATGGCATTGACATTCTGCGCGGACTGGCGGAGGCTGCCATTCTCTGTGAGTTCACACGTGCCAAGCTCGGACTTTTAGAGAAGGCACGCAAGAAGACCACACAGAAGGTTAACCTCTTTGAGAAAGTCCAGATTCCGGGCTATGAGGATGCCATCCGCAAAATCAAGCGTTTCATGGAGGACGAGGAGAACCTGTCAAAGTCAAGTCAGAAGATTCTGAAATCGCTGCTTGAGAAACGCGAAAACGAGAAGGAGGCAGAGCTATGATAACGAAAATGAAGAAAATCTCCTTTCTGGTATTGAATAAGGAGTATCAGAATTTTTTGGGGCGTCTGCGTGAGCTTGGTGTGGTACACGTCGTGGAGAAACAGAAGGGTGGTGTATCCGATGCCGTGCTGCAGGAGGATTTGAGACTGCTGTCGCGCTATCAGACAGTGCTGAAGGCTCTTGAACCTATGGCTGCCGGGATTCCTGCTACTGCTGTTGACGCTGATTTTGATGCTGAAACAGTTGCAGACCGTTACGAGACTCTTGTCTCGGAGAAGGAATGCCTTGAACAGCAGATACAAGCACTGTCAAAGAACCGTCAGGAACTCTCTGCCTGGGGTGATTTTGAGATGAGTTCTGTCAGCCGTCTGGCGGAGGCCGGATACAAGGTGCGCTTCTTCTGCTGTCCTCCAAAAGCGTTCAGCAGGGAATGGGAGAATCTCTACAATGCCATTGAGATAAGTTCTGACAGGCAGAAGACATATTTCATAACGGTGACACCTGCCGGTACGGAAATTTCCATTGACGCGGAACCGTGCAGCCTGCCGGATATGTCGTTGTCCCAGATTGAGGCTGCCCTGCAGGAAAATGGTGTGCGGAAGGAAACTCTTGCATCGGAACTTCGGGAACTGGCATCGCAGGGCGTTCCCGTACTCCGTAAGGCTGTTGGGAAATGTTCTGAGACGGTATCGTTCGATAAGGTCAGCCTGTCGGGCGAATCCGTGGCAGATGATACTGTTGTGCTGCTTGACGGCTGGATTCCTGCCGCGAATGTGGATAATGTGGCTCCGGCACTGGAGAGTATGCCGGTATTCTTCGATATCAGCGATCCGACACCGGATGATGACATTCCAATTCTTCTGAACAACAACAGGTTTGCGAAACTCTTCGAGCCTCTGACCAAACTCTATATGCTTCCTACATATCAGGAACTGGATCTGACGCTTATCTTCGCACCGTTCTTTATGCTGTTCTTCGGACTCTGTCTGGGTGACATAGGCTACGGGCTGCTGATGATAGTGGCACTTCCGATATTCACGAAACTTTTCCAACTGATAAATCCGGACTTTTCAAAGTGGCTGGTAGTCCTGTTCGGTGCAAGTACGATGCTCTGCGGACTGCTCTCGGGCTCTTTCTTCGGATTCAGCCTGTATAATCTGGATATTCCGTTCGTAGCGCAGATGAAGGAATTCCTGTACAAGGAGAACTCGCAGATGTTCAGCATTTCGCTATACATCGGCGTTGTGCAGATTCTGCTTGGAATGGCTGTCAAGGCTGTGAATCTGACTATACAGACAGGTTTCAAGTATGCACTCAGTACGATAGGGTGGCTGTTGCTGCTGGTAACGGTCATCGTAGCCGTGCTTGCAGGAATAGAGTTCAGCAACCCTGTGATTATCGTTCTGCTTGTGGTCGCCTGCATAGGTATCTTCCTGCTGAACAGCCCTGGAAAGAACCCGCTTCTGAACATCGGACTTGGCCTGTGGGATACGTACAATATGGCAACCGGCCTTCTCGGCGATGTGCTCTCGTATGTACGACTGTTCGCCTTGGGACTGTCGGGCGGTATTCTTGCAAACGTATTCAACAGTATGGCTACGGGAATGAGCCCTGACATACCTGTCGTGGGCTTTATCGTGACAGCTCTGATTTTCCTGATAGGTCACGCATTGAACATCTTTATGAATATACTGGGCGCTGTGGTTCACCCGATGCGACTCACGTTTGTGGAATTTTTCAAAAATGCGGGATATACCGGTGGCGGTACCGAATACAAGCCTTTCCGCAGCGTGAGCGAATGATATGAAACATTGAGTATTAACAATAAAATTAAATAATTATGTCAAGTTTGTTTTTAGCTTATTTGGGCGTTGCCCTGATGATTGCACTTTCAGGTATCGGCAGTGCGTTTGGTGTGACAATTACAGGTAATGCGGCTGTCGGCGCATTGAAGAAGGTTGACAAGTTCGGTAACTTTATCGTGCTTACGGCTCTTCCCGGCACTCAGGGACTTTACGGTTTTGCCGGCTACTTCATTTTCGCCAATATGTTCGGCGTACTGACAGACTCCATCACAGCTCTTCAGGCCTGTGCCGTATTCGGTGGCGGTCTTGCCCTCGGTCTGGTAGGTCTGTTTTCAGCTATCCGTCAGGGCCAGGTCTGTGCTAACGGTATTGCCGGCATCGCCCAGGGACACGATGTATTCAGCAAGACTCTGATTCTCGCCGTATTCCCGGAGCTCTATGCCATCGTGGCTCTTGCTGGCGTGTTCCTTATCGGTTCATCACTGTAATATTATAGCAGAAATGGAAACAGCAGTGAACGGAGAGTGTTCGCTGCTGTTTTTCGTATTGATGTGGATTATCAAATTGAAGAAATCTGATTCTCGCTTAACCCTGTACATTGACAGATTATGTCATTGGGTATGCCCAATGCCTTCATATTCCGTGCGGTCTCAATAGCAGCTTCTGCACGCCCTTCTGCATGCCCTTCTTTACGTGCATCTTCGCGTTCTTTACGTGCCTCTTTGAGTTCTTTACGTGCCTCATTGAGTTCTCTACGTGCCTCTCTTTTCACGTATAGATCCTGCGCCCTTCTGTCAATCTCTGTAGTCATAGTGCTTATATATTCTTCCTTTACTTCCGCAGGCATCTCCGCCAGCTCGGCTTCAACCTGTATTCCTCGGCAGACTCCTTAATCTGGTCCTGGATGTTGAATGTAGAGTAGTAGAGGCATCTGTCCGCGAACCTGTCCTGCTTCCTCACCTGCACCTCCACGTCAATGTACGAACCGTCGTCAGTCCTGCACGACACATCGAACACACTCTTCTTCAGTTCCTTGGAGA
>JAZRYP010000022.1:0-95371 GCA_045600825.1 Bacteroidaceae bacterium
AAAATTTTATGAAAGATTTTCGAGATGAAAATTTGGTTATTTGAAGGAGTGATGGGGTTCCATCATGACTGAAAAGAAACGAATTTTCAGCCGGAAAGATTTTATAAAAGATTAATTGGAACATTTCAAAACAGCTTCTAATTCCTACCCATCATTGGCAAAGTATGACTTTTTTATAAGGATGAGATTATGTAAATATATTGCTATATTTGCGACTATGAAAAAGTTGATTTCAATAGTGGCTGTAATCCTGATTATTTTCGGTTGTTCAGCCAGGGAGCCGGATCAGGTGCGTCCAGTGAGGCATCTGATTATGTGGACTTTAAATGACACTTTGGAAGGCAGTCAGAAAGAGGATATCATAAAGATGGCCCGTGATGACTTCAATCGGCTTAACGGTATGGTTACCGGACTGGTAAGCTCCAGTTTCATTTACGAGGGAAGACTTCCGTCATCGAACTGCGATTTCATGTTCGATATGATTTTTGAAAGCGAGGAGGCACTCAAGAGTTTCTCAGAGCACCCTGAACATCTGAAGAACGCTGAGAGACTAAAACCGCACATCAAATCCAGGGCCTGTCTGGACGTATTATTATAGCAACATTATTCAATAATAAATATGAGAAGTCATCAACTGATCAAATCAGCGGCAGCCCTGACCATTGCCGCAATGAGTTTCGGAACCTTGCTGGCACAGCAGGATTTCACTAATGAGAAGATAGTATCCGTGCCTTTCGGCGAACAGGCTCCGTCTGCCAATCCCGGCCAGAGGAATTTCGGAGGAATGATGCCGGCAATGCGTCCGCCACAGAATGCGCAGGGCGGTCAGGCTGCCCAGCGTCCAGCTATGCAGCGCCCGCCTATGCAGATGCCAGCCGGAGGAATGGGAGGCTTTGGCGGTGGACAGCGTCCTGCACAGCAGACACGTATCCAAAATCTGAAGGATATGTCGATGAGCGACCCGTTCATCTATCCTGATCCGGAGACCAAGACTTACTGGCTCACCAGCACAGGCGGCTCACTCTACAAGAGCAAGGACCTGCAGCAGTGGGAAGGCCCGTACAATGTCATTGACCTGTCAGGCACCTGGATGCAGGGCAATTTCGTAGCAGCCGCCGAGATTCACAAATTCGGCGACAAGTACTACTATGCCGGCACCTGGAACAGCCACCGCATCTGTATCGAACAGGTTCCGCGCCGTTACAATGTACCTTTGAACCAGACCCAGCTTCTGGTATCAGACAAGATTGACGGTCCGTACAAGCCACTTGTTCCGGATTCCACATTCTGCCTCGGCCCAACCGACTGGGACATCATTGACGGAACGCTCTACGAGGAGAACGATACTATATATATGGTGTTCGTACACGAGTGGACACAGCTCATCGACGGCACTATGGACTATATGCCGCTGACCAAGGATCTGAAGTACCGCACCGCCAATCCTACCACGATGTTCCGTGCCAGCGAGGCTCCCTGGTCAAAGGAGATGAACTCCATCGGCGAGGCCACGTTCGGAATGAAGATGCCGGGATGGGTCACCGATGGTCCTGAGATGTTCCGCACCCAGACAGGCGTTCTCGGAATGCTGTGGTCAAGCTGGGGAGAAAACCGCTATGCCCAGGGTATTGCCTACTCCACATCAGGCAGCATCAAGGGTCCGTGGATACAGGAAGAGAAGGCCTTCAAGGGTGACAACTCCGGTCACGGAATGCTGTTCCGCACCTTCGAGGGTCAGCTTCTGTACATCGTACATCACGCCGAGGGCGAAAACGGAGCCCGCAAGCCACAGATCTGGACAGTCGATGACAGCGGCGACAAGCTGATTCTCGGCGAACAGCTTTACTGATTCCGTCCACAAATAAAAAACAGCCTGCATACCGAAAATATGCAGGCTGTTTTTTGGTGACCCCGTTGGGATTGACTTTTTGTCGATCCCTTCCCGTTTCACGGAAAGGTCTTACAAACATTAAAACTGCATATCCGTGCAAACAAGTTTGCCCTGACATGCAGTTTTAATGTTTGGTGACCCCGTTGGGATTCAAACCCAAGACCTTCAGAACCGGAATCTGACGCTCTATTCAGCTAAGCTACGGGGCCGTATCGGCTGCAAAAATAGCAAATAATTCAATATGAGGTATGAGCTACCAATCAATAGCCGTCATACCGTGTTCCTCAAGCCATTTGTTTGCCTGGCTGAAATGATGGTTGCCGAAGAAACCGGCGTATGCGGACAATGGCGAGGGATGCACGGAACTCAGCACAAGATGTCTTGAACGGTCAATGACAGCACCCTTTCTCTGCGCGTATGAGCCCCATAGTATAAACACCAGATTCTCGCGTTCCGCATTAAGTTTACTGATAACGGCATCCGTGAAAGCCTCCCAGCCTTTTCCCTGGTGTGACCCGGCCTGATGCTGCCGGACTGTAAGAGTGGCATTCAGAAGCAGTACCCCTTGCCGTGCCCAACGGGTCAGATCGCCCGTAGCAGGCATAGGCTTACCCAAATCATCGTGAATTTCCTTGAAGATATTCTGCAGTGATGGAGGGAACTGCACACCGTCATTTACCGAGAAACACAATCCGTGCGCCTGCCCCGGTCCGTGATAGGGATCCTGACCTATTATCACTACCTTCACATCATCGAAAGGGCACAGGTCAAATGCATTGAATATCAATCTGGCAGGAGGATAGACCACACCATTCCGATACTCCTGACGCACGAAATCCGTCAGAGTCCTGAAATACGGCTTGTCAAACTCATCCTGCAGCCGCATCTTCCAGCTCTCATCTATCCTTACATCCATAAGCTATAAACTTTCTCTGTGAATGTGATATGACATCGTAGGAAATATGGTGTGATTTCCGGAGATGGCATATCGCATTCGCTTCGTATAATTCTATATCAGCTGTATGCCGGCTTTCAAGCAGGCTGCACGCTGTTCCTCAGGCCAGATACTAGCCTGAATCTCGCCGATATGAGCCTTCTGCAGGAACAGCATACAAAGGCGTGACTGCCCTATTCCACCTCCTATGCAGAGCGGCAGCTCGCCATTCAGCAGACGGCGGTGGAAATACAAATCCTTACGCCGTTCCTGACCGCACAACACAAGCTGCCTCAACATAGCCTCACGGTCAACCCTGATGCCCATCGAAGACAGTTCCATTGCCCTGTTCAGTATAGGATTCCACACCAGAAGGTCGCCATTCAGACCGTCAAATCCATCCTCATTAGGAGTGCTCCAGTCATCATAGTCCGGTGCGCGCAGATCGTGCGGTTCACCGTCACCGAGTTTTCCGCCGATGCCCATTATGAACACGGCACCATATTTACGGGTTATCTCATCTTCACGCTCTTTCGGAGTCATATCAGGATACATCCTGCGCAGCTCCTCGGAATGTATGAAGAACACCTCTCTTGCCAGGAACGGCTCCAATTCAGGATATGTCTCATTGATAAGATACTCAGTCCTGAGCATAGCCGAATATATACGCCGTACGATGCGCTTCAGGAAAGCTATATTCCTGTCCTCCGGCAGAATAGTCCTTTCCCAGTCCCACTGATCCACATACAGTGAATGCAGATTACCCAGACTCTCATCGGCACGTATGGCGTTCATATCCGTATATATGCCATATCCCGGCCGTACATTATACTCTGCCAATGTCAGACGTTTCCACTTGGCAAGCGAATGCACCACCTCGGCACGTGCATCGCTCAAGTCCCGTATGGGAAATGTCACTGCACGCTCCACTCCGCTCAGGTCATCATTTATACCCATACCCTGCAGCACAAACAGAGGAGCCGTGACACGCCTCAACTGCAGGCCTGTGGAAAGGTTCTGCTGAAAGAAATCCTTTATCAGCTTGATGCCCTGCTCGGTCTGTCTCATTGACAGAATCTGACGATAATTCTCCGGAATAATCAAGTAACTCATATTCTACAAGACATATTAATACCAATTCAGGCCACTCGATGTATCACTGCGCTTCTTAACCTTCAGCAAATCAGCAACCATACTGGAATTGGCCTGAATTGACAGATTATACGATGCATACGGTTTCAGGACCACGCTGCAGGATAGAGTGAAGCAGTGAAGATCCCTGGTAATATTCATTGTTGTAGTAGTAAAGTCGTGATTTTTGAAATCCCATCCCGACGAGAAATTTATATTCCACTTGTTCGTCAGTTTAAGATTACCAGATGCATTAAGACTGTGCGTAAATCCGTATGGATAACGCATCCTGTCCGGATTTATAGGCGCCGACGTATCTTCACGCATAGTTATGCCGTACGAGAACGACAGAGACCAGACCGGCTTATAACTGACATATCCGTCCTCATCAAGAGACACGGAATTCTCCTTACCGTCACCTTTACCGCCACTGTCACGCGATCCGCCTTTGCCAGGTGCCGATGGAGCTGTTGTTACCACATCGGCAGAAGACTCCCTTTCTTCCCCTTTATGCTTGAGTTTATTTATCTTATCCTTCCATTCCCGCAACGTGTTATTGCTGAATGTATATGACAGATTCTGGCTCATACCTTGAAAACGGCCGAAACGTCCGAACGAGTACTCCGTCCGGTCGCTGGTAACGACCCTACCGTTATCATCAAACTCATACGCATACGTTGCCCACACAGCATTCAGACTGAAAGTGTAATTTCTGGTAATCTTTATTCTGGTAGTTGTTGACAAATTGCTCCAAGGTCTTTTTACTGCCGCCGTATTATACGACATACTCGCACTGAGCTGATCAATAAGGCTGATTTTTCTGACACCTGTAGTATCACGGTCTGAGCGTACCTTCATTTCAACATTATTCGACACACTCATAGATATGCTGCCTGATTTTCCCTGAGGAGCAGTTCCATACAACATCCCGGAATATGGAGAATACGAGACCGTACGGACCTCGCCCTGCTGATCCGTATATGTATATGAATCATAGAAGCCATACTTCGGATCGCTGAAATCAGGAGACATACTGTACGACACCTGTGGAGAAAACAGATGACGTACCATAATAAGTTTGTCACCGAATATCTTAGTCCATAGTTTGGACGGCTGATAAAAGCCATACAGTTTGGTATTTGCCGATACAGAAAAACTGTAATTATACACTCTGTTGAAACCATAGACAGTATCACGTCTGACGGCATTCCTGTCCTCGTCCCAAGACTGATTTATACGGCTGGTGTACCATCTTGACGTATAGTTGAACGATGGTGTGACATTGATATTCTTCAGTATCTGGAATGTCGCGCTGACAGGTATTGAATGCTTTACGCCATTGTTCCAGTCACGTATTATACTTTTATGGAACAATTCGCTCTCCCTCGTATTTATACTGTTACTGAGTGACCCGTTGTAGGTGAATGATATTTTCTCGTACCATTTACTGTCACCTGCTGATTTCCTGCGCTTGAAAGGATATATTCTGTTTACCGATACAGTCAATGACGGCAAAGTCATTGAAATCGTGGAATCGCGCATATTCTGTGACAGGTTCATTGATGTAGATAATGAGATGCCTGCCCTCGGGAAACTCTTTGAATAGCTGATACTGGAAGTACGCGTACTCTGCGATGTCAATGCCGGATTGTACAGACTGGACAGATTAGAGCGCTCGTAGCTGGAAGTCGCAAAGTTTACGCTAGCCGAGAAATTCGATGTCGGATTCATCTTGGAATCCTGTCTGTGACTCCAACGGAGTTTGAAATCCTTACTCACAAGATAGTCTGGCAAGCCCTTGTCTCCTGTCTTTGTGACAAGGTAACTTGCATAGAAATTGCCCGAAAACTTATATCGCTTTTTATAATTGAAATCTGCAGACAGTCCCCACGATCCCTTTGTAAAAATCTCCCCGAGCAACTTAAGATCCATTTTGTCGGAAATGGCAAAATAATAACCGCCATCCTTCAAATAGAAGCCACGATTCATCTCATCGCCGTATGTAGGCATTATTATTCCGGAAGCATAATCGCTGTTTGTAAATGGGAAGAATCCGAACGGAATGAACAGCGGCAATGGCACGCCCATAAATTCCAGATACGCAGGGCCGAACACCACATCTCTGTTAGGACGCACTTTGGCACGCGTTATACGTATTCCAAAATGCGGGTCTTCGTGGTCGTCACAGGTAGTATATATTCCGTTCTCAATATAGTACTCGCCCTCCGGTCCTTTTTTTGCATCCCGACTTGTCATATATCCCTCGCCCTGTTGCGTGACGACATGATTTATATAGCCTTTCTTCGTCTTGATATTGTAACTCATATGAGTTGATTCATACGGAGTGGTACCTTCCGTGAACACCGGCGTACCGACCCATTCTCCCAATGAGTCCTTCACGCCATCAGCATATACCAGGCTGCTGTCTATGCGCATTTTGACTACAGCGGCATCCAGAGAAATATTCTGATATTTAACCGAGCTGCTGCCATATAGAGTGGCATCACCACCCATAACCCACACCATTGAATCCTTGGAAGAATATTTGACAGGAGCATCCAGAGGCTTGTTCTCAGAACCGATGCTGTCCACCATTATGGAATCGGTCACGATGGAATCAGATGGAAATGACAGACTGTCAGTTGGAAGAGACAACGTATCAGAAGGAAGTACATCGGCCTGCTGGGCGGAAATCCACTGTGAGCACAGCAGAACAAACGCCAGAAGGACAAATCTCAAAAAAGCCGGAACGGCAGACCTCTTCACTTCGCACCCGTTTTATATACAAAAGTGCAAAGTTATAGATTTTTTTTAGAAACGCGCGTGACAGCTCAGGATTGGTCATAGAAAGCGTTCGCACCATTCCCTGAAACGCTCCACCTCCTCTGTGCCGAATCTGGACAGACTACGTTCAACATCCGACACGCTCTTTTCTATGGACGGACGTGTCTTTGAGTAGAACTTGTCTGCAAAGCACACCAGTACCTCCTCAACGGACACAGGCCTCATGTCACGATGCGGTATCGGCAGGTTCCTGTCTATTATCGTCTGCAGCGAAAGTCCCGTTCCTGTATGTCTCTCACACACAAGAGCATGTCGGGGAAGTCCCTCCGTACGCAGCAACTCTGCACCAAGATAGCCATGGGCGATATATGGATTTGTTCCAAAGCAATGTATCGGAGGCGCATCTGTAAGATAAATTCCTATATCATGCAGCATTGCGGCCTCCTCCACGAACGTATTGTCAGCGCCAAGTTCAGGATGAGACAGGGATATAGCCAAAGCCTTGTCTGCCACGCAGCGGCTGTGAGTCATCAGAAGATCATACAGAGGTTTGTTGTCTGCATAATACTTATCATACAGGCATATCCAGTCAATCATAATATCAGCGTATTGCCTTTATAACAAAATCGTATTCATACACGCCCGGGGGCAATTTGTACTCATCAAGCGTAGTAGCGCCCCAGCTATGCTGACAGGCAAGTCCGTATTGGGCCTCGTCTATGTGTACAACCGTAAAATCACGTGGCGTAAGATCACCAGCATGCCGATTATGTTTCTCCTGGCCATCGTCAAGATCCTCTGTAAGATAGTTCAGCGAGGACATCGACAAAGGCTTGCTTCCGAAGAACTCCAGACCCTGGCCATCGGCATCCAGCACTCTCCAATAGCGTACGTCCGTCTTGTTCCCGGTCTCCTGCGGACGTATGTACGGGAAGTACTGGTCTTCCACACTTTCCTTATATAATCCTATCCATTCGGAAGAGTTTCTGTCAGAATAATTCTCATGAGGACCCTTGCCGTAATACTCAATTCTGTCAAATTCCGGAGCCAGCACCATTGTCATTCCCACACGGAAGATATCGGTTCTTGCAGCCGTGGCATCAAGTTTCTGTCTTACCACTACGCTTCCATCGGTTTTCACGCGATATGACATTTTCAGAGTCGAGCCGACATTGTTCATATCATAATTGACGTTAACGCTGACACTTCCGTCCTCATTACGTTCAATGCCGAATGCCGTCACACGGTATGCAGGGGATTTCCACGCACCCATACGGCGCTGCAGATTAGCTCCGAAATCATTATCGGTAGGAGCGCGCCAGAAATCGCTCTTCAGACTGTATCCATTCTGCGTGAATTGTCTGCCATCGACATCAATATAGTCAATCCACCCGCTACGCTTATTGAATGTATATGACACACCTGCCGCCCCGACAGTCACCCACGCCAGGGCCTCATCGACGATGCATTCTCCCTCACCGGCTGATCTGCACAGCGAACTGGAATCCGGGAATTCGTATGAGCGCACTTCAAACTGATTTCTGGCAACAGCATAGCCGGCCTTCAGCAACGGAGCATCATTCTTAAGCAGGAATTCCACACCCAACATAATTTCCCCATCTGCCGGAGCCTTGGCAAGAGCCTTGGCCAATGCCGGCATCCTCATTGATTTCGTTGTCTGTGCGGGAACCGACGGCATATTCTCAATTCCCGAGGCATACTGTATGCCATTCAGATTGACAGTCCATTGCAGGTTACACGCCGACAAGTCTGTAAAGAAATTCTCATTGTATATGTCAATAACGCCCTTGCTTACATCAGTTGGAGTAACCCAGATATTCTGATACTGCTGCCTTACCTCGTAAGCATGGGGATTATACCTCCTGTCCGGAGCCAGCAGGCCGTTACAGTTGAAATTCTGGTCCGACGCCGGATAGCGGCCCGCATCTCCGCCATATTGGAAAATACGGTGTCCCTCACTGTTTGTCCCATAGACAGCCTGATCCACAAAGTCCCAGATAAAGCCACCCTGCAGCGGAGCGCTGGAGCGGATAATGTCCCAATATTCCTTGAAACAGCCTTCGGAGTTGCCCATAGCGTGTGCATACTCACACATTATAAACGGACGCGTATTGGCAGGATTCGACTCATACTCAGCAAGTTCACGGTAATCCGGATACATCGGGCAATATATCTCGCAATGGTCAGGTGCGAACCTGGCACCCTCGTACTGCACGATACGCGTCCTGTCATATTCTTTAATCCATTTATAGCAGTTCACAAAGTTCGGTCCGTCTCCCGCCTCATTTCCCAAAGACCAGAAGATGATGGCCGGATGATTCTTGAAACTGAGGACATTTCTCTGATTGCGTTCCAGATGCGCCTTCGCAAACTGCGGGTTTCTGGCCAGCGTGCCGGCGCCATAGCCCATTCCGTGCGACTCGACATTTGCCTCGGCTATCATATAGATGCCATACTGATCGCACAGGTCATACCAGCGCGGATCGTCCGGATAGTGACAGGTACGTACGGCATTGATATTCATTTCCTTCATAATACGGATGTCCTGTATCATACGCTCCAGCGGAACAACATATCCGCCATCAGGATCCATCTCGTGACGGTTTGCACCCTTGAACAGTACAGGCTGACCGTTCACCAGCACCTGCCGGTTCTTCAGTTCTATCTTGCGGAAGCCCACTTTCTGAGGTATCACCTCCAGCAGATTTCCGGTATCGTCGGTCAATGACAGATACAAGGTATAGAGATAGGGAGTCTCAGCCGTCCACTTGAACGGAGCCTTCACAGCCATCTTAAGGCTCGCCTTATCATCAGACAGGCTGGTCTCATCCGTTGCAATGGTCTTTCCGTCTGCATCCTGCAGCGTTGCCACCACATTCTTTCCGTCTGCATTCCTGCCGGTAAGCGACACTTCCAGCACCGCATCCCTGTATTGTCCGTCCAGATTGGTGATGACAAAGAAATCCTCTATTGCAGCCTGCGGTCGCGCATACATATACACCTCGCGAGCAATACCGGTAAAGCGCCAGAAATCCTGATCCTCAAGCCACGAGCCGTCGCACCAGCGCATCACCTGCATCGCCACCAGACACTCCTTGCCCGGTTTCACATAGTCTGTAATATCGAACTCCGCTGCCACTTTGCTGTCTTCGCTATAGCCTACATACCTGCCGTCTATCCACAGCGACAGGTTGGATGTTGCCGACCCTACGTGTATGTATATCCTGTCCCCCTGCCAGCCGGCCGGTATTGCGAACGACTTGCGGTAAGAACCCACGTAGTTATTCCTTTCTTCAATAAAAGGAGGATTGTTGGCAAACTGATTGGACCAGGGATAAGACACATTCGTATATATCCTGTCGCCATATCCGTTCATCTCGAACAGACCGGGCACCGGGAAATCCGTCCAGTTCCCGTCATCATAATCAGGCGCAAAGAACCCTTCCGGCCTTTCATTCGCATTCTTCACGAAATCAAAACGCCACATACCTTCCAGGGACATATACCTGTCTGACCCACTGCGGACTCCATCTTTGGCAGTCTGCATATTCTCATACGCAAAATAATCAGCCACAGTCTCCCTCCTGTTAATCTGATTCACCTCTGCATCAAGCCATTCCGGCTGTTGGGCCACTGCCGAAGCGAACGACATCGCCGCTATACAGATTGACAATAATCTCACTTTCATAAACAATGCTTTTTATTGGGGCACAATTTAGTAAAAAAACACGCACACCATTGATAATTGGGGTACAATAATGTATCTTTGTAAAATGAAATTCAATCCGTTTTGAAATGGTTAACCGCAATTCAGATCTTTTCTCCCGCTATATTTTCCCTGTTACTCTGGCATTATTCGCCTTAGCCATCTGGATAATATTGTCATTTCACTGTCAGGACTTACTGCTTAAGATAGAAAGCCGTTCACTCTTCCTGACTACAGATTTATATTTCAAGGAACGGATGCTCTCGGTCGGAGGTCTGCTGACATATATAAGCTGTTTTCTGACACTGTTCCTCCAGTTTCCACCCATCGGAGCACTGACAGCAGTGATATTATGGTGTTGTGTGACACTGCTGACAAAAAAGACATTCCATCTGGAAGGAGGGGCCTCAGCCCTGGCTTTCATACCAGCCGCCATTCTGATTGCCGCAGATATGCAATCCGGATATATGATATTCGCATACAGGGATCAGGGATGGTTTTTTCTACCCACGTTGGGATTTCTTACCACACTGACCGCCATCTATTGCTACGACAGGATCAAAAGCGACCGGAACAAACTGATATTCATAATCATCTGGACGTTGGCAGCATACCCGTTATCCGGTTTCTACGCATTGCTCGGGACAGCCGCCATTACGGTTCAGGCCCTGACCAAACCCACAGGCAGCAACATTCTGAAAACAGCGGCTGGCATTGTGGCAATAGCCGTATTCCCGCGCTTCTGGAGCGGTACCGTGTATTACACAGGACGCGTCGCCGCATCATATATTGCCGTATTGCCATCAATATTCGACATGAAGGAATACCACGCGCTTTGGATACCATACATAATACTTGGTGCCGCAACATTATTTCTGGCATACATCGGTTCTCCAGCCAGGAGACTTTCAACAGCATTTCCGGACATTGCTTCATACCTGGCCGGCACTGTGATATCCGTATTGTCAGTCTGGATATTCTGGTACAGCGATCCTGATTTCATCAACGATTTGAAGATGGACTCGGCAATTGAGAGACAGGACTGGAAAGAGGTTGTACGCATACACGACAGGGACACAAGACGTTTCACCAAACACAATGCCAAAGTCTTCAGCAAGCGGAGCAGGGAACTTGAAAACGCGTCACAAGCAGACAGGGACGATATCATAGCCAGCTATGAATACAGATTCCATATGCCGACGCGCACTATGGTAATGTACAAGGATCTGGCGCTCCTACGACTTGGAACGGCCGGTTCCCAGGCATTCTGTCACGCAGAAGGTGACTATATGCCGCCATCTCCGGTAGTCATATCGCTGGCAATACAATGCGGCAAACAGCTTTACTACAACTACGGTATTCCCAACTTCTGCTACAGATGGTGCATAGAAGACGCGGTAGAATACGGCTGGAGCGTTGAAGTTTTGAAATACGCAATACGCTGTACCGTGATAAGTGAAGACTGGAATATTGCAGACAAATACATCAGCCAGTTGGAACACTCGCCTTTCCACAGGAAATGGGCGGAAGAGCAAAGGGAGCTTCTGCATCATCCGGAACTCATCAAAGAGTCAGATGAATATCGCGATATTCTACCGCTGCTATGTGGCACGGACGACATCAACAGTGACGAGTCCATGATTGAGAAATTCATTATGGAGCATTTCATAACCTACAACTGGCTGAACTCAACAGCCGAAGGATGCGAAGCTGCAATGTTATGGATCATGCGCGCCCAGAACATCAAGGCATTCTGGGCACAGCTTGCCAACTGGATATTCACGCACCCTGACACGACATTACCAAGGCACTATCAGGAAGCGGCATATATGTACGAGCAGCTTGAAGGGCGCAACATTCCGAATCTGGAAATCAGCCCGGAAGTCATCCGGAGTTATGACAAATTCATGAAATTCAACGCAGCCCATCCTATCCGTAACTTAAGAGAGGCAAGCTATATCTACGGACAGAATTTCGGAGACACCTATTACTATTATTACTTTTTTGCCAGGGATTTACAGACCCATTAGAAGTTTTCTGATGAAACAGACTTTATACTTTACAGCCATCATATTCATGCTGACAGCATGTACAGTCCATGCACCGCAGCAGTTTGAACAATCGGACACAGCTCCGGAACTTTCTCCTGACTATCAGGACATCACAGTGCCGTCAAACATCGCGCCACTGAATTTCAAGATCAACAGTCAGGGGGAGCGTTTCATCACAGTCTTCAAATGCGGCGACTGCAGCGTTACCCTGAAAGGCAGGAAAACAGATATGCCTTCACGTAAATGGAACAGACTCAAGTCCGGCGGCAACACTATCGAAGTTGAGGTATTTGCACGCAAGTCCGGTAAATGGTTGTCATACAAGCCATTCAACATCACCCTTGCGGAACCGATTGACCGATACATATCCTACAGAATCATACCGCCCGGATACCAGAGCTATCAGCAGCTGACACTGAACCAGCGCGACCTGACATCATTCAAAGAGAAAACAATACTCTGCAACTCACTTATCCAGTCTGCAAATACAACCGGAAGCTGCATAAATTGTCATCACTATCGCAATTACAAGACAGACAATATGCAGTTCCACGTCAGAGAAGGGAAAGCCGGAACAATACTGGTACTGGACGGAGAAATCCACAAATTGAATCTTAAGACAGACTCCACGAAATCCGCAGGCGTCTATCCGGCGTGGCATCCGACACACGATTACATAGCATACTCCAACAATCAGACGCGTCAGGCCTTTTTCCTATACGGCAACAACAGGATACAGGGATTTGACACTTTCAGCGATCTCGTTCTGTACGATATCAAATCCAACACAGTCAGCATCATCGAGAATGATCCCGACGAATTCGAATGCTATCCGACATGGTCGCCTGACGGAAGGACTCTCTTCTACGTATCGGCCCACATAGTTCTCCAGACGGACAGCGACGGTCGTCCCATAGACATATTGGACCATTTGCAGGATTTTCATTATGACTTGTATATGAAGCCTTTCGACCCGGAGACAGGCACCTGGGGTACAAGCAGGAAAATAATAGATTCACAAGCTGCTGGTACCAGCATCACATTGCCACGTGTTTCACCTGACGGGAAATACCTTATGTTCGCTATGGGATCGCACGGAGTACTGCATCTATATAATAAGGATGCGGATCTTTATATGCTCAATCTCACCAACGGCAAAGTCAGGAATCTGCGTGAAATCAACAGCGATGAGGCAGAAAGCTACCACTCCTGGTCCAGTAACGGCAAATGGCTCATCTTCAGTACACGCCGGGATAATGGTGTCGTAACCAGGCCTTACATCACTTATATGAAGAGCGACGGTACTTTCACCAAACCTTTTGCATTGCCACAGAAAGATCCCGAATTCACCCGGAAGTTCATGAATGCGTACAACGTGCCGGAATTTATGACCGAGCCCGTAAGAATCAACCAACATAAATTTGCAAAATACATTAACAGACAAGCTGCCGACCCTGTAGGGTTCAGGGCCAAACGGGAGGATCCATCAATACGATGACAGACGGAAATGAATACTAGAGCCATACCTTTATTATTGCTTACGGTCATACTGGCTATTCTGCCCTGTATAACAACCGCCAACGACACATTCACGCTCGTCCTTGACGCAGGCCACGGAGGAAAGGATCCGGGAGCAGTAAACGGGAAAAACCAGGAAAAATCCATAAATCTTAAAGTTGCCCTGCGTGCAGGGGCGCTCATAGAACAGAATTGTCCCGATACAAAGGTTATTTATACACGCAACAGCGACGTGTTCGTGGAATTGTACAAACGTGCGGATATAGCCAACAAAGCTGATGCAGACCTGTTCGTGTCAATCCACACGAACTCCGCGAAAAGCACATCGGCACAAGGCGCAGAGACCTATCTGTTGGGAGCTGAAGAAAACAGGACCAGCGCAAATCTGAGTTCCGCCATCGAGGAGAACAGGGCAATTCTGCTGGAAAGTGACTACGAGACACATTACGAGGGCTACGACCCGAACAGCACCGAGAGTCAGATCATCTTCGAATTTATGCAGAACGAGTATCAGAAAGAGAGTCTCGGTGTAGCGACACTCGTACAGAACCAACTGGTCGGTTACGCAAAAAGACACGACCATGGCGTTCATCAGGCAGGGTATCTTGTTTTATGGAAAAGCGCAATGCCAAGCATACTTATCGAACTCGGTTACATTTCCAATGCCACGGATCTGAAATATATGACATCCAGCCAGGGTGTAGAAGAACTGAGCCAGAGCATTTACCTGTCGCTGAAAGAATACATTGCACAATGGCATGCAAGCAGAGACGCCGTAGCAAAATCTGTTGTCCAAGCAGAAAAAGCGGCAGAATCAGAAAACGGCCAGACACTATTTAGGATTCAGATACTCACATCTGAGACAAAGCTGAACAATGACAGTCCAAGATTGAAAGGTATCGGCGATATCAGTTATTACAAGGACGGTTCCTTATACAAATACACTACCGGCTCCACCGACAATTACGAAACGGCCAAAAAGGACCTTAAAGAAGTGCGGAAGAAATTCAAGGATGCCTTTATCATTGCAACTAAAGACGGGCTCAGGATTGACCTTCAAAAAGCGATAAAGGAAAGTAGCGGGAAGAAGTGACAGCGAGACTGGCAATTTAGAATTTATCTAAATAACACGTATTTTTCACATATATTACGAAATCTGCAATCAAGCTATCCAAAACGATTTCATTCACATCCGGCAAAATCTTACAGCCTTCATATTTTATTCAATACATACTTGATATACAAACAGTTATACAATTCCAAATGTTTTTTTTACTTAAAAATCGGCAGTATTTTAAAGCATTGAAAAATAGGCATTTACAAAGTGATTAAATACACGTGAGAGAAATACATTTGCACGAATAAAATAAGATTGCCAACTTTGCATTGCGTTAAGCAAAAGAACAGTTAATCACCAATATGGACAACGACAAGTTACAGCAGAAATGGGGCGAATGCATGGATTTTATCCGTGACAATGTTTCGCAGACCATTTTCCAGACATGGTTCGCTGAAATAAAGCCGTTGAGACATACCGATGACAAGCTGATTATTCAGGTATCAAGCCCGTTCGTATATGAGTATCTTGAGGCGAACTACCTTGACCTGCTCAAGATGGCGATAACCCACAATTTCGGCGAGGACACAAAACTGATGTACAGCGTCATTACTGACAAGGAGAACGACATCAAGACGGAGTATCAGTCCGTTAACCATACAACAACCGGATACAAGGAATTGACAGGTTTGGGCAATCAGACCCCGACGATGCTTGATGCTCCACAGGTACAGGATCTGGATTCCATGTTGAATCCGCTTTACAACTTTGACACATTCATCGAAGGTGTAAGCAACAAGCTTGCGAGGACAGCCGCAGAGACAGTTGCCGGTAAACCGGGACACACGACTTTCAACCCGCTGTTCATCTACGGAGAATCCGGTGTAGGCAAAACACATCTTGCCAATGCCATAGGCGTAAAGGTAAAGGAAAAGTTCCCGGAGAAGAGAGTGCTGTATCTTTCCGCACACCTCTTTTATATGCAGTACAAGGATTCCGTCATACACAATACGACCAACGATTTCATCAACTTTTATCAGACAATCGATGTACTGATTATTGATGATATGCAGGAGATGGAATGCTGGCCAAAGACGCAGAACGTATTTTTCCATATATTCAACCATCTGCATCTGAATCAGAAGCAGTTGATTATCACAAGCGACCGTTCCCCGAAAGATCTCAAGTCACTTGAAGACAGACTTATCACAAGATTCAAGTGGGGATTGGTGGCAGAACTTTCCAGACCGGACCTGAAACTGCGCAAGCAGATTCTGAAGGACAAGACCACACGCGACGGTATCAATCTCGATGACGAAGTGATCAACTATATCGCCGAAAACGTTACAGACAACGTACGGGATCTTGAAGGTATCGTCGTATCTCTTTTGGCATACTCCACGACATTCAACAAGGCCATTGATATCAACCTTGTCAAGGAGATAACGGACAAGAGCGCAAAAATCGAGCAGAAGTCCGTCACCATTGAGGGAATAATCGGGAAAGTCTGTGATTATTACGGAATCAATGTTGAAAGCATACAGACAAAATCGCGCAAGCACGAGATTGTACTTGCACGCCAGGTGAGCATGTTCCTTGCACACAAGCACCTCAATCTTTCAACATCAAAGATAGGTATGTACGTCGGAAACAGAGACCATGCCACCGTACTGCACGCATTCAATGTGGTAAAGGACCAGATGGATGTTGACCGCAGTTTCAGAATGGATATGGAGAACATCGAACGCTCCATCTAAATCAGACATCTCATCAGACAAATCGGGCAATGACAGTTACGGCATTGCAGTTTTTTTTGCGGCTTTGTTCTTACCGCGATTTGCAGTTTTAATCAGGAGCCAACTTTACAAGTTGTGCAAAACGGACAACTTTTTACCGTTACAAAATTTTTATATCATTAATTATCAATAACTTGACACTTAGAAACGGAAAACTTTATTCACCTGTTGATAACTGCAATAAATAAATTTTGTACAAAATTAAAGCCTTTTATATTTTTGTCCCGCTATCAAAAACGAGTCTGTTCACGGACACGGCTGTACGCACACAAAAACATAAAACATATAAAATGGCTTCTAACAAAACTTACACATTTGACGAGGCTTATCAGGCCAGCGTTGAATATTTCGGCGGCGATGAACTCGCAGCGAAAGTATGGGTAAGCAAGTACGCTATCAAGGATTCATTCGGGAACATTTACGAGAAGACACCGGAGGATATGCACTGGCGTATTGCAAACGAGATTGCACGCATCGAAGCAAGGTATTCAAATCCTATGAGTCCTGCCCAGATTTTTGAACTGCTGAAAGGCTTCAAGTACATCATTCCTCAGGGCAGTCCTATGACTGGCATCGGCAACAACTACCAGATTGCCTCGCTTTCCAACTGCTTTGTAATAGGTATGGAAGGAAATGCCGACTCCTACGGAGCAATCATCAAGGTTGACGAGGAACAGGTACAGCTGATGAAGCGCCGTGGTGGCGTAGGTCACGACCTGACACATATCCGTCCGAAAGGTTCTCCGGTCAAGAACTCAGCCCTCACATCCACAGGACTTGTTCCATTTATGGAGAGGTACTCCAACTCGACACGCGAGGTCGCACAGGACGGACGCCGTGGCGCATTGATGCTGAGCGTGTCAATAAAGCATCCGGATTCCGAATCATTCATCGATGCCAAGATGACAAGCGGAAAGGTCACTGGTGCGAACGTGTCCGTCAAGATTGACGATGCTTTCATGCAGGCCGCCATTGACGGTACGCCATACACACAGGCCTACCCTGTCGATTCTGCGAACCCGCTTTACACGAAGGATATTGACGCGACTGCACTATGGCACAAGATAGTCCATAACGCTTGGAAATCGGCTGAGCCCGGCGTGCTTTTCTGGGATACAATACTGAAGGAATCCGTTCCCGACTGCTACGCCGACCTCGGTTTCCGTACCGTATCCACGAACCCATGCGGTGAGATACCGCTCTGTCCGTACGACAGTTGCCGTCTTCTGGCCATCAACCTTTTCTCTTACGTCTTCAATCCTTTCACCAAGGATGCATACTTCGACTTTGACCTTTTCAAGAAGCACGTCGCAGTAGCCCAGCGTATTATGGACGATATCATCGACCTTGAAATTGAGAAGATTGACAAGATTCAGGAGAAGATAGCCGCCGACCCGGAAAGCGACGAAATCAAGGGTACCGAGAAGCACCTTTGGGAGAAAATCATGCGCAAGAGTACAATGGGACGCCGTACCGGTGTCGGTATCACAGCCGAGGGCGATATGCTGGCGGCAATGGGCCTGACATACGGAACTGACGAGGCTACGGATTTTGCAGAGAAAGTACAGAAGACTCTCGCCATCGAGGCATACCGTTCATCGGTCAATATGGCCAGGGAGCGTGGAGCATTCGAGGTATATGACTGGAAGCGCGAACAGAACAACCCGTTCGTAAGCCGTATCAAGGAAGCCGATCCAAAGCTCTATGCCGAGATGAAGAAATACGGCCGACGCAACATAGCCTGCCTTACAATCGCTCCGACCGGGACAGTAAGTCTTATGACCCAGACTACATCAGGACTTGAGCCTGTATTTATGCCTGTATATAAACGCCGCCGCAAGGTGAATCGCGATGACGAGAATGTCAATGTAGCATTTACCGATGACAATGGTGATGCTTTCGAGGAGTTTGTGGTATTCCATCACAAGTTCGTTGACTGGATGAAGGCCAACGGCATTGATCCTGCCAAGCAGTTCACTCAGGAAGAGATAGACGATATGGTAGCACGTTCGCCATATCACAAGGCAACGGCACAGGATGTTGACTGGATACAGAAAGTACGTATGCAGGGACGTATGCAGAAATGGGTTGATCATTCAATCAGTGTCACCATCAATCTGCCGGCAGATGTCAGCGAGGAACTCGTAGGACAGCTTTACGTAGAAGCTTGGAAGAGCGGCTGTAAAGGCTGTACCGTATATCGCGAAGGCTCACGCGACGGAGTCCTGGTAGATGTCAAGGGAGAGAAGAAGGACGTCAAGAAAGACGGTCCGGTAGCACCCTGTGACTGCCAGCCACGCCAGATTGTCGAAACACGTCCGAGAATACTTGATGCAGAGGTGGTACGATTCCAGAACAATAAGGAGAAATGGGTGGCATTCGTCGGAATACTTGACGGACGTCCATACGAAATCTTCACCGGACTTCAGGATGACGAGGAAGGCATTATGTTGCCAAAGACTGTCGATAAGGGCTACATCATCAAGAATGTTGACGAGAACGGTTCAAAGCGTTACGATTTCCAGTTCACAAACAAGCGTGGATATAAAGTCACAATTGAAGGTCTGAGCGAGAAGTTCGACAAGGAATACTGGAACTATGCGAAACTGATATCCAGCGTCTTGCGCTACC
The DNA here is from genome assembly GCA_045600825.1 of Bacteroidaceae bacterium. GTDB lineage: Bacteria > Bacteroidota > Bacteroidia > Bacteroidales > Bacteroidaceae > Colenecus. Next base: position 19,521 of record JAZRYP010000022.1, read on the forward strand.
AGATGCCTATTGACCTCTGTATCCGCCTTATCGGCCAGCTGGATCTCGGTTCAGAGAACATCAACAACTGGAAGAACGGTGTAGAACGAGCCTTGAAGAAATACATTCAGGACGGAACGGCCGTAAAGGGCGAGAAGTGCTCAGTTTGCGGATCTGAAAGCCTTGTATATCAGGAAGGATGTCTCATCTGCCAGAACTGCGGTTCGTCACGTTGCGGATAAGTTTGAGTTCAACCTTATATTTGCAGAAACGGTTTCACCCTCAGTGGATGAAACCGTTTCCTGTATCATAGAATTACTCAAACCCTTACCGGAGAATATTTTGGAACGAGACCTTTCATAATAAACCATCCTATCAGATAGCATATACCGCAGATGCAGAACATTATAAAATAGCCGGCAGGCTTACCTTCAAAGCCGAGGAATGTCAGTCCGTGAGTACCGGCATAGTCAAACAATATTCCTGAACATTTATTGAAAATAAAGCAGCTGATACCGCCAGCCATACCGCCGATACCGGTGACTGTGGCTACAGCACTGCGTGGAAACATATCACTCACTGTCGAGAACAGATTTGCACTCCAGGACTGGTGTGCAGCACCGGCTATGCCTACTATTATCACCGGCCACCAGAAAGAATAGCTGCCGAGAGGCTGCGCCAGAAGTGCCAGAAGCGGGAAAAACGCAAAAATCAGCATTGCACGCATACGGCCTGCGTATGGTTCCATACCCTTCTTCTCAACAAATATGGTAGGCAGATATCCACCTATGACTGACAGCATACATATCAGATACACCGTGAACAGCCCCCAGCGGCTCTGCGGAGTATCCGTCGTATAGCCATATACCGAACTGATATACACAGGCATCCAGAACAGGAAGAACCACCACACACCATCGCTGAAGAATTTACCTGCAGCAAAAGCCCATGTCTGGCGGAAACTGAGACACTGCCAGAAACTTATAGACTTCTCATCAGCCTGCACAGATGCCTTATTTTCAGAGCCATCCGCATCAGAATCGCTATGAATATACTCCAGTTCACTCTTACTTACACGCTTGCTGCTCTCCGGCTTGTCATATAGGAAATACCATGCAACCATCCAGATGAAGCCCAACGCTCCTATCACGATAAATGCCATCTCCCACCCCCAGGCCTGGGCTATGAGAGGAATACACAGAGGGGCTATGAGAGCACCGACCTGCGCTCCGGCATTGTATATACTGGTAGCAAACGCACGGTCTTTCTTCGGGAAATACTCCGCAGTGACCTTGTTCGCTGCCGGGAAGTTTCCGGATTCACCTACTGCCAATATGAAACGGGCGATGATAAACATCCACATACTCACCGTAGATACGGCAAGCGCTATGTTACCTGAAGCCTCAATCAAAGCCTCCTTACCTTCCAAGCCCAGCCAGGCCTGCGTTCCCGCTCCGCAAAAAGCGTGAATACACGCACCGAACGACCATACTCCAATCGCACAGAAATATCCCCATTTGGTACCAAGTCTGTCAACAAAACGCCCGATAAACAACATTGCACACGCATACAGCAACGAAAACCAGCCGGTAATATTTCCGTATGTAGCGTCGGACCAATGGAATTCAGGAGCTATAAAGTCATTGTAAGTCAAAGACAGCACCTGACGGTCCAGATAATTCACTGTGGTGGCAAAAAAAAGCATTGCGCACATTACCCAGCGGTAATTGCCCATCACGAGCCGTGGTTTGGATTCTTCCGTCATATCAATCTATTTTACTGTTATTCTGAGAAATACACACGTTTCACCCTCGTAGATACCGTCGATATCACCTCGTAAGGTATCGTATCCAGGATATCCGAAAGCACATCCACGCGCAAGTTCTTGCCAAACACCTCCACCTGATCACCCTCACGGCAATCAATATCTGTAACATCTATCATACAGACATCCATACAGATATTACCGACATAATACGCTTTCTGTCCATTCACCAGGCAATACGCCTTCCCATTGCCGAGATGACGGTCAAGTCCGTCGGCATACCCTATCGGAATGGCGGCTATCCTTGAGTTTCTCTTCAATACACCCTTACGGCTGTAGCCCACCGTATCATCGGCAGGAACATTGCGTATCTGCAATATCGTAGTCTTCAATGTGCATACAGGAGCCAGAGGATTATTCGTTATCGGATCTATTCCATACAGGCCAAGTCCGAGACGCACCATATCATAATGGACATCAGGGAATCTCTCGATACCTGCAGAATTACATATATGCCTTATTATATGATGTTTGAAAGCGCCCTGCAACTGTGCCACAGCACCGTCATATCTCTGAATCTGCAAGCGCGTAAATTCATCGAAGCGGCTGTTGTCACTGCCCACGAAATGAGAGAACACTGAACGGGGAATAACGGCCGACTGACGTTTCAGACGTCTCACCAGTTCTTCCATATCTTCCGGTGCGAATCCCAGCCTATGCATGCCTGTATCTATCTTGATATGTATAGGATAGTCTGTAATTCCGTTATGCTCAGCCACCTTCACAAACTCATCAAGCAGATGGAAACTGTAAATCTCCGGCTCAAGCCTGTTCTCAAACAGAGTCTTGAACGCCGAGCGCTCCGGATTCATTACCATTATGCCGGTTGTAATACCTGCACGGCGCAGTTCTGCACCTTCGTCCGCTACTGCCACGGCAAGATAATCCACACGCAGATCCTGCAGTGTACGGGCCACTTCCACGGCACCTGAACCGTATGCCGAAGCCTTGACCATACATACAATCCTGGTGCCTGCGGACAGGAAATTCCGGTAATGGTTCAGATTATCTGCAATAGCCTTGAGGTCAACCTCCAGAATAGTCTCATGCACCTTCAGTTCAAGCCTTTCACTTATCCTGTCAAACCTGAACCTGCGCGCACCTTTTATAAGAATCTGCTCGCTATGGATATTGTCGGGCACATCCGACTCCAGAAAAGCCTCGGTAGTGTCGAAAAAGATTTTTTCCCTGACACTGAACATTGATGCGACGGACGATATGTCACGTCCGATACCTATCAGCCGGTCAATGCCATGTCCGGCTATGAGCTGGTCAACCATTCTGTACAAAGCCTTGGTTGACATACCTGTCTGCAATATATCGGAAAGGATAAGCGTACGTTTCCTGCCCCTTTGTCCCTGCCGTCTGGCCATAAAATCAAGCGCTATACCCAAAGAAGACAGATCCGAGTTGTAGCTGTCATTGATTATAACGCATCCGCGCTGTCCCTCCTTCACCTCAAGGCGCATTCCTACAGGCTCCAGACGCCACATCCTGTCGCGTATGACCTCAGGGCTGAGGCCCATATAAAGACATACGGACAGACATTGCAGGACATTCTGTATCGAGGCATCATCTATAAACGGAATGCAGAAATCGTTTTTCATACCGATATACGTATAGCATATACGGGTTCTGTCATCCTGCTTGTCTATATTGTCAATGACAAGAGGCTTCTCTGCATTCTTTCCGGACCACGCAATTTCACGCACAGACATTACCGAGCGGTTGACACAATCCTGTATAAGTTCATTGTCACCCTCGTATATCACGACATCGCAATCCTGGAAAAGTTTCAGTTTCTCCATGCATTTTTCCTGCAATGACGTGAAATTTTCCTGATGCGCCCCACCTATATTCGTCAGAATTCCTATGGTCGGCCTTATTATCTTCCAGAGCCGCCTCATCTCGCCAGGCTCAGATATTCCAGCCTCAAATATGGCCACCTCCGTCATATCGTCCATCATCCACACGGAGAGAGGCACACCTATCTGCGAATTATAGCTGCGTGGAGAACGCGTAATACGGAAATTCTCTTCCAGAAGCTGATACAGCCATTCCTTGACGACAGTCTTGCCGTTACTTCCTGTTATTGCTATCACCGGCACATTGAACTTGTGTCTATGAGCCATTGCCAGCATCTGAAGTGCATTCAGAGTATTATCCACCATCAGGAAATTCGAGTCTCCATAGTCGTTCATGTTATCCGGCAACCTGCTGACGACGAAGTTTCGCACTCCACTGTCATACAGTCCTCTGATATACTCATGTCCGTCATTATGCCTGCCTTTCAATGCAAAGAACAAGGTTTCTTTAGGAAAACAGAGAGAACGGCTGTCTGTCAGAATCCAGGATATCGACGCCGGACACAGTCCATGTCTGACGGCTCCTGTCATCTCCACTATCTGCTCAATAGAATATGTCATACAAACAAATGTGATTACGAATGCAAAGTAATAATAAAATAATTGATTCTTACGCGGAAATATTGTAGTTTTGCCATATTCTACAAGGATTATGGACGAAGAGAGGGGTACGAACCTGCTTAAGAATATAGACAGTCCTGAGGACCTGCGGAAGCTCAGCGTAGAGCAGTTGCCACAGGTTTGCGATGAGCTCAGACAAATGATTATCGATGAGCTCTCCAGAAATCCGGGACATTTCGGATCCAGTCTTGGAGCCGTTGAACTCACAGTTGCACTACACTACGTATTCAACACTCCCGATGACAGGATTGTATGGGACGTAGGCCACCAGGCATACAGTCACAAGATACTAACCGGCAGACGTGACAGATTCTGCACAAACAGGAAACTGAACGGTCTTAAGCCATTCCCGTCACCAGATGAGAGTCCGTACGACTCATTCACCTCCGGGCATGCATCGAACTCCATATCCGCAGCCCTCGGTATGGCGGTGGCAAACAAGAGAAACGGCCACGATGCCAGACGCGTAGTTGCCGTAATCGGAGACGGTGCAATGGGAGGAGGACTCGCGTTTGAGGGATTGAACAACGCTTCCTCGGCAGACAATGATTTGCTTATCATACTGAATGACAACAACATGAGCATATCAGGCAGTGTCGGAGGCCTGAGGACATACCTGACACATCTGCAGACATCGCGTTCCTATAACACATTCAGATATTATACGGCAAAAGTTCTCAGCAAACTGGGTTTGCTCGATGACAGACGCAGGCGCGATATAATACGCAAGAACAACCGTTTGAAGATGAAACTGACACATCAGCAGAACATTTTCGAAGGTATGGACATACGTTATTTCGGTCCGATTGACGGCCACAACATACAGCAGCTGGTACGCGTTCTCCGGAACATAAAGAACATGCACGGTCCTAGACTGCTGCACATACATACAGTCAAGGGCAAAGGTTTCAAGCCAGCCGAAATGGAGGCCGCCATCTGGCATGCTCCGGGATTGTTCGACAAGAAAACCGGAGAAAGATTTGTCAGGAAATCAGAAGGACAGCCGCCGCTTTTCCAGGACGTTTTCGGTGAGACACTGCTTGAACTGATGAGGGAGAACCGCAATATAGTAGGTATTACCCCAGCCATGCCTCTAGGCTGTTCGCTCAATATTCCGATGAAGGAATTTCCTGACAGATGCTTCGATGTCGGTATTGCCGAGGGACACGCCGTGACCTTCTCCGGAGGACTCGCCAAAGAAGGTCTGACACCGTTCTGCAACATATACTCCTCATTCACGCAGAGAGCATACGACAACATCATACACGATGTGGCCATCCAGAAACTTGGCGTCGTATTCTGTCTGGACCGCGCAGGTATTGTCGGAGAGGACGGACCTACACATCACGGAGCATTTGATCTGGCATTTCTCCGCCCGATACCCGGTCTGACCATTGCATCGCCATTCGACGAACACGAGCTTCGCCGTCTCATGTACACGGCACAGATGCCTGGAAACGGGCCGTTTGTGATACGTTACCCTCGCGGACGCGGTGTGCTTACGGACTGGAGATGCCCGCTTGAGCCAGTAGAGATAGGCACAGGCCGTATTGTCAGACAGGGAAAGGATCTTGCCATACTCTCCATAGGCCCAATAGGCAACATTGCCCTCAATGCGATAAAGGAATTTGAGAATCTGCATCCGGAGTACAGTATAGCATTGTACGATATGCGCTTCATAAAGCCGCTCGATACTGCGATATTGCACAAGGCCGGCACGGAATTCAATAAGATAATCACGCTGGAGAACGGTTGCGTCACGGGCGGACTGGGCAGTGCCGTAGCTGAATATATGTCGGACAACAACCTTCACCCCGAGATACGTCGCATAGGACTTCCCGATGAGTTTGTGCAGCATGGCCCGGTTCCGCAGTTGCTTGAAATCTGCGGAATGGATTCGGAATCCATACTGAAGGCTATGACAGATATGCTTGTTTCACCTAAACAGACAGGACTATGAGAATAATAATAGCCGGAGCCGGTGATGTAGGCACCCATCTCGCCAAGATGCTTTCCGGAGAGAACCAGGATATAACCCTGATGGATGAGAGTCAGGAAAGGCTTGGCAGTCTTGACTCGAATTTCGACCTGCTGACGTTGGAGTCATCACCTACCTCCATCAAGGACCTGCGTGAGGCGGAGGCTGACAAGGCCGACCTGTTCGTAGCCGTAACGCCAGATGAAAGCCGCAACATCGTAGCCTGCCAGCTGGCCCACAGCCTCGGTGCGCAGAAGACATTGGCAAGGATTGACAATTACGAATTTCTGATGCCTAAATACCGCGAATTCTTCTCGTCTATAGGAGTCGATTCACTGATCTATCCGGAAATGCTGGCCGCCAAGGACATTGTCGATGGCATGAGGCAAAGCTGGATAAGACAATGGTGGGAATTCGCCGATGGTGCTCTGGTCATGATCGGAGTCAAGCTACGCGAAAATGCCGAGATACTCAATGTTCCGCTCTACACACTGGGAACAGACCTTTCCTATCACATAGTCGCAATTGTACGCGATGACCAGACATATATCCCCGGAGGAAGTGACATCATTGAGGCCGGAGACCTCGTCTATTTCATGGTCAACAAGAAGAACATCCCATTGATACGCCGTATCGCCGGCAAGCAGGAACTGCCCGACATACGTGACGTTATAATAATGGGCGGCAGCAGGATAGCCGTACGCGCCGCACAGCTGATGTCCGACAGTTGCAACGTTAAGATCATTGAACGGGATCTGGCCCGCTGCCGTCGTCTCACGGAAGCACTGAGCAGCAAGATAATGGTAATAAACGGAGACGGACGTGACCCAAGCCTGCTTGTCAGCGAGGGTATTGACCATACTGAGGCGTTCATAGCTCTGAGCGACAATTCAGAGACCAACATACTCGCCTGCGTCGCAGCAAAGCGTTTCGGCGTTACCAAGACCATCGCCGAGGTTGAGAACATCGACTACATCACAATGGCCGAAAAGCTCGATGTCGGAGCGGTCATCAACAAGAAGAAAATAGCTGCGAGCCACATCTACCAGATGATGCTTGACGCAGATGTCAGCAACGTAAAATGTCTGACATTTGCCAGTGCCGAGGTTGCCGAGTTCATCGTCAAGCACGGAGCCCGTGTCACGAAAGGCTATGTCAAGGATCTGAACCTGCCAAGAGGTGCCACAATCGGAGGTCTGATACGTGACAACGAGGGTATGCTTGTATCAGGCTCTACACAAATTCAGGAAGGCGACCACGTGGTCGTGTTCTGTCTGGACGGAATGATTCGTAAACTTGAAAGATATTTCAATTGATACACATACGCGTCATATATAGAATACTCAGTATCCTGCTTGCAATTGAAGCAGGTGTGCTGCTGTTGTGCTCAATCATCCCACTGGTCACGCGCGAGCCGGATATGTTCGCATTTCTGGCCTCGGCCCTGATTACAGGATGCTGTGCCATATTTCTCAGCACATTCGGAAAAAAAGGAAACCGCCACGATGGAATATCCCGACGCGACGGTTATGTTGTGGTGACACTCAGTTGGACGCTGTTCTCCCTTTTCGGCAGCCTGCCGTTCTATATCAGCCGCTATGTTCCGGAATTCACGAATGCATTCTTCGAGACGATATCAGGCTTCACCACTACAGGAGCCAGTGTCATAAGCGATGTAGAGATACTCCCGCACGGCCTTCTCTTCTGGCGAAGTCTCACACAATGGTTTGGCGGATTAGGCATCGTATTCTTCACGGTCGCGGTACTTCCGGTATTCGGAATTGGCGATGTACGGCTGTTCGCAGCAGAAGCAATAGGTCCGACACACGGCAAGCTTCATCCCAGAATCAGTGTAAGCGGCCGTTGGATTCTCACTGTATATGCCATACTGACAGTGAGCTGTACGATAGCGCTCAATCTGGTCGGGATGGATTTCTTTGACAGCATCAACCACGCATTGTGTACCATTGCCACAGGAGGTTACTCCACGCGCAACTCCAGCATCGGAGCATTCAATTCAACAGCAATTGAGAATGTGATAACCATATTCACATTCCTTTCGGGAATAAACTTCAGCCTGCTCTTCTTTATGCTGTTCAAGGGCAAAATAGGCAAGATGTTCAACGACACGGAGTTCCGCTTCTACTTCACACTGACAATGGCTGTCGCAATAATAATCGCAATAGTCATATTGGCATCGACCGATAACGGTATATGGAAGTCGCTGCATCTGTCAATGTTCCAGGTCATATCCCTCATAACCACTACAGGTTTCGTAACGAACGATGTATATAACTGGCCCGCACCGGTCTATATGATACTGAGCGTAATGATGTGCCTCGGAGCCTGCGCAGGCTCAACCACCGGCGGTATGAAAGGTGCGCGCAGTATCATCCTGTTCCATGCCCTGCACAACGAGTTTTACCGCATACTGCACCCCAACGCGGTACTGCCCATACGCATAAACCAAAAAGTCATTCCGGACTCGACACGCCAGACAGTCTTCACTTTCACGATATGCTATGTCGGCCTTATCGCAATAAGCTGGATAATATATATGATTACCGGACTGAATATGTCAGATGCCTTCTATGCGTCAACGGCAATTGTCAGCAACACAGGTACAGCCGTAGGCTCCTTCGATGCTGCGAACTCCTTCGATACCACCCTATCCTGGGACGTCCTGTCGTTCGCCGCGAAATGGTACACCTGTCTGCTTATGCTTGTCAGCAGGCTCGAGATATTCGCTGCCCTGCTTATCTTCACCCCAAGTTTCTGGAAGCACCTCTAGAGTTCAGCAATCAGCCGCGCCACATCGTCGCGCATCCGCTGATACTGCCGGCTCTCGCGGTAATGCGTATTCTCGCGCAGCGCCTCTGTAAGTTCCACCTGCGCGTGTCTGTATGCACTCAATTCATTCTGTTTCTGCTGCAGATGGATAGCCTGACGGCTTATCTCCATCTCGCGCTCACGTTTAAGGAACATCAGTATAGGCTCCAGCAGACGTAGTATGACTCTCTCGAACAGGGAATGTCCGTGCACATACAGATATGTCTCACCGGGTTCCACGCCAAGCCCTCGGAGTTCCGACTTCAATTTCTCCACTCCGGGTTTCATTTCAGGATACTTGCGTTCCAGCCATGCTATCTTGGCAGACACTCGCGTTTCAAGACGCTGCAACGATTTATCAGGTTCTCTGACGCTTATACTGTCAATTGCGAACACTTTACTCAGTTCCTGCATTGTAAAATCCGAATGTCTGCCTATACGGTAGAAGTAGATATTCCATGCAAATACAGGAAAGATGATATTGGAATACACCTCCATAAAGGCCTCAATATCAACAGGTCTGCTGTCGTTCAGCGTACACTGTACACATACCTGGTTAAGGCTTGATGAATAGCACTGATAATTCTCTATAGCGTACGTATATGTCTGTATCACATACTTATTGTCCAGGAATTCCCTTGAGGAAGACGTGGCGCCCTGCATCAGATAATCATAATCGCTATCCACACAGGCAATCATACTCTTGCCAAGGCTATGGGCATCGAGGCATCCGCTCAGGGCCGATTTCTTGCCACGCATAAGTCTGCCGTTCGAAGGAAGCATTATACTGAATGTCAGACTGTCCGATTCAAACTCATCCAGCAGCAAGCGCCAGAACGCCACATCCTGATAACTTTCCACGTATGCAACAATCCGCCTGCGTGTCCCTTTCGGACGCAGGCGGTTCGCCGCCTCAATATACTGAGAGCTTACTCCCTGTACCAGTCGGTTCATTCCGCTACCGTAATATCAGCCACATCTGTCACAGCATCCATCCAGCCATTCATAATGACAGCCGGAGAATGTGTAGTCATAATTATCTGAGCATTCGGATTAATCTCCCGGATACGTCCTATCAACTGCTGCTGCCAGTCAATGTCCAATGACACCTCAGGCTCATCCATAAGAATCACACAAGGCTTGCCATCCATAACCAGAGCCGTCAGCATAATGACAAGAAGCTGTTTCTCACCGGACGACAGGTTGTACGGCAGCAGCCTCACTCCAAACCTGTCAAACACCAGATCATTGCTCTCGCGTACTATCTTCTTTCCGCTGTCTGCAAACAGTCTGTCTATCAGATCCAGGAACATCACTTTCGGATGTGCCAGCTCTGCGGCTCTGGCAACCATTGAAGGATCGCCGGAAGTAAGGCACTCTATGGTACGGTTACCGATATTAACCTGATAATCCAGATAACGGCGTTGCAGGCTGTATATCTGCAGATCAAGCTCCGTCAGGGCATTGCTGTCGGCAATCTTATCCATCAGGTTGCTCCGAAGCAGAGGACGGTCAATACTGCGGATTACATCGTAGTCAACCATTTCAGCGCCCTCCGGAGCAAACACGAAACTGACATTCTGCTCATCTGAATTAGTGGCCGCACCGCTCCTGAGCAATTCCAGCTGATCCGCCACCATATTCAGAATGGTACTCTTGCCGGCTCCGTTGGCACCACTGAGAATATTAACATCCGGGCTGAGGTCCCACACAATATGCTTGTGGCCCCACATAGCCTTAATCTCAATTCTGCTTATATACTTACCTGTCATATTTCATTCTGGCTTCCCTACAGCGTTCGGCAATACGCTTCAGGAACGATTTCTTACCATTTTTTCTACGTGACGGCTGCTTTCTCATATCAGAATACAGGATTTTCTCCGACACCATCCTGTATATCTGCTCCCAGTCCGGCAGGCCACCCAGATTCCTGTCATCAATATATATGTCAGCGGTGATCTTACGCGGCACATTGTTGCGAGTCCAGGAATCATCCGGTGTCTCAGAGTTGACAGCATAGAACTCCAACCCGCGTTCACGGCAGAAATTGACGGCTTCGTCCAGCAAATGTCCCTCACGGACACTCCACAGAATAATGTGATGTCCGTCATCTGCCAGCCTTATCAGTGTATCTATAGCCTCCGGTTTCTCCGGCCCTATCGCCGGATATTTATGTTCAACTATAGTCCCGTCAAAATCAACCGCTATCGTCATATATCAATTACTCAGGTTTCTTATCCTTTATAATATCCACATCCTCTGTGCTGACATCATTGCCATAGCCGTAACCGTAGCCATAACCATAGCCATAGCCGTAACCATAACCATAGCCGTAATTATAGCCATATTGATGTCTCACCTCTGTTCCGTTCAATACAACGCCTATACTGTTGAACTTGTTCTCTTTGTAGAACTTCTCCAGCTGATGCAATACACGACGGTCCACGTGACCGGCACGAATAACAAACAATGTCGTGTCAACAAACCTGTTGATTACAGTAGAGTCTGCCACCATATCCACAGGAACATTATCCAGCATTATATAATCATACTGTCCGCGCAGAGTCTCCATAAGTTCATCCAGACGGCCACGTCCAAGCAGTTCCACAGGATTCGGCGGTACCATTCCGGCAGGTATCATATCCACACCGGGGAACACATCCTTGTGCAGTATGTCATCAATTTTAATCTTCGTATCGTACAGATAATTCGACACACCTTTAATGCCGTGCACAAGTCCGAGTTTTCTTGACATAGAGCGTTTTCTCAGGTCAAGGTCAATCATCAGAACCTTCTTATTGCTGTCCGCCATACAGGCCGACACATTCATAATCACGAACGACTTACCTGCGGACACAGTGAACGACGATACGGTAACGACCTTACAGCCACCGGCATTGCTTCCCATAAACTCAATGTTCATACAGAGTATTCTCAGGGTTTCAGCCATCAGATCCTTACTGCCATGCTCATAATAGACCACCTTTCCATTGCTCTTTCTCCTCGCGCGCAACGACTCCGTGGCAGCAGGAAGCTCACCGACGATAGGTACGCTGACCACACCTTCCAAATCCTTACGCGAACGCACTTTGTTGTCAAGCAGCAGCCTGAGAATCAGCACGACAGCCGGGACAAGCAAGCCGAGCACCAGCCCCATCATCATCATCTTGCTGCGACTTGGCGCAATATGGACAGGTGTTCCTTCTGCCTGGTCAATGACACGGGCGTTATTGTCAGCCATAGATTGTGACAAAGCATTTTCCTCGCGTTTGTTCAGCAGGAACAGATACAGGGACTCCTTGATATTCTGCTGACGCTCAATAGTAAGCAGCTCACGTGCCGTGGAAGGCATATTTGAGAATTTCTCTATTGCCTTCTGCTCCTGAGCCGAGGCATCAGCCTTCTTGATCTCAATACTGAGCATAAGATTATCTATGGACATTATAATACTCTGACGTATTGATGCCATATTATTGTCCATACCTATGATAACCGGATTTTCCTCACCGCTCTCCAGCACAAGTTTGTCGCGGTTCATCTTGATGCTGTTATACTGTGTAATCAATCCCTCCACACGCAGGTCATCAAAGCCTATGCTGGTAGGTATCATTGACTTCGCATTCTCCGGGTTAACCAGATAGTCACGTATATACTGAGCCCACTTCAACTGCGTCTCATACTGGACTATCTGTGCATTCGATGTACGGGTCTCCTCCATATAGCGCTGCGCGGTCTCATTCGCATTCATCAGCTGATGTGAACTCTTGTAGTTCTGGACCTCACGCTCCACCACGTCAAGTTCCTGTCCTATTATGATGATACGCTCATTTATGAATTGGGCAGTATTGACGGCAACCTGATTTTTGTCATTCAAGGCATCTTCATTATACACATTGAACAGAGTGTTCAGAACATCAGTAGCCCTCTCTGCCGAGCGGTCAACAAGTGAGAATGTCAGGATTGACGCATCATCATTCAACTGACTTATGCCCAGCCCCGCAAGCAGGCTCTTGGCCATGGACACGACATCTCTTTTGGTCACATAAATGGTCTTGCCTTCCAAATCAGGATTATCAAAATTGAAAGTTGGTACGAAACACACATAGCCTCCGTATAAGCCAATCGTATCATTCAAGGCTACCACACGTTTCTGTCCGCCGACATTCACCTCAACACGCGACGAGTCAACCGGGGTCAGTTCAAAATACATTGGAGTATCGCTCAGTTCACTTGAGAAAACTGCCTTCACAGGTGTATTGTAATACAGTTCCTTGCGACGAAGCTTCACATCAACCTCGTAGCTGACATTCGCATCCAGCCGGCGCACCACCTCTGTCATCAGACGTTTTGAGCGGAACTGCAGGATCTCATTCGACACATTTGTCTTGTTGATCAACGAAGAATAGCCTCCCAGTGTCGTTGACGCACGTACATTCGAAGGATTCTTGATGATAATCGTAGCATCGCTCCTATATACGAATGTAGATGTAGCATATTTATACATAAAATAACCGCCACATACCACTACGCCTATCACAAACCAGTACCAGTAGCTCAGCAGGTAGAAGAACAGGTCCATCAGATTGATGCCACCATTCTCCCGCGGTTTTCTTATTGAAGAGTTTGAATCATTCATAATTTTACATTTAGACTTTAACTTCTGCTATTGACAATAATCAGCGTTACCAGCGAGAACATAAGTGAAAGTACTGTAGCCGCATTGGAGAATATAGTCTGTCTGTTATTGTTCTCCAGATCACGCATATTATCCTTAGGCTTCAGATATACCACATCGTTCTGGTGCAGATAGAATGCCGGAGAATCATACAGGTCTGTCGATTTCAGATTCACTGTATAAAGCTTGCGTGTACCGCCGGACGTACGTATCACCCAGACCTCATCAATAACGGCATCGCTCGTCGGTCCTCCTACCTGGGCCATAGCCTCCAGAATATTCACGGAGCCTGAATTGAACACATAATTACCATTCTTAACCTGACCGAGCATAGTTATCTGGAAAGTCGTGAACTCCACAAACACCAGAGGATCAGATATATACGGTTTCTCTACCAGACGCCGTTCTATTTCAGCCTTCACTTCGACCAGCGTAGTCCCAGCCACATTTATCTTGCCAAGCACAGGAAAATCTATATCACCATACTTGTCCACCAGATATCCCTGCTGGTCTTCTGTACCGGCCGTATAATCCACATCGCCTGTAGTAGGATTGTACGCCTGGCTGCCAGTGAACACATTGAACGGAGCGGCAAGGGTAGGATTGCTGCAGGTCACCGTTATGGAAAGACGGTCGCCGACGCTGATTCTGGACTCTGTACGCTCATTCACTATATATGTCGAGTCCGGATTCATATCCTGCAGAAACGCAGTACGCTTGTATGCACCGCACGATGTCATCAGCATCATACAGGATAAAGCAATATATAAAAACAATCTACTTTTCATTGATATATAATATTTAGTCATGCAAATCTACAAAAAACTTCTTTCCTACATTTTGTGCAGCTTCAATGTTATCCTTCCGCCCAACAAATTAAGCCATCTTTGGATAAAACGTCCTGGAACATATCTGAAAAGAAGTGAAAATCTGAACCAGAATCCGGCGAAACGCCATTTTTTGTTAAAGCCGAAATTTCCGTCCTCCATAACCAGCCTCATCAGTCTTTTGCAATCCCATTCCGATATATGCCTTGAGGCAGGAAATTCGGAGATAAGGTCGGCTGGCATTCCCAAAGTCTCCACAAGGACCTTATTCAACAGACAGGTCCATCGGAATACACCCAGATCTTTCAGGCAGGACACATACTCCTGCATATCGTACGAGCCTTTGTAATATTTATATGCCATTGCCATATCACAAAGATGACGCACACCTATGCCGGTCACCATACCGTGATGCAGCACGTGGCCGTTAAGCATCACCAGAACTCCGACAGGAGTATCAGACAGCAACCCCTTGTGGTGATACTCCACCACTATGCCTTTTTCTATATAATACACATCACCGTCACTATCGTGATCCACCTCTGTACCGGATTTCCGCAGCAGTTCCATAGCACGATCCCAACTGGCTTCCCCACGTATCAGCCAGTCTATGTCTCCTGTTATCCTATGTTCAGGCACAGGATACATAGCTGCCACGCTCAGTCCTTTCATCAGTACGGCATCAACGTCATTTTCCTTCCAATCCTGTTTCTGCTGTTCCACCAGAGCCGCCATACGGCTGTTACGTTCTGATATATGTCTGGCATTGATCATCCACCTTATAGCCAGATCACGTGGTATTCCGGCCTCTAATGGCAAGTCACATATCACGTCATACAATATTCCCTCCACGGTCTGACGTCTGGCCATTCCGTAAATATCATACCATTCGTCAGCCTTAGGATAGCTGTCCAATTGCAAAGGAACATTCCACAGTGCTGATTTCAGCAAACGAAAAAACAAATCCTGTATCATAGTAAGATATCGTATTCCCGCCATAGACGGATCATATTTTCAACATCTCGCTCTGCCACATCACGGTTCACGTCATATTCATCACACACCAGCTGTACACAATCCGGCAATTCAAACTCGGAATCTCCGATTTTTTCCCATAGCCAGGCAGCAGGCTCATTCATAGCGAACACCTTGTTCATATTGACAGAATCGACGGTAGTATCCAGAAGTATATACTCTCCAGCTACCTTATTAATCTTGTATTTCGGATTAAATTTCATAACAGACTGTTATAAAGTTTTATACAATTATCAATCATAACATCATACGTAAACATACTGTTGTAGTGCGCACTTGCATTCCCGCAGAATTCCGCGTAAGTCCTGTCGTCCTCACATATCCGCATAATGGCTTCTGCAAGGGCGTGACCATCCTTCGGATCGACATTAATGCCAGAATAGCCGTCCTTATTGACCCACGACACACCTGAGCCCTGAATTTTTGTGGCAACCACTGGCTTTCCACAACTCATAGCCTCTATCTGAACTATTGCAAAAGCCTCCGTCTTGTATATACTGCTCAGCGAGAACACATCGCAGGCCGTATAATATGCCGAGAAATCAGCAGGGTCAATATAGCCCAGCAGGGAGACTTTCGACACAACACCGCACTCCATAATCTTGAGCATCAGCCGGTCACGGTCCGGACCGTTCCCCCCTATCAGGATGTGATATGAATCAGGCAGATAGCGGGCAGCCTCTATCAGATACTCGTATCCTTTGTACTCCACAAGACGCCCCAGCGAATACACAAGTTTCTTGTTTTCGTAACGCTTGCGGATTTTCTCAGCGCCTTTGTCATCCGGCATAACCGGGTCAATGCCGATAGGTATTGCTGTAACTTTGTGCTGTACGTCCTTCAGGAAAACGGAATCCTGCACATAGACCGGTGTAGTTCCTACTATCGCATCAGCACGTTTTATTATCCAATTCAGTATCGGCATATACAGTTTCAGAAGGAACTTCTGCTTCACTATATCACTGTGCCAGTGCAATACCACCTTACCCTTATATCCACTCAGGCGCAGTGCCAGCACAGCCATAGGATCAGGGTGATGAACGTGTACGATGTCATACTTCCCCATTATTTTCCTGAATTCAAACACCAGTCTGGGAGCTATCATCGTCGCTGCCGCCTTCATAATCGCAGGAACGACAATACAACGTCCGTATTCATTGAAGATTATATCTATTCTGCGTCCTGTAAACTTGCCATACAATGAATTGAGGACCTCACTTCGCAAGCCACAGCACAGCATATCGCAACACACGCCCTTTCGCGAGAGACCGCGTGTCAAGTCCCACTCGACCTTCTCCACACCACCATATATAGGGTAGAACTTACCTAATTGAAGTACTCTCATATATTGATTATTTTACGCATCCTGTCTTTTAAGACAATACTATCCATAACCGGGAAATATTCTGCCAACGGAACTGTCTCGTGAGCGTACGGCAAATCCGCTGCAAGTATCTTTCCCTCAGGATTCATTGTCTGATACTCACTGAGAGGAAGGCCCCACGTCTCAATTCTTGAAGGGAAAACCATCGTTCCCGCACGTCGGTATGCAGTAAACAGTTCGTTTCTTGTCATATATCCGTGAAAATCAATCGAACTGACATTTCTCCAACGACTATACAGCCATTGCGCATACCGGTTTTCTGTACCACGGATAGTCAGCACAACCTTGAAACGGTTCTTCCCGACCTCCTGTTCCAATAGCCTGGCCGCCTCGCAGAGCGTCTCAAAATTCTTGTGGCTGTCAGGTGTTGAGGCATATATAAACATATTGCTATCAGTCTGTATGCCTGAAAGGGTTTGTTTCCATTCATCAAGAGACGGTACCTGTGGCGGTATTACGCGTATCTTTTCTTTCGGGACATCAAGCAGGCGGCTCATAGCATCTCGGAACCACTCCTGCTGCACTATCAGACAATCATTCCTGTGAACATTGATACGATAGGCCCAGCGTGTAAGCATTGAGAACAATGGAATCTTGAAATCCATACGGAAATCCCTGAGCCGCCACCTCATAAACGGGAACGAAGTATGACAATATACCTCCTGATGCTCAGCCTCCACGCGCGGCGTAGTGTCGTGCATAGACAGCCATAGCCAGACCTTACGTCCGTCCTCTGCGGCTATTTTCAAGCTGATTCTGTGCATCGTTACATACTCAGCCCACAGGCGGTGCGCCCAGGTACGTATGCACCAGGGCATCTCTATATATTCTATGCCGGGATAATTGCAGAGCACACGCCTGTGTACCAGGGCCACCACGCGATACTCATCAGTCCGGTGGCTCAGATACTCCAGACAACCGCGCAGGATAGTCAATGTACCGCCCTTGCGCAGATTTACACCCGACACGACTATAGTCCTTCGAACAGCGTTCTCCATTTCTCCATTATAACATTCCGGTCAAAACGGTCAGAATTACGATATGCCTCCTGCCCCATCCTGCACCTCAGTCCTTCATCATTCATCAGCAGACGAAGCCTGTCTGCCATCGCATCAACATCGCCTTCCGGTACGATAAATCCATCCACACCATCGGTAATCACATCGCGCGGCCCGCATTTGCAGGCCATCGACACTATCGGAAGTGATGCCGCCTGAGCTTCGAGCAACACCATAGGCAGTCCTTCATAAAGTGATGTCAATGCGTATATGTCAGCATTCCTATAGACCGGCAACATATCAGTCTCGGCACTTCCTAGTACCACACTTTCACTCAGACCAAGCGAGTCAATCTGGTTCTGCAACTCATCACGCAGTTCGCCGTCGCCAACCAGACGCAAGCTCCACCCGGAGCGGGCATCAATTCTTGCCCAGGCATTTATCAGACGGTCAAATGCCTTCTGACTGTTATAGCGTCCGACAGCAAGTACCGTATGTGTTCCATCCGCTCCTGTGTTTTTATGTTCAAAAGGCATAAAGGTGCGCGCATTCGGAATCACACAAATATTAGGCATCGGGGACACGGCCTCCCAATAGCCGCGGTCCTCTTCAGTCAGCACCACAAAACGGTCAAAGCGTGAGGCTATGCGTCTGTCATTCCTGTAACGCCACCTGTCAGCAAAGGCCCAGATACCGGTACGGCCGTACTGCAGACGCTTGTAACGGCTGAAATGTATCTCAAGGACCTTCCGTGAGCCATCCTTTATACAAGGCACAAACGATGCGTCATTGCAGAACATAGACACCACCACATCGGCCTTCTCGGACTTCAGTACATCAGTCAGTCTATGTCTGTGACGTAACAGTTTGATGGGATAACGCAGCAGCTTATCCAGGAAGCTGCCGCCATTGTTCTCCTCATAGCCAATGCCCAGATCTGTCTGTCTGACACGCTCATCAATAGCAAAGAAGGGTTTCTGACCACGCTGGTCGGTAGTGACAATCAGCACATCCGCGACCCCGTTCGCCGTCAGCCAGTTCACCTTATCCGCCAGCACTCTTTCCATTCCGCCGGCGCGATATGTTCCTGCTATGAGATATATCACCTTCATTTAACTCTCTTCCCCGTTATCACCCGTCAGACAGAACAACAGCGCATATATCTGAAAGATATCTGTAGCCACCTTTATCCATACAATAAATGTAAGGGATATCAGCAGCAGCGACAGGAATTCCGCCCTTCTGAAACGCATTGCTACGGTAATTCCATTGTAAATGAAATATATCGAGAACAATGCCAGACCTATCAGTCCGCAGTACATCGTATAACGGCAATATCCTATGTCTGTCTGGAAAGAACATTTTGACCACTCAAACAAGCCATAGCCTATCATCCAGCCGTGAGTGTCGTGTGGCCATATCCACATACGTTCGTTCAGCACATCCAGCGAATCTGTCTGAAATTCTCCTTTCTCCACATAATTGAAGAAAGCCTCAAATGCGAAACGCAGATTCTGCCTGACAACCGTATCGTTATTATAGAAATACACGGCCACTGCAACTACAATGACCAGGATAAGAGCAAGGACTGAATACAGACGTACCTGCCGGGCTGTAACGACTCCACCCCGCTTTATTATACCTGTATATAGGAATATGTACCCCAGTCCCAGGAACATCCCCGCCCAGGTGGTCCGTGCTATCATACTGCCCACTACGCTGATTATCAGATATGCCAATATATACAGCCTCAGCTGTGTCTTATTGTCTGTGACATCTTTGTTCGTAGCAATCTGATGCGCCATCAATATCAGAACAATGCAGAACCTTACACCGCCGGAATCCAGGCTGCATCCTATACCATACAGACGATCCACTTCTTTCGCCGTCGTATCCTGAATGAACCAGGTATCTACAAAAGACTGGAACCAAGACAAGTTCTCCACCATCAACGCAAACACACACTGCATCACGCAGACAAGTGCCAGATACTTGGTAATCAGCGGTAAATCCACATAGCCGTGTACCAGTTCAATCAGCCTGCACGTGGCATACGCGCCACCTGTCCAGACAGCAAACGACATCACATACTTGGCAAAGACATAGTCGTCGGTATTGTTATTCACGCAACAATACAAGCACCATACCGAAAATATCACTGCCAGCATCAACGACACGAATCCATATTTAGGAACCGTTATGCTCCTATCCATCAGGCATTTCAATCCGAACAGAGCAATTCCTGCAACGCCAAGCAGCTGTTTTGAATTAAGCGACTCCGGCAATCCCCGGAATCCGACCGGGAAGAAGTAGAAACTTACCGCACAAGCCAGCATTGCGACCAGAATCGCGCAACCCAAGAACCTTCTGTCACCAAAATCTCTCATTCAACACAACACCGACTATCTGTATATCACACCGTATATAAACTTATACACGAACTTATAGTATAACGTAACCGGCAGCCAAAGATTATGCGCAGCCAGCCATTCCAGGAATTTTGTCCTGAACGGCAGTTCGGTATTGGCAAAAGCGTACCTGTTCGCCTCCGAATACCACTCACTCCATATCCTGTGCTTACGCTTGTCATCCGTAATCAGAAACTGCAGCTTCACATTCAGTTTGAACAGCGCTATTTCCGTAGTCAGATCGCCGGGATAATCCTGCAGCACCTTCATAGCCGATGCCGCATTATACCTGATATCAATCAGACGCTGCTCCGAAAAGCCTTCCGAAATGGCACCCGTATTGGTCTTGACATAATGGTACAATGCCTCCGGAACGTATGCAATCCTTTTCGCACGCGACAATATGCCTATCATTACCATATCCTCACCTCCCTTGAAATGCTCCACCGGGAACTCCACACCTTCGTACAATTCGCGCCGGACCAGTTTGTTCCAGAAGTTATACTTGCAGTCACCCATCAGAAATCCCTTGCGCAGCATCTCATCGGGTGTGGAATATGCCGGATTGCGCATATAGCGCTCGTTCGTACCAAAAGTAAGATAAAAATCACAATATACGAAATCCGCATCTTTCCCAACTGCCGCGGAATACATCTTCTCCAGGATATCCGGCTCCACCCAATCGTCCGCATCGCAATGATATATGTACTCGCCTGTAGCCGCAGACATACCGGTCTTACGTGCCGACGGCAGGCCGCTGTTTCTGTCGTGAGTGAGGATGCGCACGTTCCTGTCGGGATACTTGGCAACCACAGCCTCCAGCCTGGCACGCGAGTCATCGGGCGATGCATCGTCCACAAATATGTACTCCACATTGGTGAAAGTCTGACACATCAGCGCCTCGGCACAGCGCTCTATGTACTGCGAGACCTTATAGACAGGAATTATTACGGTTATTTCGGGACGACCTGCCATACGTCTTAATGTTTTTTCGGCAATTGGATCATATTGCCAAGCCTGATATCCCAATCATTGTCATTGAATGGTTCAAAACCCGATGTCGGGTAAAAAGTAATTTCACCAAAGAATATCCTGCCGTCAACATTATACAAATCAATTCTTACGAAAGGTATGCCCACTGATAATTTTGACGCAATCTCAATCATCGTATCAAAGTTCTCCGGTTTCACAAACTCACGTGAATAATCAGGATCATGTCCGACCTCTCCAAATGGGAGCAGGTTCATATCCATATCGTAATAGTTTGCTTGGAAAACAGCGTCTTTATTGAAATTAACCTTGACAAATTCAGGCCTGCCTGCAAAGCAGAAGAACTTATAATCCAGCAGTTCCCCACCATTGGGCATCTCCAGCAATTTCTCGGCAAAAATCTTGCGTTTTACGTAACGGTACGGTGTCTCCCGCCCTACAAGATAGTAATTGCCTTTTAGCAGCCTTGCCATCACCTGTCTGGCTTTTTCTGCATCAAACAATGATTTGTCCCTGCATATTACAACCGCGCCGGAGTTGTGGTTACACTTCAGAATAAACTTGTCGGGCAACTGACTGAAATCAATATCCTTAGCCGAATCCCAGACTCCAAGAGTCGGTAATAGATAATCCCTCCCGATAACCGATGCAACATAATCCTTAACCAACACCTTATCAACGTACAAAGTATATTCCTTGTGGTAATCATATAACTTTAACCATTGAAGTTTCTCTGTAAATGTCACGGGATTCTTCAGATTGAGTCTGCGTTTGAATATCACAACATATCTCAGCTTAAGATATGCTTTTGAAGGCATAATGCGCTGAAGCACAAGCCATGCGCAATTCAATATCCTGGATTTAAGCGAATTGTTTTCCATCAGAACTCATCCAACGACACACCGGTCTTCCTGCCATATACAAAATACCTGAAAAGAGATTTCGTTCTCTTCTTCAACGGCAGACGATCCAACTCATCTTCCTTCGAGTCGTAGAAATCCATATAGAACTTCTCGTCAAAGAACGGAGAATGTCTGTATGTCTCCCACCATATATCATAATGATGACACCAGGTGTTCCACGGCTTTGCCCCATTGTAATGGATAATTCCTTTTTTAAGTGCATAATCCATTTCTCCGGCAGTATAATATGCCAGCATATCCTCACGGCGTGTCACTATCATCCTGTACATATTTACAGCCAGACAGAATGCCGGTGGGAAACTGTAGAAACGCCCGTTGCAGGCTATATTGATAATATCCATATCCTGCTGGCGGTAATTGTTCTTAGCCAATTCCCTGAATCTGTCGCATAGTCCTTCCTCACGTATCTGCTTCAGGTTTATCAGCAGATTGCCGGAACAGTAAAAGCCATTGGCCGGATCAAGCCCAAGAACATCCTTTACGTATTTCTGCACCGACGGACGCAACTGCGAGCAATTATCGACAGCGCCGAAACAGTTCGTGCCCAGATCCACATCGTAATACTTGGTCAGATCCTCCCGTATTATCACATCCACATCGGAGTACAGAATCTTGTCGTATTCAGGAATCAGTTCCGGCGACAGCATACGGTAATAGCAGGTCTCAGGTATGCCGCGCACCTCGTATGCCCCCACGAACTCATCACCTATGGGACGGAAAGTCATTTTGCAATTACTAAAGAAAAGAGGGATTTTCGCGACATCAGTATCCCGCAGGTTATACTTCTCCGAATGTATTATGAATATGTCATAGAACGTATTCGGATCAGCACTCTTGAGCAGCGATGTCAGGCATACACAGGCCGGAAGTACCAGCTTGTCATCAAATGTAAAAAGTATAGGGATTGTTCTCATTCTCACGGAGGATAATTATTTTTTCAGCAACTTCTTTACAGTCTTCACCAGATTCACCAGGCAATTGTACCAGCAATAGGCAATCCTCAGTGCAAAATTCTGAAAAACATTCAAATTGCGATAATGAGTGGCATAATAATATCCGCTGGCCTTGCTGGATTTCATATATTTTGCAGTATGCGGAATCTTGTTGGTAGTCACACCGCCCAGATGTATGCAGCTTATTCCCGGCAGCATATAGTTGGTCCTGCCGGCTTTCAGCAATTTACGATAGAGTATATTCTCCTCGTAATATAGGAAGGTATTAGGGTCAAACCAGCCTATTTCCCGGAACAGCTCCTTGCGTATCATCATACACGAGCCTGACGGCAACTCTATCTCCACCTGCGGCCGATTCAGCAGTTCCTGATTGGTGACGAGCATCTTCCTCTTATCACTGAAATGCGACAGAATACCGCAAATGTTCGTAAAATACAGCAGATAAGTCCACACTATTTCCCTGATTGTGCAGTCCCGCCTGGCACAGCTGCTGTCCGGTGTCCTGCCGTCACGGCAACGCAACAACGGACTTACAAGACCTGCCTCGGGATGCGAATCAATAAAGCTACTCAGAACTGGAATGATATCCCCGGTAAAGAGGACATCATTATTGAGTATCATCACCTTATCAATGTCGCCATCATTGTCAAAGTTCTCCAGACCAATGTTGTTGCCTCTTGCATATCCACCGTTCGATCGTGCCTCCAGCAGGGTAAAAGTGTCAGGATGCTGCACCAGCCATCCGCTCAAAGCAGCCACACTGCCATCAGTCGATGCATTGTCAACCACCACTATCCTCACGGGAGCGGTATTGTACTCCACGATGGACTCCAGGCAATCAACGGTGTATCCAGCGTTATTGTAGTTGAGTATTACTATTCCTACCATAAATTACATCTGCAATTTGTTCGGGGCATTTCAGATACGACCTCCGGTCAGCAGCCCAAGAATCTTGGGACAAATCTTTCTCATGACAACGAATATGAGCAGGCATATTCCAACAGCAACAGCCGGGCGCAGGAAGATTTTGAGTACAAGCATCCATTCGGCCGTGATGGGAAGAGCACGCCAAAGAAGGAAGTTTGAAATTTCCGTAATCAGAACCGCATGACTGGCATATATGAAAAACGAACTGTCTGTCAGCAGTTTTACCGGCTTTATTCTGCCGGCATCATATAGACCGGCTGTCACATTGAATATTGTAACAACCGTTGAAATGACAAACAGACGGTAAACCAGATCATTCCAAATCGGATTCGTTATTACGAAAGCCATAACCAGAAATATTATGGATAGGATAATGGAAGGCAATTTGAATTTCCTGAAGGTCTCCAGAAAATCCTTACCACTCATTGAAAACGCAGCTCCGGCACTGAAAAAGAACAATCCTGTCGGTGAAACCAGAACGAACGGGAAACCAATGAAAAGCAGATATATTAACCCCAGAATGGCAACAGCATAATATCTGCTTTTATTTAATATTGTCCAGATTACCGGTGATAGCAGAACCAGAACAATCAAATCCCGCACATACCATAATGGTCCATCAAGAGGTTTGGAAGCATCTACTGTATATCCAAGAAAACTATTGGCAAACTCGACTATTGGTCTATCGTAAAACATTCTCAGTCCGCCACGACTAATGAAGTAATTCTTTATTGCAGAAATGCTAAATCCAGGCAATTCATGTTTGAATATACCCCATGCAAATTTCAAAACGAAGGTAACCGCTATCCAGAGAACAAATGGTATAAATAGAGACTTTATCCTTTTTTTCAATTTATCATTCCAGGTTTCCCAATCCCAATTTTTGAGTTTGGTGAAGAACAGAATACCGGAGATAAAGAAAAAACATGGAACAGCAATCCCTCCAACTTTTGTTACAATCACTCTCAAAAAAGCCTCAATACCATCCTGATATCTTAATCCTGCATCAAATGAAGTATGGAGTATAACAACTAGTATAGGAAGAAATCCTTTTAAAATATTAATCGTGTTTTTTTGTTTATCCGTTATCATGTTCTGAATTTAAGAATTTTTATTTTCTAAGGATAAATCTCATAAATATATTCCTATGAAGACCATTTTAATGATTTGGCATAAGATAATAGCATAAATCTCCATATTGAGATATTATTGATATGAAACAATAAACGAATAGGTGCTTTTTTTTTGCCCATAGCATATTTTATATCTGTTCCAACGGAGTTCTTGAACTTTTCTATCATTAGACTGCATTCTGAATTTGCCTTGTGTTTCATTTCCTGTAACAATTTCATTGTCAGTCCATCAACCAAATATTGAGAGTATCTGATATTCACATGCTTGATTTTGGCATAGACTTCAATCATATGGGAGAATGACTGGTATTTGTTATACTTTTGACCGTAGCTTTCCGGCAAGTGTTGAATGTAACACGGGGATTCGATGAAATGAACTAATGATATACAAGATAAATAATTGGCCACAAAAAGCCAATCCTCACCAAAATGAAGTGTCTCGTCAAATCTGATATCATTGTCTTTCAGTAAGCAAGCATTATATACTTTATTCCAGATACACCCATAAAAACCGGCTTGATACATATCATCAATTGAATATATTCCTGACGAAAATAAAGTGAATTTTGAACCGTCAAATCGTTTCAAAATAATGTTTCCAATGATGAGAGTATTACTAAAATCAATGCCAGAGAAAATGGAAAATTCATACAATGACAAAGCTTGTGGCGTCATTTCGTCATCAGAATCCACAAAGGTTATAAAATCTCCTTCTGCATTTTTCAGACCTATATTTCTAGCTGAACTGACGCCACCGTTCTTTTTGTGAAAGACCTTGACACGAGCATCTTTTTTTGCAAAAGAGTCGCATATGGTAGGTGTATTATCGGTGCTGCCGTCATCAACAAGCAGAATCTCAAAATTTTTAAAAGCCTGGTCTAGAATGGAATCCAGACATCGTCCTAGTGTAGATTCACAATTATATGCCGGGATAATGATTGAAAAAAGAGCCATATAATTATCATATTACGCCACAACGGATTAACAAGTATGCAATTCTCGATTTCCATGATACATATCCTGAATGAAAAATTTCACAACCCAATTCTGGAAAAGTTCTTTTCCAGATAACCCGATTGTTCTTGTTTGTATTCTTCATCTTCAACTTGTGTGCAATGATTTCCTCACGGTATTTCTCCAACAATCCGTTTCTTTCAAGTATTTCCAAATCCAGACGGAAATTCTGCATATCATCGTCATATCTTTTCCTCTGCCTTTCAACCGATGCGGACTGGACTACCGAGCCGGAACGATGGACATAATTATACAATGCTTCAGGCACATAACCAATCTTCCGAGCATAGATGGCAAACTGGAGACTGTATGCGTAATCTTCGCTGAAATCATGAACCGGGAACAGAAAATCCGGTCTGCGCAGTATGTCTGTTCTGACCAGCTTGTTCCAAAGAGCACCGGTTACATTACACAGAATAAGCTGTTGCAGGAAATTATCCTTATAACATTCAGAAACCGGCTCAACAGAGTTGCCACGGATGCTGTTGTAATCACAAACCACCAAGTCGCACATTCCGTTTTCAGCTTTGACGAGAAGCTTTTCACACATTGATGGTTCCATCCAGTCATCGCTGTCACAGAACAGGATGAAATCACTTTGCGCAGCCTGCACTCCAACTTTGCGTGCATTGGCTACCCCCTGATTCTGTTCAAGACTGATAATGTGTGCCCGCTGTAACATTGAATGTCTTTCAAGCACATTTCTTGCCATTGATACTGAATTGTCTGTGCTGCCGTCATCAACAATCAGAATATCCAGCAGCTCTGATATGGTTTGGGTGCATACCGATTCAAGACAACGTACGATGTTGTCTGCATCATTATATAAAGGTATTATTACCGATATTCTGCCCATCTCCCAATTTGTGAATCAGTAGTCAGTAGCTTTTATATTGCAGATATCCATCATAAATGGAGTGAAATCCTTAGTGTTGAATGATTCCTTTGATTTACTAATCAAATCATCATATTCTTCAACAAAATTCTCTCTGTATGCATCGGTCGCATATACCAAGAATGGAATAGCGGTTCCATATTTAACAGATTCGGCATCCGATGTCCTGGCGTGTCCTATGTATGATGCATCGGTCTCATACAAATCCAAAGCATGGTCAGGTATAAAAATTATAATTGCCTCCTTGTCTGATACGACATTTATAAGTTCTCTCAAAACATAGTCACTGTATCTCAACGCATTATCATACTGTGAAAGACGCAGTCGCTGTTCTTCTGTGAATCTTGACTTGTCGTATGAATCGGTGGTAAACGTGACATACTCCTCAGGACATCTTTTCTGAAAACTTTCATGGCACCCCATCATGTGCACGAAATAGCAGTTATACCGGCAATTTGATTGTAGGATGGCATTGGACACTTCCTGAATCAGAAGCCCGTCATAATCCTGTTTCTTGAGTCCCAGCCCCTTAGTGCCAATCCATCTGACAGTGTCAGTAAGATTGGCATAACATCCTATGGCATTGTCTGCAACTCCCGAAGAGGCCTGGTTTGAAATCCATTCCTGATGATAACCTGCCGCAGCAAGATATGAGAATAAAGTGCATTTTCTGTACCACTCATCACCTTGTGAATCGCAGTTAAACCAAAGCTGTCTGAAAGCCGTAATAGTATGAGGGCCGGCAGCAGTCACGTCTCTGAATATTATAAGCGAATCTTTTATTTCTTTTGTAAAAGGTTGGGTTTCCAATTCGTAGCCATAGAGTGAACAATGTGATCTTGATACTGATTCTCCAATAACCACTATTACATTAGTTGGCTGTTCTCCTGTAGTTTCAATTTTGGGAATATGATAATATCTGGATAAATCAACAGGTTTCTCGTATGAGCAGAACAGTCTTACTTTACATAAGAATACGCTATCCCAACGTGAAGATTCAAACTGAGTGGTTGATGGCAGTCCATTAAATTCTACAAATAATAATGCACCCATACCAATTGCCGCAAGAATGTACTTGACTCTTTGAGCAACAGCACTGATGTTCCTGCGAAACAGATATACAATTAAGACGACAATCAGAATTCCAACAACAAAGATTTTGACCTTTGTCGTCAGATACATACTTGAGAATTCCGATGCTTCTGAAAAATTACTTCCAAGAATGATACCGACCGTATCCCTGTTGAATGAAGAGTGGCAAATATTATATACCCCCTTGTCAACGACCAGATTTACAATACCTAATATGATAAGAGCAATTTTTACGCATTTGCCTGTATTATTTTTCAGCAGGCCGCACATAAATGTCAGGCAATAGCATACCACCAATCCTCGTGATGTCATGTCTGCAGCTTGCATTAAATCGCCATCCCGTAGCCAATAATAAGCTGATGATGCAGAGCTAAGCAATAATAGCATCAGGAGATAATAGAAATTTTCTCCAAAAGGTTTAGTCAAATATGAAATCACTTTTTTCATCATATCATTCTGTCTGCTTCTTAAACTTTGATAAATGCTGTCCCTTCAGCTGCAGACAACCTTTTGTTCTTGATGATTGATGGAAGATTTATCAATAATTTGAAATATGCACTGAACGATGATGTGTCGTGTTGTTCCACAACAAGGCCTTTTGCCCGTTTCAGCAGGAAGACAAGCCTCTGGAAAGTTGTTTCAGTACTTCGTAGCGAACTCATCCTTATCACAAAGTTGATATAATGCCTGTACCTTTTCTGAATACTGGTTACAAGCGGCTTGTTTGCGGCATCGTGAACAGCAAACGTCTGAGGTACAACACCAATTCTGAATCCTTTGAATAATGCTCTGTCGCAATAGTTCTCATCCTCGCCATAGTGTGGGAAAGATGGAGAAAAGCCACCGACCGTTTCAATGCAACGTCTGCTGAGCATCCAATTGGCCGCCTGCACGAAATTCACGTCACAGACTTGGGCCGACGGATAATCCTCTGGGAGTTTTTTTACAACCAGACGATTGAACAGCATTTCAAACTCTACGTTATTGGGAGCCATCTGCATTGGGCTCAATATTCCATATTCGGGATGATTCTCGAATACAGCCACCATTTTGCTGAAAGTATCAGGCATTACCCACGCATCCTGATTGAGAAGATATACATAATCATAACCATGACGTATGGCATACTCCAAACCAAGATTGTTGCCTTTGCCGAACTTCAGATTTTGGGGACTGCGATACAAAATAGCACCCGGATAGTGCTTTGCAATATAGTCAGCCGTACCGTCCGTAGAGCCATTGTCAATGACAAATACATCCGAATACATTTGGGATGCCTGAACACTGCCAATGCAACGGTCAACCCATTGCATGGCATTGAAAGTCACTATTATGGTAAGAATTCTGGTCATTGACTCTGTTATGGATTATTTCATCCTCTTGATTGCATCTTTCATCAGACCGAATGGCTTTGTGAACATTCTTCCGATACGCATAGAAATGGAAGCGTTCAACCTGTCTATCTGTCCCTGTGCGGCATTGCACTTGCGAACGTAGCTAATAATGTCATACACGTACTTCTGATAGTATTCCTTATGATTATCATATATTGTCCGGAACAGACGTGTCATTTTCTCATCATCCTGCGCCACCGCATTTCTTGAAGACTCTCTAATTCTGTAACGATACACCAGTTTATCAATACGATAAACCTTGTCATCCGGACCAAGCAGGGTTAACCAGAAATCCCAATCTTCAATGCCATCTCGCATATTCTCATTATAACCTATGGTCTTGTCGAAGTCCTCCCTTTTGAAAACAGCCGGATTGAAAATCAGATTCTCGAAAAGCATCCTGTCAAAATCGTACTCTGGCAAATCCCACTTTCCGTTTACTGCCCCGAATTTCTCGGCAAGACCGTAAACAAGTTTGCATTCAGGATGTGACTCAAAATACCCGACAGCCTCTTCCAAGTATATGGGCGTTACTATATCATCGGCATCCAATGGCAGGATATACTTGCCAACAGAATGTCTTATGGCATTGTTCCTGGCAACAGATACTCCCAGGTTTTCCTGATGTAAATACTTTATGCGACAATCACGTTCCGAATACTGCTTTGTAACTTCAGCGGTATTGTCCGGAGAACCATCGTCAATCACAATGCACTCCCAATTCTGATATGTCTGTGCAATGATGCAGTCAAGCGTCTCTGGAAGATACCCGGCCTGCTTGTAACAGGGTACTATTACGGAAACCAAGGGCTTGTTATTGACATTCCTATTCATATTTGTTGTCTCTTTCTTTGAAAAGTATTTCTATGTTTTTATGATATATGCGACCTGCATATCTCTTTACTCTCCAAGAAAACGGAAATAGTGGAGTCTTAAGTCTTCTGATATATTGCATCATCCTAAAGAAAGTTCCGAATGTCGCATCATTCAACATTACAATGGTATTCTTTCTGGCTTTATGATACATTTGAGATAACAGCACCTTATCATCTTCATTTGTATTATAGTATTCAGAGGCTCTTTGAACGTAATCGGCCATAGCGTACAACTTTCCGGACCATTCTGTTTCCGTCAGATTTTTTCTAGTTGAAATTGAAATGCCGGAGAAACGGAAAGAAAAAAGGGTTTTATAGGAGACTGCAAGACCATTTGGAGATAGAGCGGCTACCGTAGCATCATCACTACACCAAGCGTATGGAAAATATATGAATCCTCCCAAGTTGATGAGTGCCTTACGTTTGAAAACAAACTGAGGGATGCCAGACAGGAATTTTTCGGTAGCAATCAAGGATGCCAGTTTCCTTCTTGAAACGATTTCGTCATCCAGCATAACCTTTTCTCTCCAGAATTCCTTCCCCTCATTGTCTATTAATCTCAATTTGGGACGGAAAACATCAATTTCAGGATGAGCAGAAATCATTCGATTCATTTCCTCCAAATAGCCGGCATCATACACATCATCATCGGAAGCCATGATTACATATTCCGCATCAGTAACTTCCAAAAGCATATTCCAATGGTCAACAAGCCGTTCTGCCCCAATGTTCCGTTCATTTCGTCTATAAGAGACTCTGGAATCATTGAATTTTTCCACTGTTGATTTCAGGTCTTCCGGAGAACAATCATCGGATACTATGACATTGAAGTCTGTATATGTCTGACCAAGAATACTTCCAAGTGCATCCTCAAAAAACAGAGTTTTATATGCTGGTAACAAGAAACAGTATTTCAATTATTTGTAATGTTAAGTCGTTTAGTAGCCAAACATCCTTCTTATGTTGTTCGCTATTTTTGTCATGACAATCTCAATACAATTACAGGTCAGATGAGTGGGGTCCGAAGTGGTTACCGCAAAAATCTCTCCTAATACAACTTCTAAATATCTCCATATAATTTATACCAAAATCACAGGCTAATATAGCCTCACGTGCACGAGAACCGATTTTTGAACAAGCAGCCGGATTCGTGTAAAGATAAAATATGGCATCTACATATCCTTCAATATCAAGATAAGGAACTTGAACACTTGCTGAATCATCAAGTATGTCAGATATTCCAGTTGCTCCACGGAACATTACTACCGGTTTTTTCATTAGTGCCGCCTCCTGTGCGACCAAACTGAAACTTTCCTCTCTGGAAGGAACAATGACAATATCAAAATTGGAATAGTAATCCAATGGATTATCAACTCGTCCCAATACTGAAACTTTATCAGCAATCCCAGCTTTTGACAAATCATACTTTATTCTGTTAATTGCTTCATCGACCATTCCAAGAGCTACAAACCGACACTGTGCAGATGAATATTTCTGGAAAAATCTCTTTACTATTATAGGTAACAAATCGTCTGATTTCAGCCAATATGTCGCACCTGAAATGCCGATGACGAAATCATTTTCTTCAATTGCAATATTAGAAACCGCTATATCTGAAAAGTTCTTACCTGTCAGCAAACCAATCCATGGAGACAACGGATATCTGACAATGATTTTTTCTTTATTAATTCCATATTGTTCAATAAGAGTCCTTTTGCACAATTCGCTTACAGTAACGAATCCATTGCATTCTGCTAACTTGTCCTTTGCCGTATTATGAATATTCAGGAGATACTCCGCTTCGTGAATATGCACAATAACTGGAATTCCGTATTTGGCTTTAATCTCTAAGGCGACAGGCAAAGAAGCGACAGTATTCGAATATACAACATCAAACGTGCCTCCTGCCTGCTTCAGGTAGTTTGGCTTCCATTCTCCTGCCAATTTCAATTTACGCAGAATCTTGTGGGCAAATGGCTCGGAATGATCAACAACTGCAGCGGGACACAATTTGGCGAACTCTTTATTCAATGGACCGTCTTTTAGAAGTAACACACAGGCATCAAAATCAGCAATGGAACTTTTGCATTCATTGATTACATTGAGAAGGGCCAAAGGGCTTCCCGAATATGAAGAATCGTGTGAAATAAAAAGAATGCGCATTAAATTAAATTGTTTGTGACTTGTAGTAGTTATTCGCAACTGTCCAATTTCCACGCCTCCTGCAAAAATAACCATTTTCAGCACCGTCTGAGACGGATACTGCAAAATATTCTCTCAAAACTTTAAGGTTTATTTGTTTTTCAGGCCTATTGTTGGGGGGAAGCAGATTGTTGTAATCTGTTCTGCCAGCCAGAATAGCCTCAAAGAATTGCTTCAGATAATCCAGCGCTGACACCCCAACCATCCTACAGGTGGAGAAGATGGTGTGGAAGATTGCAGACACCTCGGCACCTCTGTGACTGGCAAAGTGGATGGAGTTGCTTCGCTCACGCATCAGAGGTCTGATGCATTGTTCTGCTATCGAGTTATCTATGCTGTAGCTCCCTCCTTACGGTAGTTGAAGATCTGTTTCCAAAAATGGTCCAGATAGTAGAGGGCCTCCTCCATCAGGTCGCCCTTCGGAGAGCCGTCATCCCGGAGCCGCATTAACTCGCAACTCATCTCTGTCAGTATGTCGGCCGTCTTGACACTGTTACGGCGGGTCTTTATCTCACCGAAAATGAGGTTCTGACGCTTGCACCCGCTTTCCTGCTGGTACAGTTTCGCTATCCTTTCAAAGAAGTAGGTGGCGCAATCGTCCTGACCCTGTTCCTGAGCGTACTTGAACTTGGCTATGGCGTGAGCCAGGCAGCAGATATGATCTATCTTGACCAATTGATTGTCTATGTAGTTATAAGCGTTGTAGCCGTCTGATTGGAGGGTTACCATTTCCGGAATGCCGGCATCAGGATTCTGCGTGCCGTCAAAGTCGTCCCTGTCATCATCGCGGCCTCCAGCCTGCTTCTTCACCGATGTACCCTTCTGACTGTGGTCGGCGAAGCGGAACTTGCGGTTCACGGCGTTCTCGCCTGTTTTCCGGACGGTTCTTGCACACTTGATTGCAGGAGCGCCATCCACATAGATGGGCAATATTTCCTTGCAGGTGGAACGGAACCATTTTTCAAACTGACTGTAGGGAACGTCCTCCATCATGCAGTAGCGTTCAATGCTCAAACCGTTCGATTCGCCTTCTGTCTTGTTGCCGAGCCACAGCTTCTCGAAATATTGGGTCTTAAACATTGCGGTTGGGGATTAAAAGTTCAACCGCGAAGGTATTAGATTGAACAACGCACGTCAAGACGTGGAAATTGGACGGTTACTGGAAATAACTTTTCATTCTCTTTGACGAGCGCTTGCGGTCATGAGGATTTCATATTATTTTCTCTTCATCAAAAGTACGACTGCTGTTATTACTTTCCTTAAGATAGGATGGCTTCTGCATATTTCTATGAACTCATCTTGTGAAACATTCGCAAGAAAAGAACTGACATCTCTAGATTGTATGATTTTATATTCAATAATTTTCGAGGATAATGCTTCAGTGACGGCATTTCTTTCCTTATCTCTGAGTTCAAGCATTGTTGAACTTATTCCCGATAAGTCATAACAGCATACACACCTATCAATATGTTCAAACGAGGAGCCTTTTAATTTTTCCACAAGGAAGAATTTCCAGTCTGAAACTATCCGATACCTTTCATCATACGGATTCAATAGTAAAAGGCTATGATTAATAAAACTAGCCCCATGACCAATTGCAGAGAGCAATAGGAAATCCAAGCTCAGTTTCGCTGGATATTCAGTAAAAGAACAGAACCGTAAATCCTTGTAGCAATTTATATTCCCATATATGATTTCTCCGGAAAGATGTCTGGAGAAAACATCTTGAAGTACAGAATCATCTGCCAACCAATCCCCGCTGTTCAAGAACTGCAAATATTCCCCTTTCGCGACCTTCACTCCCTTGTTCATAGCATTGTAAATGCCGGAATCCTTCTCAGATACCCAATACGCGATGCTGTCGGCATACTTTCGGATCACATCCACGCTTCCGTCGGTGGAACCGCCATCAATGACAATCCACTCAAAGTCATTGAAAGTTTGGCTGACAATACTCTCTGCAGTCTTTTCAAGCCCTGAGGCATTATTGAGATTAATTGTTATTATCGAAAGCTTCATAACTGTTCTTTGAAATCATCCTGACGGTATCGTAAGGAACGCCACAATCAATCGCAATCTGCGGCCAAAGTGCGGCAGTTTCACAGACGCTGTCAATAATTCCTGCCGCATTCTTGACATTGTTGGCCGCAGCCAATTCCAATAAGTCTTTCCTACCGATATTATCGAATTTGCCGTTCACCGACATCTGATGAGAAGATGTCCAAGTCCCAGACGGATTATATGCATACCCTACATCATAAGCTGGGGCCAGACTCCATTTGCCATTCTCCCGCATCAGAAAGGATATATTTTTTGTGTGGTCATCCTGATTACGCATAACAACATTGAACACAATCCGTCTGAACATCTGAGATGCCTCGGAGTAGGTCAAGTGAAGACGACGCATCACACTGAAGACCTGTTCATACGAGTATGCACGACGGATGCCGTAATCATAGTGAGCAATTCCACATAGCGTCTGCATATGCAGTTTCCGTCCATTTTCACGGTCGAAACGTTTGGTCATGAAATGTGCGCGACCATTCTCTTCAAGCAAAGAACATTCTGTCATTTCAAGGCCACATTCCTTGGCAAGCAGATAAAAGGAATACTCAAGCCGGCCGAAATTATCAGTCTCACGGAATCCGGCCGTCACTGATACCCCATCAAGTTTCAAGAGATAATAATCAAATCCGTCAGGAGCAGGTACCTGACCAGAGCGGACCTCACCATCTGACTTATTGTAAGCAATCAACGCCTTCGCCCTTTGTCCTCCGGCAGAAGTACCAAGACGTAGAATATCCGCAATTGCAGTTCTTCTGCAGTCATCAATATTCGTAATAAAAGCCTCTTTTCCAGACAACGCCTCTCTTGCCGCATCTACCAGAGAACTGACTTCAAACACCGAATCAGTGTCAGAAGGAGAACCCAGAACCGGTTCATATTCAAGAGCTCCCATACAACGTTTGCCCAGAAAGCAAAGAGACTCAACGGGATTCGATGTAGTACGACCCGTCAAAGCCAACCACTTGTCAAATATTGCACGCCCATAAGTGTCCGGCAACGAGTCTGCAAACATTCCCGGAAGACCTTTGTATGTTCCCGAAGTCAAATCTGAAAAAGAATACACATACCCCTGACGCAGAGGCATCATCAAAGGAGAGGGGTCGATTGTACCGGAGGCGAATTCAGGCAGATACTCAAATTGAGCTATACCGCGATTATCATTCCACAGCAATGTACCTATCGGCCTGCCGAACAGAATCACATTGGCAACAGTTACCATTCAGAAATCTCCTCGCTCGTTTTTTTTTCAGATGACGTCGCACGCCGACGCTGATGTTTCTTCAATGAATTCATGAATTCATAATATTCGTTAGGAGACATCTCATCTTCCTCAATCAAAGGAGTCAGACAGTCAAGTTTGCCAAGAACTCTGAGCACACGGACAAACGAATCAAAAGAACCGATTTCCCCCTTCTCAATTTTCTTGACAGAAGACAATGATATACCGGATGAACGGGCCAATGCATCTTGAGTGATATTCTGTTTCAGTCTTTCCGATCTCAGCCTTTTACCTGCCAAAACGCAAATTCGATTGTCATTTAAAGCGTATATACCAGTCATAACAGTGCAAAAATAAACCAATACGACACAAATATATGAATAATAGTTTAAAACGCAACCATATTAGCATACCATCGCATCAGATTCATTTAATTCATATAACCGATTCATAGACTTTAATCAGTGACTCAGCCGCTTTCTCCCATGAAAATAGAGACAAACGCTCTTCTTGCTTTGCAAGCAGTTGATTTCTATCCTCAGCGGACATTTCATACAGATACTTCAACTTATCATAGAAATCCGAATCGCGACCTTTACCTAGCTCAAAATAAATGGCGGCATCACCAGCAACTTCAGGGAAGCAACTCGCATTGTTCAGCATAACGGGGCAATTATTGGCATAAGCCTCCAATATCGGCATACCAAAGCCTTCATAGTCCGATGGATAAACGAATGTTATGGCGTGACGATACAAATACTGCAGTTCTGCCTCGGAAGCGAATTTTTGATGAACCTTATCAACAACGCCACATTCTGCAAACAGCTTTTTCTCCGCTTCGTCGAAAGGAACTCCCGTACAAAACAAATGAACTTCCGGATAATCTTTTGACACCTTCGAGAATTCCTTCACAAATAAATCGAAATTTTTGTATGCGTTGCGTTGCCCTACATAAAGGACATACTGAAAATCAATAGTTAAATGACTTTCTGATTCACAATAATCACATTTCCTATATCCGTGAGGAATAACCGTTATCTTTTCGTGATTTATATTCAAGATATCAATCAGATCTTCTTTTGTCTTGTTTGAAGGCACGACTATGTGATTGGCAAGTGGGCAGAGCAACTTTTTCTGGAGAATTTGGAAATCATCCCTTTGAAAATACGCTGGGTATAACTCAGGCATCATATCGTGAACAGTCAGCACAAAAGGCTTATGTTTCAAGTATGGTAGAAAATATGAGTCGTAGTAAGTCGGGTGAAAAACATCATAATTCTGCCGTTTCAACAATTTAACGCAAAAGTCCAGATTTGGATTCATCGGATAATTAAAAGCATTGATTATCCAACGCTTAATTCTATCCTCACCATGAAAATATTGTTCGTGCCCGAACCATTTTTTTTGTCTATATCCTAATGGACGAAAATCCCCAACAAGTCCTGATTCCTTCAGATATTCATTGCTGCTTTCCTTAACACCAATACAGACATTATGACCATCTCTCTTGATAGCACAAGCCAACTCCACGAAGGAGTGTGACACCCCTCCGAACTTTTGCATTTCAAAGGCTTGGGAATCAAGAAAAACATTCATACATTTCAATTAATAATTTTTTTCAACAACACATTTATAAATCACATATGCCTAAAAAAGTTTGCAGGAAAAATGTTTATTCTTGTTTTTCAATTTCTTTATAACGTCGAATAAACTTGACTTCTCAAATGAAGAACATAACACATAGTCTTTCATCCGTCAATAAACCGTTTAAATTCATTACTGAATCTTTTCAAGGAATAGGTATTACTGACAAAATCGACACACTTTGATTTTAACGAGCATATTTCTTCCCGTCTCAACGAGTGACTCCAATCTACACCCGCTTCAAGCGACTCCACATTCCACTTCTCCATCAAGAATCCATACTCTTCTATTTCATCAAACGCTGCCCATCTTGTAACTATCGGAATCAGCCCGTTTTTCATGGAATTCAAAACAGCGCCGGGACATCCTCCTTCACTGCCAGAAGGATATATCAGAAAATTACAACGGCTCATTATTTCTGCCATTTTATCACTTCTAACATCCAAAAATCCATAAAAAAGAATATTCGGAGTCAATCTGCTCTTCATTAACGCATAATAGTCATCTTCAATAGGACCTACTATATTAACGGTCAATGCCGGATGAGAAATAAAATATTCAAGAACAAGCGGTAAGCCTTTAAGCATATTCCCTGATGATGCCATGAAAAAATACTGATTCTCAACTGAGTAGCCCAACGACTTCACTATACATTCAGCTTGAGAGCTCTGATGAATTATCGTTATCTTGTTTTTCCGACTCTCGTCATAAGTTTCTATGGTATACTTACTTCCAATCTGAAGTATTTCATCGGCAATATCGTATGAATTATGTTCAGAAACCAATCTACGATATGGAATGGAGGCACCATATTTTTCATTGACATAATCCGTCATTTTGATTACCTGGCTGTTCTGATGACGATAATGGGCTCCGGTAGCATAATAGATTTTTTTTGCACTAGGATACTTTGCTGATGCACGGTTGAAATTCGGCTCAAGTCCAAAAACCAATTTTACCGGCAGGAACGGCAATCTTCCAGGAGAAGAAAAATTATGAACTAAAACATTATAGCCAGATGAATTCAAAACTCGAACTATTTCGATAGCCTCTCTCCTATTTTGGTGACCATTCATATAGCCAGCGTCATTCTGACGGTTAAAAACATCTGACAAATATGACACATATGCCCAAGGAGCAAATGGTGAAACCATTGACAAATGATAATTCAAACGCCAATTCCACCATTTATGACGGAAAAAGTTCCTTACTCTCAAGAGAAAAATCATTTGCCGGAAATTGTTTCAAATCCCATAAAGCCATTATACCTCATATCAAGTGCATGCCCATATTGTCCCATATTGCCCTCGAAGTGTACCTTTACTGCTCTCTGAGCATCAAAATACATACAGACACCAGGCTGATGAAGTGCGATATCTATATAACAATCTCCGCTGAATAAATACTTAGGGAGTACTATTCTCTTTTCAATATAAAACCGTCCAGCTTCAACAACCTGATTTTCTCCTGTAAAATGGCCTTCCGAAAGTGAAGCGAGTGGCGTACCGTCAAGGGAGCGAACCATTATTGAAAGATCGACTTTCAATCTGGATTGTGATTCACCTTTGACAGAAATGGATATTTCCTTCTGATTGCTTGGAATATTTGCAATACGTGACTCACTTCCATTAAATAATACAGAATCTACATTAACTAACGATGATTTTAATGAAACCGAAGAGATAATCACATCATCTGCATTACCTATAGAAGAATCTCCGATATAATAATCTATCGCATTTTCTACTGTATCGTCACACACCACCGTTCCTTTATCAAGTACTATCCCTCGCTTACATAGATTTTTTACCGCCGCCATATTATGGCTCACAAACAGCACCGTTCGGCCTTCGCCCCTGCTCACGTCCTGCATCTTGCCGATAGCCTTCTTCTGGAACTCCGCATCGCCTACGGCCAGGACCTCATCAACAACAAGAATCTCCGGATCCAGATGCGCTGCCACGGCGAAACCGAGGCGGACCATCATACCGCTGGAGTAGCGCTTGACGGGGGTGTCGATGTAGCGTTCGCAGCCGGAGAAGTCGATGATTTCATCGAGTTTGCGGTCTATCTCCTGTTTTGTCATTCCAAGAATGGCACCGTTCAGAAAGATATTCTCGCGGCCTGTCATCTCGGGATGGAAGCCGGTTCCCACCTCAAGCAGCGAGCCTATGCGGCCACGTGCGCGGATTTCTCCCACAGTAGGACCGGTGACACGGCTCAGGAGCTTCAACAGGGTACTCTTGCCTGCTCCGTTACGGCCTATTATGCCCACCACGTCGCCCTGTTCAACCTTGAAGTCAATGTCCTTCAATGCCCAGACATATTCGCTCTCACCCTTGACGGAACGGTCATTGACCTCGCCTACCTTCAGAAACGGGTCTTCCTTACGCAGGATGCTGGTCGTCCACCATCTCTTCAAGTCGTTTCCAAGCGTACCCATCGACACCAGTCCCAGACGGTACTGCTTCCCTACGTGATCAAATTCTATTGCTGTTGCCATAATTGTCTTTTCAATAATAATCTTACACCGTATCCAGGAAGCTCTTCTGCACCTTGTTGAACACGATGGTGCCGAAGAATAGGAGCAGGGCCACAAATCCGAAGCTGTACGCCATCCAGCCCCAGCCGATGAATTCTCCGGCGCTGAGGAAACCGTATTTGAAAGTCTCAATCACAGGAGTGACGGGATTGAGCTTCATCACGGTAACTAGGGAGATGCCGAAATATTCCTTGTCTCCAACCTGGCTCAGAGGATAAACGATAGGTGTCGCATACATCCAGAGCTGCACGAAAAATTCGAAAAGTATGGAAAGGTCGTGGTACTTGGTGGTCATAGAACTGATGATGATGCCGAATCCCAGAGCCATCCCCGCCATCATCAACACCAGCACCGGGAAGAGCAGCGCGTACCAGTTGGGAGTCACGCTGATGCCGTTCAGGACGTAGAAGATATAAACCACCACAAATAGCATAAACTGTATGCCGAACTTCAGCAGGTTGCTGATGAGGTCGGAGATGGGCGAAACCAGCCTTGGGAAATACACTTTGCTGAAAATGCCCGAATTATTGCGGAAAGTATTGCTAGACTGTCCAAGACAGGTGGAGAAGTACTGCCACATACACACGCCGGCCAGGTAGAACAAAGGCTGCGGCACGCCGTCGGTGGGGATTCCGGCGATACCGCCGAACACCACCATATACATAATCACGGTCATACAGGGCTGTATGACGAACCACAGCGGTCCCAACACTGTCTGCTTGTAGGATGTGTAGATGTTCCTCTTGACAAAGAGCATACACAGATCCCTGTACCTCCACAGTTCACCAAGATCCACAGACATCAGCTTGTCTTTCGGCTTGATGACTATGTCCCATTTCTCTCCTTCTGCCATCTGTTATGTTTTTATTAAGTTTGTCCTTAGCGTTCAGCACGCATAGGGTTGGTCAGGAAGTCCTGATATGCCAGACGGATGCCATCCTCAAGTTCGGTACGGTAGGTCCAACCCAATGCGGTGGCCTTGCTCACATCAAGAAGCTTGCGCGGAGTGCCGTTTGGACGGGTTGTATCCCATTTTATCGCACCCTCATAGCCAACTACATTTGCAACCAGTTCTGTCAGTTCCTTTATGGTCAGTTCCTTGCCGGTACCGG
The DNA here is from genome assembly GCA_045600825.1 of Bacteroidaceae bacterium. Taxonomy (GTDB): domain Bacteria; phylum Bacteroidota; class Bacteroidia; order Bacteroidales; family Bacteroidaceae; genus Colenecus. The sequence goes on from JAZRYP010000022.1 coordinate 60,927, forward strand.
CATTGACAGTCTCATTACCACTGTAGTTGTTCATCAGGAACACGCAGAGGTTAGCCAGATCATCCACATACAGGAATTCGCGGAGCGGACTGCCGTCACCCCAGCAGGTCACTTCTGCAATCCCGGCGACTTTGGCCTCGTGAAAGCGGCGTATCAGTGCAGGCAGCACGTGACTGTGCTCAGGATGATAGTTATCGTTCGGGCCATACAGATTCGTCGGCATCACCGAAATATAGTCCGTACCATACTGACGGTTCAGGAACTCGCAATATTTCAGGCCGCTTATCTTGGCCAGTGCGTATGCTTCGTTGGTCTTCTCAAGCTCACCTGTCAGCAGACAGCTCTCGGTCATCGGCTGCGGAGCCATTCGCGGATAGATACAGCTTGAGCCCAGAAATTCCAGCTTCTTACAGCCGTTCTGCCAGGCAGCGTGGATGACATTCATCTCAAGTATCATATTCTGATACATAAAGTCGGCCAACGCATTCTGGTTAGCGACAATTCCACCCACCTTCGCCGCTGCAAGGAACACGTATTCCGGTTTTTCATTTGCGAAAAAATCATTCACGGCCTGCTGGTTACACAAATCAAGTTCCTTGTGAGTCCTCAGAACCAGATTTTCATATCCCTGACGCTGCAATTCACGTACAATGGCAGAACCCACCATTCCGCGGTGTCCGGCCACATAGATTTTTGATTTTTTTTCCATCGGAAAAGCTACTTTACAATACCCTTCTCCAAATACTCCGCCAGATTGGTACGGACCTTGGAAGCGGCTCCGTCGGCAGCGACCTTGGCCATATCGGCCTCAACCATCAGATGTACCAGTTCTTCAAACGATGTTCTGGAAGGATTCCAACCCAGCTCACGGCGGGCCTTCGACGGATCGCCCAAAAGATTCACAACATCGGTAGGACGATAGAAATCAGGAGACACTTCAACGAGAACACGGCCAGTTGTCACATCGATACCCTTTTCATCAGCACCGCTACCCTCAAAGCGCAGCTCTATGCCAGCATACTTGAACGCCAGATAGCAGAACTCACGCACAGAATGCTGGACACCGGTGGCAATAACGAAATCATCGGCCTTGCCGTTCTGCAGAATCATCCACATACACTCCACATAGTCACGGGCATAGCCCCAATCGCGCAGTGAATCAAGATTGCCGAGGTACAGTTTATCCTGCAATCCCTGTTTGATTCGCGCTGCGGCAAGCGTTATCTTGCGTGTCACGAACGTCTCACCGCGACGCTCCGACTCGTGATTGAACAGGATTCCGTTGCAGCAGAACATATTGTAAGCCTCACGATATTCCTTCACAATCCAGAAGCCATACAGCTTGGCTACCGCATACGGACTGTATGGATGGAAAGGCGTAGTCTCACTCTGAGGCACGCTCTCCACTTTGCCATACAATTCCGAGGTACTTGCCTGATATATACGGCATTTGTCAGCAAGTCCGCAAAGACGTACAGCCTCAAGTACGCGCAATACACCTGTGGCATCGACATTAGCCGTATATTCCGGAGAGTCGAAACTGACCTGCACGTGGCTCTGTGCCGCCAGATTGTAAATCTCGTCAGGCTGGACAAGTCCGACTACCTGTACAAGACTCATCGAGTCACCCATATCCGCATAGTGCAGATGGAAATGAGGATTGCCCTCAAGATGCTGGATTCTCTCACGGAAATCCACGCTGCTGCGGCGTATCAGTCCGTGTACCTCATACCCTTTTTCTATCAGGAACTCAGACAGATAGCTTCCGTCCTGACCTGTAACACCCGTTATTACTGCCTTTTTCATAAATCAAACTGTATCCATAAATCAAATCCTCTTCCACAATGATCAAAAAATCTTGCCGAAGACAATATTCGCAAATGTCTGCCAAAGCACTTTTATATCGAACCACCACGAGCGGTGACGCAGATAGTACAGGTCATACTCCAGACGACGCAGCATCTTGTCCATAGTGTCTGTATAGCCGTTCTTCAAAGTAGCATACGATGTGACTCCCGGCCGTATCTGATACAGGAAATAATACCGCGGATCACGTTCCATTATCTGGTCAATGTAGAACTTGCGCTCCGGGCGTGGGCCTACGAAAGCCATATCACCCTTCCACACATTGTACAACTGAGGCAGTTCATCCAGATGATGCAGACGCAGGAATTTGCCTACCTTGGTAAGACGCGGATCATCATCGCCCGAATACAAGGCCGGACCGGCACTCTCAGCATCCACCTTCATGGAACGAAACTTGTAGATATAGAACGGACGTCCGAAACGTCCTATTCTCTCCTGCTTGTAGATGGCAGGGCCTCCGTCGTCCTTCTTGAGGGCAATATAACATATCAGGAACAACGGGCTGAACACGACCATCAATACAGACGACAGCAGAAAATCCACAATACGCTTTGTGTTACGTTCAAATGACGACATACCGTCCGGAATGTAATCGACAAAACTGTTTACAGCCGATGTCGCAACACCTTTCGAGATTCCACCGAAGTCAACCTGATCAATCTTCGGAGCGGTAAGACATTGCACTCCGTGACGGAAACACATCTGCACAAGTCCATCAGGCTGGCTTTCCGATTTGCAATCCTCCTCCTTCACGAAAATAATACTTTGGAAACCCAGATTGATCTTAAGCTGCTCGAAACTCGGCTCATCATCAAAATAATAGCATTTACAATCCTGCGCTATCAGTCCATCTTTTCTTTTCTCGCGTGTCAGATATCCCTGAACTATATAATGCTCACTGTGTTTCAGACGTACCACCATCGACACAGCCTTATCAGAAACTCCGTAAAGCATTACCGGAATACGTTCTATCGTATCGTCAAGCGATTCACGGAGTTCCTTGTAAATGAGCAGCACCATAATCCTCGTAAATACAAGCAATATGAATGTTACCAACAGATCCGATATCAGAACCAACACCTTAAACTGGAACATCTCACCGAACTGAAGCAGACCGAAGAACACCAATGCTGACAATATAAGTTCCTTGAGGATGGATACCATCAGCAATTTACCGACTGAGGCAATTGTCGTATGCTTCATCATGACCTTATGCGTACCGAACACCAGCATTGCAATGAGTGATGACACACATCCGCATACCACCCAGATTGTCAGATAATGCCCGAACTCAAATACCGGTGCTGTAGTCCACCTGACATAAAGCATAGCAAGGAACGATGCCACCGACGATACAATCAAATCCAGCAGCAATGCCTTGACCCTACGATTCCGCTTCACAACAACGGTTTTCTCTTTTACATCATCTATCATATTTCAACCCTATTTTTTATCAATATATACAGCTTCGCCAATGAACGCGACATAAATGCATCCACTAAACCAAGACAAATAAACATACTCTTCATTAAAAGAGCTATCCTGTCACTTGACAGGCTCCAAACAGCCTCTTGGCACTTTTATCCTGGCACTCAGCAGCGTTCCGACACTGACCACCAGATAAGCGTCATTATCCACCGACAGCACCTCGCCCTCCACACCGGCCAGATTTCCTCTCACAATCTTCACCTTCTGTCCCTGATGAGGGATGAAGCTTTCAAGCACCACGCCTTCCGGTTCATCGCTCACCACCCGGATGAAATCATCCATCTGTTTGTCCGGCACGACCAGCATCCGGTTTGTGGATCTGTCAATCATATAGAAAAGAGGCAGTCCGTGTCCGTTTGCCAAGGCGCAGGCTATGCTTTTAGTCGTTCTCAGAAACACCATTCCGGATATGAGAGGAACCGTAGCCTCTATTTTCCGGCCGTTCCTGATTCTCAGAATCCGGCTGACAGGAACAAAATTCCTGATTCCAAACTTATCCAGTCTCTCACGGATAGTCAGTTCCTGTCCCCTACGGGTTCTGGACACATACCAGCATTCGCTATCGCCGTCTGTCATCAGCCTGTTCTATTAAGTCACAAATATAGATATTATTCTATTAGAATTAATAATTAAAGTTACTTTAACCGATAATTAGCATAAATAAAGACGGACGCCGAATCCTTTCAGCGCCCGTCCCGAATATACGATTTGTAAAAATTAATTACCTGTTCTCCAGCAGAACACAGCGGTCCAGACTTCCGTCCTCGTGCTTGGCCGAAATTATTGTAGCCTTTATAACAATCTGGTCCTCTGGAACATTATACTGTTTCATCAGTATCTCCTTTATGCCATACGCACGGTCGTGACTCAGGCGTGTGTTGATCTCGATATTACCAGTACCCTCGTCAGCACTACCAGTCAGATAGAATACGTGATTCGGATCCCGCTCGAGCGTTTCCTTGACATATTTATCAATATGATGCTGTTCCGAGAAGTTCGGCTTACTGATATTGATTTCATAATAGACAACCAGTCCTGCCTCATCCACACGCTTCTGGAACTCCTCCTTCGGCAGTTTTTCATATTCTGCCAGTTCAGCTTTCACCTCCTCGACCTCCTCCTTGAGGGTCTCGTTCTGTCCGACAATCTCATTCAGTGCAGTCATAGCTACTATAGCATCTGTTCTGGCCTGATCGCGTTCCGCCTCAATCGACTTGGCACGTACGAAGTACCATTTCTCTATATTGTAGGCAATTCCCGCGCTGAGAGTGAAATGATTCACACGCTCGCCCTCACGGATATCGTGGAAACGCCCGTCCATATTGCCCCAGCGCAAATCAAGCGTAGCCTGGAAAGCGTTTGAGATACGGAACGTATTGTTAATGCCGAACCCAATCTGGAACTCCCTATCCCTACGGGCAGTATTGAAAATCGGATCATCAGGATGGCACAGCCTCATATATCCGAACTGAGCATAAGGAATCACATTGTAAAAGCGGTTGGCCTTATATCCCCAGAAGGAATTGATGATATTCCACATCATATCACCGTGAAAATAAGTCTCGGTGTAGTAGTTATTATCATACTCATCGTGCTTTGGAGTATAATGATTGTACTTGTGTATATCATCCGGAAGTTTAAAGTGTTCCTCCAACCAGAATCCCTGGAACCCGAAGCGGACACCTATTACAGGAGTAAACCATTTTGCAACAGTAAGCTCAATTGAAGGAGTCAGCCTCGCTGTACCTACATCAAATCCTGTATTATGCTCACCAGTTCCCGACACCATAGTCTGAATACCGCCGGACAGGCCTACAGACCAGTTACTGTACCAAGGATTGGTAAGATAGCTGCCACGGTTTCTCTTGCCGTTCTCATCGATATTGGTATTGCTATACTCCAGTTCAACCACTTCCTTTTGATCAATAGCACGAAAATCATTATTGTCTGCCAATGCACCGAGAGGCACGGATATCAACATGCTCAAAAGCAACAGATTCAGTTTCTTCATTTCATTCATATTAGTTTTCATACATTTTTCAGCGTAAAATTACGACAAAACTTCATAGCTCGCATCATAAGATACTCTAATTTATCTTAAAACAAGTAATATGCCCGATATTCATAAATTGACTACATTTGCATTCCAGTTATGGAAATTCTGAAAGAACTCTTCAAAAAATGGGCGGGAGCAGTCCCCGCACAGACTGATAGCCTTAAATCCGCAGGCTCGGACCGCAAATACATACGTATGAGCGCCGCAGGCGTCAGTGCCATCGGCGTAATCGGCACGTCCTACGAAGAGAACAGAGCATTCATATCGATATGCAGACACTTATATTCCAAGGGGATGCCAGTTCCACAGCTGTACGCCGTATCCGATGACTGCATGCATTATCTGCAGGAAGATCTCGGCGATACGCAGCTGTACGACTATATTGCAGAATGTCACAAGACGGGTACGTACGACAGCGGTACACTCAATCTGCTGCGCACAACGATTAGCCGGCTTGCTGATATTCAATGTCAGGGTGCGGAGGGAATGGATTTCAAGGTCTGCTATCCCGTCGAGTCGTTCAACCGCCGGAGCATATTCTGGGATCTGAATTATTTCAAATACTATTGTCTGAAGCCTTCCGGTCTGGAATTCAACGAGGACAGACTTGAGAACGACTTTGAACGTATGGCCGATATTCTGCTGACCGACGAGCCGTTCGACACCTTCATGTACCGCGATTTCCAGTCACGCAACATAATGGTCTGCGGCTCAGAGCCACGCTTCATAGACTTTCAGGGTGGCAGGCGAGGTCCTGTAGAATACGACCTGGTATCGTTCCTGTGGCAGGTACGTGCGGCATATCCGGAGCAGTTGAAAGATGAGCTGACCGATATATATATCAGATCTCTGTCAAAATACCGGAAAGTTGACGAGACCGCGTTCCGCACACGTCTGATTCATTTCGTGCTGTTCCGGACAATGCAGGTGCTCGGAGCATACGGCTACCGGGGAAACTTCGAGCGCAAGCAGCAGTTCCTGGACTGTATGCCGGCAGCTATGGCAAACCTGCGTGACATTGCCGGTCAGACAGTTATCCGCGACACCTACCCGTATATGGCAGATATCCTGTGCAGGCTCACGGAACTGACACGTTACAAGTCACCGGCGCACTCTGCCGACGACAGGCTGACCGTAAAGATAACCAGTTTCTCATACCGCAAGGGTATTCCCGAGGATGGCAGCGGCAACGGCGGTGGATTCGTATTTGACTGCCGCAGTATGCATAACCCGGGTCTGTACGATGAATACAAGGCTCTGACCGGACGCGACTGCGAGGTGATAGAATTTCTGGACAGACAGGGAGAAATACAGGTCTATCTGCAGAATGTCTATGGACTGGTCGATGCAGCCGTAAACAAATATCTCAGCCGCGGGTTTACCAGCCTCGCCGTGAATTTCGGCTGTACAGGAGGACATCACCGTTCTGTACGCTGCACGGAATGTCTGGCCGCACACCTTCACGAGACATTCGGCGGCCGGATACGGATTCTGGTGACACATCGCGAACTGAACTTATACAGAAAGATATGAACGCCCTGATTCTCGCAGCCGGTCTCGGCACACGCCTCGGTTCTCTTACCGCCGACAGACCCAAGGCCCTGGTCAATGTAGCAGGGCACACGATGCTGGAGCATCAGATACAGAAGCTACGCAAGGCAGGCTTCGACCACATTATCGTAAACGTACATCATTTTGCCGGACAAGTAAGGAATTTTCTTAATCAAAGCCAGTATTCTGACATAATAGTTTCCGACGAAAGCGATATGCTGCTTGACACAGGCGGAGGCATACGCAAGGCCTTTCATCTGGTCAGCGACGATTCACCCCTGCTGGTCCACAATGTGGATATATTCTCGAATACTGACCTGAGAGGGTTGTACCAGACACACGTGAAGAGCTGTGCCGATGTCACACTTCTTACCGCAAGCCGTTCCACATCACGTTATTTCTATTTTGACGATGCGATGCGCCTGCGCGGATGGGGCAACGAAAAGACAGGAGAGACACGCTCACCGTTCAGCGATTTCGACAAAACCAAGTGCAGACCACTGGCATTTCAGGGAATACACGTACTGTCACGCAGTACTATGCCACTATTGGACAGGGTTGAAGAGGAGCGTTTCAGCATAACAGACTTTTACGTCAACTGCGCGTCAATGCTCAATCTCAAAGCCATAGACGGCAGTGGTGAGGACTGGGTCGATGCCGGCAAACCCGAGGCATTACAAAAGGCAGGTCAGATAGTTTCCATTATATAAAAGAGGTGCAATAAGATATGAGCTTACAGAATTCAAAGGCATGGAGTTGGGTCCCGACACTATATTTCGCCGAGGGTTTTCCCTACGTTCTGGTTGTGACCATCTCCGTAATCATGTACAAGCAGCTGGGCCTGGACAATGCCGCCGCCACACTATACACAGGATGGCTGTATCTGCCGTGGGTCATCAAACCGCTATGGAGTCCGTTTGTCGATCTGATAAGGACCAAACGCTGGTGGGTACTGACCACGCAGCTGATACTCGGAGCCGGATTCGCCGGAATAGCATTTACAATACCGACTGCGGGATTTCTGCAATGGACTCTGGCCATATTCTGGATACTGGCATTCAGCAGCGCCACACACGACATATCCATTGACGGATTCTATATGCTCGGGCTGACGGACAGCCAGCAGGCATTCTTCGCAGGCATACGCAACACGGCATACCGCATAGCATCCATCGCCGGACAGGGCGGACTGCTGATGCTGGTCGGAGCATTGGAGAAGAAGACCGGCACCCCGGCATCTGCCTGGAGCATATCATTCATAGTTGCGGCTGCAATCATGATATGTCTGACGGTGTACCATTCGTTCGCGCTTCCCCGCCCCGAGAGCGATGCGGCTGCATCAGAACTTACTGCAGGCTCGCTGCTGCGCGGTTTTGCCAGCACCTTCATCAGCTATTTCAAAAAGCCGTACATAGTCCGCGCCCTGCTGTTCATACTGTTCTTCCGTCTGGCGGAGGCGCAGCTGACCAAGATAAGTCCGCTCTTCCTGATGGATGACACTGCCAACGGAGGTCTCGGACTGACTACAGGACAAATCGGACTGGCGCAGGGCACGATAGGCGTGATAGGTCTGCTGGCAGGAGGCATCCTGGGCGGTGCGGCGATATCGCGCGGCGGACTCGGACGCTGGATATGGCCAATGGTGCTGGCTATATCGGTACCCGACCTTGTATATGTTTATCTGAGTTACTTCCCCACGCAGAATATTTGGATTGTGACATCCTGCGTGCTGCTGGAACAGTTCGGCTACGGATTCGGATTCACGGGCTATACGCTGTACCTGATATATTTCTCGCGCGGCGTACAGAAGACATCGCACTACGCCATCAGCACCGGCATAATGGCACTCGGAATGATGCTGCCTGGAATGATTTCGGGCAAGCTTCAGGAACTGATGGGGTACAAAATGTTCTTCCTGTGGATAATTTTATGCTGCAGTGTGACATTTATCGTGACAGCTCTTATTAAATTTGACAGGAATTTCGGTAAAAGGACAGAATAGATATGTATTTGATTGTGGATAGCGGCTCCACCAAAACGGACTGGAGCATTTGTGAGCAGGAAGCCTTATTGAAGACGATACATACGCAGGGAATCAACCCCTGCCACCAGGACGAGGAGACGATAAACATGATTCTGGTTGCCGAACTGCTTCCGGAGATGAAAGATATAGCTCCGCAACAGATTGACAGAATACATTACTATGGTGCCGGATGTGCCACTGCAACGATATGCGATGAGATGAAAGGCCTTCTGGGCAACTTCTTCACCAACGCCACCGTCACCGTCGATAGCGATATGCTGGGCGCGGCACGTGCGCTTTGCGGCCACAGCGAGGGCATTGCCTGCGTACTCGGGACAGGTTCCAATTCGTGTATGTACGATGGAGACAGGATAATTGACCAGATACCGTCACTCGGCTATATTCTCGGTGACGAGGGCAGCAGTGCCGCAATCGGACGCAGGCTCATAAGCGACTGCCTGAAACGCCAGCTGCCTCAGGATGTAGCCGATGAGTTCATGCAGAAATACAACCTTACCACAGATTCCATCATCGAGAATGTCTATCGCAAACCTATGGCCAACCGCTATATGGCCGGCTTCGCGCCGTTCCTTGAGGAAAAGCGTGACATACCGGAGGTACACAAGATGCTGGTCAGCTGTTTTCAGGAATTCTTCCGCCGGAACGTGATGAATTACCACCGCGCATGGCTTCCCGTCAATTTTGTCGGTTCACTGGCAGCCACATTCTCCGCAGAACTCTCCGAGGCAGCAGAGTCACTCGGATTGTCTGTCGGGACTATACTGAAAAGTCCGATGGAAGGTCTCGTAGCCTATCACAATTTTCACCAATAATGTGGTGATTTACTGAATTTTTATTAATTTCGCACCCGCAAAGCGCGAACAGCGCGTTTTGCTGTGTTTACAACATATTGTCCAACTAATTTAATTTTAATTTAAATGGCAGATTTTAAGAATGTAGCTCCTATCGAGGACTTCGATTGGGAAGCTTTTGAAAAAGGAAGTTCAGCAGCAGCTCAGACAAAGGAGCAGCAGGAACAGGCTTACGACTCAACCCTCAACAAGGTTGCAGACGATGAGGTTGTCAACGGTACAGTCATCGCTATCAACAAGCGCGAGGTAATCGTCAACATCGGTTACAAGTCAGACGGTATCATTCCAGTCAGCGAGTTCCGCTACAATCCAGAGCTCAAGGTAGGTGACGAGGTGGAGGTTTACATCGAGAACACCGAGAACAGGAAAGGTCAGCTGCTGCTTTCACATAAGAGAGCACGCGCATCACGCTCATGGGACCGCGTAAACGAGGCTCTCGACTCACAGGAAGTCATCAAGGGATTCGTGAAGTGCCGCACAAAGGGTGGTATGATTGTCGATGTATTCGGCATCGAGGCCTTCCTGCCGGGTTCACAGATCGACGTCAAGCCTATCCGCGATTACGATGTATTCGTAGGCAAGACTATGGAGTTCAAGGTTGTCAAGATCAACCAGGAATACCGCAACGTGGTAGTTTCACACAAGGTTCTCATTGAAGAGGAGCTTGAGCAGCAGAAGAAGGAAATCATCGGCCGTCTTGAGAAGGGTCAGGTACTCGAGGGTACTGTCAAGAACATCACATCCTACGGTGTATTCATCGACCTGGGTGGTGTTGACGGACTTATCCACATCACAGACCTCAGCTGGGGCCGCGTGAACGATCCTAAGCAGATTGGCGAGCTCGACCAGAAGATCAACGTCGTTATCCTTGACTTCGACGATGAGAAGAAGCGTATCGCTCTCGGTCTGAAGCAGCTCACTCCACATCCATGGGATTCTCTCAATGCCGACCTGAAGGTAGGCGACGTTGTCAAGGGCAAGGTTGTCGTTATGGCCGACTACGGTGCATTCATCGAGATTGCTCCGGGCGTAGAGGGTCTGATTCACGTTTCAGAGATGTCCTGGAGCCAGCACCTGCGTTCAGCACAGGATTTCATCAAGGTTGGTGACGAGGTTGAGGCTGTCATCCTGACTCTTGACCGCGACGAGCGCTAGATGTCTCTCGGTATCAAGCAGCTCAAGGCTGATCCATGGGAGAAGATTGACGAGAAATATGCAGTAGGCACAAAGCATACGGCTACCGTACGCAACTTCACAAACTTCGGTATCTTCGTTGAGATAGAGGAAGGTGTTGACGGTCTGGTTCACATCAGTGACCTGAGCTGGACCAAGAAGGTCAAGCATCCGTCAGAGTTCACCTCAATCGGTTCACAGATTGAGGTTCTCGTCCTTGACATCGACAAGGAGAACCGCCGTCTGAGCCTTGGTCACAAGCAGCTTGAGGAGAATCCTTGGGATAACTACGAGGCTCTCTACACCGTAGGTTCAATCCACGAGGGCAAGATCATCGAAATGATGGACAAGGGTGCCGTCATCTCTCTGGCAGAAGGTGTCGAGGGATTCGCCACTCCGAAGCATCTTGTCAAGGAGGACGGTTCACAGGCAGCTCAGGGCGAAACTCTGGAGTTCAAGGTCATTGAGTTCAACAAGGATTCAAAGAGAATCATCCTGTCACACAGCCGTATCTACGAGGATATCCAGAAAGCAGAGGCTAAGGCAGAGAAGAAGACCCGCAAGGCTTCCGCCAAGAAGGAAGAGGAACCGGCTATCCAGAACCAGGCAGCATCCACCACTCTCGGTGACATCGATGCTCTTGCAGCTCTGAAGCAGCAGCTCGAAGGCGAGCAGAACTGATTCCGCTGACATTCCACAAGCCAAAGGCCGGAGCCCATCGCCCCGGCCTTTTGTACAGAAATCTGTTTCGGAATGGAAAAATTTGAAGTGACTATACTCGGGTGCGGTTCGGCGACCCCAAGCCCAAAGCACTACACTTCATCGCAGGTGGTGAACATCCGCGAAAAACTGTTTATGGTGGATTGCGGTGAAGGCACACAGATTCAGATAAGGCGCTCACGCATAGCTTTCGCCAAGATAAACCATATCCTGATATCACACCTGCACGGCGATCACTGTTTCGGCCTGATAGGAATGATGTCATCGTTCGGACTGCTCGGACGCACGGCACCTCTATATATACACGCGCCCGCGGATATGTGGAATATTCTTGAAAAGGAACTTGCATTCTACTGCAGCGAGCTTGAGTTTGAAGTCGTGTTCCAGGGATTTGACCCGGCCGTGATACAGACCATTTACGAGGACCGCTCCGTCAGGATTGATACCATTCCGCTGAAACACCGCATTCCCTGTGCCGGATTTCTGTTCAGGGAGAAGCCTGTGGCAGACCACCTGAACCGAGAGATGGCCGATTTCTACAAGGTTCCGCAATGGGACTTCGGGCGCATCAAGGACGGAGGCGACTTTACGATGCCCGACGGCACGGTGATACCCCACTCCCTTCTGACCTACCCTGCCGACCCGCCACGCAGCTACGCATATTGCTGCGACACCGAATACAATCCTGAAATGGTGAGTCAGCTGAAAGGCGCGAATCTGATATATCACGACTGTACATACAGCGTCAATGATGTGGAGCGTGCCAGGCTGCATCACCACAGCACGGCCGTAGAGGCTGCCGAAACCGCGCTCGCGGCAGGCGCATCACATCTGGCACTCGGCCACTTCTCTGCCAAATACGATGACGAGAGCATTCTGCTACGGGAGGCACAGGAGATTTTTCCTGACACCGTGCTATCAAAAGAAGGTCTCACAATCCCCATTATCTGATAATCTCCTGAAATTTTTTCCTATCTTCGCGGAATCAAACCTGATGCAGGAGGCAAATGGCATTTGATGAGAAGAAAGTAATTGAGATGCTCCGCGCAGACGATGCGTCAAAGAGCAGGGCATTCGAGGAGATTGTCAGGACATTCAGCGAGCAGCTGTACTGGCAGATCCGTCATATGGTGTATTCTCACGACGATGCCAACGACCTGCTGCAGAACACTTTCATCAAGGCCTGGCAGAACATCGACTCATTTCAGGGGTACTCCAAAATATCGACCTGGCTGTACAGGATAGCCATCAACGAGACGCTTACATTCATCAACAGGCAGAAGGCGATTCAGACGGTCGCCATTGACGATCCGGACGTGAACCTGGACGAACGTCTTGAGGGAGACCCGTACTTTGACGGCAACGAAACTGAAGAGCAGCTGCAGCAGGCAATAGCCACACTGCCGGAGAAGCAGCGTATGGTATTCAATATGAAATATTTTGATGAGATGAAGTATGAGGATATGTCTGATATACTCGGAACAAGCGTCGGAGCGCTCAAGGCATCATATCATATTGCGGTGAAGAAAATCGAGGACTATTTCAACAATCTGGATTAAACCTTTTTTATTATCAGATGTCAAAAAAGCAAATGAAAAAAGAAAATACATTAATATTTGAAAAATGTGGTAACCGGAGGCCGTTCACAACCCCGGAGGGTTATTTTGACAATCTGACGGCCAATATCATGGCTGCGTTACCGGAGATTCAGCACGAGAAGCCTGCGAAGGTTACTCCTTGGACCAGAATGAAGGTGTGGGTTTATGCAGCCGCATCGTTCATCGGTATGTTCTTTATCATCAACACGGCAGTCAGCCTGACAGATGGCAAATACGATGTCAAGACCGCCGAGGCTCCATCGCAGGTGTATTCAGACGAATACATCGAGTCATTCTTCGAGACCGCGATGGTTGATGAATATACACTTTACTGCTCACTTACCAACACAGGAGGATTCAACCATCTATGAGAAAAATCGCATTCATATTGCTGACTCTTATGCTCGTGGCCGGACAGACGGTCAATGCGCAGTTCTTCGGATTCGGAGGGAACAGGAAGCCTGCTGAGAATCAGGACAAGGAGGAACAGGCCGAGCATCGCACCCCGCAGTTCTCTCCCGAAGAGTTCAGGAACAGGCAGCAGAAGTATCTGACCGACAAGTCTGGACTGACCGAGGACGAGGCCGGGAAGTTCTTCCCGATTTACTTCGAGCTTCAGCAGAAAAAGAACGAAATCAATGCAAACGCCAGACAGACTGTCAATATGCGCAGCGAGAGCGGCCATCTGTCAGACGAGGAATATACGAAGCTGATTGACAATCTGGCCAATGCCAAGATACAGACAGCCAAGCTGGAAAAGGAATATCTGGAGAAATTCAAGAAGATTGTTCCTGCCGGCAAACTGCTGAGGATTCAGATTGCCGAGACACAGTTCGCAAGCGATATGATCAAGGAAATGCAGCGTCCGGCCCAGCACAATATGATGGGACTTTATCATTTCCCGGGCACAATGAATATGCATAACCCTATGATGCAGTCTCCGTTCCCGACTCCATTCGGATTCCAGGCACCCGGCAACGGCAACAATACTCCGACCCCGCACTGGCCTATGCAGCCTATGGGACAAGGCAGCCAGCCGACAGACAAGAACAGCAAATAATTAATCTCATTAGATAGAAGTAATTGTTATGAAGAAGTATTTTCTCGCAGCCGCTATGCTGACAGTGTTGGCAGGTGGAGTTTACGCACAGGAGCCCAGCATCCCTATGGGTATGTTCGGTGGAGCGCCGACCAATGTGAAGTTTGATCCGTACGTAGCAGCTCCCGAGGGCTTTGACCAGGAACGCGAGGGTATTGACCGCGGTAGTGTGGAACTTATAGAATACGCATCTGAATCGGTAGGTACCACACGCAAGTGCAACGTATATCTGCCACCTAAGTATGACCCGAAGAAAAAGTACAGCGTGCTGTATCTGCTTCACGGTATTGGCGGGGACGAATGGGAATGGATGAACGACGGTGGTGTACCGAACATCATTATGGATAACCTTTATGCTGACAAGAAAGTTGCCGACATGATTGTTGTAATGCCTAACGGCCGTGCAGCAAAGAATGACTCTCGTGACGGCGGAATGGGTTCATTTATGGCGTTCAACGATTTCGACAAGGATCTCATCGGCAGCCTTATTCCTGCCATTGAGAACAAGTACAGCGTATATACAGACAAGGATCACCGCGCTATTGCCGGTCTGTCAATGGGTGGTGGCCAGTCCTTGAACTTCGGTCTTGCCAATATGGACAAGTTCGCCTACGTAGGCGGCTTCTCATCAGCCCCGAACACCAGGACTCCGCAGCAGCTGATTCCGGATGTGGAGAAGACCAAGGCTGAGAACAAGCTTCTCTGGATGGTTTGCGGCGGTGCCGACGGTCTGATGGGCAACAGCTCACGTCTGAAGGCTTTCTGCGACGAGAACGGCGTTCCCTGCACATTGATAGAGTATCCGCAGGGAGAGCACAACTTCGTGGTATGGAAATACGGTCTGTATAATTTTGCTCAGTTGATTTTTAAATAATTGGAAGATATGAAGACAAGAATTTTATCAGTTCTCGCATTGCTGCTTACTGTTACATCAGTATCAGCCGCGAAGAAGGACAAGAACGAGGAGGCTGCTCCGATCTATGCAATCAAATCAGGTATCATCATCACAACAACCGATATGGCTGCTATGCGTGAGCGCTTTGAGAATATTGACACAGCCGCTATGCGTGAGCGTTTCGGCAATATGGGCGGTGGTGCAAACATCACTCCGGAGATGCGTGAACGCTTCGCCAACATGCAGGGCGGCGAGGGTATGCCTGAGGGTATGCCGGCATTCAACTGGGATGAGAATGCAGAGAACGTGACTATGGTCTATTTCGATGACTATGGCGCAAAGCAGGCTACAGTATCAAAGATGGGTGGACGTACCACACGTACCATCACCGATGCTGACGGTGCCACAATTACCATCAACGAGGAGCAGAAGACAGCTACCAAGATGCCGGTGATGAACTTCAGAGGTATGGGTGGCGGCTTCGGCGGCGGTTTCGGAGGTGGCTTCGGTATGGGTGGTACCACATCTGCACCTGTCAACTTCAATGCTCTGGATGCCAAGACCATCAAGAAGAACAAGGTTCAGGAACTCGGTACCGAGGTAATCGCAGGCAGAGAGTGTACAATCTATTCTGTAAGAGTACTTATGATGCAGCAGTATCAGACCAACAGATACTGGGTATATAAAGGTATCGTAATGCAGTCAGAGACAGCAGGCTTTATGGATGACGAGCCGATGCTGAACACCGTCACAGAACTTCAGGAATGTGAAGTTCCGGCTGACATCTTCACTGTTCCGGAGGGCATCAAGGTCACTGAAAGAGATTTCGGCGGCATGGGATTCGGCGGCGGTATGATGATGGGTGGCGGCGACTTCGGTGGCGGCATGGGCGGCGGCTTCGGAGGCGGCATGGGCGGCTTCGGAGGCGGTATGGGCTTCTAAGTCTTACTGATAAGCAACCACGCATAAAACTACAATCCCGGAGGACATCAAAATTCTCCGGGATTGCTTTATTATCCAGACGATAGTTGTTAATATTTGTTAAATTCGATTATTTTGTTGATTTGGAATTTGGAGCATTGCATCGGATTGCCTTACATTTGCGGTGTATTAGTTGATTAGTACACTAAAACAATAAAAATATGATTGAAATTCAGCATCTCGATTTCGCCTATAATGGCAACAAAGTTCTGGAGAACATATCAATGCAGATGAACGACGGCTGCATTTACGGTCTCCTCGGTGAAAACGGTGTCGGCAAGACCACGCTGCTCACACTTCTCTGCGGTCTGAAAAGGCCGAAGGAAGGAGCGATATTCGTGGAAGGCAAAGACCCGTTCAAGCGCACTCCCGAACAGCTTGCGAACCAGTACTACCTGCCCGACGAGGTATCTCCTATGGCTATGAAGGCATCGGCATTCGCAAATGAATACGGCCGTTTCTGGACAGGGTTCGATATGGACAAGTTCAATGAGATTATGGCGCTTCTCGAATCAGACACGGAGCAGAGGATGGACAGGATGTCTAACGGACAGCTCAAGAAGGTGTATATAGCCTTCGCACTGGCCTGCAATGCCAAGTACTATTATCTGGACGAGCCGACAAACGGTCTGGACATTCCGTCAAAGGCCCTGTTCCGCAAGGCGCTGAGCCGATACACGCGCGAGGATTCCGTGGTGGTGATTTCCACCCATCAGGTGCGCGACCTCGAGAATATGATTGACCCCATAATCATAATGGACAAGCGCGATGTGCTGCTGAACGCGACCATTGCCGAGATTGCGGACAAGCTCTATTTCGACTATTCCGGCGAGCCGGTTCCGGATGCCCTCTACAGCGAGAATGCACCGGGAATGGCGGTACAGGTCCGTGCCAACGATGAGCACGTCGAGAGCAAGGTAAACATCGAGGCCCTGTTCAACACGGTCCACCATCACAAGGAGCTTATCAAGGGAATGTTCAACAAATAGAACGCGCAAAGTATGAACCAGATTTTCAATCCTGCCAGGTTCGCGGCATATCTGCTGACCGAGCTTAAAAGAGCGGCCGGCCGTCTGGGCGGTTTCTGGACACTCTTCGGAGTGGCTGTTCTATTGCCTGTACTGCGTGTCTTTATGTACAATCGCGTATATGACAATCATCCTTCTTACGAGGCGTTAACCATACAAGCAGGGCTGCAACTATCTTTAGTATTGATAATATTGTCAATAATCGGAATTGCAATTCCATTGAGATGTTATGGAATGACAACTGAGCGGGGGCAAGGCAGCGGATTCTTTATGCTTCCTGTCTCTTCGTTCGAGAAGACCCTGTCGATGGTTCTGATTACCCTGGTCATTGCACCGGCTCTGTTATCAGGCGTTTATCTGCTTACGGACAGCATCCTGGTGGGCGCTTTTGACAAAGGAACCGGGCAGTTAAGCATCGCCTACATCTTTCAGAACCTTTATATGACGGTAAACAGTCCGGAAAATACAGTTACAGTCCTCAAGGTCAACACCTTCCAGTCGGTGATTTCATCCTATATGTGCACGGCGCTTACATTCATTATCTCGGCAGTCATATTCAGGGAAAAGAAATTCACTTTCGGCATACTGCTGCACTTGATTGGGGTGTCCTCCGTTATCAGTTTACTCAATCAGTTGCTGAATCCCGATTATGTACCTACTCTCATAAACAGAATCCACCATGAGGACTGGGTGAGCAATACGTTCTTCGTATGTCCGCCGGATATGGTTGGAACTTTTGTATCGCTGAGTCTGAAGGATGTTGCAGCAGCACCCATAATCAGTCTTATAATGTGCGTGGCCCTGTTTATAATCGTACGCAATAAAAAATTATGAGCTCTATGGATATGAAATACTTCGTTACGGATTTGCGGGGCGCAATATCACGCCTTGACAAAATGAGAGGAATACTGCTTGTATGCATACTTTTTCCGTTGATTATAAATCTTCCGGCCGACGCGCAGAAAGAGGCTCTGATACAGAACGGCACTCAAGCCGGCATTACGGCAACCGTCATGGCCAGATACATATACTTCTATGTCACTGCCATCATAATTGCCTGCACCGTACCGTTCAGATGCTATGGCCGCATTACTGAGCGCAAGACCGGCAGCAGTTTCCTTATGCTCCCCGCGACATCGCAGGCCAAGACGGCATCAATGGCTGTCATCTCCACGATACTGATACCTATGGCATCCGTCACACTGTACCTGACGGTGGATTGGGTTCTATGTATGCTGATAGGTACTGAAAAGATCGGGGGCTGCCTGTTCACAATGATTATGAAGCCCTACCCTATAATAGCGGATGTATTCGGTATAGACGCAGAAGAATTGAGGAGCGGACTGTTCATCGTCCTATTCTACATCAGGATAATGCTCGTCTCAATATTCTTCCTGTTAAGTTCAATACTATGCAGGAAAGGCAAGACGGCTGCAGGCCTGGCATTCCTCACCGCACATTTTGTGCTGCACATTCTCCTTCTGGACAAATTGGAAGAACTTTTCCAGGACGGTACTTCCGACAACATCATTACGCTGCTGTTGTTCGTTAAAGACATAGCTGTATATTTGCTGTTGTGCATACCGGTATATTACAGAATCAGGAGACTTCAGAATTAATAAACATTATTCTACGCACTATGGACTTTAACGGAAACAAAGCAATATATCTGCAGATTACAGACATAATCTGCGACAGGATTCTGAGCCGCGAGCTGAAGCCGGGCGACAGGATACCATCTGTACGCGATGCCGGAGCCGACTTTCAGGTAAATCCCAACACCATTGTAAGGAGTTATGAGAAACTCACCGACGAGGGCATCATCTACAACAGGCGCGGCATAGGCTACTTCATTGCCGACGGTGCGTTCGACACCGTACTTGAACAGCAGCGCAGAGAATTCATTGAGCAGGAGCTGCCGCAAATAAAACGCAGGCTGAAATTGCTGGATCTGAACCCGTCAGACATATTTTAATCTTAAAGCAAGCACTATTATGAATATAAGAAAAAACAGCCTTGCCGGTTTGCTTCTGGCCGGCATCATATCAATGTTCTGCTCCTGCTCTCCGACTACCGGCAGTGCAGGACCGGACAACATCATACTTCTGAGTGGAAATGCAACGGGCATAAAATGCCAGATGCCTGTCAGCATTGGGGATGTAGCGACCGATATTGGTACAAAATCCATCAGATTCAGTGAAGCTCTGGCTCCCGGACGCATCACGGATATGCAGGTATATGAGGACTATTCGTTCCTGCAGGACGATATGGGACGCATTTTCTGCATTGAGGACGACAGCATTGTCAATGTGCTGTGTCTGTCCGCAGACGGGGCTGACAGCACCCGCATATTAAGCTGCACATACTCTCCGAGCCGTAAGACGCTCTATGTGACGAAAGAGAACAAGGCGGCTATCCTGTGCTATTCCGTTCCGTCGTTCCGGCAGACCGGCACGCTTGACATCACCGGCTATGACAAGAAAATAACCTGCATTGATGATGATCTTCTGATTTTTGAAGGCTACAAAAATTCATATAAGTTTACTTCTGTTGCCGGTAGCCCTGTAATACCCCCAAGCTTTCAGAGTTATGACCTGTACAGATACAGGCTTGATACAGGCGCGATGGATTCCATCAATGCAAACAGCCTGATATGCTATTCGATGTTCGGCACCCGCTGCATCAGCCGCGACAATAACGGGACATACATATCATTGCCAGGCTTCATCAGCCGTGCCATACAATACAATGCGGAAACTCTGGAAGATGCGTATCTCGTCCAATTCGGCGATAACAGAATGGGCCGGCTTCACGGGTTTCCCGATGACAAAAGGAATATTTTCTACAATGATTTAGCCTATATGGTAGGAGACACGACAATAGCGGAGCATTACATTCCAATCGGCTGCAATCTGTTCCACTGCGACAATGACAGGAAGTCATTCTGGATAGGCGACAACAGGGAATCCGCGCAGTTAGGCAAGAAGGACACATTGTCCAGCCGCTATCTGTACGCCATCTGCAACGAGGACAACCTCTGCATGGAATATACGGTGTTCATCCCTGTGAAAGAAAACGGGACATTCAATTTGAGAGATTTTCATGACATCGTTCCGCTCTGTATGCACGACGGTTACACCTACTGTGTCTTTCAGGGCAACCGCCAGGAGCTGTCAGCCCTGCTGAATGTTCCCTACCCCTGCGACCCGGACTATGAGCTCGCGCCGACAGCCGCAGGAATACTGGACCCCGCCCCGGAAGACCGCAGTTCCCTGATTGTCCTCCGTGCAAAGTTCGGTACCCGGATTAAAAGTAAGGATATTAGGTAAAATTAGCAGTTATAATAGAGTAAGTCTTACAAAAACTTATAAATTTGCGGTATGTCAAAATACTTGATTCCATATACAAACGCATGTATCAGAGCTTTCGGTAAAAGATTCCATCTTTCAACTGATGATGCTTTCAATTACTTGTATAGATTTGGAGGTGTGTCATTCTTGGTGGAATTCTATGAGATTGAGCACTTGCAATCACTGGATGATGCTGTTGATGACCTTATTGTATGTTGCAATAATAACGGAGGTTACCTGTCATGATCCTATATCACGGAACAAATATTGATTTCAACGAAATAGACTTGGGCAAGTCCAATCCGTTCAAAGATTTCGGAAGAGGATTCTACCTTACCGATTTAAAGGAACAAGCAACTGCATTGGCAGTCAAGCGAGCCAAGTTATTCGGAGGCTCGCCTGTCGTTCAGGAATACGAATTCCTGAAAGATGAAGCATATACCTCGGGTTTGAAAATTTTGAATTTTGACAAACCATCAAAAGATTGGGCAGAATTCATATACAGGAATCGCAATCGTGAGCAGCACTTCAATCACGATTTTGACATCATTTATGGTCCAATCGCGAATGATGGCGTAGCTTATCTTTTAGGACGATATGATGAAGGAACCATCACATTGGATGAGCTTTCCAGAGAACTTGAATTCAAGAATCTGAACAACCAGTATTTTTTCGGCACTCCAAGAGCGCTGTCATTTTTGAAAAGGATATGAGCCAGCAACAGACGCAAGAATACCTTTTGAATAGAATCATAGATAAAATTACAGAATACTACATTGCAGACAATGCAGTATCGCTTGAGGAGGCTCTTTACAGAATATACAACTCTAAAATATACTCTATGCTCAAGAACGAGGATTGTATTCTTCTGTCACAAAGTCCTTCATACATTTACTCGATGATGAGCAAAGAGTCATTATAAGAAAGTATTTCGAAACATTTGAACACAATATTATGAAGCAGACAAGGACAAGCGTTTTTTCATTTGCGGTATTATGTCTGGCCGCGATGGCTCAGACGGCATTGGCACAGACCATTGAGAGTGACCCGATAGTGAGCGCCATGCGCGAGGAACTGAAGTTCAATATGGACCAGCTGAAGGAGAAACCTGTCCCTGCTTACTACATGTCACTCAGGATGAATGACACATACGAGGCATCGGTCAGCAGCAATTTCGGAGTCTCAATAACGAATGAATCACGGAACAGGCAGATTACGCCGCAGGTACGTGTCGGATCACCGGAACTTGACAATTTCAAGTACGAGAATCAGAGTCAGGGCAGATACTACGGCGGAAACGGAGGTTCACAGGCAATTCCTTATACCGACAATGCCATTATGGCTGTAAGGCAGGGAATATGGGGCGAGACTATGAAACGCTACGATATGGCTCTGAACAACTACAATGATGCCGTATCCAGAATGAAGACCAACGCCGACAATGAGGACAAGGCACCCTGCTTCTCCGATGCACCGGTAGAAACATATTATGAGCCCGCATATTCCGGGCAGACATACAGCTTCGACAGAAAATACTGGGAAGAGCGTATGGACCGCGTATCAGCCACATTCAAAGAGTGTCCGAATCTGGAACAGGGCGTGGCAAGCATCAACTATACTGTGGAGCGTATCTATATAGTAACAACGGACGGTTCTGTGGTAGTGCAGAACAGGAAGGCCGTGCGCCTTATGCTTCAGGGTGTAATCCGTGCAACCGACGGAATGAGCTGTCCGCTCTACAAGGACTGGTTCTCATATTCCTTCGACAACCTGCCCGATGACGAGACGCTTATCGCTGAAACACGCGACTTGATAGAGCGTCTCACCGCACTGCGCAATGCTCCTATTGCAGACCCGTACGCAGGCCCGGCGATTATGTCAGGCTCGGCCAGCGGAGTGTTCTTCCACGAGATTTTCGGACACCGTCTGGAGGCGCACCGCATGAAGAGCGGCGGCCAGACATTCAAGAAACTTGTCGGAGAGGTGGTACTGCCTGAGAGCTTCCAGGTATTTGACGACCCTACGCTTGACCACTATGCAGGCACGTCACTCTACGGCCATTATCTGTACGATGATGAGGCCGTCAGGGCACAGCGCGTACAATGCGTGGAGAACGGAGTGCTGAAGAATTTCCTCCTTGACCGCACGCCTATCGACGGATTCCCTGTCAGCAACGGACACGGACGCGCATACGCCGGCTATGACCCTGTATCGCGCCAGTCCAACCTTATAATAGAGAACACCAATCCTTACAGCGAGGAGCAGCTGCGCGAAATGCTCATCAACGCCATCAAGGGTGAGGGCAAGGAGTACGGTTACTATTTCCGTACAGCCACCAGCGGCCTGACATACCTCGGCGACGGAGGTTCAATCAACTCATTCGGCGTGGATCCTGTGGAGGTATATCGCATATATGCCGACGGCCGTCCTGACCAGCTTGTCAGAGGCGTCACACTGATAGGCACTCCGCTCGCAATGTTCTCCGGCATCGTAGCAGGAGGCCCGACACCGGCAGTATTCACAGGCCAGTGCGGAGCCGAGTCCGGATGGGTTCCTGTCACGGCAATATCCCCGACAATCTTCATCTCCAAAGTCGAGACACAGCGTTCCGAAACAGGCTATAAGCTGCCGCAGGTATTGGAGAGACCCGCAAGCCGGGACATCAAAGGTGATGACAGCGAGGTGATATTACGCGCAATGAAGGACGAGATGGACCGTACTATGAACGATTTGCGTATGGACGGCCAGGAACCGCCGTTCTATGCCGATTTCCGCACTGATCTGACAAAATCGCTGTACGTGCACACGACACTCGGCGGACTGGCAGCAAGCAACTTCACTCCGTGCAATCTCACCGGTTACATATCATTGCATCTTGGTGACAGTCTGCTTACCAACGATGAGACACCGGCAGGTATCACTATGGGAAACGAAGTCGATTACGATGGCATCCGCCGCTCATTCTGGTATCTGGGTGACCTGCTGTACAAGAATGATATACGCCAGTTCAGCGCCAAGGAAACAACCCTTAAAACCAATCCAAAGCCTGAGAAGGAGGCATCGCTTGCAGAGTTCGTGTCACTTCCGGGCGGAGAGTATATCTCACCGTCTGTAATGGGAAATGAAATCAACCGCAGCGAGATTGAGGACCTGGCACAGAAACTATCGGCAATCTATCTGGACTATCCTACCCTGTATAACACCAGCGTCACCATCAATATCAATTATACCGATGCTTATCATCTGAACTCTGAGGGACTCAGTATGAGGATTCCATACATATCCGTCAGCCTCAGCACACTGGCATCGGTAAGGACAAAGACCGGAGCGGAAATAAGTGAGACCTACTCAATTCCGTTCGACTGCAACGATTATGACGCTGACGTGCTGGATGCCGGAATCAGGGAGTTTGCGGATGCTATGGTATGCAAGAGCGAGGCCGAGACGACGGATGAATTCTACATCGGCCCTATACTGCTGGGCAGGCAGGCCGTATCATACTCGTTCAATACCATTGTCCAGAACTACGGCATCGCCACAACGACCTGGAATATGAACGCCGCCAGATACGGAGCATCCATGCAGCAGGGCAATGTCAACGGAAGCCTGCTGCTCGGCAAGCGTTTCCTCGACTCCAAGCTCGCCATACACCTGTACTCCGACAAGGAGGAATACAACGGAGAGAAGTTGGGCGGCAGCTATCAGTATGACTATGACGGTGTCACGCCTGAGAAGGACTTTGTTCTCGTTGAGGACGGAATCCTGAAGCAGCTGCTTTGCGGACGCAAGCCCGGAGTCGGGGCTACAAGGCCTACAGGACACACTCTGATTTCAAATTACGGGGGGAACACAAGAATGAGCATTATGCACGTCACCTGCAAGAATCCGATTCCCGAATCGAAGATGAAGGCAAAGCTCATTGCCGAAGCGAAGAAGGCAGGACTCGACCATACTTATATGCTGCAGAACATCAGTTACAACTGCTACATCCTGACGCGCATCGACGTGAAGACCGGCCAGGAGACGGTAATCCACTCCGACACACCGAACTTTGAGCGCCGTGAGCTGATGCACGTCATTGCGGCATCGAAGGAGGAGTCAATCCAGAGCTATCCGATGGATTCGGAGAATTTCCCGACAATGATAGCACCTGACAAGATGCTTCTGGAGAGTGTGGAGATGAATCTGCGCAAGCCCAACATTGCACAGGAATTCCAGCTTAAGAACCCTGCATTGCGGTAAATATTCCAACAACTACTATGGTTGAAGTCAGAGAAGTACTGAGCAGAAAGGACAGGAAACGGTTCTTCAAGTTCCCTATTGACCTGTACAGGGACAGCGAGTATTTCGTTCCGAACCTCATCGCCGATGAGATGGATACGTTCAATCCGAATCACAACCCTGCATTCGCCTACTCGGAGTGCCGTCTGTGGCTGGCAGAGCGCAACGGAAAGGTCGTAGGCCGTATCGGAGCCATACTGAACAAGGCTGCCAATGAAAAGGAGAACTCCCGCCAGCTGAGATTCACACGCTATGATTTCGTGGATGACTACGAGGTGTCAGAGGCTCTGTTCAATGCTGCCGTGACTTGGGCGCGCGAACTCGGAATGACCGAGCTTCGCGGACCGTTAGGCTTCTCCAATCTGGACCAGCAGGGAATGCTGACTGACGGATTCGAGCAGATGGATATGTACATCACCATCTACAACTATCCATACTACAAAGACCATATGGAGAGGCTCGGGCTGGAGAAGAAATGGGACTGGGTGGAGCGCAAGATTTTCTGTGGCAGGGAGGTTCCCGAGCGTGTAGCCAGAATGGGTGCACTGTGTCAGGAACGCTACGGATACAGGCTGAAGGAATTCAAGTCAATGAGCGAGGTCAAGCCGTACATCAACGAGGCTATGCGCATTATCAACACTGCGTTTGAGAAGCTGCACGGAATCGTACCTCTGTCGGACAGGCAGATTGCGAACTACACCAAGCTCGTGATGCTCGTAGGCAATCCGGAATACTGCCTCATCGTCACCAATCCGGAGGACAAGGTGGTGGCCTTCGGATTTATGGCACCATCCATCAGCAACGCCATACGCAGAGGACACGGCCGCATAGGTCCGCTCACCCTGATACGTCTGTTCGAAGATTTGCGCGACCACACGCATTTGGATATGTATATGATAGCCGTGCGTCCGGAAGACCATCTCAGGGGCATTGAATCCCTGATTCTCGGTGAGGGAATGCGCAGGGCAATACGTCACAACTGTGCAGACTTCCAGACAGGGCCTATGCAGGAGGACAATATCAAGATACAGAATGTTTGGAAGCATTGGGAGCACATCATTCACCGTCGCCGCCGCTGCTGGACATACAATATCCCGGAATGAGAGAGACCATCCACATAAAGGCATCGCGCCCTTACGATGTCGTTATCGGCAAAGGGATTCTCCAGGACATAGGCCCGGCCGTAAAGGCCTGTCTGAGCTGCTCACACATTGTCATTCTGACAGATGATAATGTAGATAGGCTATATGCAGGAACCGTGGAGGAATCACTTGTTCAGGCCGGAATGAAGTGCCACAAATATGTTTTTCCGCACGGAGAGCAGAGCAAGAGCATAGATACACTGCGTGATTTCATCAGCAGTATGGCTGAGTGCGGAACCGGCAGGGCCGATGCCGTATTGACCCTTGGAGGTGGCGTGACAGGTGACATCGGAGGACTGGCTGCAGCTCTGTATATGCGTGGGATTGATTTCATTCAAGTGCCCACCACCCTACTTGCTATGACGGACAGCTCGGTAGGCGGAAAGACCGCAATAGACATACCGCAGGGCAAGAATCTGATCGGTGTATTCCATCAGCCGTCGCTGGTGTGGTGCGATACGGATACTCTCGGTACACTGCCGCACGACATCCTGCGTGACGGCTATGCGGAGGTGATAAAATACGGAATACTGTTCGACAGGGAGTTCTTTGACGGACTCACGCTCGAATCGGATATTGTCACAACCGTATCGGCTTCGGTACGCTTCAAGCGGGATATAGTCGAGGCTGACGAACGCGATAAAGGCCTCCGGGCGCTGCTCAATCTGGGACATACCGTAGGTCACGCCATTGAAAGGCTGAGTGATTACAGCATTACGCACGGTGAAGCCGTAGCTATGGGAATGTTGCGCATAGCAAGGATAGGAGCAGCATACGGGCTGGAGGACTGCACGGATGCCATCTGCAGCAAACTCTCGGCATTCGGTTTCAGCACAGAGTGCCCCTACCCTGCGGATGATATTCTGAACGCGGCTCTTGCCGACAAGAAACGCAATGCGGACAGCATCACTCTGGTATTGCCGGAACGTATAGGCAAGTGCGGGCTGTACAATGTCAGCACAGCCGCATTCAAGGAACTTCTATCTGCGACTGAACGATGACACTGGATTTAAGCGGAAGACTGTCGGGCAGCGTAACGGTACCGCCATCAAAGTCGATGGCTCACAGGCTTCTGATATGCGCCTCGCTTGCAGACGCGCCTTCAGCTTTTATCTGTGGAGAATTTCCGGACGATGTCGGCATCACGGCAGACTGTCTGCGCGGACTGGGCACGACTATTAAATATTCTGACAATGAATTCCGTATCTGGCCGGTTGGGCAGGTGCAGAAGGGCATCACACTGGAATGTGGAGAGAGCGGCTCAACCCTGCGCTTTCTGCTTCCTGTAGCCGCCGTACTCGGTGCGGACGCATCATTTACCGGTCAGGGAAAGCTGTTCCAGCGGCCGCTGTCGCCATTGCACGATGCTATGACGGCACACGGTGTACAGATGACAGCACCCGGAAATATGCCGTTAGTCTGTCACGGCAGGCTCAACGGTGGAGAGTACAGAATTGACGCCGGAATATCCTCACAGTTCATCTCAGGACTTCTGTTTGCACTTCCATTGGCGGACACGGACAGCACGATAATACTTGAAGGAGAACTCAAGAGCAGTCCTTACGTCAATATGACAATCAACACGCTCCTGCATTCCGGGATAAAAATTGACTGTATCGGAAATGAATATCAGATCAAAGGCAGACAGACGTACAGCGCATTCCGACGCTGTGCAGTGGAAGGCGACTGGTCTGCGGCGGCGTTCTGGCTCACGGCAGGAGTTATCGGACACGAGCCGGTCCGATGTGACGGACTTGACCCGGACATGACCTTGCAGGGAGACAGCGCAGTCAGTGGCATTCTTCAGGAAATGGGAGCCGAGATCCGAAATGGACAGGACTGTGTAACCGCCTATCCGTCAAGGCTGCACGGCATAGACATTGACTGTTCCGACATACCGGATCTGGTTCCTGCGTTGTCCGTGGCGGCTGCCTGCGCCGATGGCAGGACGACCTTCCATAATGTCGGAAGACTGCGCTTCAAGGAGAGTGACCGCATCAGCTCAATACAATCAATGCTGAAAGCGTTCGGTATCTCCAGCGATGCGACTGACGATGAGCTGACCGTAAGCGGCGGACATCCTGTAGCCTGTACGGCAGATTCCGCCCACGACCACCGCATTGCAATGGCAGCCGCCATACTCGCATCGGTATGCGATGGTGTGACACACTTGCAGGATGCCGGATGCGTAGGCAAGTCATATCCAGGCTTCTTCAATGACTACCGTCTGCTGGGCGGACACATAATGTAATTTATGGCAGATTTCACGAAAGACATAAAGGCTGTTCTGGTAGATGTAGATGACACGATACTTGACTTCAGTCTGTGCGCCAGGGCGGACATACAATACTGCACTGAGAAGCACGGAGTACCATTTTCCGAAACTCTGTTCCAGACATTCGAGAAACGGAACACCGTGTTCTGGAAACAGATTGAGGACGGTGTGCTTACCGTAGAGGAACTGCGGCGCATCAGATGGACAAGTATCTTCAAGGAACTCGTAATTGAGGCTGACGGCGTGGCGTTTGAGCAGGACTTCATAAAGCACCTGAAGGATTACGCCTTCAAAGTGGAGGGAGCGGAGCAGATGATGAGCTATCTGCACTCGAAATACACCGTATGCATTGTCAGCAACGCCACCCACGAGCAGCAGCGACGCAGAATAAGCGATGCCGGGCTGGACAAATACGTTGACCGGATGTTCACATCGTTTGATATCGGCTATGTCAAACCGACACGCGAGTATTTCGATGCCTGCTTCAGCAGTATGCCGGGCATAAGGCCGGAAGAGAGCATAATAATAGGAGATTCCCTGTCCGCCGACATACGCGGAGCCATTGATTACGGAATACACACCTGTTGGGTCAACAGGAAAGGCAATCCTGCGCCCACGGACATCGTACCGGACTTCACCGTAACATCGCTTGACAGCATTCTGTCGATACTGTAAGCCTACATTTCAGGATTTCTCACTGAGTTCGAGCCAGCGTAAGGTTATCTCGTCGATACGCGGTATTATCTCGCCTATACGTGCGGATTTGGACTGCAAGGCCGCATAGTCCAGGGAGCCGCTGTTCAGTTCATCCTCAAGCTGCGATTTCTCTGTCTCCAGACTCTCAAGTTCGGCCTCAATCTGCTCCATCTCGCGTTTTTCCTTGAAAGTGAGCTTGCGCCCGGCATCGGCACGCTCTGAATTGCGCGGACGGGATGAGGCACTGCGATCATCAGTCTGTGACAATGCTCTCTCCTCCGCCTCCTTCAGAGTCTTCCACTCTATCCAGTCGCTGTACGATGACGGAAAATCCGTTATCCTGCCATCGCCCTCAAACACGAACAGATGTCCCGCAATCCTGTCCATAAAACAACGGTCGTGCGACACAGCCACCACGCAGCCCTTGAAACCTGCAATATACTCTTCCAGCACCTGCAGCGTGGCTATGTCCAGATCATTGGTAGGTTCGTCCAGTATCAGGAAGTTCGGGCTCTGCATCAGAATCGTACACAGATAGAGGCGGCGGCGCTCTCCTCCACTCAGCTTACCGATATAGCCATACTGTGTCTTTGGCGAAAACAAGAATTTCTGCAGGAACTGCGATGCCGACATCCTGCGTCCGTCATCCAGTTCAATATGGTCAGCTATGGCTGTGACGGCATCAATCACCTTGTCTCCGGGATTGAACTCCATACCCTGCTGGCTGTAATATCCTATACGCAGTGTTGAGCCACGCTCTATCACGCCGCTGTCGGGCAATTCCTGGCCGGTAAGCATTTTCAGGAACGTGGATTTGCCCACCCCGTTGTCACCTACAATGCCAAGTTTCTCGTATCGGGCGAAGATGTAATTGAAATCGTTCAGTATTACCTTGTCGCCAAAGCGTTTGCACAGATGATGTATTTCAAATATCTTGTTGCCGATGTACGATGCCTTCACATCGAGATTCACCTGAAGCTCTGCACGACGGAATTTCAGACGTTCCTCCAGTTCTCCGAATGCCTCCTTGCGGTAACGTGCCTTCGTTCCCCTGGCACACGGCATACGCCGCATCCAGTCCAGTTCCCGCCGGAACAGGTTCTCATCGCTCTCACGCTGTGCGCGTTCCGCGTCAAGACGTTCCTGACGCTTCTCCAAATAATAGCTGTAATTACCTGTATATGAATATGCGCGTCTGTCCTCCAGTTCCACAATGCGGGTGCATACCCGGTCCAGAAGATATCTGTCGTGAGTGACGAGCAGAAGTGTCAGACGATTGGCTGACAGGTAGTTCTCCAGCCATTCCGTAACCTCCACATCAAGATGGTTGGTAGGCTCGTCAAGTATCAGGAAATCGGGATTCGCAAGCAATGCCCCGGCTATTGCGACACGTTTCAACTGTCCGCCGGACATATTATCGACAACCGTGTAATGCTCATTCACGCCAAGTCTGGTCAGCATCTCGCGTGCCGCTACCTCATCGGCACGGCCTCCACAGGCATCTATCACCTTTGTTCCGTCCGGCCATTTCGGGCTCTGTTCCAGATACGAGACCTTGAGGTCGCGACGGAATGTTATGCTTCCCGAATTATAATCCTCCTTACCGGTTATGATATCGAGGAGCGTACTCTTGCCCATACCGTTTCTGGCAATGAGTCCGATCTTCTCGCCCATCGATATGCTCATGGTGAAACCGTCCATAAGCACCAGATCGCCATACGATTTTACAAGACCGTCAATTTGCAGGCAACTCTCCATCAGACTCGGATTCTACTTGGCCTTCAACATGCTGGAACGAATACGTGAGCTCCGCGCCGTACAGCACTATCTGCCACGAGACATTCAGCCAGACCATCAGGAAAGGTATTGCCGCCACAGCCCCGAACACGGTATTCCAGCGGTTGAAGGCTATCTGTGCAGTTACATAGATGAACTGGAAGCCACAGAAGAAGAGTGCCGTTACCATGGCCGAATGCAGTGCATGATTGAAACGCACCTTTGCGGAGGGTATGAACTTGAACATCAGAGAAAGCACAACCACAGCCACTCCGTACATTATCAGCCAGGACAGAAGGTCCGATATCTGGTCCCAGAACGGTATTGTTACAAGCAGAGATACCAGACCGTTACCGTCGGTGAACATCAGCGATGTGCCGAGGAACATTATTATAACGAAAGGCAGTATCAGCGCCAGAGCCACATAAACACACACTCTCTTCCAAAAAGCCCTTGACTTCTGAGCCTTGTTCCACACGTAATTGAAGGAATTCTCCACCTGAATCATCAGCCAGAACACCAACCATACGAACGACAGGAAGGTTACTACCCCGAATATACCGTTGGACGTTACGGATAGGATGTTGTTGGCATATCCGAGTATCATCTGCACCAGCTCTTCCTGCCCGGAGAAACACGACAGCAGCAGTTCCGTAAGCTTCTCATCAATGCCGAAGCCGTTGGTTACGGCAAATGCCAGTGCCACGCCCGGTATGAATGCCATTATGGAGAAGAAAGCCAATGCCACACCGCACAGACCGATTTTCTTGCGTCCGACGTTGTCCTTGGCAAAAAGCGTTATCTTGAGATACTTGAGCGCCCGTCCCTTGTGCTTTCCGTAATTCTCGTGATCAAGCCGCCAGATATCCTCGTTGAGGAATTTTTTTATCTTCTTCAAATCCATATTACAATCACTTAAGTCCGGCCAGATATTCCAAAGCCACCCTGTAGCCTTCCCATCCCAAGCCAGTCACAGTCTTTCCGGCATAGAGCGAAACGTACGAGAACCGCCTGAATTCCTCACGGCCGGCAATGTCGCTCAGATGCACCTCCGCAACCGGCAGACCGACGGCTCTCAGAGCATCGAGAATTGCCACGCTTGTATGGGTATAGGCCGCCGGATTTATCAATATGCAGTCGGCATTGCCGTATGCCTGCTGTATCCTGTCAACTATCGCACCCTCGTGATTGGACTGGAAGAACTCAGCCTCAAGTCCTAACACCCGAGCAGTGGAATCAATATAAGCTTCCAGTTCAGGGAATGTCCCTCCGCCGTATATCTCAGGTTCCCTAATACCGAGCATATTCATATTCGGGCCGTGTATGACAAGTACCTTTTTCATTCTCTCAACCTTTTCTTATCTCCAGATTATCCAGATTCTCCTGCCGCATTCCGGCATCTTCAAAGCGTATGGAAGCACGGCTGCAAACCACCCCGTCCTCATCGGTGATATCATAGAACCAGGAGCCGGCAGCATCTGTGTCATAGACCTTGCAGGTAAGTGCCTGGTCTATGAATGACTCGTGCAGAAAGCGCATATTCATTGCCGCCAGCCTGTGACTGCCGATATATCCCGCCGGCATTGCATTGACCGCCACCTTCATATATGTGGTGTTGGTGACGTGATTATTGAAATCGGTATCACTCAGGTTAATTCTGTGACACAGTGAGTACTGCTCATTACACATCTTGTCCAGATGATGACGATGAGAACCGAGCACCAGTTCCATAGTCGGCTTAATCGCACTGAGCACATCCGATGTATTGACAGGCTTGCGCGACCCAATGTCCAGAATGGCCCACACGCTGTCGCCGCAGCAGAACACCTCTCCGCCGTGAGACAGACGGTAATCCACGTGTACCTTTATGGCGGGCTTCTCGGACATCCACAGTTCCACGGTCACTGTATCTCCCCAGAAAGGCATCTGTCCTTCGAATTCCATACAGAACTCGGAAATTATCCACATCAGGGAACGGGAACGCAAATCGAAAGCCGCCACGTGATATTTGGCCATAAGGGCGGCAAAGCAGTCCTGCATCAGAATCTGAGCGCCG
Organism: Bacteroidaceae bacterium; assembly: GCA_045600825.1. Classification (GTDB taxonomy): domain Bacteria; phylum Bacteroidota; class Bacteroidia; order Bacteroidales; family Bacteroidaceae; genus Colenecus. The sequence continues at coordinate 93,853 of JAZRYP010000022.1, forward strand.
ACTGCCGTAAGCCGGAAATCCGCCCCCATCAGCGCATTTGTAACCTTGTATTCCCTCTGTATCTTGCTCATTCTGCTACAAAGTTAACAAACATACGTCACATAGAGCCTGTCAGAAGGAAGAATAGTCCTATCAGCACCAGCGCCAGATCGACAGCCTTGCTGCGCAGGTTCTTCTCGTGGAACAGCAGAGCGCCGCACAGGAACGAGACCACGACACTGCTGCGGCGTATCATCGAGACAATGGTTATCATCGAAGCACTGGAGGTGAGCGCATAGAAATATGCGTAATCCGCCATCGTCAGGAACACTGAGATCAGTACAATGCTCCACCGCCACTGGAATGGAGTACCGGAACTGCGCTTAGGCATCCAGAAGACCAGCAGCCCGACAGTCATCAGTGCAAGCTGGTAGAAATTGCTCCACGACTGCACGAGCATATTGTCGTACTGTCTCAGCAGATATTTGTCAAACAATGCGCTGACAGCACCCAGGAGAGTGGCTGCGATGACGCACAGTACCCAGACATTGCTGCCGAAATCATAGCCTTCCTTTTTGCCGCTGGCACGCAGCATATCCTGACTTTATCACTTTTTCGGTCTTTTGATGAAAATCGGCCTCTGACATAGCTGTAAGCCTTATCGCATGGGTAATTTGGGTGACGCAAGTCGTTTTTGTACCTTTGCGGTATGTTCATCCGCAGGAAGCATAACCGTTCCGGGACCATCAGTGTTGTCGTCGTTGACAAGAGTGGTGGTCGATTCTCTGAGATTCACAGAGTGGGCATAGCACGCAGCGAGGAAGAAGCCGTTGCCCTTGAAGCGGAAGGCCGCCATTGGATAGACACCTACGGTGGTCAGCAGTTGATTGACTTCGAGTGCAAGGCAGAGACAGAACTTCGAACAGCAGAGGATGTATTATCGGGAATCAAATCGGCCCGCTTGACAGCCGTTCAGACCATCATAAACAAGGTGTATGACAGTATCGGTTTCAATGAGATCAAAGACGAAGAGCTACGTCATCTGGTCGTAGGCCGCATCTGTCAACCAATGAGCAAGAAAGCTACAGTGGACTACCTACGCCGTCACTTCAAGGACGATGTCAGCCTGCAGAAGATATACCGCTACATGGACAAGCTGTACAACACCCAGAGAGAACGTGTGCAGGAGATAAGCGTGAGGCATACCAAGCAGCTTTTCGGCGGCAATATCGGGATACTGTTCTACGATGTGTCCACACTGTACTTCGAGACAACGGACAAAGACGACCTTCGAAACAACGGATTCTCGAAAGACGGTAAGAACGCGAATCCCCAGGTGGTGCTCGGGTTGCTCGTGAGCCGTGGCGGTTACCCTCTATCCTACGCCCTGTTCAACGGCGCACAGTTCGAGGGTTATACGATGATACCAATTGTTGATGACTTTGTCCAGCGATACAATCTGGGGAGCGACTTCATTGTCATCGCGGATGCCGGCCTGATGAGCGACAAGAATGTCAAGTTGCTCCGCAGCGCCGGATAC